>JAZDFE010000020.1:0-30019 GCA_043808175.1 Candidatus Omnitrophota bacterium | reverse complement strand
GGCGCTTTGCGTACGGCAAAGTTCTTTCTCTTGTTAGACGCATATCTCTGGATTCTTGCCCCTGTGATTTTGTATACTACTTGCGTTCGTTCGCGATTTATCTTTTAACCAAAGGAAGATCATGGCAACTCCATCATTTTTGACCGAGATTCTCCTGGTGCTTCTGATGGCCACGGTGGTTGCCGTGATCTTCGAAAAATTCCGTCTCCCGGCGATCCTCGGATTCCTTTTAACGGGCGTCATCATCGGACCCCAAGGCCTCGGCATTCTTTCCGATAATGAACATATCCGGATGCTCGCGGAACTCGGGGTCGTGCTTCTAATGCTGACGATCGGGCTGGAGTTCTCGGTCGAGCGTTTGCGCGGGATGCAAAATATCGCGGTGATCGGCGGGACGTCGCAGATCCTCATTTCGATCGGCGTTTCGATGGCCTTCGGCTGGTGGCGCGGCTGGACCTTTTACGAAGGATTTTTTCTGGGTTCGGTCATCGCGCTCAGCTCGACGGCAATCGTGTTGAAATACCTGATGGATCGCGGCGAGATCGATTCACCGCATGGCCGTATCGCGATCTCGATCTTGATCTTTCAGGATCTCGCGGTCGTGCCGCTCATGATCTTCCTCTCGGCCTTCGGACAGTCCATGAGCTCGGTGGGGTCGGCGCTCGGACTCGCATTCCTTAAAACAATTCTGCTCCTGGCCGGTGCTTTCGTTTTTTCGCGTTTTCTCCTTCCGAGGCTTCTTTACCGCGTAGCCGCGATCCGGAACCGCGAGATCTTTTTTCTCTTTTCGGTCGTGGTATGCCTGGGCATGGCTTGGGGGAGTGGCGCCCTCGGACTTTCCATGGCCATCGGCGCGCTCCTGGCAGGATTCATGTTCGCGAACACCGGATTTTCGCACCAACTGATCGGTGACATTATTCCGTTCCGCCATCTTTTTGTGAGCATTTTCTTTGTTTCGATCGGACTTTTATTCGACATCCACTTCTTCCTGAGCCATATCTTTCTCGTGCTCTCCGTGGTGAGCCTTGTTCTTTTTATTAATTTCTTCATCATGACGCTTCTGATCATGGCCTTCGGATTTCCGCCGCGCGTGGCCGTGATCACCGGGATCATTCTTTCGCAGATCGGGGAGTTCTCGTTCCTCCTGATCGAAATGGCGCGAGGGTCGGGACATATTACGCCCGAACTTTACCAGGTCCTGCTTTCGACGGCGTTCATGACCATGTTGATGACACCACTTCTCTTCGCGGCGATCCCGTCCGTCCTAAAGATCCTGAGCCGGTTCATGATCTTCGGCGTGCCCCCCACAAGTTGGACCAAACAGGATCGTACGCTTTCCTCTCTTACGGGGCATGTGATCCTCTGCGGGTTCGGGCCTACGGGCCAGGATCTGGCAATCGCCTTCCAGGAAGAGAAGGTCCCGTTCGTGATCATTGAAATGAATCCGGTCCGAATGCGCGAGGCCAAGAAGATGCACATGAAGGCCATTTACGGAGATGCGGCCAATCAGGAAGTTCTGAAAAGGGTCGGGATCAGTCGCGCACGAGCGGTTATCGTGAGTTTTCCCGACCCGCTTGGCATCACACAGATCATTCGCGTAGTACAGGGCCTCAATCCAGATGTGACCCTTGCGGTCCGAACACGTTATGTAGGACAGATGCCTCAACTTTTTGAAATGGGAGCGGATATCGTGGTCACAGAGGAATGGGAAGCGAGCCATGAGTTGAACCGTCTGGTCCTCGGGGAATTAGATATTCCCGAGGAAAGGATCGAATATCATCTCGATCGCATCCGCTCGCGTAAGGAGATCGCGATCGAAAATGCGATCTTCCGGCGACCCGTCAAAACGGCTATTCCGGGGAAAAGATCAGTGGTAAATTAATACGTTCACGGTAGACAGTTTTTTATAACTTTATGTTTTTAACGATCTTCAACGATTTGAGAGGCAAATATGAAACTGCTCATAAAGCTGGTGGTGTTATTGGTCGTGGTGTTAGTCGTTTTGGTGCTCACACGCAATGTTGTGATCAAAGCCGCGATGGAGACCGGCGCGCGTGTCGTGGCCGGGATGCCGCTTTCTATCCAAAAGTTCGATCTTAATATTGTACATACGGCCGTGGACATAGAAGGTCTATTGCTTAAAAATCCCGCGGGCTTTCATGATACGGCTCTTGTCGATATTCCAAAAATTTTTGTGGCGTATGCGCGCGCCTCGATTTTCTCCGGAAAGATCCACGTAAAGAATATCGAATTCGATATGAAGCAATTCACAGTCGTGAAGAACGAAAAGGGTGAACTCAATTTGGACCGCTTGAGAGCGCTCCAGGGAACCCAAAAGGCTCCTGCTCAGACGACCCCGCAGAAGCCGAAAACTCCGGCGAAGGCCATTCCGATTCAGATCGATATGATGCGTCTTAAGATCGGCAAAGTTGTTTATATGGATTATTCCGGCGGTCAGCCCTCGACCAAGGAATTCCGCATCGATCTCGATCAAAGCTATGAGAACATCACGGACCTCAATAGCGTTGTGCGTTTGATCGTCCTGAAGGCCATGATGAGCTCCGGAATCTCGAATCTTGTAAATTTCGATATCGGAGGTCTGGAAGGGACCCTTACGGGGGCTTTTAATACTTCCACGAAACTTGCGGCCCAGGCCGCGGCAAAAAGTTTAGATGCTTTAAAAACTACGGCGGGGGATCCGAACGCGATCGCGGGCCAGGTCGAAGGTGTGCTCAAAGGCTCTCCCGGCGCTGTCAAAAACACGGCAAAGGAAGTGGCCGGCGGTGTTAAGAACGCCGCGAACAGTCTCAAGAATAAATTGAAACTCCCGTTCTGAAAAAGCGATTCTTGATTTCCTGATGGGTTCCTCGAGTGTTGAGATCAAAGCGCGGTGTTCCGATCCGAACCGTATCCGGAAGATCCTTCTCTCCCGCGACGCGTCTTTTAAGGGCCTGGACCACCAAGTCGATACGTATTTCCGCGTTCCCTCAGGGCGGCTCAAGCTTCGCGAAGGGAATATCGAGAACGCCCTTATCTATTACAAGCGCGCCGATCAAAAAAAATCCAAAAAGTGCGATGCCATGCTTTTCCCCTGCAAGAAAAAAACCTCTCTTAAAAAACTCCTTACCATTGCACTCGGTGTTCTGACCGTGGTCGATAAAAAGCGTGAGATCTATTTCATTCAAAATGCCAAGTTTCACATTGATCGCGTCAAACGTCTCGGAAATTTTGTGGAGGTCGAAGTTTTCGGCTGGAAAGGGAGTGCCGGGGTGGCGAAGCTCAGGGAACAGTGCGAGCTCTATCAAAGGCTTTTAGGGATCCGGGCCCAAGAGCTCGTTGCGGATTCTTATAGCGATCAACTGCTCAAACTGAAGTCGATTAAAAATCAGGACTCGGGACTCGATCCTCGTTTTTAAAAACCGGCCCCCAGTCCCGCGGGACGAGTTCCTATTGGTTTTGAAGTCTGACAGGCAGGCGTTTAGATCCCCAGTTTCCGGGGGTGGGTTCAAAAACTCCGGCGCAGGGCGTTCCGCAAAATTCGCAAAGGCCCGCTCCCTTCAAATGCCACCCTGTTATTTCATAGCTGCTCCGGCCCACCAGTTTTTTGCGGCAGGCATGGCAAAGAGTCGTTTCGCCCTCGGGGTCCTCGATATTCCCGGGATAACAGTAACGGATCCCATTTGCAAGAGCGATCTGCCTGGCTTTTTGAAGTGTTGAGGCCGGGGTCGGGGGAAGCTCCAAAAGTTTATACGCGGGGTGAAATGCCGTGAAATGAAGAGGGACGTCCGGTCCCAAGTTTTTGACGATCCAGGACGTCAAGGCCTGCAGTTCTTTTTCGGAATCGTTCAAACCCAGGATGAGAAGTGTAGTGATCTCAAGCCAAACCTTCGTTTCTTTCTTGAGATAAAGAAGCGTTTCAAGTACGGGTTCTAAAGAACTATCCGTGTATTTTTTATAGAATGCTTCCGTGAACCCTTTCAAGTCCACGTTCGCCGCGTCCATCCACGTATAGAACTCTTGCCGGGGTTCGGCGCATACGTAACCGGCCGTTACGGCCACCGTCTTGATCCCGAGCCTGCGGCATTCCCTGGCCGTGTCGACGGCGTATTCATGGAAGATATGCGGTTCGTTGTAGGTGAAGGCCACGCTCCGGCAGCGGAGTCTCTCGGCGGTTTTCGCGATAAGCACGGGCGAAGCGGAATCCGCGAGGGTGTCCATTTCCCGGGAATGGCTGATATCCGCGTTTTGGCAGAATTTACAGCCCAGGTTGCAGCCGGCCGTTCCGAAAGACAGGACCGGCGTGCCGGGAAAAAAATGGAAGAGAGGCTTTTTTTCTATGGGGTCCACGCAGAAACCGCTTGAGCGGCCGTAGGTGGTGAGCACGATCCGGCCATTCTGGCACGCTCGCACAAAACAAAAACTCCGCTGACCTTCCGCAAGTTTGCAATGGCGGGGGCAGAGATCGCATTGGATCTTGCCGCCTTCGAGCTTGTGCCAGTATTTTGTCGGAACGATCGCATTCATAACACCTCTATTTTGCACTAATTTTCGATGATTTGCATAAATGAAAAAGGAATTTTTTTGGGCACTTGCCCAACGGTTTCCCAGGGTATAGAATAAATGCGGCTGGAATTTGATAGCGGGTAACTTTTTAAAAAGAGGAGAAGCCAGAATGAAAAAGATGTTTTGGGTATTGATGGCGGTGGTTTTCTGCGGTTCCTTATTCTGCGCCGCCAAGGTCCGTGCGGAAGAAACCGGCGCTTCCGCGACGGCAAGTCTTAAAAAAGAGGAGCTCGCGGCGGACAAAGAAGCGATCAAAGCTCAGAAGGCGGAGATGAAGACCAGCGCTCAAGCCGCCCGGGCGGAAGAAACGGATCTGAAAAAACAGATCAAGGAAGCCAAGGCGGCCGGAGATACCGCGAAGGTCAAGGAACTCCGGGCGCAGCTGAAGGCGATGCATAAGGAAAATGTCCAGGAAATGCGTCAGGACAAAAAAGAGCTGGGTGCTACTAAAAAAGAACTCCGGCAAGAACGGGTTGATCGGAATAACGACGGCGTGATAGACGAAAAAGAAAAGAAAATGGCCGCCAGACGGGATAAGGACAATAATCCTCCCGGACCCAAGGGTGGTCCTGGGACTAACTGGGAAAATCCTCCGGGTCCTAAGGGCGGTCCGGGGACCAACTGGGAAAATCCTCCCGGTCCAAAAGGCGGCCCTGGCGCGAGCCCTGATCGTAAAACAGGTGGGGGGCGGCGCAGGTAGAGTTTTACAGGGGAATAAACGTTCTAGAGTTTTTCGGGAAAAAAGGGGTCAGCTGGTTTTAAAGCCGGCTTGCCCCTTTTTGTTTTTAGAATTAAATCCGAATGATAAAAAACCGCGGGCGTTCAAAGATTGATTTAAACTTAAGACCGGATCATGATCAAGAGCATCTTAAAAGGTTCGGCGGCTTTGAGCGAATGTGGGACGCCCGCGGGCATGATGATCATCTCGCCTTTCTCCAGCTTGTGCGGTTTCCCATCGATCATGATCGTAGCCTTCCCATCGAGGATAAGGACCGACGCATCGTAAGGAGCGGTGTGCTCGCTTAGACCTTCGCCTTTGTCAAAGGCGAAGAGCGTAAGCGACCCCGTTTTTTTGCTTAGGATCTGCTTACTGACGACTGAATGTTTCTGATAGGCCGCAAGACTTTCGAGATCGAGAGATTCTGCGATGAAGTCTCTCGCACGGGTGGACGAAGATTTGGATGAAGTGGGCATGGTTCTAAATCCTCCTTGAATGAATGGCATTATACCCCGCCGTCGAATCGAACGCCAGGCATCCGCCGACCTTTTAGGTGCAATAAAGGTGATGGAATTTTCAAGTTTTTTAAGTCTTCTTTGGGTGTAGAATGAAATCCTAACTTCGAGCGAAGAGGAAAGCATGGAGACCCAAGATAAAGTTCGAGCAGCGGTGGTGAGCGGACAGTTCTATCCCGAAGGACCGGAACTCCTCAAAAAACAGATCCGGCGATTCTTAGCCGCAGCCAAGGGCATTCCCGCCCCGGATGTCCGGGCCCTGATCGTTCCGCATGCAGGTTATGACTACTCGGGGCAGATCGCGGCCGAGGCCTACAAATTGGTTGAAGGGCGAAAATTCGACAGCGTGATCATTATTGCTTTTCTCCATCGCCTGTTCTTGCAAGGTGTGTTCGTGGATGATGCCGCCGCTTATGAAACGCCGCTCGGCCGCGTTCCGGTCAATCGTGAACTTGCCCGGGAGATCCGGATGTTCCATCCCATTTTTCAGAATACCGTGCCCGACCGGCTCGAAGAACATTCCCTGGAGGTTCAGATCCCATTCCTTCAAGAAACGGTCCCCGGCCTCAAGATCGTTCCCGTCTATATCGGAGTTCAGGAAATCACAAACAGCACGATCCTCGCGGAGGCTTTAACTAAGATACTCGCGGGCCAGAACCTGCTAGTGGTGGCGACAACCGATCTTTCCCATTTTTATTCTTATGAAGTAGCTTCGGACAAGGACAAGGCCTTGATCGCTCTGTTCGAAAAAGGGAATGCCGAAACGATCTATGACGCCTATGTCAGGGAGGAGGCTGAAGCTTGCGGCATGGGGCCCGTCTTGACTTCGATCCTGCTGGCCAGGAAAATGAAATGGTCAGGTCCTCGCCTGATCCGGTACGCGAATTCGGGAGACGTGACAGGGGACAGGAGTTCTGTCGTGGGTTATGCGGCCATGGCTTACAGGGAGGCGGCGTGTTAAGCGCGAAAGAGACAAAAAAGATCTTGGCCTATGCGCGGGAACTTTTGAAAGCGCGTTTGACGGGCGGGCCCGAACCTAAGCTTGAGCTCGGCCGTGAAGTCTTGGAAAAAAAACGCGGGATCTTCGTCACGCTCAAGCTCAGGGGCCGTCTTCGGGGTTGCATTGGGCATATCCTGGGAGATGAGCCGCTCGGGGAAAGTATACGTCACATGACTCTTGCCGCGGCGTTCGAGGATCCGCGGTTCCCACCGCTCGTTTTGGACGAACTTAGGGGCCTTAAGATCCACATTTCGCTTCTCACGGAATCTGCGCTGGTGAAAAGCTACAAAGATATCCGGACCGGAACGGACGGTATCATCGTGACCTGCGGATGGAAAAAAGGGGTTTACCTTCCCGAAGTCGCGACGGAAACCGGTTGGGACCCCAAAACTTTTTTTGAGAGCTGCGCGTTGGAGAAAGCGGGGCTTGTGGAGCAGGAGCTTTCGAAGGCCACGATCGAGGTCTTTCAGACGGAGGGGTTTGAGGACTAGCTGAAGAGGAGTGTTCGAAAAAAATTAAAAAAGGCGCAAAGTGGTCGATACTCCGTATAGATCGAATGGGTTTGAATGAGAAAAGGAGAATCTTAAAATGAAAAAATTCGCTCTATTCCTCGTCGTCGTATGGGTGTTTTCGGGCGTTCACGCCGAAGCCGCTCTTCCAGAAAAAATGAATTCCAC
Organism: Candidatus Omnitrophota bacterium; assembly: GCA_043808175.1. GTDB lineage: Bacteria > Omnitrophota > Omnitrophia > Omnitrophales > Aquincolibacteriaceae > Aquincolibacterium. Next base: position 22,546 of record JAZDFE010000020.1, on the reverse strand, counting down.
TAAGGCGCTCGATAAGTTCGGCCGCGGGGTGACGAATATTGCGACCGGTCCGGGAGAACTCGTGATGCAAGTGCCCCCTGCGATGGAGAAAAGTCCGGATTATCTCACGGGATTTATCGTGAGCATCGGGCGGGGGATCGGATACGCACTCTTGAGGGTCGGGGCCGGGATCTACGACGTGGCGACCTTTCCTTTTCCGGGTCCGACCGACTACAAGCCCATCATGAAACCGGAAACTATCACCAATCCATTCGGCGATACCACTATAAGCCAGACGCTTCCAACGCGGAAAACTTAAGGGCTTCGGATTTTTAACCTCCGTCCCATCCCGCCCATGGCGGAATAATAGGTATGGGGACCAGATTACCCACATCTTTTTATCGAGGAGGTGATCTATGAAAACGCACACCGAATATCTCTCGTTTGAGACAAAGAAAAAACGTGATTACATCAATATCACGCCGCAAGTCGAAACCGCGGTCACGAGGAGTGGCGTCCAGGAAGGCCTTTGCCTTGTCAATCCCATGCACATCACCGCAAGCGTTTACATCAATGACGACGAGCCGGGTCTGATCCAGGATTTCGACGATTTCCTCGAGCGTATGGCGCCGTATGATCTCAAGGGGTATCGCCATCACCGGACCGGCGAGGATAACGGCGACTCCCATGTCAAACGCCAGCTTTTCGGTCGCGAAGTCGTGGTCGCCATCACAAAGGGCCGTCTTGATTTCGGGACTTGGGAGCGTATTTTTTATGCCGAGTTCGACGGCCGCCGTTCGAAACGCGTGATCGTCAAGATCCTCGGGGAATAAGGTGCAAGAGCGTTCATGTCCAACACTTATCGCGACAAACCCAAGAAACGTCTGAAAAAAGTCCACGCCCCTCTTCCTCCGAGGGTCGCGAAAAAAGAAGAGCGAAGGATCTGGGTCGGCGACGAGGCCGTCATCGAAAAGCATTTTCTCCATCTGACGCGTCTCCTCCGCGATGAAGAGCGCGAGGAACAGGGCCGTTTCAAAACGGATTTCCTGGATCGCAAGCCCGAAGAGCGTGAAAAAAGAGGCAAAGCCATTTTCCGGCTCGATCTTCTGGAAACCCATTACGATCCTTCAGGCCAGAAGCTTCTTACATTTGCGCTCCAGAACGGCCGTCCTTTGCCGCGTTATTCTCTGGGTCCAGGCGACGTCGTTTCGCTTTCCGGTTTCCAGACCCCCCCCGGAGGATTGTCTCGCCGGTACGGTCTATGAAAAGGACCGCTCCAGCATCACGGTCGCTTTCAGCGGCAGGATCCCGGGATGGGTCGAGAGTGAAAAAAGTTACCAACTCAGCCTTTCCGAAAACCGCACCACGTATCAACGCATGTATGAAGCTTTGCAAATGACGCGTACCGCGGAACATTCCAGGGTCGCGCGGCTCAGGGATATCAGTCTCGGTCTCAAAAAACCTCTTCTCGGGGATCCGATCTCTGAGGAAGTATCCCGGAGTTTTGATCCGACGCTCAATAAGGACCAGAAAAAAGCCGTCGTGATGGCGCTTGAGACCGAAGATATTCTACTCATTCACGGGCCCCCGGGGACGGGGAAAACGCGGGTGTTAACCGAGATCATTCACCAGGCTTTTCAAAAAAGCCAAAACGTTCTGGTTTCTGCCCCGAGCAACGCCGCGTGTGACCACTTGGTGGAGTGTCTCGTGAAAAAGAAGATTCCCGTGACACGTCTCGGCCATCCCGCGCGCATCACCGAGCGGGTTCGTGAACATACCTTGAGTTATCAACTGGCCGCGCATCCCTACGCAAAAATGATCGATGCTCATGAGGCACAGCTCGAACAGTTTGCTCGTCAAAAAGAGAGGCGGCAGGACCGGCGCGTCATGTCGTGGGAAGAACGCAATGAAATGCGTGACGAGGTGAACAGGCTTCGCGACGATATCCGCGATCTCAAGACGCAGATCTTCAAACAGGTCTGGAACGCTTCCGACGTGGTCGTGGCGACGCATACGGTTTGCGGCGATCCGCTCATTCGCGCCAAGGGCTTCGACTGGGTGATCCTGGATGAGGCGACGCAGGGGATCGAGCCTGCGACCTGGATCCCGATGCGCCACGGGGGCAAGGTCATTTTGGCGGGGGACCATTGTCAGCTTCCGCCGACGGTCTTCCGGTCGCGTTCCGGCGAACAAGGCCTGGGTTTCACGCTTTTTGAGCGGTTGCACGAAGTCCTGGACGCAAAATTCAAAGTGCGTCTGGAGCGGCAATACCGGATGCATGAGAACATCATGGGTTTTTCCTCTCGGGAATTCTACGACAACGCGCTCACGGCCGATCCATCGGTCGCGAGGCACGAGCTGAAAGATCTTTCGAATGTGAAGACCGAAGGACTGGATGGAACCCCCGTTGTTTTTCTGGACACGGCGGGACTGGGATATGAGGAAGAGATCGAGGAGGGGACCGAGAGCCGCTATAATTCCCAGGAGGCGAAGCTTGTGGTGAAGGAGCTGAGCCGTCTGATCAAAGCCGGCGTGCCGCCGGAAGAGATCGCGATCATCAGCCCCTACAGCGCGCAGGTGAAGCTTCTGACAGGGATGATCCTGGGGGAAAAAAATGATCCGGGCGACTTAACGACGCTTGAGATCGACAGCGTGGACGCGTTTCAGGGCCGGGAAAAAGAAGCGGTGATCGTTTCGCTTGTCCGTTCCAACCGGGAAGGACAGCTAGGGTTTTTGACCGATACGCGTCGCATGAATGTGGCCATGACACGTGCCAAGCGTAAGCTCATCATGATCGGGGACAGCGCGACGCTTTCCAACCACGCCTTTTTCAAAGACCTGCTTCGTTACGTCGAATCCGTGAACGGTTACCGCAGCGCGTGGGAAGACACAAAATAGGGTGTAGGGTTTAGAGAATAGGGGATAGAAAGAAGTTTGGCGTTGAGGCAGTCGTGATTTTCCTATAACCTATACCTTAGACGCTAAACCCTATCAAGAGGTTATCAAAGCAAAGGATTCAACAAGGTTCGCGCAAGACAAAAGCGAAAGGAGATAGGATATGCAATGTCCGCTTAGCAGTGGTTGTTTCATGTCCGCGAAGCTCGTTTTTCTCGGGATCGGTTGTTTGGGCCTTACCCTGGGTGTTTTATCGGTTGTTTGGCCCAAACGGTCGATAGGTCTTTATCAATGGATCATGGAGCGCCTCAATTGGAAGGTGGCCCCGATCGATGAACCGCACGAAGTCCGGAATACCCGGATCCTCGGAGCCGCTCTCGTAGCTTTAAGCCTTATCCTTTTTTTCATGATTTTTTCCCGCCTCTAAAAAGTTTGTGCTGAACGCTTTACTGTCTATTTTTTTCTGGGTCAGTTGTGTTTGGCTGCTGGCACTTCTCTATCTGGTCCAGCTGGCCCTTCTGGTCGTCTGTTTTCCTTTTGATAAACAGAGAAAGATCCTGCACCGGCAGTGCTTCTGGTGGTCGAACGCCGTGATCGGTCTGAGTCCGTATTGGAAATTAAAGGTGAACGGTCTCGGGAATGCGGACCCCAAACGCACCTACGTGATCGTGGCCAATCACCAGAGTTTGGCGGACATCGTGGTCCTGTACCAGCTTCGCCTGCAGTTCAAGTGGGTGGCGAAGGAAAGTCTTTTTAGCGTTCCTTTTTTGGGGTGGTGTCTCGGACTTTGCCAACACATCCGCCTGAAGCGCAACGATCGGGCCAGCATCCGCGATGTTTACCGGGAAGCGATCCGGTATCTCCGGTCGGGGATGTCCGTTCTCTTTTTTCCGGAGGGGACGCGCTGCGAAACGGAAGAGATAGGCTCTTTCCAGGCCGGGGCCTTCAAGCTGGCCATTTCGGAAAAAAATCCGATCCTTCCGATCGCCATCAGCGGGACGAGGTATGCGATCCCTAAAGGAGATTGGGTCATGAAGTCCAAGGTCTTTTGCAACCTGACCGTTCTGGAACCCATCGAGACGGCCCATCTCGAACCCGGCGATTTCTCAAAATTGAGCGAAACCGTCCGCTCCCGCATTGCCGAAAAATTGACCTAGGCGCTGTTGACATTCCCCGGCCTTTCCGTTACACTCATTCTTATTAAGACTTAATCTTAATAAGAGGATCCTTTCGCTATGATCAAAAATCAAAAAGAATTCGAAGATTTTATTCGCGACAAAGGATGCCGTCTGACGGGGGAGAGGCTCAAACTGATTGAGGGGATCCGGCGTCAGCGCGGGCATTTCAACGTGGATATTCTCGTTTCTTGTCTTAAAAAGCAGGGGCTGAAGGTCTCGAGAGACACGGTTTACCGGAATCTTCCGATCCTTCTTGAGGCAGGTGTGGTCGCGCAGAGTTTTCGGACGAGTCGCGACACTTATTATGAATGCGGGTGTGCCAAGGCCCACCACGATCATTTGATCTGCCGCGAGTGTGAGAAGGTCGTGGAGTTCAAGGATCCCCAGATCGAGAAGGCGCAACGCCGCGTCGCGGAAAAGCACCATTTTAAATTGGAGTACCATTGTCATCAACTTGTGGGGCTTTGCAAAAAATGCCGGAAGTGAATCGCACCACACTCGATCAACTCAAGGCCGGGGAGCGGGGTGTTGTCCAGAGCTACCAGGGAGAAGAAGATCTTCACTACCGGCTTAAAGAACTCGGCCTCGTCCATGGCACAAGGATCCTGGTGAAGCGCTTTGCGCCGCTGGGCGATCCCATGGAGGTCGTGCTCCGGGGGTACAGCCTTTCGATCCGAAAGCAGGATGCCGCAAAAATACTTGTTCAAAAGGCAGAAGATCATGACGGAAAATGATTCGGTAGAAAAACACAGGAAGATCGCATTGGTCGGGAATCCGAACACGGGGAAGACCACGATCTTTAACGCCCTGACCGGTCTCCGTCACAGTACGGCCAATTATCCCGGCGTGACGGTCGAAAAGAGAATGGGCCGGATGCAACTTCCCGGAGGCGAAGAGATCTCGGTGCTGGACCTTCCGGGCGCTTACAGTCTTTTGCCTCGCTCCCTGGACGAGGAGGTTGTCCATGATGTTTTGTTGGGGATAAGGGAGGATACGTCGCCTCCGGACCTTGTGCTCGTGATCCTGGACGCCAATAATCTCGAGAGAAATCTTTATTTGGCGACGCAAGTCCTGGAAACCGGGCTCTCCGTGATCCTGGTGCTGAATATGTGGGATATGGCCCAAAAGAACGGAACAGCGGTCGATCTCGAAAAATTGTCAGAACTCACCGGGGCTCCTTGCGTGGCGACCGTCGGCATGGAGCGTGAGGGGATCGTAAAACTTCAGCAGACGATCGCGCTGACACTTTTCGATCCAATCGCCCGACCGGCGAAGTTCTCCCTGGAGCCATTCTTACCCGAGGGGTTGAAGACCGAACTCGATAAGATCGTAGCCCTGATCGAAGGCCGTTTGAGGGACCGTCCGGGAGCGGTTTTTGGAGAGGCCTTGAGGCTTTTACCGGACCGGCTTTTCCGGAGCCCTTTTTTCAAAGACATAAAGACCGGGGATCTTTTGAGGACGGAGGTTTTGAGCGTCCGGTCCTCATTAGAGCAAAGCGGGATCGACTGGACTTCCGTGGAACCGGAATGCCGGTACCGGGCGATCGATCATCTTTGCGCCCGGGTTGTCCGACGGGCGCCCCACAAGGTCCCGGCTTTTTCGGACCGGCTGGATAAGGTCCTGACGCACCGCGTCTGGGGCCTTGGAGCTTTCATCGTGATCATGGGCGTCATCTTCCAGTCGATCTTCTCCTGGGCCCAGGCGCCGATGGACCTCCTTTCCCGGGTCATAGAAAAACTAGGCGGTCTCGCTCAAGCGTGGTTGCCGGAGGGGGCCCTCCGGAGCCTTGTGGCAGACGGGATCATCGCGGGTGTCGGGAATGTGATTGTTTTCCTGCCGCAGATCTTCCTGCTTTTCTTTTTCATCGCGCTTTTTGAAGATACGGGTTACATGGCGCGCGCGGTGTTCGTGCTCGACAAGCTCATGAAAAAAGTGGGGCTGAACGGAAAGGCGTTCTTGCCGCTTCTGAGCTCTTTCGCGTGTACGGTCCCCGGTGTGCTTGCGACACGCACGATCGAAGACAGGAACGATCGGCTCGCGACGATCCTTGTGGCGCCCTTGATGAGCTGCAGCGCCCGGCTTCCTGTCTACACCCTTCTGATCGCGGCGTTCATCCCGAACATTCACGTGCTCCATCTTTTGCATCTCCAAGGGCTGACGCTTCTCGGGCTTTATCTCCTGAGCATCGGAACCGGACTGGGGATCGCCGCGCTCTTCAGGAAAACATTCCTCAAAGGGAACCGGATGCCGTTCGTGTTCGAACTGCCGCCTTACCGCATCCCGCATCTCAAGACCGTGTTAGGTACCATGTGGGACCGCGCCAAGGAATTCATCACCCGGGCAGGCAGCATCATTTTCCTGCTATCGATCGTGTTGTGGTTCCTCGTGAGCTACCCGAAAGATCCCGCAGCCCAAACGCGTTTTAAGCTCGTGAAACAACAAGCGTCGGTGACGCTCAGCGGAGAAGCCTTGCAGGAACGTCTTGGCGCGATCGGCCACGAACAAAAAGACCTCCAGATCCGGTCAAGTTATGCCGGGTCCCTCGGGCGAGCCATTGAGCCGGCGATCCGGCCTTTGGGTTTTAACTGGGAGATCGGGATCGGGATCGTGGCTTCGTTCGCGGCGCGCGAGCTTTTGATCAGCACGCTCGCGATCGTGCATCACGTCGAGACCCAGGGCGAGGGTATGACCGCGGGTCTTATCCAGGCGCTTCAAAAGCAACGTTCGCCCGTGACCGGAAAACTTGCTTACACGCCGCTTGTAGCGCTTTCTCTCATGGTTTTTTACGTCCTGGCCTGCCAGTGTTTCTCGACCTTTGCGATCGTGAAACGTGAGACCGGATCCTGGGGCTGGATGTTCTTCATGATCTTTTACATGACCGGGCTCGCATGGTCGGCTTCTTTCGTGGTCTATCAGGGCGGCCGGCTTTTAGGATTCGAATAACAAACAGAACCATGGGCCAAGGGCCACGAACCACGAAAGGATAGGTTGCGTGGGCCGTGGTGCGTGGGTCGTGGCACGGGAGATTTTATGGACACAAATGAGATTGTTGCATTAAGCGTTGTGGCGCTGGCGGCACTTCTCGCGCTGCGCTTTTTTTTGGGCAAAAAGGACGGAGGATGCTGCGGCTCCGATTGCCTGCCCAAATTCGAAAAAAAAGACAGCGATTCAAAACCGGAAGAAAAAAAATGAGACGGGCCCTTCTTTTTTTACTGGCATTGTTTGTCGCTGCAACACCTCTCTATGCGACACACGTTGCGGACAATTTGGCGATCGAGGAACATTCCAAAGTCGTAACCGCGGATGCCACCCCCAATGACCCCGGGCAAGTCGAGGTCTGGGGCTCTTATGTTCTTCAGGGAGGCAAATTCGCTTGGAAATCGAACGGCGAGAGGGAAAACCGTGGAACTTATCTGGCCCAGGTATGGGAGAGCCAGGTGACGGTCGGGGTCTATAAGGATATCGATGTCGGGATCATCAATTGGTACCAACACACTTTGGACAAAGAGAACAACTATGATGAGTTTAGGGACATGATGGATCCGGATACGGGGGAGAGGCCGGAAGATACGACTGAGGGGCCCACGCATGGATTCGGCTGGGGTGATCTCGGCGTGGCGGGTAGATGGCGGTTCTATGATTCCGCGGAGAAAAAACTCGAGATCTCCTATATGCCCACGATCTTCGTGCCCACCGGACGGCGCAGCAATTTTGATCACCTTGGCGCAAGCCAGGGATATACCTCCCTGGATAATTCTTTCGCGTTTACCAAAGACATCGGTCGCTGGAACGGGACGGTAAATCTGGGTTACAATTCTCCGCTCGCGCATTGGGAACGCACGAACCATTATTATGGAACCGCTCATGCCAACTTTGCGGCAGGGTATCAGGTGTTCTGGTGGCTGCAGCCGGAAGCCGAATTGATCTATCTCCATGATTTCGGCGGGCACGGACAGACCGCGAATCTCGCAAGCGTGGTCCTCGGTTTTGTCATGCCTTTCGGTGATCACGTGCGCGCTGAGATCGGCGTCCAGCAAGATGTTTTTGGGAGCAATAAGACACAGACCACTTCTGGCATTTTCAGCGTCGCATTTCTTACTTAATTTCAAAGAAAGTCTAAAAAAAAGGAGTCTGTTGTGACCATGGACAAAGTCATCAAAATTATGGCAGGAACTTTCATTTTGATCAGCGTGGCTCTCGCGGTGTGGGTGAGCAAGTGGTGGCTGATCTGGACCGCGCTTGTGGGGTTGAATTTGATCCAATCCGCTTTCACCAACTGGTGTCCGGCTTCAGGCATTCTCGCGAAGTTCGGGATCCAGGGAAGCTGCTCCATCAAGAAATAGATCGTTGGTTCGATTTTGGAAATAAAAAGGAGGTTGATGATGAACACGACACACTTTTTCTATTTTACGGTCCTGGTCGCGGTGGTCGCGATCACGGTCGGCATGACGTCCATGCCGGCGGCGCGGGCAGTGGCTAGCACGGAAGGGAAAAAAGGACTTCTCGAAATGGGGAGCCAGGCCCCGGATTTCGCGCTTCCGGATGTTGTGACCGGAAAGATCGTCCGGCGCGATGATTTCAAGGATCAGGCAGCATTCCTGGTCGTGATCCTGTGCCGGCACTGTCCCTACGTGAAGTATATCCGCCAGGACCTTGCGAGACTGGGAAAAGCTTATGCGGGCAAAGGGCTTGCGATCGTTGGGATCAGCTCAAACGATCCCGGCGCCTATCCGGATGACAGTCCGGAAAGCCTGAAAGATATGGCCGTAAGCGAAGGCTTCACGTTCCCGATCCTCTTTGATGGGACCCAGGAGGTGGCGAAGGCCTACACCGCGGTTGCCACGCCGGACTTCCTTCTTTTTGACAAAGACCGCAAGCTCGTGTACCGGGGCCAGTACGACGATGCCCGCCCGGGGAATGCGCTCCCCGTGACCGGCAAGGATGTCCGGGCCGCGGTGGACGCGGTGCTCGCGGGAAAGCCCGTGTCCGCGGACCAGAAACACGCGGTCGGTTGTTCGATCAAATGGAAAAAATAAAAGCGTTTTTCTGAGCGGACGGCCGCGCCTTTTATATGATAAAAAAGAAAAATAGTACGGCGTAAGGCGTACGGCGCGGTACGAAATTCTTTTCGCCAGCCGCCATCCTCCATCCTTCCTATCCTTCCTTCTCTATTTCTTATTTTTGCATCGCACCCCTTCGCATCCATCTCACTCCGTCGGCCCTGATCGGCCGGTGTTCGAATTGGGGACGAGAAATCCTTGTTCCAGATGACTGCTGGAAAAAACTCAAGGGAAATCATCCGGAGGCCGAAAAAATAGGGAGTTCAAACTTTTTAACAAAACCGGGTTATTGGACCGCGGAAGGAATCAGTGAGCGTAAGACCCCCTAGTTTCAACGAATGCCGTTGCGATCAAGAAATTGCCGGCGAAATGAAGGAAAAAGATCAATGAAACTCTCGAGACTGATCTGCGGAATCGTTTTAGGAGGGAGTTTGATAGTCGGCCCGGCAGGCGGCGCTTTCGCGAATGACGAGGATCTTTCAGCGATCGTTAAGGGACTCCAAAAGCAGATCGCGGCGCAGAACCAGCGCATTCAGCAGCTCGAGACGATGGTAGCGAAAAGCCCGGGGGTTTCAGTTTCGCAGCTTGAGCAGGATGTCGCGTTGCTCAAGCGGCAGCGGGGAGTGGACCAGGAGGTTCAGATGGATCTCCTCAAACAAAACTTGGAAGCGCCTGTGGTTACGGCGAGCAAGGAAGGCTTCAGTCTCAAGTCGCAGGACGGTAACTTTTTGCTTAAGCTTAGAGGACTGGTCCAGACAGACGGGAGATTCTTTGGAAACGAAGGTACTCCACCCGCTGTGAACACTTTCCTGATCAGAAAAGCCCGGCCGATCCTGGAGGGAACTTTATACAAGTATTTCGATTTCAAAATAATGGGGGACTTTGCCCCTTCCATTAGCGTCAGCGGCACTTCCGGGGCTCCCATCCTTGTGGATGCCTATGCGGATTTCACATACTGGAAGGCGGCATCCCTGAGGGCCGGTAAATTTAAATCCCCGATCGGATTGGAGCGGCTCCAGCCAGATACGGTCAACGCTTTTCCGGAACTTTCGTTAGTATCGAATCTGGTGCCTAACCGGGACGTCGGGATCGATCTGCACGGGGATCTTTTTTATGACAGAGTGAGCTATGACCTGGGTGTTTTTAACGGTGCGGTGGATTTTGCCACCAATGACACCGATAACAAGGACGACAAGGATTTCGTGGGACGGGTCTTTATCAAGCCGTTCAAATATAGCACGAACGTCTGGCTGAGCGGATTGGGGATGGGTTTTGCCGGCAGCTTCGGAGCGTCCCATTCACCCACCTTACCCAGCTATAAGACGTTCGGGCAGCAAACCTTTTTCACATACGCGTCAACCGTATCCGCGAACGGAAAGCGATTCCGTTTGGCTCCTCAACTCTATTACTATAACGGGCCCTTCGGACTGATGAGTGAATTCGTTCAATCCACGCAAGATTTGTACGTGAGCGGTGCCAGATCAGGGAGCTCGGCATTCAAGAATATGGCCGGACAGCTTACGGTGTCTTATGTGGTGACCGGCGAGAATGCTTCTTACAACGGTGTGATCCCCAAGAACGATTTTAATCCGGGCAAAGGGAAATGGGGTGCGTTCGAACTCGTGGGTCGGACCGATTTTTTCAATGCCGACAAGAAAAACCTCACCCGTTTTGCCAACCTATCCAGTTCCGCCCGGCGGGCGACGGGTTGGGGATTGGGATTTAACTGGTATCTCAATAAGAATCTGAAATTCTCGACCGGTTTTGAAGAAACGTTTCTTGATGCGGGCGGTTTGACCAAATACGGGACCCAGACCCGGCCGATCGAAAATGCTTTCATCAGCCGTGTCCAGGTCGCATTCTAAAAATAAAAAAATACCGGCCGGCCCCTTCCATTGACACTCCCTCCGCCTTCGGGCAGAATGTCGTTACCTGTTTGAAGGAGACTCAATGGAATTCAACATCGAAAGGGTCGCCGAACTCGCGCGGCTCAATCTGAAACCCGAAGAAAAAAAGAAGCTTGAGAAAGACCTCGGCGCCATTCTTGCCTATGTCCAAAAGCTGGACGCCTTGGACACGAAAGATGTCGAGCCCACGAGCCACGTCCTCAATATGGAGAACGTGTTCCGCGCCGATGAAGTGAAACCCTCGGACGCCGCCCGAAAGGCCCTTGAACACGCCCCGCAAACCGAAGGCCCTTTCTTCAAGGTCCCCAAGATCGTGCAGCGATGACCGACCTTTGTTCCTTGACCCTCAAAGAAGCGATCGAGACCTCAAAAAAAGTCGGCCCGTCGACTATTCTTAAGGCCTTCCAAAAACGCGCTCAAACGCTGAATCCCAAGATCAATGCCTTTCTCCGTTTTTCCGGGACGGTACCCGGTACCGCCGCCGGCGCGCTTTGCGGCGTTCCCATTTCCATCAAAGACAATATCTGTATCGACGGAGCTGAAGTGACTTGCGCGTCGAAGATCCTGGCGAAGCACGTGCCGCCTTACGACGCGACCGTGATCACAAAACTCAAAAACGCCGGCGCGACGCTTTTCGGGCAGTGCAACATGGATGAGTTCGCGTTCGGTTCCTCCTGTGAAACCTCCGCGTTCGGCCCGTGCCGGAATCCCTGGGACCTGGAGCGCGTGCCGGGCGGCTCCAGCGGCGGCTCGGCGGCTTCGGTCGCGGCGGATATGACGCTTGCGGCCTTGGGGTCCGACACCGGCGGTTCGATCCGTCAGCCCGCGGCGCTTTGCGGCGTGGTCGGCGTGAAACCCACCTACGGCCGCGTGTCGCGCTACGGGCTTATCGCATTCGGCTCCAGCTTTGATCAGATCGGTCCTCTCACCAAAACCGTGGAAGATGCGGCCATTCTGATGAATATCCTGTGCGGTCATGACCCGAAGGATTCAACCTCCTCACCCGAAAAAGTCCCGGATTTTACACAGGCGCTCACGCGCAACGTGAAGGGTCTTAGGATCGGTCTCCCGAAAGAATATTTCATCGAAGGGATCGACCCCCAGATCGAGAAAAGCGTGCGCCATGCCGCGGAGATCTATAAGAAGCTCGGCGCCGAGATCAAAACGATCAGCCTCCCGCATACGGAGTATTCGGTCGCCGTTTACTATGTCGTGGCCGTGGCGGAGGCGAGCTCGAACCTCGGCCGCTTTGACGGCGTGGAATACGGCTTGAGGGTCCCCGCCAAAGATCTTCGCGAAATGTATTTTGAGACGCGCGACCGGGGATTCGGACAGGAAGCAAAACGCCGCATTTTGCTCGGCACCTTTGTTCTTTCGGCCGGTTATTACGAAGCTTATTATCTGAAAGGGCAGAAGGTCCGCACACTTATCCGCCAGGATTTCGAAAAGGCGTTCAAGGAAGTCGATGTGATCCTTTCACCGACGTCGCCCACCGCGGCGTTCAAGATCGGTGAGAAGGCCGCGGACCCGATCGCGATGTATCTTTCCGATATTTTTACGATCCCGGCGAACCTGGCCGGAATTCCGGCGATGTCCGTCCCGTGCGGATTCACAAGCGGCGGCCTTCCCATCGGCATGCAGCTTATGGCCCGCCCGTTCGACGAATCCACCATGCTTCGCGCCGCCCATGCTTTTGAGCAAGAAACCGGCGTCTACAAAAAGAAGCCGAAGCTGGACTGAAGACTAACACTGAATCCCAACGATTCAGTGCGGCTTCGGCAGGAGTTTGATGCTCCTGTCCGATCCGAGACTATAGACCATAGCCTATAGCCGGCGTTTTGGGTGAATTCGCCCGCTGGTGGGCGAATTAGCGGTGGATTTCCCCGACGTCGGGGGAATTGGAATAAGCAGCAGATTTCCCCGCATGCGGGGAAATTGAAGGGTGGGGGACTCGGGCAGATATTTCCGTCGCCGGAAATATTGAAAAGGTAGGGCCGCTTGGGGGTGGCGGGGCCTTATATCATATAGGATATACAGCAAAAACGGTCGCCGGCGACCGAATTGGCGGCGGATTTTTCAGCCCGCTGAAAAATTGAAAAAAAGTACACAGGGTGTTCCGTTGCAGGACGCCTACTTTATGTATTGAATGGAGAAGAGTAAACAGTGAACTACGAACCGGTCATCGGATTAGAAGTGCACGTTCAGCTAAAAACGAAGTCAAAGCTCTTCTGCTCATGCTCCACGGAATTCGGGGCGGAGGGGAACCAGCATACGTGCCCGGTGTGTCTGGGTTGGCCGGGATCGTTGCCGGTCCTAAACGAGGCGGCCTTGAAGCTCGGGATACGAGTGGGGCTCGCGCTCAATTGCAAAGTGGCGGAGAGGCTCAAATTCGACCGGAAGAATTATTTTTATCCGGATCTTCCCAAGGCCTATCAGATCTCGCAATTCGATATGCCGATGAACGGCAGGGGCGAACTTTTGATCGAGACCAAAGCCGCCGACGGAAAAATGATCGAGCGAAAGATCGGCATCACACGCGCGCATCTGGAAGAGGACGCGGGAAAACTTCTTCATGAAGGCATCGCGGACGGGAGTCTGGTGGATTATAACCGGGGCGGCATTCCGCTGCTTGAGATCGTTTCCGAGCCGGACCTTGGGAGCCCGCAGGAAGCCTATGATTACCTCACCGCGCTCAAGGCCATTCTGCAGTATTTGGAAGTGAGCGACTGCGATATGGAAAAGGGGAGCCTCCGCTGCGACGCGAACGTATCGGTGCGGCCCGTGAGCCAGGAAAAATTCGGCACCAAGGTCGAGATCAAGAACCTGAATTCTTTCAAGATGGTGCAGAAAGCCATTCAATATGAAATTGAACGGCAGACCGAAGCGCTTGAGGGCGGGGAAACGATCGTCCAGGAAACGCGGCTTTGGAACGACGCGAAAGGCACGACATTTTCCATGCGTTCTAAAGAAGAGGCCCACGATTACCGCTATTTTCCGGAACCGGACCTTGTCCCGTTCACGCTCGCGCGCGAGACCGTTGAAGAGATCCGCAAGACTTTGCCCGAGCTACCGCTCGAGCGCGCGAAGCGGTTTATCAGGGAGTTCGGCATTCCGGAATACGACGCCTATGTGCTTGTGCAGGAGAAAAAGCTCGCGGGATATTTTGAATCCTGCGTCCGCGAAGGGGCAGGGGCCAAGCCTGCGAGCAACTGGATCCAGACGGAGCTCCTTGCCCTGTTGAACGCGAAAAATATTGCGATCGAGGATTGCTCCGTTTCGCCTCACGCGCTCGCCGGGTTGATCCGTCTTGTCGAGCAGGGGACCCTGAGCGGAAAGACCGCCAAAGACGTGTTCCAGGAAATGGCGGCGACCGGCAAGGCCGCGGAAGCGATCGTCAAAGAGAAAGGCCTTACGCAGGTCTCGGATACGGGGCTGATCGAGAAAGCGGTCGAGAAAGCCATTGCCGCAAATCCTACCGCGGTCGCGGAATTCAAGGCTGGGAAAGAAAAGGCCCTCGGCGCTCTTGTCGGCGCGGTGATGAAAGAAACAGGCGGAAAGGCCAATCCCAAAGTTGTGAATGAGATACTTCTTAAAAAAATCTCCTAAATCCTGGGACACGCACCATGTACCACGCACCATGGAACCCATTTTTCGTGACCCGTGACGCATGGCTCATGGTGCGCGTTGGTTAGCATGCTGACCCTCGGCATCGAGACTTCCTGCGACGAAACGTCGTGTTCGGTCCTGCGCGGCAAAGACACGATCCTTTCCAACGTTGTTTCCTCCAGTCTTTTCCGGCACAAGAAATTCGGCGGCGTGGTGCCCGAGATCGCGTCCCGGCATTGCATGGAGCAGATCCAGTGCGTGTTCGAGGAGGCGCTCCATGAAGCCGGGATCAAACCCCGGGATCTCGATCTCATTGCCGTCACCCAAGGCCCCGGGCTCATCGGCTCTCTTTTGGTCGGCGTCGCGTTCGCCAAGGCGCTCGCGTACCAATTGGATATTCCGGTGGTGGGCGTCCATCACATGGAGGCGCACTTGGTCGCCAATTTTTTCGGGGCCAAGGAACCCAAACGTTTTGTCGGGCTTCTGGTCTCAGGCGGGCATACGATGCTCACATTCTGTGAAAAAGGGAAGGTCCACATCCTGGGCGAAACCGTCGACGACGCAGTGGGCGAGGCGTACGATAAAGTCGCGAAGATCATGGGGCTCAGTTACCCCGGCGGACCCATTCTGGATAAACTCGCAAAAGGCGGAAACCCGCGGGCCTTTCATTTCACAAGACCCAAACAGGACAAACGTTTCAACTTCAGTTTCAGCGGCGTGAAAACGGCCGTGCTTTATCAATTCCGGGATCCCAGGACCGGGAAGCCGAACCCTTTAGCACCCTCTCCCAAAGATATGGCCGCGAGTTTTCAGCATGCCGTGATCGGCTGGCTCGTCGAGAAGGCGCTCGACGCCGCCCAATTCAAAGGCGTGTCCGATATCGTGGTGGGCGGAGGCGTGAGCGCGAATTCCTATTTGCGCGAAAAACTTGCGCGGGACGCCGGCGCGTTAGGGATCAAGGTCTGGTTCCCGCCGTTTGTGTTGAGCACGGACAACGCGGCCATGATCGCACGCCGTGGTTTTGAACTTTATCAAAACGGGAAACGGTCGAAACTTAATATGACAGGCGATCCGGGGCTCCGTATCCGATAAAACAGGAGGATGGCATCATGTTAGGTTTGACGCCGCAGGATATTGATTTTGCGATAAAATTGTGCGTTGCGACATTGCTGGGAGCCGTGATCGGCCTTGAGCGGGAGGTCCACGGGAAAGAGGCCGGTTTCAAGACCTATTCGCTCGTCTGCCTGGGTTCGGCGCTCATGATGATCGTATCCGTCGACGTTTTTGAGATCTTCAAGGGAGTCGCTACCGTGGATCCGGGACGCATCGCGGCGCAGGCCGTGACCGGGATCGGGTTCCTGGGCGCTGGTGCGATCATTCGCTCGCCGGCAGGAGGGATCAAAGGACTGACCTCCGCCGCCGGGATATGGGCCGCTTGTGCGATCGGACTGGCCTGCGGGCTGGGACTTTACAAACAAGCCGTGATGACCACGATCCTTGTCCTGGTGATCCTGGTGATATTCTCCAAGGTCCAACGTAATATTCTTCCCAAGAAACAGCATGGCGAGTAGAGCCATTTTCCAGGATTGACACCCCGAGAGCAAAAAGCTAGAATCCGTCTCCTATGACATCCGCCAATAAGCTCAAGATCGCATTACCCAAGGGCAGTCTCGAAGAAGCGACCTATAATCTCTTCAAGCGGGCCGGTTTTAAGATCAGCGTCAATGCCCGTTCCTACATTCCTTCCATTGATGATCCCGAGATCGAGGTGGTGCTCTTCCGTCCCCAGGAAATGTCCCGCTATGTTGAAGACGGCATCGTGGACTGCGGCCTGACCGGGCATGATTGGATCGTGGAGAATGATTCCAAGGTCGTGGAACTTTGCGAGCTCCAATATTCCAAGCGCACTTCCAACCCCGTTCGCTGGGTCCTGGCCGTGCACGAAACCTCGCCTTTTAAAAGCGTCAAGGACCTGAACGGAAAAAAGATCGTGACCGAGCTCGTGGGCGTCACGAAGCGTTATCTTAAAAAACATAAAGTGACCGCGGAAGTGGAATTTTCCTGGGGCGCCACGGAAGCCAAACCGCCGCGCCTTGCGGACGCCATTGTGGAGGCGACCGAGACCGGGTCCAGCCTTCGTGCGAACAGGCTCAAGATCATCGATACCGTGATCGTCTCCATCCCGAAGTTCATCGCGAACAAACAGAGCGCGAAGGACCCTTGGAAAAGACATAAGATGGACAATCTCATCATGCTTCTCGAAGGCGCGATGCGTGCTCAGGAAAAAGTCGGCCTTAAAATGAACGTCGAGAAAAAGAACCTGCAAAAAGTTCTGAGCCTTCTTCCGGCCATGAAGAAACCGACCATTGCGAACCTCACGGACAAGAACTGGCTGGATGTCGAGACCATCATTGACGAGTCCGTGGTCCGTGAATTGATCCCGGCGCTCAAGAAAGCCGGCGCCTCGGGCATCATTGAATATCCGCTCAACAAAGTGATTCCATAAATGCAGCGAAAAGCGATAAAAGGTAAGTTGGAAGAGACTTGTCGCTTACCGCTTACGACTTACAACCGGAGGAAACAATGCCCTGGGCTCGTAAACAACGCAAGAAGAAGATGAACAAGCATAAGCGCAAGAAGAAGTTGCGCCGGAACCGCCACAAGAAAAAAGATTGGTCGTAGTCGCTTTCGTTTTAAACGAAAGCTCCCGTGCGACGTTCAACGTGCAACGCTCAACGATGTTAAAGTCGTTTCGTTGCGCGTTGTGCGTTGCGCGTTGTGCGATATGAATCACCTCACCCTTCAAAGTCCCGCAAAACTCAATCTCCATCTGCGCATCCTCGGGCAACGCCCTGATGGATACCATGAACTTTTGACGCTTTTCCACCGCATTTCGCTCGCGGACACGATCGTGATCCGGAAAAACCACGGAGGTTTTAAGCTCACCACGGATCTTTCCTCTCTCGAAACCGGGGAAGGCAATCTCATCACCAAGGCCTACCGGGCGCTTCAAGTGAAATTTCCAAGGTTGGGAGGGGTCTCTGTGCGGCTCACCAAGCGTATCCCTCTGGGTGCCGGGCTTGGAGGCGGTTCCAGTAACGCGGCGTTTTTTTTGCTGGGCATGAAAAAACTTTTCCGGCTCAGGATCTCTTCCAAGGAGCTTTTCGCTCTAGGGGAAAAGCTCGGCGCGGATGTGCCGTTCTTTCTTTCGAACACGAGGCAAGCCATGGCTTGGGGCATTGGGGATAAGCTTCAAAAAGTGCCGTTTGGCGCCCGTCTCGAGTTCCTTTTGCTTGTAACGGACCAGGGACTTCCTACGAAGAAAGTCTACCAGACGCTCTCCTGGAGCGGGAGGCCCCTTTCCTTGACAAAGGAAAGGCGTATTGCTAAAATCCTCCGCTCTTTTCTTAATCGAAAGAGGATCCGGGAGGCGGCGACACTTGCGCGAAATGATCTGGAAATTCCGGCGTTTCATCTGATGCCGTCCATCCCCCAAGCCGTGGCGGTTCTCAAAGGCCTGGGAGCTCCCTTCGTTCTCATGAGCGGAAGCGGGGCTACGGTTTTCGCAGCGTTCTCCAGCCGGGAAGAAGCTTCAGACCTATCGAAGAGATTGAAAGAAGTTCCCTTTCCTTTTCGCAAGATGATTTGTCACTCATTGTAGTACATAAGATCATGAGGTTCGGAAGTGAAGATCACGGAGATTCGCATTTTTCCCCAAGCGAATAAAGAAAACAAGTTGTGTGCCTTTGCCAATATCACCTTCGACGGTTGTTTTGTGGTGCGCGGGCTGAAGGTGCTCGAGGGGTCGAAGGGTCTTTTTGTGGTGATGCCTTCCCGCAAGGTCAAAGGTGACGATTACCGGGACGTGGCGCATCCCATTACGGCGGAATTCAAGGATTATATTCAAAAAGAGGTTCTGAAAGCCTATGAGCTTTTTATCGAACATGAGCCCCAGGCACAGACCCTCAACGACGACGATCCATTCGAGCGTTGATCTTTTGAAATAAACAGAATATTGCCCGGTGGTGAAATGGTATCACACTGCCCTTTGGAGGCAAGATTCCTGGTTCGAGCCCAGGCCGGGCAGTTTTACGAGCGAAGCGAGTTGCCCAGGGATGGGCGAGAAGGGAGCACCGCTTGCAAATATAACTGACGTTATGTTTGCAGGTGCGGGTGGCCGACCCGGACCCGCTGAGTTATTTGGCGGGGGAGGGCGCCGAGCCCAGGCCGGGCAGGTCTTAAAAGAGGGATATGAGAAAAATAAAATGAAAAAAGAATTAAGAGATAAAACGAAGGAAGCGATCGTGGCGTATGGATTTCTTATGCCGAATCTGATCGGATTTCTTCTGTTCACATCGATCCCGGTGCTGGCGTCACTGGGCTTAAGCTTTGTGAAATGGGATCTTTTATCGGAGGGTCCTCGATTCGCGGGGCTCGCGAACTTTATCGAGTTGACAAAAGACCCGTTCTTCGGGAAGTACTGTTGGAACACGCTCGTTCTGATGGCGGCCATTCCGATCAGCATGGCGGGGTCGCTCCTTTTGGCGATCGCTCTCAACCAGAAGCTCCGGGGGACGGTCATTTTCAGGACGGTCTATTTTCTCCCGACGATCTGTTCGGGGGTTGCGATCTTTATGCTCTGGCGGTTGATCTACAATCCCAATTTCGGGCTCTTGAATTCAATGACCGCTCAGTTCGGAGATATGCTGGGCTTGCGGTTGACCGGGCCGAACTGGCTTACGGATGAAGCGTGGGCGAAGCCGGCTTTTATCATTATGAGCGTATGGCAATCGATCGGCGGCTACAATATGATCCTTTATCTTGCGGCGCTGCAGGGAGTGCCGCGTGATCTGTATGATGCGGCAGAAGTAGACGGCGCGAACAATTGGCAGAAATTCTGGAATGTCACCTGGCCGCAGATCTCGCCGACGACTTTTTTTATCGCAACGATGAGCTTGATCGGAGGGTTCCAGGCGGGATTCGACCAGGCGTATATCATGACGGGCGGCGGGCCGAACGGGTCCACCACGACGATCATCTATTACATCTTTAATAATGCGTTTGAATGGTACCGCATGGGATACGCGGCCGCTATTTCGTGGGTCCTGTTCCTGATCATTTTCGCCGTCACCGTCGTGAAGTGGCGTTTTTTTGGCAAGGTGGTTCATTACACTTAAGAGAGAGTTATGGGACATCACATTGATTCGTTGATCCAGGAGGAAATGAAACAAGAGATCGCCGCGTCCGTCTCCCGTTCGAAAAGAAAAAGAACGGTGAAGGTGGTGACCGAGCTCAAGGAAAGGTCGCCCCTGAAGCGGAGGTTGCAGCGGGCGGGGCTCTTCATGGCCTTATGCGTGGGCGCGGTGAGCATGGCGGCGCCGTTCCTTTGGATGGTCTCGACCTCACTTGCCGAAGCGGGACAGGTTTTTTCGGAGAATCGTTCCTGGTGGCAGGAATGGTTGCCGTCCAGTTTTGTCTGGCAGAATTATGTGAAGGTCTGGTCCGTGGTTCCGTTCGCGCAGTTCTATCTGAATTCCATTTTGGTAAGTCTTTGTATTACGTTCGGGCAGGTTGCCACAAGCGCGATGGCCGCGTACGCGTTCGCACGCTTGAATTTTCCTGGGCGCGACAGGATCTTTTTCGGTTATCTCGCGACCATGATGATCCCGGGTGCGGTGACCATGATCCCGGTGTTTATCCTGCTCCGTCATTTGGGCTGGATCGACACGTATAAGGCGCTGATCCTTCCGGGGATCTTTACCGCTTACGGGACGTTCATGCTGCGACAGTTTTTTTTGACGCTGCCCAAGGACCTGGAAGATGCCGCAAAAATCGACGGATGTTCGTATGTCCGGATCTTCTGGCACATCATTCTTCCGCTTTCAAAACCGGCCTTAGCGACGCTGACCACTTTTACGTTCATGGGGTCATGGATGAACCTGATGTGGCCCTTGATCGTGGTGAATACGCATACCAAATATACGCTGCCGGTCGGACTTGCTTATTTTCAAGGGGTGCATGGCACGGATTGGACGCTTCTTATGGCCGCGTCGATGATGATGATCCTGCCGATCTTGATCGTCTTTTTATTCAATCAGCGGTTTTTCGTCGAAGGTATCAAATTGACCGGGATCAAAGGATGACCATGGAGGCCATTGTTCTCGCAGCAGGAAAAGGGACCCGGATGTGCTCCAAATTGCCGAAGGTCCTGCATCCGGTGTTCGGGAAACCCGTACTTGGGTATGTGCTCGAAACCCTGGCCGGGGCCGGAATGAAAAATCCTTTTGTGGTGGTGGGCTACAAGGCTGAAAAAGTGCGCGCTTTTTCGAAGACCTATGGCGCGACCTCAGTGCTTCAGCGCGAACAAAAAGGGACCGGGCATGCGGTGAGGGTGGCCGGGCCGGCGCTCAAGAACACACAAGGTCCCGTGCTTATATGGCCGGGCGATATGCCGCTTGTGAAACCGGAGACGCTCGCGAAGTTCCTGGCGGCGCATAAAAGATCGCGGGCGCACGTCAGCGTGTTATCCTGTGTCCAGGAAGATCCGTCCGGATATGGGAGGATCGTGAGAGAAGACGGACATTTCGCTGCGATCCGCGAAGAACCGGACGCCACTCCCGAGGAGCGTGCGATCCGGGAAGTGAATACCGGCATCTATCTTTTTGATAAAAAAGTTTTGTTCAAAACTCTGGAGAGGGTCGGACGGGATAACCGAAAGGGCGAATATTATTTGACTGATACCGTTGAGATCCTGCGGCGCGAAGGCTATTGCGTGGAGGCTTTCTCACTTGCGAGCTCGGAGGAAGGGCAAGGGATCAATTCCCGGAAAGATCTGGCCACCGTGACAAAAAAAATAAACGAGCGGGAGATCGCGAAACATCAGGAGAAAGACGTGACGTTCATGGCGCCGGAGCAGACTTTCGTGGCGCCGGGCGTGAAGATCGGCAAAGGCACCACGATCTATCCGTGGTGCTTCATTGAAAGCGGGGTGGAAATCGGCAGGGACAGCGAGATCGGGCCGTTCGCGAAAATCCGTCACGGTACCGTGATCGGCGACGGAGCGGTGATCGGGAGTTTTGTGGAAGTGAACCGGAGCCGTCTTGGGAAAAAGGTTTTGGCCAAGCATTTGACTTATTTGGGGGATGCGGTGATCGGCGACGGAACGAATGTCGGGGCCGGGACCATTACGGCGAATTTTGACGGAAAGAAAAAACATCAAACACTGATCGGAAAAAACGTGATGATCGGGTCCAACACGGTTTTTGTAGCGCCCGTCCGGATCCCGAACGGAGTAAGGACCGGCGCGGGGGCGGTGGTGATCCCGAAAATAAAAATTAAAAAAGGAGATGTGGTCGTCGGCGTTCCGGCCCGGCCCGTCTCAAAGAAGAAAAGGTAGGGTATTCTTATGAAGAAGATCCAGAAAAAGCAGAACGGGGATATGGTCCTTTTAACGGGGAGCTCTCATCCGGAGCTCGCCAAGGAGATCGCCAAGTATCTCGGCATTCCGCTTGGCGATGTGCTGCTCGGTCGTTTTCCGGAGGGAGAGATCCAGCTCCAGATCCGCGATAATATCCGGGGCAAGGATGATTTTATCGTTCAGCCGACCTGCACGCCGCCCAACGAAAGCCTGATGGAACTTTTGATCTTGATCGACGCCTCACGTCGCGCTTCGGCCAAGCGGATTACGGCGGTGCTGCCATTCTTTGGCTATGCCCGCCAGGATCGCAAGGACAAGCCGCGCGTTCCGATCACCGCGAAACTTGTGGCGAACCTGATCGTGAGCGCCGGCGCGAACCGTGTGCTTGCGATGGACCTTCACGCGGGGCAGATCCAAGGATTCTTCGACATCCCGGTGGATCATCTCTATTCGATCAACGCGATGGGGAGCTATTTCAAGAAGAAGAAGGTCAAGGATCTTGTG
>JAZDFE010000019.1:0-2024 GCA_043808175.1 Candidatus Omnitrophota bacterium | reverse complement strand
TCCCGATCCACGGGCGTGTACGGTGATCTCCTGACCGTCCAGATCTTTCCAGCCCTTGTAAAACTCCTTGTTCACGACCGGGAAAAACTGCAGCGCATAGAGCTGATAGATAAACCGGACGGGAACATTGACCTTCTGAATCGCCGCATAGGGCGTGCCCTGCCCCATATCGACCTGGCCGTTGATCACCGCCTGGATCGCCAATTCCTCGCTCTTGAGCGGAATGACTTCCACATCCACTCCGCGCGCCTTCGCCCTCTCCACTGCGATCAGGAGCTGCAGGTCATCCGTGGTGAGCACATCTCCCAGGCCATACTTTATTTTTGTCCTGGCCTGGGCGTCAACCACTGGAAGACCAATGAACAGACTGACAAGAAGGGCAACCGCTACCACGAATCTTGTTTTGATTCCCATTTTTTCCTCCTGTTTTTGAAATGACATTCTGATTTTTCTCTTTGCACCCGCCATCATTATAAGGCCGCCATCATACGGCAACGGCAACGTGCCGATGTCTATATGCTGGCATAAAAAAAGTAAAGTCAAGGCCCAACCCCGGAACCAATAATGAGCGGTTAATAGCATTGCGCCATATACTTTTGCAGCGCCTCCATCGTGCGCTCCTTCTGCTCTTTGATCAGGCGATCGGCCCGATCCGTATCCCCCTCCCGAAGCGCCTGAATGATCCTCTTGTGCTCCTCCACGGCCGCGGCGGCCCGTTCCGGCACATACGAAAAAACGCTCGGCCAGCGTTCGAACGTGTCCCAGAGATCGCAGATCATCTTGTAAAGTCTGGGAAACGGCGCCGCTTTGTAGATTCTCAAATGAAAGGCCCTGTTCATCGCGGCGAGATTTTCGTATCGGCCCTGCTGGATCGCCGCCTCCATTTCGTGGTTCTTCCGGTTCAGAAAATCGATATCCTTATCCACAATATGCGGGCCGGCAAGCCTCGTCGCGAGTTCCTCCAGCGCAATCCGGATGAGATAGATTTCGACCAGTTCTCCCTCGTCGATTTTCGTAACAATGGCGCCCATATGTGGCGTAAAATCGATATACCCTTCGCTTTCCAGTCTTCGGATCGCTTCCCGGACCGGGGTCTCGCTCATCCCAAAAGCCTTCGCAAGCTCGGCCATGACCACTTTCTGGCCGGGCTTCAATTTCCCCTTGATGATGCCCTGTCGCAGTTTGTTATAGACAGCCACATTTTTCGTTTTGGAGGAGATCGCCATATTTTTTGCACCGTTTCGTTGCCATAACGCATTGGGTAAAATGCTATATCCTATAGGATATTCACAGTCAAGATATTTTTTGATTCATGTTCGGAGGCAACATATATCAATCTGTTATCACTTATAATATTAGCATAATTCCGCACGTCATTAACCCCGGATCCATCGACAAATTCAACAGAAATAATTTTCTTGACCCGCAACCAACCGGGTTCTAATCACGCCCTCGTCAAGGGCGAGGTTTTATCCAGCACTCCATCCTGAAACCGCTTGCGCATTTCTTCCAAACCGGCTATAAGCCACCGGGCCGCAGCGTATAAAACTTAAACCGGCAGATTGCACGTTTTTCGCGTCATGCGGACTCGTGCTGCATTTCAATGATATCAGGGGGTAATCATGGCAAAAATCAAAGTCAAGAATCCCGTCGTCGAAATGGACGGCGATGAAATGACCCGGATCATCTGGGCCGCGATCAAAGAGAAACTGATTTACCCGTACCTCGACATCGATCTGAAGTATTACGATCTCTCCATCCAGAACCGGGATGCGACCGGGGATCAGGTCACCGTCGATTCCGCCCATGCAACCAGGGAATTCGGCGTCGCGGTCAAGTGCGCGACCATCACCCACGACGAAGGCCGCGTCCGGGAATTCGGCTCACCCGAGATGCTGCGCTCTCCAAACGGGACCATCCGGAATATCTTGGACGGGACCATCTTCCGCGAACCGATCATCTGTAAAAACGTGCCGCGGCTGGTTCCGCACTGGGACAAGCCGGTCATCGTGGCACGCCACGCG
>JAZDFE010000018.1:0-5407 GCA_043808175.1 Candidatus Omnitrophota bacterium | reverse complement strand
GCGCTTCAGGATCTTTTCATCGGAGGCGGTGACCATGCCTCCGTCGCCGATACCGCCCAAGTTCTTGGTCGGATAAAAACTGAAGCATCCGGCATGGCCATACGCGCCGGCCATCACTTTGTTCCAAAGGGCCCCGTGGGCTTGGCAGGCGTCTTCCACGACTTTCAGTTTCTTTTGCTTGGCGAGGGCCATCAAAGCCGTCATGTTGGCGCATTGGCCGAAGAGATGCACCGGGATCATGGCCCGGGTTTTAGGACTGAGCGCCTGAGCGGCGGACTTCGGATCAAGATTGAAAGTTTTTTCTTCGACGTCGGCAAAGACCGGCGTTGCGCCGGCATGAAGCACGGCAAGCGCGGTCGCGGTGAACGTGAAGGAAGGCAGGATGACCTCGTCCCCTTTTTTGATATCCAGCGCGCGCAAAGCAAAGGTCAGGGCGTCCGTCCCCGAGCCGACGCCGAGGGCGTACGGGGTTCCGATGTAGGCCGCGAATTCGGCCTCGAGCTGCTTCAACGCGGGGCCGAGAATGTAGGCGCCGCTTTTCAGGATACGGTCAAAGGCTTCCTGGGCCTGCACAGCGAACTTCTGATGCGATCGGGAGAGGTCAAAATACGGGACTTTCATGTCGCTCCTATTTGGTGGACGCGCTTTCTTGCGCGCGTTTGAGTTCGCGGTATTTTGCGAAGGCAATGATCTGATAGGCCGAGTGGAAAAAGGACATCAGGAATCCCGTGTATCCGTTCTTGATACCGTCTTTCTGGAAATAATATTTGAGGAAACGGCTCGCCGCCTTCCGGAGGACGCGCCACGGTCCCATCTTGCGGCCGTCCTTCACCCACTTCTCGGCCTCCAGTCCCGTCTCGCGGTTGAATTTCGAGAGCCAGTTCTCCCAGCTCGGGCTGGAATAATGCAGGATGTCGCCCTTCAAGGAACCGCAGGTGCCCTCGTAGAACATCTTGGGATGGACGCGGGCTTCTTCATACCGGAACTGCCCTTTTTTGAAGAACCTGGTTTTGGGCGCGGGATAATAGCCTCCGCCCTTGATCCAGTCCGTTCCGATAAAGGTTTTGACGGGCATGGAATAACAAGTGTGCGGATCGCTCGTCTTCGCGGCGACTTGGGCGAGTTCCTTCGCCAATTCGGGCGTAATGCGCTCGTCGGCATCGAGCGAGAAGACCCACGGCTGCGTGGCGAGGCCGTAGGCGTAATTCCGGTGCCGGCCCTCAATGTCCATCGCCCGCTGGAAGACCTTGGCGCCAAATGACTTGGCGATCTCCACGGTGCGGTCGGTCGACATGTCGTCCAGGACCACGATCTCCGCCGCGAACTCGGCGCTTTGGAGGCACTCGGCCAAACGCTTTTCCTCGTTCTTTGCGATCACGACCACGGATAACGCAGCTTTGCTCATTTCAACTCCTTATAAGGGAAACAAGAGCGGGTTAACGGCGGACGAAAGCGTTCCCCGTTCCTCGGTCAACATTCCCCGGATATTAATACGCATTCTTGAACGCAAAAAGCGTCATCACGAGGATCTCAACGTCCAGGAGCAGCGACCAGTTTTCCATGTAATAGAGATCGTATTTGATGCGCTCTTCGATCGACGTGTCGCCCCGGAGACCGTGAACCTGGGCCCACCCGGTGAGACCAGACTTCGCCTTGTGGCGCGTCATGTAGCGCGGCACACTCTCGCGGAATTGATCCACGAAGTGCGGGCGTTCCGGCCGGGGGCCCACAAGACTCATTTCTCCGGAAAGCACGTTCAAAAGCTGCGGGAACTCGTCGAGATTCCAGCGGCGGAGGAACTCCCCGGTCCGTGTTCTTCGATCGTCTTCCGGCCGCGCCCACACGGGCCCCGTTTCCTTCTCGGCGTCGATCTTCATCGTGCGGAATTTGATGAGCCGGAAGACATTCCCGTCGCGGCCCACACGCTCCTGAAAATAAAAAACGGGACCCTTTCCTTCCAGCGCGATCAGCCCCGCAACGATGAGACCGATGGGAAGAAAAACGAGCGCCATGACGCTCGCCACGACAAGATCGAAGATCCTTTTAAGGAACCGGTTCCACGGGTCGTCGAGCGGGAGCGAACGGAACCCAAGAAGCGGGAGATGGCTGACATACTCCACGCCGACATTGCTCGCAATGAGGCCGTGAATATCCGCGCCCATCTTGAAATCAATGAACGCGTCCTCGCAGGTCGCCACAAGGTCCGTGACCTTTTCCCTGGAAAAACTTTCGTCCAGAAGCACGACCTGGTCGGGCTGAAGCTTTTGAATGAAGGTCTCCCAGTGTTCCGTGAGACCCACGACAGGAATATTCTCCACGAGCTTGCCGATATCCCCCACGGCCGGGGCGAGGACCCCGATCGGTCTCTGGCCGTAATGCGGATTATTCTTGGCCCATCGGATCAAGGCCCGGGTATTATCGTTGAGGCCGATGATAAGGACTTCGATCATGTCTTTTTTTTGCATGCGGCGCCAATAACCCCACTGGATGAGCGCGTAGCGCCCGGCGCTGATGAAGACGCAGGAAAAGAGCCAGATAAAGACCAGATAAAGACGCGAGTAGGAATACTGGCGGTAGAAGAACGTGAGGGCCAAAAGGAGGATCACCGCGTAAGTCACCACCTTGACCACGAGAAAGATCTCTTCAATGCGGCGCATATGGCGCGAGGTCTGATAAAGACCGGCCTCCCGGAAAAACCAGAGATAGACCGGGATGATCCCGAAAAGCGCGTGCCAGTAATCGGAAAGCGGCGGAACACCGCGCGTGGGCAGCACGCCCAGAAATCTAAAGTAATACGCCACAACAAAGCTGAACACGATCATGGCCGAATCGATCAGGACGGTCGCCGCCGTCATTCTGCGCGCATGACCGGATCTCATGCCGGCACGACCTTGCTTGCGTAATGTTCGTCGATGGTTTTTTTCATAGTTCTAAGAAAATGCTTCCGTCCGAACCCTTGAACTTTCCGGGAAACCTCTCCGCGATCGAAACTCTGTGACTCGAGACGCAGCACGGCCTCGCGAATGGCTTCCGGCGTCTGCTCATCAAAAAAAACGCCGCTTTTCACCGTCTCCAATGCCCCGCCCTTCCGGAACGCGATGACCGGCGTACCACAGGCCTGGGCCTCCAGCGGCACGATCCCGAAATCTTCCTCCGTCGGAAAGACGAGCGCCCGTGCTTCCGAATAGGCTTTGCGGAGCTCGTCGTCGCTCACAGCGCCCCAGAAGTATATCCGATCGTTTTTCCGGAGCTTCTGGTATTGGGGTGCCAAGGGACCGGACCCGATCACGACAAGCCGCCGTTCCAAGCCGTTGAAAGCTTCGATGACGAGGTCCAGTCTTTTATACGGAACAAAGTGTGAAACTGCAAGAAAAAAATGACTGGGGCAGGCTTTATTTGCCTCAATCATCCTGAGCGAATGCGAAGGATCAGCGGATCCAGATTCTTCGCTGCCGCTCAGAATGACGTTGCCGGAGGGGGTGTCACCCACGGGCTTGAAGAAGTCCGTCTCAAGGGGCGGATGGACGACCACGGCGTCGCGTTGGTAGACGGATTTGATGCGCGCCTTGATGTATTCGGAATTCGCGACAAAAAAATCCACGCGCTCATTGGTCCCCAGGTCCCATTTCTTGAGGAAATGGAACACGCCATCGATGAGCAGCCGGACCGGCGACAGATAGCGCTTGAAATAGGCGTCCTGGAACCCCCAAAGATAGCGCATCGGCGTATGGCAGTAGCAGACATGAAAAGCATTGGCGGGGACACGGATGCCTTTCGCGACACAGTGGGAACTCGAGATCACAAGATCCGCCTCCTCGACTTTCAGGGAACGGATCGCCCAGGGCAGGATAGGCAGAAGCCACCGGTAGTAGAACTTGATGCCCGGCAAATATTGCAGGAACGAGGCCTTGATCCTGAGGCGTGAAAGGTTCGGGCTTATCTTTTTCCGGTCAAAGAACAGCGTGTAAAGCGTGGCCTCCGGATAGAGCTCGGCCAAGGCGTCCAGGACCTTTTCGCCGCCGCGCATATGAATAAGCCAATCATGGACCAGCGCGATCTTCATTTCTCCGCCAGAGCCCTTTCGTAGACCTCGGCCGTTTTGCGGGCGGTCTCTCTCCAGCTGAAAAGCTTGACCCGCTCAAGGCCCTTGAGGCGTAACGATTCCCGTAAGGGTGCCTCCTGATCCAAACGGATGAGGCCGTTCCCCATCGCGATCTCATCCGCGGCGTCGACCCGCAGGGCCGCATCCCCGACCACTTCGGGGATTGAGGAGGAGTTCGTGGTCAGCACCGGCGTTCCGGAGCCCATCGCCTCTAGAAGCGTCAGCCCAAAACCTTCGTAAAGCGACGGATGGACCAGCGCGAGCGCTTGATTATAAAAAACCTTCAGTTCCTGGGATTCGATCGACGGCAAGTAGAAGATGTCCTTCGTAGAACTCAAAGAAGCCAGCGCCTCATACCCGGCGGGATAGGCCTTGTCCTTACGGCCGATCAGGACAAGCGACGCACGGACCTCTCCTTCTTCCTTGAGTCTGCGGAAAAGACGCAGGAGCATGAGGACATTTTTGTGCGGCTTGATGAGCCCGACGTACAGAAAAAAATCCTGGGGGACCTTGTACTTCTCCCGGATCTTTTCAAATGCGGGCGCAAGCTCCGCCGGCGCAAGCTCCCGGCAGGTCTCGTCGACCGCTTCATGAATGACGGTGATCTTTTGCTCCGGCGCGCGAAAATGATCGATCAGGTCCTTTTTAGTGTGATGCGACACCGCGATGATCTGGTCCGAGGAGGTGACCGCCTTTTTAAGCATGAAACCGGCATAAGCGGTCTGGAGCGGCGACAAAAATTGTTTGCGGAAGATCCAGTGAATGATGTCGTGGATCGTGACCACGAGCTTTGTCTTCCCCTTCCGGAGAGGGACATTGTAATGCGGCGCGTGCCAGAGACGGCATTGCCTTAAAAGATCCGGATACCGGAGTTGCTCACGAATGGAATAGATCGGCGCTGAAAAAACGCGACCCGGCCAAGTCTCTGTTGGCTCGGGGCCAAAAAGCGCCAGATCCCTGTCCAGGCCGAGCGCCTCCAATCCCCCGAGAAGCCCGCGCAGATAAGTCCCTATCCCCGAGTTCTGCAGCATCCTGATATCGAGACCGACACGGCAGTGCGGCATGATTTTCTGTATATTTTTAAATTTAAGAGGATCATGGCTGCCCAAGTCTTTATTTTCATGGAGGGTGACTTGAGTGATCATGACTACGATCTCTTCTGGAGGCGGCCGAGAACCGAAAGAAAAGCATCAAAAGCTTGATCGACCGTGATCTGTTCCACGCAAGGATGGCCCTGGACCGGACAGATCTCAATCCCGCAAGGCGAACACGGAACTTCGTGTTGGAGGAGACACAATCGTTCGG
>JAZDFE010000017.1:0-14750 GCA_043808175.1 Candidatus Omnitrophota bacterium | reverse complement strand
GCCTGATGCTCCCGAAAGATCTCCCGGACGCGGCGCTTCCAGAGATTTCTTCCCGCCGCTGTCGGGTCCGTTTTCCGGCTTACCACAACCCCGAGTGAAGGCTTTTTGGTCAG
Source organism: Candidatus Omnitrophota bacterium (assembly GCA_043808175.1). GTDB lineage: Bacteria > Omnitrophota > Omnitrophia > Omnitrophales > Aquincolibacteriaceae > Aquincolibacterium. Next base: position 14,637 of record JAZDFE010000017.1, on the reverse strand, counting down.
CGGCGCTCGTTCTTTGTCGTCCCGCTTGCCAACCCATAAATAAAAAAATTCTCCTCGAGCAAATTGTCCGTTCTCGACGAGATCTTTGAAGGTTGTTTGCCGGCGGACCCGTTGATCCGAACCGAGCCTTTTTTTTGGCTCCAACGTTTAAACTTGGGTCAGCTTTTTCCGGCCCTTTTTCCGACGGCTCGCAAGGACTTTCCGTCCTCCGGCAGTCCGCGTGCGGGCAAGAAAGCCGTGCTTGTTACGACGTTTTCTTTTGGAAGGCTGGTATGTTCTTTTCATGAGGCGTGGATTATAGTGAAGTTCGTTTGTAATATCCAGCGTTTTGTTTTGCTCGGACAAGAAACTTCTTTTTCTCTTCCCGCCTGTTTCTCTTTGAGGAATTTTTTTTATTGCCCGTAGACAAAAAGATTTTTTGTTGTAGAATGTCTTCTCTTGCGCATTACGTTCGCCATTTCTCCCAAGGGCGAACGTTTATTTTGGCTTGTTTTTTGCTGTGGAAAACATGTTTATAAGCTATTCATTAATTTTAACCGCTTTTGAAATATCGCAATACATTATTAAAAATAATAAAGTTTTTCTTATTAACAACCTGTTTATAACTACGGAAGGACCCTCGCGCGCGTGAGTCAGCCTTTCTCTTCGCCTACGGACGCCTCTCTGGCAGAGCTTTGGAAGAAAATCTGTGCTCTTCTTTCTCGGGAATTAAGCGAGCGGTCTTTTAAAACCTGGTTCGAGCCGATCTCTCTCTTGGAGGTTTCCGCGCACTCTCTGACCCTAAGCGTCCCCGACCAATATTATGGAAAATGGCTTGAGGGCCATTACCAAAATCTTCTCCTTTCCTCCGTTGAAGAGGTCCTCGGACATACCCTGAGGGTCGTTTACCAGGTGGTTGAGCCTCCAAAGGCCGCCCCTTCGCTTCCTGGCCCTTCCCCTGTGAAGGGTAGGGATGAGACCTTCTCGGGGCTAAATCAAAAATACACGTTTGACGCTTTTGTTATCGGTCCCGGAAATCGCTTTGCCCACGCGGCTTCGGTTGCGGTGAGCGAGTCTCCCGCTAAACAATACAATCCTCTTTTTATTTACGGTCCTACGGGTCTTGGGAAAACCCATCTCCTGCATTCTATTGCTAATGCGACGATCAAGCGCCATCCGGAGTTTAAAGTCTTGTATATATCGAGTGAAAAGTTCACGAACCAGTTGATCTCGGCCATTCAAGCAAAAACAACACCTCAGTTTCGAGCAAAGTATCGTTCGCTCGATCTTTTACTAATAGATGATGTCCACTTTATTGCGGAAAAAAATTCGACCCAAGAAGAGTTTTTCAACACTTTTAACACTCTTTACGACGCCCATAAACAAATCGTGGTCACCAGCGATCGCCCTCCTCGGGAGATCCCGGGGCTGGAAGAGAGGCTTGTTTCTCGTTTTGGTTGGGGTTTGGTCACCGATATTCAACCGCCTGACTTTGAAACGAGGGTGGCTATTTTGAAGAAAAAAATGGAGCTGGAAACCGTTGTGGTGCCTGATGATGTGGCTTATTTTATCGCGGGGAAAATCAAGTCGAATATTCGGGAACTGGAGGGCGCTCTTATCCGTGTGGTGGCCTATTGCACGCTTACCGATTCAAAGGTCGATGTCCGGCTTGCTCAGGAGATCTTGAAAGACTCTTTTAAGGAGGAGGCCCAAAAATTCACCATTGATGGCATCCAAAAGACGGTGGCAGACTATTTTAATGTGAAAGTTTCGGATCTTCGCGCTAAAAAACGGACGGTTTCTATTGTTCGTCCTCGGCAGATAGCTATGTATCTTATTCGAGAGTTAACGACCCATTCTCTTCCTGAAATTGGGGAGTTTTTTGGAGGGAAAGACCATACTACCGTTCTTCACTCTTATAATAAAATTGCCGCGGAAAGAGACAAAGATGTTGCTGTGCGAAGCTTGTTGGATAAATTGACGGGGTTGTTAAAAAGATGAGTTCTTTTCCACAAAAAGACTTTTTTATATCTCGTTCTTTTTAAAATAGTTGTGTAGGATATCCACAAATCCACAGGTCTTGTTACTAAGGTTACTATTTTTAAATATAGAATAATAAAAGAAGGAGCTTGTATGGAAATAAAAGTGCAAAAGAGCGAATTGTTAAAAAAAATCACTTTAGGGGTCAGTATAGCCGCATCCAAACCAAGCACTCTCCCTATTCTAAATAACTTTTTACTAGAAACACAAAAGGATGGGAAGCTTAAAATCGTAGCAACAGATATGGAGGTAGGAATATCAACCCTCTTACCTGTGGAGGTTCTACGGGAGGGAAGTGTTACTGTCCCCGCCAGGAAATTCTTCGACATTATTAAGGAACTCCCCGAGGGGAATGTTGAGATAAGTGTTACTAAAAACAACACCATTAACATTAAGGCGGGAAAATCTAGTTTTAAAATTCTAGGCTTGGATAAAGAGGAATATCCCAAACTACCGGAGTTCGTACTTGAAGGAGCGATTGAGGTGGAACAAGCAGTGATAAAAGAGAGTTTATTATTAACCTCTTTCGCGATTTCCCATGATGAAACAAGATATGTTTTAAATGGGGTTCTTCTTTGTATTCAGGGAAACCAGATCAGGTTTGTGGCGACAGACGGAAGAAGGCTGGCTTTTTATAAAAAAGAAACCAAACAAAAAAGCGGTAAAAATGTAGAAATGATCATTCCCTCAAAAACCATCCACGAGCTCCTAAAGCTCTTGGGGTGGGAAAACACGGTAAAGATTGTTTGCGCTCAAAATAAAGTCATTTTTTGTTTCGAGGACACCTATCTTACTTCCAGCCTTATCGAAGGGAACTTCCCCAACTATGACCAAGTGATCCCCAAAGAAGAAAAGACTCAGGTCCAAGCGAACCGAGAAGAGTTTCTTCAAGCGGTTCGCCGCGCCTCTCTCCTAACCTCTCCGGAAGCCCCTGCGCTGAAATTTGATTTTATAAAAAGCAAAATAATCGTTTCCGCTAAAACACCCAACATGGGAGAGGCGAAAGAGGAGCTCGCAGCGGACTTTAAGGGAGAGGAAATAACTATAGGGTTCAACCCGGGATACTTTTTAGACGTTTTGAAGAATCTTTCCGACGAAAACATCAGCATTTCCTTAACAAGTCCTGACAAACCGGGGTTGATCAGAGGGCGCGAAGGATATCTTTACGTGATCATGCCGATGCAACTCAATTAGTCCGAAAAAAGGACGATAAAAGAATGGTTCTTCATGGACGATATTCGATCGATCCTGCCGAAAGTCATCAAGGGGTTTAAGGATCCCGAAAAACAAAAACGGAACGTGCTTGTCGATTCTTGGGCGAGCATTGCAGGGGAAAAACTTACAAAACAAACCAGGCCGCAGCTTTCTTCCAAAGGGATCCTTTACGTTCACGTAAGCGACTCCGTTCTGGCGTTCGAGATCAGCCAAAGATACCGGCAATCGCTCTTGAAGCGGGCGCAGGCAATCCTGGGGGAAGAGGCGGTTAAAGAAGTTCGGGTTCTGGGCGGGAAAGCATAAGGTCCACAAAAGGAAAGCTATGACGGAAAAAGAAAAGAAGACAAAGAAAGAGGAAAGCTCCTCGAAATACGACGCGACAAAAATCCAGGTGCTCGAGGGCGTGGATGCGGTCCGGAAGAGACCCGGAATGTATATCGGCGACACGACCTTGCGAGGGTTGCACCACCTGGTCTATGAGGTAGTGGACAACTCCATCGATGAAGCGCTCGTGGGACACGCAACACGTGTGGACACAGTGATTCATCCCGACGGAAGCGTTACGGTGGTTGACGATGGACGCGGCATCCCGGTCGATTTGCACAAAACCCAGAAAAAATCCGCGCTTGAAGTCGTCATGACCACGCTTCATGCGGGCGGGAAATTCGACAACAAGGCCTATCGCGTTTCAGGGGGACTCCACGGCGTCGGCGTATCGGTCACTAATGCGCTTTCGGCTTGGTGCGAGGTCGAGGTTAGGCGCGACGGCAAGATCTGGCGGCAGAGATACGAGAAAGGCCGGCCCGTCACCAGGGTCTTAGAAAAAGGAAAAACAAAAGAAAGAGGCACCACCGTTTCCTTTCTGGCGGACAAAGAGATCTTTGAAAGTATCGAGTTCAGCTTCGACGTTCTTTCCAACCGGCTGCGCGAACTGGCGTATCTGAACAAAGGCGTGCGCATCACGATCCGCGACGAGCGCGTCAAAAAAGAGATTAAGGAGCACATTTTTCTTTATAAGGGAGGCATCTCCGAATTTATCCAATACCTCAACCGCAGCAAAAACCCTCTCCACAAAAAAATCTTTTACGTGAACAACACGAAAGACGCCGTCGAGGTCGAAGCGGCCTTTCAATATAACGACAGCTACGGAGAAGATGTCTTCTCATTCGCGAACAACATTAACACGATCGAAGGCGGAACTCACCTGAGCGGATTTAAAACCGCCATGACGAGAGCCACGAACCAGTACGCAAAAAGCAAGAACCTTCTCAAGGACATAGAAAGCGGTCTGAGCGGAACGGATCTCAACGAGGGGCTTGCGGCCGTTATCAGCGTTAAGGTGCCGAGGCCGCAGTTTGAAGGACAAACAAAGACCAAGCTCGGGAACGGCGAAGTCGAGGGGATCGTTTACTCCGTGATCTATGAAGGGCTGAGCGCTTTCTTCGAAGAAAATCCTCCCATAGCCAACAAGATCGTGGAAAAGGCAGCGCTCGCTTATCGCGCCAGGGAAGCCGCAAGAAAAGCGCGAGAACTCACGCGGCGGAAAGGTGCCCTGGAATCGGCGTCTTTGCCCGGAAAGCTCGCGGATTGTTCCGACGAAGACCCGAAGAACACCGAGGTTTATCTTGTCGAGGGAGATTCAGCCGGAGGTTCGGCCAAGCAGGGGCGGGATCGGAGATTCCAGGCCATTCTGCCGCTCCGGGGCAAGATCCTCAATGTCGAAAAGGCCCGCATCGACAAAGTTCTTTCCAACGAAGAGATCCGGACCATCATTACCGCCCTCGGGACCGGCATCGAAGAAGAATTTAACATCGAAAAACTCCGCTATTTCAAGATCATCCTGATGTGCGATGCCGATGTCGACGGAAGCCACATCCGCACGCTGCTTCTGACCTTTTTCTACCGGAAGATGAAAAAGCTCCTTGAGAACGGGCACATTTACATTGCCCAACCGCCGCTTTTTAAAATGAAGCGCGGCAAAGAAGAACAGTATGTCCAGACCGAGGAGCAAATGAACAGCATGCTTCTGGATTTCGGGCTGCAGGGAGTTTCGCTGAAAAAGACCGGCGCCAAAGGAAAGATCGAAGGAAAAGAACTCCGGGAACTTATGGACCTTGTCCAGGCCATGGAAGATCTGGAGCGTTCGCTGGCACGAAAAGGCATCCTGTGGCACCGTTTCATGGAAGCCCAGGACAAGAAAAAGGGGTTTCCTCTTTATCTCGTGCGGCTTCTTGCCAAGAACGAAGAGACCTTCCTGTATTCCGAAAAAGAGGTCGAGGAGCACGTCAAGGAGCTCGAAAGGAAGAGAGCGCTCGAGAGAAAAGCGGAAGAAAAAGAAGAGCTAGCCGAGGCGAAAGCGAGGGGAGAGAACAAGAAAGAAGGAAAGAAAACCGCCAAAAAAGGAAAGGTCGAAGAAGAGCCGGAAAAAGAAGAGGAAGTCCTGCCGCCCATGCACGACCTTATCGAGATCTTTGAAGCCAAGGAGTTCGAGAAGGCAAAGAAGAGGCTCGAGAAATACGACCTGAACTTTGAGGATTTCGAAGCCGGGGAAGAAGTGCTCTTTGAGCTTAGCTTGGAAAAAGAAAAAAGGGAAATGAAGGCCCTCCGTGATGTTCTGGCGAACATTAAAGTGAACGGGAAAGAGGGTATGACACTCCAGCGATACAAAGGCCTTGGAGAAATGAATCCGGAACAGCTGTGGGAGACCACCATGAACCCCGAAACAAGGACCGTTCTCAAAGTCACGCTGGATGACGCCGTCGAAGCCGACGAGATATTCTCGATCCTGATGGGCGATGCCGTGGAACCCAGACGGGCATTTATCGAGCGGCACGCGAAAGCCGTGCGCAATCTCGATGTTTAACAGAAGACAAAAAGGGAAGTTCTTATGGCTGACGAAAAAAACTTATATGCAATGAATGAAAAGATCATCCTCCGGCCCATCGAAGAGGAGATGAAAGACTCCTACATCGACTACGCGATGTCGGTCATTGTGGGACGCGCGCTTCCGGACGTTCGCGACGGGCTGAAGCCCGTGCACCGGCGAATTCTATTTGCCATGAACGAGCTCGGCCTCACCCACAGCAAACCCTACAAGAAGTCCGCCCGCATCGTCGGAGAGGTGCTCGGCAAATACCACCCGCATGGGGATACCGCGGTCTACGAGTCGATGGTCCGCATGGCGCAGGATTTTTCGCTGCGCTACCCGCTCGTGGAGGGACAGGGGAACTTTGGCTCGATCGACGGCGACAACGCCGCGGCCATGCGTTACACCGAGGCCCGGCTCTCGAGCGCAAGCAACGAACTTTTAACCGACATCGATAAGGACACGGTGGACTTCGTTCCGAACTTTGACGAATCCCTCGTCGAACCGTCGATCCTTCCTTCCAAGCTTCCGAATCTCCTGATCAACGGCTCAAGCGGTATCGCGGTCGGTATGGCGACCAATATTCCTCCGCACAACTTGACCGAGGTCGCAAAGGCTCTCATCGCGACGATCGACAATCCTGATGTGACCGCCAAGGAACTTTCCAAGATCGTCACGGGGCCGGACTTTCCCACAGCCGGATTGATCGTCGGGCGCGAAGGGATCAAAAGGGCGTATGAGACCGGTCGCGGACAGGTGATCATGCGCGCCAAAGCTTCGATCGAGAACGGCCGCAGCAAAAAAGACGCCATCATTATTACCGAGATCCCGTATCAGGTAAACAAAACGAACCTGATTGAATCAATCGTGCGGCTTGTGGAAGACAAAAAGGTCGAAGGGATCTCCGACATTCGCGACGAATCAGACCGGGATGGCATGCGCGTCGTGGTCGAGCTCAAAAAAGACTCCATCCCTCAGGTTATCTTGAACAATCTTTACAAGCACACCCAGATGCAGTCGACCTTCGGCGTTATCATGCTTGCTCTGGTCGACGGCCAGCCGCGCGTCCTCACGCTTAAGCAGATGATCGAACGCTTCGTCGACTTCCGGGTCGAGGTCATCATGCGGCGGACGAGATTCGAGCTCGATAAGGCGGAAAAACGCGCACACATTCTCGAGGGCTTGAAAAAAGCCCTTGCGAATCTCGACAGAGTCATCCGGATCATCCGAACCTCCAAGAGCCCGGAGCTCGCCAAAGAACGCCTCATGAAGGAGCTCAAGCTCACGGAGATCCAGACCAAGGCGATCCTCGAGATGCAACTCCAACGCCTGACCCAACTGGAGCGCCAAAAGATCGACGAGGAATATCTCGAGCTCATTAAAAAGATAGAATACTACAAGTCGGTCCTCAAAAGCCGGCGCAAGGTCCTCGACATCATCAAGGAAGAGACGCTCGAGATCCTCAAAAAATACGGGGACGAACGCCGGACGCAGATCGTTGCCGCGGAAGGCGATATCGACATCGAAGACCTGATCGCGCAGGAAGACGTGCTTATCACGATCTCGCACGCCGGCTACATCAAGCGTATTCCGGTCACCATGTACCGCAGGCAGAATCGCGGCGGGAGCGGCGTGTCGGGCGCAGGCGTCCGCGACGACGAGGATTTTATCGAGCACCTGTTCCTTGCCTCGACCCACGACTTCATCATGTTTTTCACCAACCAGGGACGCGTGTATTGGCGCAAGGCTTACGACATCCCGCAGGCTTCCCGGCAGGCCAAGGGGAAAGCGATCGTCAACTTTCTTTCCCTCACGCAGAACGAACAGGTTTCCGGATTTTTACAGGTCAAAGAATTCGACGACAAGCGGTACGTGCTCATGGTGACGACCAAGGGCGTGATCAAAAAGACCAACTTGATCGAATATTCGCGGCCGCGCTCCACCGGAATCAATGCCATCACGTTGCGCGACAAAGACGAACTGGTTGCCTGCAAGATCACCTCCGGCAAAGACGAGATCTTTATCGCGACGCGCGACGGCAAAGCCATTCGCTTCCGGGAAGACAATGTCCGCGAAATGGGACGCAATGCGACCGGAGTGAGGGGCGTCAACTTATCAAAAGGCGATGAGGTGATTGCGGCCGAGATCGTGAACCCGAAAGCCACGGCGCTCACCGTTACGCAGAACGGGTTTGGCAAAAAAACACTTTTCGCCCAATATCGCGTTCAGTCCCGCGGAGGCAAAGGCATTATCAATATCAAAGTGTCCGAGAAGAACGGAAAGGTGGTGAACGTCCTGACCGTTGCCGAGGAAGACGAGATCATCATCGTGACCACGAGCGGGATGGTCGTGCGGTGCCCTGTCAGCCAGATCCGCACTTCCGGCCGCAATGCCGTGGGGGTTCATGTGATGCGCCTCAAGGACAAGGACAAGATCGCTTCCGCCACGCGCGTGGTCGCCAAGGAAGAAGAAGCTGATGCGAACCAGCTCGAGCTTTTGGACAACAAGGCGGCAGCGAAAAAAAGTTCTAAATAGGAGCTTTCGCCCGTGCTCGACCTAAAATTCATCCGCGAGAATCCCGACCAAGTCGCCCGAGGGATCGAGGCCAAAGGCGCTTCAGTCGACATCCAGGCGCTTTTGGACTTTGACCAAGAGAGAAGGACTCTTTCGAAGCAGAGCGAAGAGCTCAGGGCCAAGAGGAATGCCGCAAGCGACGAAATAGCCAGGCTCAAGCGACAAGGACAGCCGGCAGATGCCATAATAGCCGAAATGAAGACAGCATCCCAAAAAATAGCCAAATTTGACACAAAAGTGGGAGAACTATCAGAGAAGATAGAGAAAATATCGATTATAATCCCAAACCTGCCTTGTCAAGAAGTGCCGATTTCTAAGGGAAATGAGGCAAATAAGGTTGTCCGTTCCTGGGGAGAGCCGAAAAAACCTGGCTTTAAGCTAAAAGACCACCTTGAACTAGCCTCTCAGCTTGGACTATTCTCCATGGAAAAGGGAAGCAAGATCACGGGGGCGGGATTTCCCGTCTACTTTGGGGCAGGCGCCAAGCTGGAGAGGGCCTTGATCAGCTTCATGATCGACCTCCATGTCAAAAAGCACGGTTATACCGAAGTCTGGGCCCCGGCCATTGTGAATCGCACATCCATGCGCGGGACCGGGCAGATCCCGAAAATGGAAGAAGATATGTACGCGCTGGCGGCCGGTGAGGGCGAAGAAAAAGGCTCCTACTTTCTCATCCCGACCGCGGAAGTTCCCATCACGAATCTCATGCGAGATGAAATAATCGAGGAAAAAGACCTGCCCATAAAATATACGGGCTACACCCCCTGTTTCCGGAAAGAGGCGGGCTCTTACGGAAAGGAAACCCGAGGGCTTTCGCGCGTTCATCAGTTCGACAAGGTTGAAATGGTAAAATTCGTAAAACCAGAAGGCTCTGAGAAAGAACTCGAATCTCTCGTAAAAGACGCCGAGGATGTCTTGCAGGCGCTGGAGCTTCCTTACCGCGTGGTCCTGCTCGGAAGCGGGGACATGAGTTTTGCGGCGGCGAAGTGTTTCGATCTCGAGGTTTGGGCCCCGGCAACACAGAAATGGTTTGAAGTTTCGAGCTGCAGCCTGTTCACGGACTTTCAGGCACGACGGATGAATATCCGTTACCGGAACGCCGCGACCAAAAAGCTGGAATTCGTTCATACCCTCAACGGTTCCGGGCTGGCGCTAGCCAGGATCGTCCTCTGCCTTCTTGAAAATTTTCAAGATCCCGGCGGGCAAATCATTTTTCCGAAAGCCCTTCAGCCCTATCTGAACTGACCGGGACTATTTTCGCCTCTTGATTATTCTTCTCGGGGAACATAGACTTTACCGCGTTTTTTAAGGAGAGATGCCGGAGCGGTTGAACGGGCGCGCCTGGAAAGTGCGTAGGCCTCGAAAGGGGTCTCCAGGGTTCGAATCCCTGTCTCTCCGTGTTTTGACATTCATGCTGCGAAATTTTTGAAGTCGGGGCAAGAAAGAAGACGGATTTTGGAGGGGTCGCATAGCCCGGTTTAGTGCGGCGGTTTGCTAAACCGCTGTGGCGCCTAAAGCGTCACCGGGGGTTCAAATCCCCCCCCCTCCGCCATGTTTTCTATTAAAAAACATTGAGAACATGACGACGGCGTCGTGTTGGCTCAGAGACGGCCAACTACGACGACCGCCGCTAACATCGGGGATTTGAAGAGAAACGCCGACCGCATAAACAGACGGTGCCCATTTTAAAAGGGGCAGGAGGTTATTTCTTATGACAAAACGAACAAAAGCAAAAAAATCCAAAAAATTCTCGGCGACGAAAACTGAGTTGCCGGATCTTGTCACCATCATGACAAAACTCGTGGAACGGCTCGAGACCCTGGAGAGAAAAACGGACCAAACGATCAGCCGGATCATGGCCTTGCCGACCGAGGTGAGGCGTGCGATCCAGGACCTTCAGCTGCCCCAAGCACCCTATTCCGCGCAGTCGGCTCCGCGGCCGGAGCAGACTCCTTACCCGAGCCATGGACAGCGCGAAAGGATCCTCTATCAGGCGGTCTGCGCGGATTGTTGCAAGCGCTGCGAGGTACCTTTTAAGCCGAGCGGGGATCGTCCGGTCTATTGTCCGGAATGTTTTGCGATCCGGAAAGCAGGGCATGTTCCTAAGGACCTGACCTCTCATGTTGTTGTGCCGCATCACTTGAGGACGTTAAAAACCGCTCCCGGCAGGGAAGCCAAGGAGGCGACCCGTACGTCCAAAAGCAAGCGACCCAGATCCGCAAAAAGCGGCAAAAAATCCGCTCCCAAAGCCAGCGGCAAAAAAAAGAAGAGGTCCAAATGAAAAAAGCGGCGCTGATCACTCTGTTTCTTTTTGTTTTGACGACTCTCCTGCCCCTGGGAGAGAAGAAGGCATTTGCCGGCGATATCAGCTGCGGGGACTATGATTTTGTGACCCGGAAAAAGAACAAAGACGGTCAGGAGACCGAAGAGCTCTTCCGGATCAACAATAAAACCGGCGACACGTGGGTGTTTGAGGGACGCACCACCGGCTGGGTCAAGCTGAGAGTGCAAGAGTAACTGTCCCTTAGTCCTCCCAAACAAAAGAAGATGAGACGGATAAGAGGGAAGGAAAAATGAAGCCAGCAATCATTACGACATGGATCTTGTTCCTGACGGCAAACATCTGCTCCGTTTGGGCCGGCCCGCATTCCTTCTCGGGGTATGGAACCAGTTGGGGGCGGGAATTGTTCGGCTCTGTTGACAGATCCCGCATGTGTACCGTCAGCTTTTCCGCGGATGAATCTTCTCCGTCGGGTGAAGTGAGCGCGGTCTTTCGATTTATCAATACGGGCAATGTCCCGGTCAAAGGGGACCCGTTCTCCTCTCAGAAAGTGGAGATCGTTTCCAGGGACGGAAAGACCTACGAGGTGCCCTGGTATACGGGAAAGGTCGAGTTGAATGACGGAAGGGTCTTTGAGATCCCGGGGAAGGTCACCCCCGAGAAGGTGAAGCATGTCGCCGCCCATCATCCCGAGCTTCAACGGCTGTCGTCTTTCGAAAAATTGACCTCCCGTACGGGCTGGGACGAGAACGACGAAGTCCAGAAAAGATCGGTCCAGTTGATCAATCCGGGCGGCATCGTGGAAAAGGTTTTTTATACCAAGGACCCCGTCGTCTGCGGCGCCATCACCTCGGGGAACGTCGATCGCGTGGTCTTCTACAGCGGCATGGGAAAATTCATTCTCCACCGGGAAACGTAGCCGGACAGCACCCCGTTTAGAGACCCCCAAAACGCGCGACATCGCATATCTTGACCAGACCTCTACCAACAGAGATTGCGTCCACGCGGGCGCAATTGAAGGATTAATTTTAATGGCCAAATAATCAAGGAGGAAATTTATGGGAACGCAAGACAAAGGAAAAGAAAGAGGTTCGCAGAAGAAAGCTCCCCAACATACTCTTATGGAGAAGAGAAAGATAAAGGAAGAAAAAAGGAGGCATAAACAATCTTAGGGAAAAAAGCGGTTGCCATCAAAGGAGGCGCTGCCGAAGAGGTTATTTAACGTCTTTGAGGTGTAATTGTTTTTACAATTACTTTAAAACTCGTATAATGACGCCCTCTTTGAGATAATTTTGTTGCTGAAATGTCACTGGATTGACACCCCAGAGCGCCCGCACCACGGTGCCGGGCGCCAGTCTCGATAGGATCAAAAAAACCAGGGTTACTAGCGCCCGTAGCTCAATTGGATAGAGCACCACACTACGGATGTGGGGGTTGCAGGTTCAACTCCTGCCGGGCGCGATTTAAAAAGGCGCCCCCTTATGCCAGGGGCGCCTTTTTAACGGATGCTTTTACAGGACTATGCGCCCGGTCGCCGCCAATTGTGAGGATTATTCCGGAAAAACTCGGTATCCCGGGAGCAGGCTTCAGCTTCCTCCGGCGTAATAAAGCCATTCTGGACACACTCTTTCAAGGCGTCCCGCATCAAGATCATTCCTTGAGCGCGGCTTGTCGATATGACGTTGTAGATCTGCACGACCTGGTCATCACGGATCAGATTACGGATCGGGGTCGTGACCAACATGGTTTCAAAGACCGCCATGCGTCCGGAGCCGTCTTTTTTCCTCACCAGCATCTGGGAAACGACCGCCTGAAGCGTCATGGCCAGCTGGGTTTTTATTTGACTCTGTTGAATGGGAGGGAAAACATCGATGATGCGGTTGATGGCCTGCACGGCATCGTTGGTGTGAAGCGTCGCAAAGACCAAGTTGCCTGTCTCAGCGGCTGTCAGCGCCATGGCAATCGTTTCCAGATCACGGATTTCTTCGACGACGATCACATCCGGATCTTCCCGGAGCACCACACGTAGGGCATTCGCAAAAGAACTCGCATCGATCCCGATCTCGCGCTGGCTGAGCATGCCTTGTTTGCCCTTGTGGATGTATTCGATGGGGTCCGAAAGCGTAATGATGTGCGCGTTCTTGGTTTTGTTGATATGTTCCACGATCGCCGCTAGGGTCGTGCTTTTGCCACTGCCCGTCGATCCCGAGATCAGCACAAGGCCGTTGGGCAAAGAGGCCAGCGATTGCACAAAGGGAGGCAGGCCGAGTTGCTCCATTGTGGGCGGCGTGGTGGGATTGATGCGAAAAGCGCCGCTCAAAGAATTCAGCTGAAAGAAAAAGTTAACGCGGAACCGGTGCGTGAAATTCGGAAGCGCTATAGAGCAATCCAATTGGCGGTTTTCAAGAAGATTCTTTTTCTGGTCTGCGGTGAGGAGCTGGTCTATGCAGTGGGTCATGAAAGCGCTCGTGACGGGTTTTGCCTGCGTGAAAGGAGACAAGATGCCGTCGATTCTGAAGATCGGAGGGCGCCCCACCTGAAAATGAATGTCCGAAGCCCTTCGGCTTACGGCGCTTTTCAAAATGCCCACCACGTCGTCCTGATCCTGAGAGGCGGGAACCGTTGGCGAAGAAGGTGACTTCTGAGGCTCTTCTGCTTGATCTCCCAGGATATAGACTAAGTCGTCAGCCAACAAAACCCCCCTTAGATTTCAAAGATTTACTCTGTGTAAAAAAGCGATCATGCAAGAAAGTATATCTAGAGAAGGGGTTCTGGGGAAGCTTTTTTAAGACAGGTTTTCTGCCGTACAATGCCAGGTCTTACGATGTTTGAGAGGCTCGGAACAGGTTCGTCGGAGCGAGGTGATTTCCGACGAGAGGCGCTGGCTTTCGACCCATTTCTTGATGGGTACGACAAGGTGCTTTTTGTGATGACCGCATCCTAAAAACTCTTATAATAAACGCCGCTTATGGAAAAACCCCATCACGCGCACTTCATGAAAGAAGCCATCAAGCAGGCGGTCCTTGCGCTTGAGAAGGGCGAAGTGCCGGTGGGGGCGGTGGTGGTCTGGAAGCAGAAGGTCGTTGCGCGGGCGTATAATCAAATGGAAATGTTGCATGACCCGACGGCACACGCGGAGATGATCGCACTAACGCAGGCCTCCGAGACTTTAAGCCAGATGCCGGAGGCAAACCCGGCCGGAGGGAAAAACCATCGCGGGTCGCTTGAAGGCGCGACGCTTTATGTAACGCTGGAACCCTGTCCGATGTGCGCCGGGGCGCTCGTGATGACCAAGTGCACGAATCTGGTGTATGGCGCCCGTGACGCAAAAGCCGGAGCGTGCCATAGTCTTTTCAGGATCACAGAAGACGACCGGCTGAACCATCGCGTGAAGGTCACAGGGGGCGTGATGGCTGACGACGCAAAGTTCCTGCTCGCGGAATTTTTTAAAAATTTGAGGAAGGAAAAACAGTAACTCGCGCAACGGGCAACGCACAACGCGCAACGAGAACGGAAAGATTTTAGCGTTTAGCGTTGAGCGTTGCGCGCGTTACGTTGCGCTGTTTTTTCATGGAGAGGTGGCAGAGCGGTTGAATGCGGCAGTATTGAAAACTGCTAAGCTCGCAAGGGCTTCGGGGTTTCGAATCCCTCCCTCTCCGTTTTACTTGTGTAAAACGACGTT
>JAZDFE010000016.1:0-85001 GCA_043808175.1 Candidatus Omnitrophota bacterium | reverse complement strand
GACGATTATAAGGAAATAGATACGCGCTTTTCACAATTAAGAGTAACGGGGCATAAATGGCAAATAGACAAAGTAATTTTGTCAGATTTTGAAAAAAGATTTCGCCTGAAAGAGTTTAACGAGCTTATAGAAAAATATGACAATTCTCAATTAGTAAAAAAAATTAGAAGGTCGCTGGACTGGTTTTTAAAATCATATTTGGATGATGAGCCGAACGATTTTATTATTAGTTTGTTTGTATCGATTGAAGCATTAATTTCATTGTCTAGCGAAGCGGGCCGCGGCTACAGTAATGAACTGGCGGAAAACGCTTCTTTATTCATAGCGTTCAATGCAGCTGACAGATACACGTGGAAAACAAAATTTAGAACTGATTATGATTTACGAAACGCCATTCTTCATGCCGGGGAGAGAGTGCCTGAAAAGGAAATCTACGCGCTTCAACAAAGATTACGAATTTATTTTGTATGGTCTTTTTTAGGGTTTCTTAATGAATCGCAAAATTTAATTAAGAACTATGGGCTTAGATTAAAAGAAATGCGGATTTATTTTGATAAAAGAAAATTAAGCGGATAATGTTCAGTCTTATAAATCCCTCTTCAATTTTTCTATTCTTTCCGCTATACTCTCGCCCTCATGCGCCCGTAGCTCAATTGGATAGAGCACCACACTACGGATGTGGGGGTTGCAGGTTCAACTCCTGCCGGGCGCGATTTCGTTTTAGTCACCATACGGTCACCAGAGACGATGACCGTATTTTTTACAACAGAGGTTAAGCGGTATAACCCTCTGATTTGTAAGAAGATATAAAGTTTTGCGCCAGTAGCTCGGCCAAATAGAACATCTGACTACGGATGTGGGGGTTGCAGGTTCAACTCCTGCCGGGCGCGATTAAAATGGCGTCCCCTGAATAAGGGGGCGCCTTTTTAATTTATGCTTTTGCAGGAGTTGAAGGGAGGAGCGTTTTAAACATGACTTATGTCATGTTTAAGCGACGGGTGGCCGACCCGAAGGGCGCCAACTCCTGCCGGGCGCGAACTCTTAATTCTGTGCAATTTCTTTTCCCGCCTCAGGTTAGCATCCCTCAGTTCCTTGTGGTTGTTTTTAGTTTTGTGTGACCTTTTTCAGCTCTAGGTGCCACAAAACTGCCACACGTTGCCTCAAGAACGGTCCCAGGTCTCATAACCCAAAGGTCGCAGGTTCAAATCCTGTGAGGTTCAACCCTTGCACCTGTATGCAAGGACGATCGCGTGACGGGTAAGAGAAAACCGTCTACACTTACGATCCTGCCCCCGTTACCACTTGCAACACAAAAAGCCATCGAGGGACAACCTCGGTGGCCTTCGTGTTTTTAGAGGCCTTAAAATAGGAGCGTAAGCGCTTTTATTAGCACTATTGTGGCCAGGGAATAAACATGCGCCTTTTTTTGTAACACGCTTTACAGTCGGATTGGTTTTCGTGTGGATTCATAAAGGCCATTTTTCAAGCGCTTGACGCAATTCCTATGAGCTATTTCCTGCATCCAGGGATGATTTTGATGGTTCGATATCAACTTAATAACTAGCCAAAATATGAGAACGAAGTATGGAAGGTTTACTAATTCAGTCGCTACGCTATGTCTCAGATAATACTTTTTTAAAAATCAGCAGGAAAGGTGTCAAAAATACCGGTATCATTTCTCCGTAACAACGCAGCTCCATAATGTTCCCCATTACCATTGTCACAAAAAAATATGGGATCGAGATAAAAACCACCCTCTTAACGAATGCCTTATCAATTAAATGAAAAAACAAAATTGTGACAATCCATGTAAAACCCAGGTTGCTAAGGGAAAAAGGCCAGTTTTGAGGATGGGAAAGAAATTCAAGATTTGTGGAAAAAACTGTGATTCCCGTATTATGGACGCCCTGCGCATAATGGAAAAATTCACTAAACGCTGGACCGCTGTTATATCGAAATATATGTGTAAGCAACAGTTTGACCGCCAACCAAATCATGAATTGAAGCACGCCGTGAACTAACAACGTTTGATATTTTTCTTTCCCCCACCGGGTGAATAAAAAACCATTGCTAAAAAACATGAGCTCTCTTTATTTAAAGTTGCTACTAAAAATATTAAATAGAACCATAGCTTTCTATTTTCATGAAGAGCCGAAAGCCCAAGGGTAAAACACAAAATAGCGGGGATGTCATACGGGTAATAAAAAGGCAAAAATCGCGGCAACAAAAAATTGAAGGGAAGTATTAAAATCAAGGAGAGAGAGAGCAAGGAATTTTCCCTTTTGTTATTTATAAAAAGGGACAAATAAAAACGGAACGCGTAGAAAAGAAAAAAAACAGCAACAAACTCGATGCCCCAATAAATGTCATGAAGCGAATAATGCGCTTGCCCTCTTATATCGTAAATGCTACGTGCAATCCATGGTATTAAGACCCTATATTGCGCGGGCTTAAACGCAACATTATTAGCCATTGCAATCAAACTGGCTGGCTCGTACTCAAAATTTAAGCCAAATTGCAGCACAACAAAAAAAAATGAAAATGCTGACACCATCAAAAAAATAGAAACTCACCCGCAAAAGATTTTCGGATAGGCAAAAGATCCGAATATAATTCAGCAGATGTGCTGCAGTTTTTTGTCATTCGCCCTTTTTTGAAATGGGTGAGGAAACGCTAATAGAAGTTGTGCCTTGCCGCATCTCCATTGAAGAATAGCTAAATAGCCAATGGCGATTCCTTCGAGGACGCATTTCAGCAAAGAACTTTGCACGAGCTCGCAAAAGGAATTTCCAAGCATTGTGCAGCCTCATCTTGCTTAACTGCTCCCGCCCTAATAACGGCTCTCTTTAAAAAGAACTGTAGTTTATGTTGTTAGGTCTTTTGGGCCGCAGTTCAGGATTTAAATCTGTATTTGGATGTGGGGGTTGCAGGTTCAACTCCTGCCGGGCGCGTTTAGTTAAAAGGGGCACCCCTTGAAAAAAGACGGTGCCCTTTTTATTAATACTTTTGCAGGAGTTGAAAGGAGCCCCGATCTGAAACATAACAGGAGTCATGTTTGAGGGGCGGGTGGCCTACCGGACCCGCCAAGTTTTATTTGGCGGGGGAGGAGCCAACTCCTGCCGGGCGCGTTCTTAAAAGACATCCCCCTGAAAAAGGCGGAGGCCTTTTTTATTGATAGATTGCAGGAGTCTCCGCATGAAAAATCCGGCGCGCAAAAACCTTGAAACATTATAGAGCGCTTTATTGCGCACGTCTCCACAGCCGCAGAGGGCGTATTTACACACCAATCATGTCTATGTCGCGCATTGTCAGGAGGGAGCTGTTCGCAAGCGGTCCGCCGCGGCGGGGGCCGAACTGCTGCCATGAAGCGGGGAGAAACCTGTACAAGGTCCACTTTATAGTTCTGAGCCAGTGAAGCCACCAAAGCGCCCAGCGGTTGAAGATGCGCAGGGGGGGAGCCCGACGCAGTTTTTCGTCCCGTATGGGAACGCCTTCCAGCCGCAGCACCTCGCGCGCGATCTCAAAACCAGAGATCTTGTTGCCCCGCAAGCTCATATGACAGTGATCGAGAAAGAGGTCGTAACCGGGGATGCCGTTGTGCGTATAGCCGCGCATAAGCGCTTCAAGGTCAAGCACGCTTACGCCGGGCCCGCGCAAGGCACGGATGGATTCATTCTGGACGGAACGCACACGCACAAAACGAAGGTCAAGATCGCGTGCGGCAACATATTCTAAGTAAGCCTGCGAGACATTTCCCTCAGCCTCAAGGCATCGGGCCAGGGAAAAATGTGCGGCTGGATCTCCGCGAAGCTGTGGCCATTGTGAGCGCAGATCCTGGCAGGAAGCCTCAGGAACGGGCGGGCGTTTCCCCTTGGAAAAAGGCTTCATTTCGATGTCGTGATAAAACCGCTCAAGCGATACCTTGTTTAAAAGCGTTGTCGGCGGCCAATCGTGAAGATTAGAGGGTAGCGTTACAAAGATTGTCCGCACTCCTGCCTCGGAGGCTTCCCGGGCCATTGTTTGGAGCGTAGACTGGTAGGCGGGGTAAATGATGGCGGCCATTGCGTCACGCTGGGACGGGCCGGCTACCCGCGTGTGTTTGTTGCCAAGGCGCTCATTGTTTCCGCCCATGACCACGATAATATCCGGCGAACCTTTAGCCAAGATCTCGCGCAGGGTTTCCAGGTGTCTTGCCATCCGGGCGTTGTTCCCCATGGCAGCGTTGATGATCTCTACACGGCGCCTGGGCATGGCAAAGACAAGGTAATCCTCCAACCAAGTGGCCAGTCCCCCCTCGTTCGGGAAAAAACGTGAAATGCGGTTAAAGCTCGAACGGACATACGGCGATCCCATCGCCTGGGAGCTGCCAACAATGAAGATGCGAAGCGCCCCCTTCTCCTTTTCTGCGGGAAATACTTGACGCAGCATGGTGGGATGGCAGGTGATGAGGGTGTTGCCTTCGCGGCAGAGGCCAGTCCCGATCGGGCCATCGGCTAGGTGCGCCGCCTGCCGCATTTCAACAAGCTGAAACAAGATCACGAGCAACACCAGCACCAACAGAACGGTAACCCCGGTCAGAAGAGCTCTTACCGTCAAGCGCAGCAGGCGAATAGTTTCTGGCGACGGCTTGTCGTTGTCAGAAGGAGACATGGAGGGATCTGCCCTTCCGCGAGCGGTGGGGTAAACGGTTCTCGTGCGGGAACGGCGCTTTGTTTGTATCTATCTTTCCCAATTCAACCACCTCTACGCTCCGTTCCCCAACGCGGGATAGACGGCTATAGAATCCGTTCCCGCGAACCATTTTTAATGATCACCCGCCTGTCGGCAGTCGCGGTTGGGATTGTAAAGCTTGTGTCTTTTCCGGGTCAACGGTTTCTTTTTCCCCCGTTTTAAGACAGCCGCCGTTATTTTAAAGAACCCTTGAAAAGCCAAACAACTTTTTAACAGGCTTGTCGCCCATTTAGACATCTTTACTAAGATTGCAGAAATTAAAGACGTTGCTTCAATTCCATAAGTTGTTCCGGCACCACCCATCAAATGAGGCATCCAGTTCGGAGCATTTTGTTCCGCGGTGACACTACGGATCAGAAGGTTGCAGGTTCGACTCCTGCCGGGCGCGCCTTTTTAAGGGATGCTTTTGCAAGAGGTGAGAGGGCCCCGCTCTAATTGCGGTCCAGGACTACCCGTGTGGCCGCCGCCAATTGTGAGGATTCTCCCGAAAAAGCGCGGAATCATGAGAGCAGGCCTCAGCTTCTTCCGGCGTGATAAGGCCACCCTGGACACACTCTTTCAGGGCATCCCGCATCAAGATCATTCCTTGAGCGCGGCTTGTCGATATAACGTTATAGATCTGCACGACCTGGTCATCACGGATCAGATTACGAACCGGGGTCGTGACGAGCATGGTCTCAAAGACGGCCATGCGTCCGGAGCCGTCTTTTTTTCTCACCAGCATCTGAGAGACGACCGCCTGAAGCGTCATGGCCAGCTGGGTTTTTATTTGGCTCTGTTGTTGGGGAGGGAAAACATCGATGATGCGGTCGATAGCCTGCACGGCATCGTTGGTGTGAAGCGTCGCAAAGACCAAGTTGCCCGTCTCAGCTGCCGTCAGCGCCATGGCAATCGTTTCCAAATCACGGATCTCTTCGACGACGATCACATCCGGATCTTCCCGGAGCACCACACGTAAGGCGTTCGCAAAAGAACTGGCATCGATTCCGATTTCGCGTTGGCTGAGCATGCTTTGTTTGCCTTTGTGAATGTATTCGATGGGGTCCGAGAGCGTGACGATGTGCACGTTCTTGTTTCTGTTGATATGGTCCACAATCGCCGCCAGGGTCGTGCTTTTGCCGCTGCCCGTGGCTCCCGAGATCAGCACAAGGCCGTTGGGAAAAGAGGCCAACGCTTGTATAAAGGGAGGCAGTCCGAGTTGCTCCAGCGTGGGCGGGGTGGTGGGATTGATGCGAAAAGCGGCGCTCAAGGAATTCAGCTGGAAGAAAAAATTGGCGCGGAACCGATGCGTGAAATTCGGGAGCACTACGGAGCAATCCAGTTGGCGGTTTTCAAAAAGACTCTTTTTTTGGTCTGCGGTGAGGAGCAGGTCTATGCAATTGACCATGAAAGTGCTCGTGACGGGTTTTGCCTGCGTGAAAGCAGACAAAACGCCGTCGATCCTGAGGATCGGAGGGCGTCCCACCTGAAAATGAATGTCCGAAGCTCTCCGGCTTACGGCGCTCTTCAAGATACCCAACACGTCGTCGTGGTCTTTGGAAGCGGGAGCCGTTTGCGGAGAAGGCGGTTTCTGAGGCTCGTCTGCTTGATCCCCCAGGATGTAGACGAAATCGTCAGCCATAAAAACCTCCCTTAGACTTCAAAGGTTTACACTTCGTGAAAACGCGATTGTCCCAAAAAGCATATCCAAAGAAAGAATTACGGGGAAGCTTTTTAAAAACGGGCTTTCTACCGCACAACGTCAGGCTTTCGGGTACCTTATTGGCTCAAAACGGGTTCGCTGAAGTGCGGCGACCTCCGACGAGACGCCTTGGCTTTCGAACCATTTCTTGATGGGTACGACAAGGCGCTTTTTGTGATGACCGCTTTCCAAAAACTCTTATAATGAACCCCGTCCATGGAAAAACCCCATCACGAGCATTTCATGAAAGAAGCCATCAAGCAAGCGATTATTGCGCTTGAGAAGGGTGAAGTGCCTGTAGGGGCGGTGGTGGTTTGGAAACAAAAGATCGTCGCGCGAGCGTATAATCAAATGGAAATGTTGCATGACCCGACAGCGCATGCGGAGATGATCGCGCTGACACAGGCCTCCGAGACTTTAAGCCAGATGCCGGAGGCAAAACCAATCGGGGGAAAAGAACACCGCGGGTCACTTGAAGGCGCCACACTTTATGTGACGCTGGAGCCCTGTCCGATGTGTGCCGGAGCGCTCGTGATGACCAAGTGTACGAATCTGGTGTATGGCGCTCGCGATACCAAAGCTGGAGCATGCCATAGTCTCTTCAGGATCACGGAAGACGACCGGTTGAACCATCGCGTGAAGGTCACAGGAGGCGTGATGGCCGATGACTCAAAGTTCCTGCTCGCGGAATTTTTTAAAAATTTGAGGAAGGAAAAGCGCTGAGGCGCGGGACACGTACCACGCGCTACGCACCACGTGGCCATGGCCCGTGGAACGGGAAGTATTCGTGGAGGGATGGCAGAGCGGTCGAATGCGGCGGTCTTGAAAACCGCTAGGCTCGCAAGGGCCTCGTAGGTTCGAATCCTACTCCCTCCGTTTTACTTGTGTAAAACGACGTTGCCGTCGAGGTTCAGGGAATCCCTCGCACGGCAGACGCCGCAAGCTTTGGGATAGGATTCGAAGGGAGCACTGCTCGTAAATATGACGTGTGTCATATTTACGGTGCGGGTGGCCTACCGAGGCGGAGACGAGGAGCCGAATCCTACTCCCTCCGCCATGACTTTCATTCGTTAAAAAAACGATAGGGAAGTCATGACGGTCCTGACTACCGTTGAGTTTTGGACAAAGTCAGGGCCGTTTTATTTGTGTAAAACGACGTTGCCGTCGAGGCTTTATGAATCTCCTGCTTTTGATCCTTGGTTCCATGGCCGCTCTGTTCCTGGGGTACCGGCTTTACGGGAATTTTTTAAGCCGGATCCTCGGGCTGCGGGATGACCGGCCGACCCCGGCCTGCACGCTTCGCGACGACGTGGATTTTGTCCCGGCGGGGAAATGGTATTTGCTGGGGCAACATTTCTCCGCGATCGCCGCGGCGGGGCCGATCGTGGGTCCCATCCTTGCGGGCATGTGGTTCGGATGGGCGCCGACGCTTCTCTGGATCCTTTTTGGCGGCATTTTTATCGGCGGCGTTCATGACATGCTCACCATCGCGGCCTCCGTCCGTCATCAAGGCCGTTCCATCGCGGAAGTTCTCCGGGAATACATGAACAAACGCGGCTACATTCTGTTCCTGCTTTTCCTCTGGTTCTCGCTTGTCTATCTCATTACGACCTTCATGGACATCACGGCCGGCACCTCTACGGACCCTCTCAGGGGCGCGGGCGTCGCGTCCTCCTCGATGATGTATCTCGGGCTCGCGATCGTGATGGGGCTCATTCTCAGGAAATTCAATCCGCCGCTAGGGATCACAACGCTTGTTTTTATTCCGCTGATCTTTGTCGCGATCTATCTCGGGCCGCATTTTCCGCTCGTCATGCCCTCTCTTGGGAAAATGGATCCGCGGGCGATGTGGAACGGGGCTCTCCTGGTCTATTGTTTTATCGCGGCGGTGATCCCAATGTGGCTGCTGCTTCAGCCGCGCGGATATCTGGGAGGTTTTTTTCTTACCCTGATGGTGGGGGTGAGCCTGATCGGGATCCTTGCCGGGAATTTTATTCAGCCCTTTGTGGTTCAGTGCCCGGCCTTTACCGGATGGATCAGCCCGGGCGGGTTTCCGATCTTGCCGCTTCTTTTTACGACGGTCGCCTGCGGCGCCTGCTCAGGATTTCACGCCATGGTTTGCTCCGGGACCACTTCCAAACAGATCGCCAAAGAATCCGACGTCAAGCTGGTCGGATACGGAGGACTTCTCCTCGAAAGTTTTGTGGCCGTGATCGCTCTGGCGACTGTTTTGATCCTTACGGTTTCAAAAGCCGGCGAGCTGAAGGATCCCAACCAGATCTTCGCCCACGGCATCAGCGCGTTCCTGAGCCGCCTGGGAATTCCCGGCGAATTGGCGCTTAATTTCGCGCTTCTTGCCTTCGCCACGTTTGTCTACGATACCCTGGATGTCGCGACGCGCCTCGGACGCTATATTTTCGAAGAATTGACGGGATGGCGCGGGAGATGGAGCCCTTACGCGGCGGCCCTGATCACACTGATCCTGCCCGCGATCTTTGTTACGACCCGGATGACGGACGCTTCCGGACAGGTGATCCCGGCGTGGAAAATGTTCTGGCCCGTTTTTGGTTCGAGCAACCAACTTCTTGCCGCGCTGGTGCTCCTGACCGTAAGCCTCTGGCTCTTTAAGAACAAGATGCGCTACGGCGCGGCCCTTGGGCCGGCGATCTTCATGATATTTGTGGCGATGTGCTCGCTTTTTTTCATCTTGAGGCCGTGGATCCTGGAAATGTTCTCGCTCGGGAGATTCGTTTTCAATTCCATGGGGATCACGGGTGCGCTGCTTGTGGGTCTCGCTTTCCTGCTTTTATTCGAGGGGGCGAGTCTTCTTATCAAGGCGCGGGCCGCCAGGCCAAAACAGCCCTGAAAGAAAATTCCAGGGGATCTCGCTCAAAGGAAGAAGTGATTTCGCGGGGAACGATCTCCGGGAAACGCAGAACGTCAAAACGCTAACAGGGCGGGCCGATCAAGTCCTTCACAAACTGATCCAGCAGGGTTTCCAGGTTGATCGGCTTGGTCAGATATTCCGAAACTCCCAGCCCGACCATTTTTCT
This sequence comes from Candidatus Omnitrophota bacterium, assembly GCA_043808175.1. Taxonomy (GTDB): domain Bacteria; phylum Omnitrophota; class Omnitrophia; order Omnitrophales; family Aquincolibacteriaceae; genus Aquincolibacterium. The sequence continues at coordinate 75,536 of JAZDFE010000016.1, read as the reverse complement.
GACGTTTTCCGTATCTCTGCGGCCGGTGAGGACGACCACGAGCACGGCGGGAAATTGTTCGCGTATGAGGCGCATCACTTCGGCCCCGTCCATGCCGGGCATGCCCATATCCAGGAGGACCAGAGAGGGAGGATCTTTTTTGATCATGGCAAGGCCGTCGGGACCGTTCAAGGCGAAGGAGGCAGCATATCCCGCATCAAAGAGAAACTCAGTTACCATCTGGCAGATCTCAGGCTCATCGTCGATGATCAGGATCTTCTTGGGCATCTTGTCCTCCCGTCCTATCGCTCTTGATTATAATACGAAGCCACTTTTCTCAGAAACAATAATTTCACGATGCCTTGCGTCAAGGAAATCGGATGGAGGAAGGAGGATAACGAAAAGCAAAAGCAAGCCGCCATCCGCCCCCCACTATCCAGAAAACGTTTTTTATATCGCCAATCCGTAAGAGGGTTGATAAGATAACCGCTGTTCAGAAACCATGGGGCCCACGATGATCACAAGTTTTTTTTATAAAAAGGGCGCGGAGCTGGAAACGAATATTTCCAGGAGCCGCATGCTTGCCGCTCACGGAGAAAAAACAGGGCTTCTTTGGGTTGACCTCGAAACGCCGAACGAATTCGAAGAAGAGACGCTGGTCGAAATCTTCAATTTTCATCCCTTAGCCGTGGAAGACTGCATCACGGACCAGTCCCATCCCAAACTCGATGATTATGAAGAGTATCTCTTCATGGTCGTTCATGCCCTCACCCTCAAGCAGAAAGGAAAGCATGAAGAGCTCGAGACAAGCGAGCTTGATATTTTTATTGGGGAGAATTATGTGGTGACCGTGCACCGGAATCCCCTGGACTGCGTGAGGCAGACCCGGGAGCTTGCCGTCAAAAAAACAATTTCTGTTATGTCCGGAGGCTCCGACATCCTTGTCCATGCCATCCTTGACCGCCTCGTGGACAATTACCTTCCGGTCCTAAGCGATTACGACGTGACGATCGACACGCTTGAGAAAGAAATGTTCAACCACGCGTCAAAGAATTTTCTGCAAACGCTTCTTCAGACCAAACAGGATATCTTCAACCTCCGGCGGATCATCGGCTCGCAACGCGACACCGTTTACTCGCTCGCGAGGAACCCGAACCGCTTCATCAAGCCGAAAAATCTCATGTATTTCCGGGATGTCTACGACCATCTTTTCCGGATCCACAGCATGGCCGAAACCTATCATGAGAACCTGAACAACATTTTACAGGTCTATTTTTCATACTCTTCTTTCCGCCTCAATGAAGTCCTGAAGCATCTGACCGTCTTGGCCACCGTCACCATGCCGCCCGTTATTATCGCGAGCATTTACGGGATGAACTTCAAGCATTTTCCGGAACTCGAATGGGCGATGGGCTATCCGTTCGCTATCGGCCTCTGCGTGCTTTCCTCTCTTGCCACACTTGTCTGGATGAAATTCAAAAAATGGATCTGATCTCTGCGCGAGACGTGACGTTGCAAGTGCGGAGACAAATAAAAAGCGTTCCATGAAAACCCTCTATGGATCCACCGCGAACGAAATGGAGGCTCTTGTCATCGCCCGGGGTTTTCCCAAATACCGCGCGGCCCAACTTCTAGAATGGATCTACAAAAAGAACGTCCTCGCCTGGGACGAGATCCGGAACTTGTCGAAGGAAATGATCCAAAAACTTTCCGGAGAGATCCGTCTTGTTGCGCTTGAACCCGCCGAAGAAAAAAAGGCCGTGGCCGGAGGGCCGACAAAATTTCTTTTCAAGACCTCGGACGGGCATTTTCTTGAAAGCGTTCTGATCTCGCAAAAGGATCCCCCGGATCCCGAAGGCGAAGAGACGGGCGTTCGGGGAGGGCGGGAAACCGTGTGCGTTTCGACGCAGCTGGGATGCAAGGTCCAATGCGCGTTTTGCGCGAGCGGGCAGGGGAAATTCACGCGCAACCTCACGGCCGGTGAGATCGTCGAGCAAGTCGCGAGGATCAGCCGTGTGACGGGAAAGAAGATCACCAATGTCGTCTTCATGGGGATGGGAGAACCGCTCGATAATTTTGACGCCACCCTCAAGGCCGTTCACATTTTGATCGAACCTTGGGGTTTTGCCTTCGGGGCGCGAAGAGTCACGGTTTCGACCTCTGGGATCACCCCGAAGATCCTGAAATTTGTAAAAGCTGTGGACGGGCGGGTCCGGCTTTCCGTATCGCTCCATTCCTCGATCGATGAGGTCCGCAGCTCTCTTGTCCCGGTCAACCGGCGTTACCCCCTCAAGGACCTTGTGAGCGCTTTGAGGAAGATCAATCAGGATCTGAAGCGTGACATCACGTTCGAATACACGCTGATCGCGGGCCTCAACGACACGGAAGAAGAAGTTGAAGGCGTTTCCATGATCGCGAAACCGCTCCGGGCCAAGATCAATGTCATTCCCTATAACCCGATCACGGAATTCCCGCACAAAGCACCCACCCCCGAGGCCGCGGAACGTTTTTGCGAACAGCTCAAACGGCGTGGCCTTCATGTGACGCTTCGCCAGACCCTGGGCCGCGACATTGATGCCGCGTGCGGGCAGCTCAGACTTGATCGCTCAATGCGTCAAGTCTGAGCGAGCCATGAGCCACGTATCACGAGCCACGAACAACTTCCGGCCTGCAATCCACACTCAATAACAAGTGGGGCTCGTTCTTTGATCCTCGGGCGGCATATTTTTTCGGGTTGCAACGTGTGGATCACCATCCACGAATTGCTTTTTCTCATCCAGCGCAGCATGAAGCTTGCGCAGCATTCTGTTTTCATGGCTCAATTTCTCAAGCAGCTCCGTAAGCGCATTTTTGGGCACGTAGCCCAATTCCGCCCCTACCTCGATTTGAGATTCAAGCTCTCCGCAAGAGCCGAGGGCGATCATTAAAAACCGCCGATAATCTTTTTTGTAAAATCGGTTGAATCCTTCCGCGATGTTTGACGAAATAGAAACAGCCGCCCGGCGCATTTGGGAGCTGAAGCCGTAAATTTCTTCCTGAGGAAATTGTTTCGTGATCTTATAGGTGCTCACGGCTATCTCTTTTGCCATTCGCCAGACTTTCAGATCCCGAAAGTTTCTAAGGGTCGCTGTCTTATCTTCGAGGCTTTGCGGCGCAGGCGAACGTCCAGAAACGAGAGTTTCCTTCGGGTTTTTTTGTTTATCGAATAAGCCTGAAACCGAAGGCGTGTTCATGGCCCGTGGCACAGAAATCTTTGCGGTTGTTCATGTTCATTCTCCTTTTTGTTTATTCGTTGAGCGTTGCACTTTGCGCGTTGTGCGGGGCATAGCCCCACAACCTATTAAATTCCGGCCTTTCTTCGTAGATCCGTTCCAGACGTTTCGAAAAGAACCCGTTCGTCATTCCGTCAAGGAGCGCGGTGAGCTCGTCCATACGCAAAAGATTTTCGAGATGCTCTTGCTCAGAAACGGGCGGCGTGAAGATAAGATCGATCTGAAGACGGCGTCGCTCGTAGTAGATGCGCGTAGCTTCAGACAGGAGGTCGTTTCGCAATTCCACCATCAGTTTCTCCCGCGAATCGATCGAGGTCTGGTTCGAGCTGTAGATCATGTTCCCGAGGTCCCAGTCCACGCTCGCATCCCAACCCTTACTTACGTCCTCAGGGCCGGTGATATATTTGCCGCTGTAGGTGCTGATAGAGGCGCTTCGATCCAGGTTTTTACCGAACGAAAAGGTCGGCAAAAACCCTGCGAGCCGGGACTCCGCATGCCAGCGTTTGATCTTGCCGTTCGTAACATCGGCGTATTGAATGACGCGTTTATGGATCTCGCGGGCCGAAGGCTCCGACGCGAGGAGCTCTTTAAAGAGCGCGAGGGTTTCCTCCGGCGGTTGATGGATCGCAAGAGCCGGCCCGGCTTCCGGCGTGAACGGTCCAAGAGGGTATTGAACGAAACCTTCCCCCGTGATCGCGAGAAGTCTCTCTTCGTTCAGGACCGCAATGCTCTGCGCGCGGTTCCGGGCCAATCCTTCAAAAAGACCGGTCCATTTTTGCGTGCGCGGGTCGTAAGCATAGACACCCCGAGAGGTCGCAGCATAAAGAAGGCCCTTTTTTTCTGAGTAGGCCAGCTGGAGGACGGCGACGCTTTGCAGGCCGCTTTTGGAGAGCGGTTCCCAACGGTGTCCGCTGTCGAGGCTTTGGAAGGCGCCGTTTGCGGTCGCGAGGAACAACGTTTGAGGGTTGCGTTTCGAGACGAGCAGGTCATGGATCTTGAAAAGATAAGGAAAGGTATCGACGGACGCATCGTCGCTTGTTGTCTCCGAAGGCTCGCCCGAAGTCTGGGGAAGGGTAAAGACCCGTTGCGCGGCTTCTCCGCCCAGCGAAAGAAAAAGCGCATTCTCGGTCGCGATGAAAAGACGCTCTCCCTCAAAAAGAACAAGCGGCACGGGGCTGGAGCCATGAAGGGCCCGGGAAGTCGACCAGGTCTTTCCGGCATCCCTTGTTTCCCGAAGACCCTTTTGGGTTCCCAGGAACCAGCGATTAGGATCCTGGGGATGAACCGCGAAAGCAAGGGGCGTTTTCCCCGAGTCTTTGTAAATCGCGCGCCAGGAGCGGTCTTTCAAGTTTCCCATAAAGACATTCCGATCTGTGATCGCAAAAATCATATCCGGAAGAACAACGAAAGAAAATAACCGCCTGATCGGCGCGCTCGCGTCGGATTGAGACCAGAGCGGTTGCCACGCGTTCTCTTTTCCGGCCTCAAAAACTTGCTGCCCGGAGGCGATCAGGAACTTGGAGGCATCAAGCGGATGGGAGGCGAGGCAAGTAAGGGCGCCGCCTGACATGGACGGTTGAATGGGTTTTTGCCATTCCGCAGGCGCCGGTATCTGAAACCCCAGGATGCAGAGGAGCGATAGCGTGGCGCTCCAAAAAACAAATTTTTTACTTAACCTCAACATGGGCGAACCTCCATTATTCATAATTATCATATAATATATTCATATCATTCAAATAAGTCAATACCTTGTTGCATTTTTTACACCGCCCGCTGGGAAGACCCCAATCGTAGAGATGAAGAGCCCCCTCAATTCCATCAGAGAAAATCTTTTGCTAACAGCGTAATTACCACATAAGAGCTTAAAATAACCATTTTAAAAGCGTTGAAGTGGCTACTTAAGCTTTTGGTAATAACTCTTTTGAACGCATTCTCAAGAGAAAGCTACGGGCTTGAGCCTCGTCACCACCTTTCCCGCTGGAAGAAGCTATCAATAACAAGACGGCTGTCCCAAACAGGATGTTTCCTAGGCAGAGGTACGCATTGTGCGGGAAGGACTTTTTTGATATAGTCCCAATACTTTTCAATTTCCGCAAAGCGGAAATTGGGGCAATCCAAACTACCATTTATGTAAAAAAAGTAAAAGTTTGGATAGTGCCGCACACTGTTCCAACTTTAAATTTCTTTACATAAGAGGTATTGAGACTATGGGCTTCAAATGCGGTATCGTCGGCCTGCCGAATGTGGGCAAATCCACTATTTTCAACGCGATCGCCAAGGCGCACGCCGCCGCGTCAAATTATCCTTTCTGTACGATCGAGCCGAACGTGGGCATGGTACCGGTGCCCGATCCGCGCCTGTGGGAGCTGAGCAAGCTTTATAATCCCAAAAAGACCACGCCCACCACCGTAGAGTTTTATGATATCGCGGGACTTGTCGCCGGCGCTTCCAAGGGTGAAGGCCTCGGCAATCAATTTCTCGGGCACATCAAGGAAGTCGAGGCCATTCTCCACGTGGTCCGCTGCTTTGAGGATCCGAACATCGTTCACGTCTCGGGCACGATCGATCCCGCGCGTGACATCGACGTGATCGATACAGAGTTATGCCTTAAAGACCTGGACACCATTAACGCGCGCTACGATAAGACCGAAAAACTCTCTAAAACCGGCGACAAGGAATCCAAGGAAAGGATGCCGGTCTATGAAAAGGTGAAAAAGGTGCTTGAGGTCGGCACGCCGCTTCGCAATATCGATCTTACGGAAGAAGAAAGAAAACTTGTGAGGACATGGCGTTCCTAACGCTCAAGGCCGTGCTTTATTGCGCGAACGTGGCGGAAAAGGACCTTCCAGGCGGCGGTCCCTTTGTCGATCTCTTGCGCGAGCGAGCGGCCAAGGAAGGCGCCGAAGTCGTCATCATCTCAGGCAAGGTGGAATCTGAACTGATCGATCTTTCGGAGGAGGACCAAAAGATCTTCTTGAAAGACCTGGGCCTTGAAGAGCCGGGACTCAACTCGCTTATCCGGACCGGTTATAAAGCACTTCAGCTCATTACTTATTTTACGGCCGGAGAAAAAGAGGTTCGTGCCTGGACCGTCCGCAAGGGCGCGAAAGCACCGCAAGCCGCGGGCGTGATCCACTCGGATTTTGAGCGGGGATTCATCCGTGCCGAAGTCATGCGTTATGAAGATCTCATAAAATACGGTTCTCAACTGGCCGTCAAAGAAAAGGGGCTGCTTCGCATCGAAGGGAAGGAATACGAGACCCAGGATGGCGATGTGATGCTTTTCCGGTTCAGCGTCTAAAGCGAAAGAGCGGGCCACGCACCGCGTACCACGCACCACGCGGACCTTGAGCCGTGGCCCGTGGGTCGTGGCGCTGCGTGAGCTTGATTGACCAACCCTCCATAATCTGAAATAATACCCCCCGTTATGAGAAACCCCTTCTACTCCGTCTACCGCGATTTTATGGCCTGCTTTGAACGCGATCCGGCTGCCCGGACGCCGTTCGGTGCGCTTGAGGTCCTCTTTCTCTATTCCGGACTTCACGCCGTGCTTTTCTACAGGTTCGCGCATGTGCTCTACATGTTGCGCATTCCTTTTATTCCCCGGCTTATATCCCAGATCGCCCGGTTTCTGACGGGGGTCGAGATCCATCCCGGCGCGAAGATCGCCCCGGGATTTTTTATCGATCACGGCATGGGAGTCGTGATCGGGGAGACCGCCGAAATCGGCGAGAATGTGACGATCTATCAGGGCGTGACGCTCGGTGGGACCGGCAAAGAGCGCGGCAAGCGGCATCCGACGCTTGGGCATAATGTGGTCGTGGGTGTGGGAGCCAAGGTGCTCGGGAATATCAGGATCGGTGACCATGTGAAGATCGGCGGCGGATCGGTCGTGATCCATTCTGTGCCGGATCATTGCACCGTGGTCGGCGTGCCGGCCGAGATCGTGCGCATTGAAGGTAAAAAAGTCGAGGAGGTCGATCTCGAGCACGGCGATCTTCCGGACCCCGTGAGAGAGCTCAAAAACCGCGTTCGCGAACTTCAAAAAGAAGTCGAATTCCTCGAAGCTTTTCACAAGGGCCAAGCGCTCCCAAAGCGCGCTTCTGGCCCCGTTTCAACTCCGCTCGAAAAGAAACAAGACGAGCCTAAATGACCTCGTCGAAAAAAGGAAAGATCTATTCGGACGGAGGGGCTCGGGGAAATCCGGGGCCCGCGGCGATCGGCGTGCTCATCTGCGATGAAAAGGACCACAAGCTGACCGATCACGGCGAAACGATCGGTGAGACCACGAACAATGTGGCGGAATATATGGCCGTGATCCGCGGCCTGACGCTTGCGGCGGAACTTAGCATCTCCGAAGCGGACTATTTTTTGGATAGTGAGCTTGTGGCGCGTCAACTCTCGGGTATTTATCGTCTTAAGGCCGAGCATCTCAAGCCGTTCTTTATCCGGGTCAAGGAGCTTGAAAAAAAATTCAAGCACGTCACTTATTTTCATGTGCCGCGCGAACATCCGAAGATCAAACACGTCGACCGGCTCGTGAACCTGGCGCTCGACCGGGCGGGAAACTAACGGATAAAAACAGGGCCTTGGCTCTTACCGGAGTATGAGGAGGTTGTTTATGACACAAGCGACATGCATTCTCCTGGGAATGGCCGCCGGAGTGTTTGGCGGGATGTTCGGCGTCGGAGGCGCGGTGATCCTGGTTCCGGCGCTGACGTTTTTTTTCGGACTGACGCAGCATCAAGCGCAGGGAACGACCCTGGCCATCATGGTGCCGCCCATCGGATTGCTTGCAGCCTGGCGTTACTATCAAAGCGGGAACGTGAAGCTGGGCATAGCGGTTTTGATCTGTGCCGGATTTTTTATAGGAGGATATCTGGGGGCCAGTCTTGCGCAAAAAGTCCCGGAACTTTTGATGAAAAGAATGTTCGGAGGTTTTTTAATGCTCATTGCTTTGAAAATGATCTTCACGAAATAATCGCCGTTGTTTTTTCTATAAAATTCTAGGAGGCTTCGATGAAAATTTCATTGGCGGGATTCACAAAGGCAGGGCCCAAGGCGGATCTTTTTGTGGCGGGTTTTTTTAAGGGCGAAAAAGACTTGAAGGTGCTTAAAAAGATCGATCCCGCGTTCGGGAAGGCGGCGGAAGCGGCCATTTCCAAAAAGCGTTTTGAAGGAAAAACAGAAGAAACCTTCAGCTCTTACCAGGCCGGATATCACCAGGCGCCGGAGATGCTGCTTTTGGGGTTAGGCGAGAAAAAAGACCTCAAGGCCGCCTCCTTAAGGAAGTCCGTCGGGACTTTGGTCGGGCTCGCAAATGGCCGCAAAGCCCAAAGAGTCCGGGTGTTTTTGGATTCTTTTTTAAGCGAAAAGGTTTCCGAGGAAGAGACAGTGAAGATCCTCACCGAGATATCTTTTTTAGCTTCCTATAAGTTCACGCGGTATAAAACTAAAAAGAAAGACGATCCGCCCAAGGCCCCGGAATCTGTGGAGCTTGTTACGGAAAAAAAAGAACGGGTCTCCGCGCTCCGTCCCATCATGACGCATTCCGAAAAGATCGCCAAGGCCGTTCTTTTTGCCCGGGATCTTAATAATGAGCCCGGAAATGTGATGAACCCGCCGCGGCTTGCCAGCGAGGCCAAAAAGCTCGCCGCCGAAAAAAAATTAGGGTGTAAGATTTTGGGACTTGCCGAACTTAAAAAACTGGGGATGAACGGGATCCTGGCCGTGAACCGTGGGAGCGTGACGCCGCCTGCTCTGATCATCATGGAATACGGAAAGGAATACAAAGCCCAAGGAACCGTTTGTCTTGTCGGGAAAGGCGTGACCTTTGACACGGGTGGTATTTCCATCAAGCCCTCGAAAGCCATGGATGAAATGAAATATGACAAGTCCGGCGCGATCGCGGTGATCGTAACAATGGGACTCGTGGCGGACCTGAAATTGCCGCTTCATATCGTGGGTCTCGCGCCCTCCGTGGAAAACAATGTTGCCGCGGACCCGCAACGTCCCGGGGATATCATCCGGATGTACAACGGGAAAACGGTGGAAGTGATGAATACCGACGCCGAAGGACGCCTGATCCTTGCGGATGCATTGTCCTACTGCGAAGAATTCAAACCGATGGCGATCATCGATGCGGCAACACTAACGGGGATGTGCCATCACACGTTCGGGGACAAGACCTGCGGGATCCTCGGGACGGATCAGAAACTGATCGACGCCATTCAAAAAGCCGGGGAAAAAGTCGGAGAGCGGTGCTGGCAGCTTCCTGTTTGGGAAGAATACGGGGAGTGCATCAAGTCGCACCACTCGGACCTCCGGAACACGGGCGATGGCTATGCCGGTACGATCACGGCGGCGATGTTCCTTAAGGAGTTTGTTCCGGAAAAAACACCGTGGGCGCATTTGGATATTGCGGGGACGGCCTACTGTTCGGCGAACCGCTTTGATTGCCCCAAGGGCGCGAATGGTTTCGGCGTGCGGCTTCTTGCCGAAGTTCTTTCATACTGGGGCCCGGAGAACGTTTCCAAGAAGTAGGAAGGGAATTCACCCCGCTAGAGTCTCAGCCTACGCAAACGGCAAAATGTTCGCTCTTTAAAACTATCAAAAAAACTTGAGAAACACACATTAGGTTAAGGCTCTGACAAGGTAAAGATTTCTCCCGAGAAGCCGTTAGTTTAACGTCAGGAAAATCATTAATTTTTAGGAGGAGAGAACCCCATGAAAAAGCACTTTTCTTGCTTGCTTGTTTTTTTGATGATCTTCGCATCTTTGTCTCCATCAGCTTTTGCAATGGGCGGCAAAGAATTCGGAGCATCCTTGCTTTTGCCGACCACGGGTCAAGCCATGAACGGTGAGATCGGAGCCACCAAGACCAAGATCATGGCGGGCATTGAAGTGGCCGCCGTGACCACGACCATCTTGCTTGCCACACTGACCAGCGGAGGTCTTTTCTGGGTCGGTCTCGGGCCGCTCTTGGCCAACCACGCGTGGAGCGCCGCGGACGCTTATAAGACGGCGCGTAGCAGCAACAATAACGATCCTTATATCCAACAGCAACTTTCTTCGGCACAGCGAACCCTGGACGTGTCCCGCCAGAACCGTTTTGACCGGGAATCCGATATTCGCCAGAGGATCCTGAAAGCCGGCGAACAAAGTTAAGAAAAACGCTCTTTGATTTTCTGATCTTGCGAAAGGCCTGATCCTCGCGATCAGGCCTTTTTTTCTATACTGTTCTCCATTTAATTTTATGGGGGTAACAGTATGGTGCCGCATACCCTTAATTTTAAATGTCATGCGGCGCCAACCCTAAGGAATTCATGAAAGACAATCAAAGGCGGCTTGTTTTTTCACAGCTTCGCATGGCGACCGAGGTTTGGCAAGGCGTCGAAAAAGACCCAATGCCTTCGGACCGGTGGCTTGCGCGCTATTTTTATCAGAACCGGAAAAAAGTCGGTTCCCGCGACCGGAAATTCCTCTCCGAAACGATCTACACGATCTTCCGTCACAAAAGCTTTCTGGAAGCCTGGGTCGAAAAGGCCAAATCACGGCCGGTCATGAGCGGGCTTGAAAAGGCCGAATGCCTTTGTCTTTATGCTGCCGCGAAGGAAGGGCTTGTCGGCAAGGAGGATTTTTGCGAGATCTTTAAACAAAGCGGAAAAGTCTATGCCGCTTTGCGGGAGCACCTTCTCCCGGAGGGGGAAGGACCGAAGTCAAAGGAAGAAATGATGGCGCTTCTTTATTCCTTTCCTCTGTGGCTCGTTCATCGATGGGTCGAGGCGTTCGGCGTCCTGGAAACGGAGCGGCTGATAGGATTTTTTCAGGAAAGACCGCTCCTCGTGCTTCGCGCTAATACGCTTAAGATCAGCCGGAAAAAACTCGTGGACATGTTCCGCCGTTTGAGCGTCGAGGCCAACCCGACGGTCCTGTCGTATTTCGGGCTGATCCTTCAGGAACGGCGCAATGTGTTCGACACTCCGGCTTTTCGAGACGGATGGTTCGAGGTCCAGGACGAAGGCAGCCAAATGGTCTGCCAAAAAATGGACCCTCAACCCGGAGAGAGCATTTGGGACGTCTGTGCGGGCGGCGGCGGGAAGAGCCTGCTTTTGGCGGCGATGATGGAGAATAAAGGGCGTATCGTGGCGACAGACCTGCGTTCCTATAAACTGGAAGAACTTAAAAAGAGGGCCAAGCGGGCCGGGGTCTTTAATATTTTTCCCGCGGAACTGGACCGCATGGCGGACCTCAAGCTGGCGCAGAGAGGATTTGACAGGATCCTGGTGGATGCGCCGTGTTCCGGCACCGGGACGCTTGGCCGGAACCCCGACGCGAAGTGGAAGCTCGCGCCGGCCTGGTTCGAGGCGCTCCCCAAAGAGCAGCTTGCGATCCTCGAAAAAGCTTTGCCATATCTTGCGGAACACGGCAGACTGTATTACGCGACTTGTTCGGTGGAGGCTGCCGAGAACGAAGAAGTTGCCAAGGCGTTCCTGACGGCGCACCCGGAGTTCGAGATCGTTCCTTGCGGGGAAGCGGGGGAAAAATTCTTTAAGCTCTGGCCTCCGGAGAGCGGGACGGACGGTTTTTTTCTCGCAGTTTTTAAAAAAATCAACGAAGGGAAAAAAGAGGGGAAGAAAACATGGAAAAAAAGATAACACTAATCCTTATCGGACTTTTATTTTTGGCGGCATGTCCTCTTTTCGCGACAGAAGCCGTAAAAAAAGAATGCGTCTTCAAAAAGATCGGCTCCCTGGAAAAGCGCGGAGCGGTGAACTTCCTTACTTCGCCCGCGGAATTAGTCTACACCTTCAAGGGAGAAAAAAAAGATCACCCCAAAGCCTGGCCCGTAACTTATATCCCGCGTTTTTTCACAAACGCAGCGATACGAGTGGGGTCCAGCGTGAATGATATTCTCGTGCTTCCCTGGTGTGCGGCGGCGGGTGACACCACGCCCCTGACGCGGCGTTTCGAGCTTCCGGACTATGTTTGGGAAAAGGAATAGGCCAGCGGCTTTTCCGGCTTGATCCCCAAGTCCCACGATGAAAAAAGAGAATATCGCGATCATTCTTGTTTTTCCCGAGAACCCCGACAATGTCGGGGCGGCAGCCCGCGCCGTCAAAAACATGGGTTTTTCGAACCTGCGCCTTGTGGGGCCGCCGAGATCTTGGCGGACCCAGGCCAAAAAAATGGCCGTGTCGGCGGAGAATATCCTAAGAAAAGGGAAGGAGTATGCTTCTCTTCAGGATGCGATCCAAGACCTGGAGCTTGTGATTGGAACGACCCGGCGTTCGGGCGGACATCGCGGGACTTTTCTTTCTTTCGATCAAGCAGTCGCGAAGATCCGCGGAAGCTCCCGCCGGCAGAAGGTAGGAGTCGTTTTTGGCCGCGAATCCAAAGGCCTTGCGAATGAGGAAAGCGCTTTATGCGATCACTTGGTGACCATCCCCACGGGGTCTTCTTACCCGTCGCTTAATCTTGCGCAGGCCGTGATGGTGACGCTCTTCACCCTTTGCCGGGACCGGCGTTTGGAAAAAACAGTCTCGCACGAAAGGGTTTTGAATAAAAAAGAGATCGAGGGCGCGATCGCGTATTTCGAAGAAGCGCTGAAAGCACTGGGGTACAAGAAAGGCGGGGCGGATCTTCTGCCCAGGATCCTCCGGACTTTACGGGGGCTCATCAAGCGAGGCGGGCTTTTGGAGCCTGAAGCGCAAATGATCAAAGGTCTTTCCAGGAAGATCCGGGAAAAAATTTTGAATGTTCGCGACGCAAGGATAGAATAACTCAAAAGGAGCCATAAGATCATGGATGAACAAACGCTCAAACAGGAACTCTTAAAGCTGATCCAGGAAAAGGCCGTGGTGCGCGGGGAGCGCAAGCTCGCCTCCGGGAAGATCTCGCAGTACTATATCGACGGCAAGCAGGTCACACTCGACGCGCAAGGACTCTTCTATGCGGCGAAAGTGATCCTTCACATGGCCCAGGCGGCGGGCGCGGACGCGGTCGGAGGGCCGACGCTCGGCGCGGACCCCCTTGCGGCTGCCGTGTCAGTTCTGAGCTCCCAGAGCGGAAAACCTCTCAAGGCGTTCATTGTCCGCAAAGAAGCCAAAGACCACGGGATGCAAAAGATGATCGAAGGGCCCGCCCTGGCGCCCGGCGACAAGGTGATCATGCTTGAAGATGTGGTCACGACGGGAGGCTCGGTCCTGAAGGCCATCAAGGAGGTAGAAGCGCTCGGGGCAAAGGTCGTCAAAACGATCTGTCTCGTGGACCGTAACGAGGGAGCTTCGGAAACGCTCTCCGCTTATCACTACTCGCCGATCTTCACGCTGAGCGACCTGGGCCTGTAGGAACCCGGGCCGGGACATTCCAAAAAAAAGCCCCGCCGTTGAGCGGGGCTTTTTTGTTCCGAAGAGGAATCTTACTTCTTCACGTAATCGTAAGCGTTATGCTTTTTAGTCACGTGTTTACGGACCGGGGCGGGTTGCGCTTCCGTGACCGTCACGAGGGGCTCCTGAGGCGTGGTTGTGACGCCGATAGCTTGAGGGACCACTGGGGCCTCGACAGGCTGTACGACTTCGGGAGTCTCTTCTAAGCAATTGTCATAAGAACGCGCCACGGGGAAGCCGTTGAATCCCGGGACCCAGAAGAGGGCGACGTCCATGATGCCCGAGCCGGCACGAAGTGCGGTGCAGCCCAAGCCGCCCGCCAAGCCGTTGAGGGTTCCAATGAAAGGCGTTTCGGTTTTTGTTTTGTTGACCGTTTGGACCACGATGTCTACGGGGCTCGTGACCGCGTTTAAGAGACCGCGACCTAGCATCCCCCCGGTTTTTTCTTTATACGAATCAGATTGTGCCAGTTCCCAAACATCTTTCGCAAAGCTCATCGGGATCAGCAAAAAAGTGCAGAGCACAAGAGCCAACAATACCTTCGCTTTCTTCATGAACGACCTCCCTTTTTTATGAATTTTTAAAGATGGCCAATGGGCGCGGAAAACCTTTTACAAAACGCGAACAGGCTTAGATACTACAATGAATAAAAATAACAAGCAATAATATTTTTTTTAGCGCAGCAATTTTTTTGTAAGCGAAGCGAAGACAATAGTTTACAAAGACATATGGAAAGACCAAAAACTAGCAACTATTGACAATTTATAGCATATAAGATAGATTATGCTGTATGATGTAGTTATAGTTATCTCGAAAGTAGTAATAATAAACAAGGAGAACTAGAATGGAACAGGCAAAAGAACCGATCCAAGAGCATCAATATCCCAAGAGGGAAAGATCCCAGATCATGACGCCCAAGGAAGCGGCGAAATATCTCGGATTCCATCTTGTAACGATCTACCGTTTGCTGAAGAAGGGCGAGGTTCCGGCAACGAAGATTGGCGGGCAGTGGCGCTTCAAAAAAGATGTCCTGGATACTTGGTTGACGGACCGCATGAACGTATAAAGGATTCTCGGGTTTACGAGGGTTGTTAATACGGTAATAATCGTCAGGTAAGCCGGGCCCCGGGTTTCCTTTCCACGAGGCCTCTTTTGGGGAAAAGAGGTTTGAGCGGTCCCCTCCAGAGAGTAAGCGCCTGAGCTATTTTCCTGTGCGGGGACGGGAAAGCGGTACGGGCCAGTTTCGCGATCGAGAACCACCTTCCGCATTGCTTCTTCCTGGGCCTCTTTTTTTTGCACAACGATTCGAAAACCTCAAGCGTGACCCTGTATTTTGTAAAAACGTGGGGAACGATCAAAAACGGGACCGGCCGTGAGCGGAAAGACCGGAGTTCTTCCAGCATTTCTTTTTTATGCGTCCAAAAAGGGAACATCCAAAGCCCCCCCCATCGACCCTGCCACGGCTGTTTTTCAAGCCAAACTTCATTTTTGAGATTATGCAGCACCAAGGCCGCCATCCTTAATTTTTCAGGACGGTATTTTCGAGACCGGACGGGATAAAAGAGCTCCCTTCCTTTTTGGTGGGCCGCGCAACCTTTATGGACCGGACACCGGGCGCATTGCGGATCCGAGGGGAAGCAGACGGTGGCGCCCAACTCCATCAGCGCTTGATTAAGATCGCCAGGGTTTTTTCCCGGGAGGAGCGAAGCCGCGAGCGACCAAAGTTTTTCCAGGGTCGCGGGCCGGTCCACGCTTTGAGCGAGGGCGAAGATCCTTGTGAGAATGCGGATCACGTTCCCGTCCAGCGCCGGCACCTTTTCGCCCCAAGCGATGCTGGCGATCGCTCCGGCGGTGTAGCGGCCGATGCCGGGCAGCTTTCTCAACCCTTCCGAACTTCCGGGGATCTTTCCCTGAAACTCCCTTTGGAGGGAACCTGCCGCTTGATGGAACATCCGGACCCGCTTGTAATAGCCTAGTCCCGCCCAAAGTTCCAAGGCTTTTGACAAAGGAACGTTTGCCAGGGAGGAAAGCGTGGGAAAGGTTTTGAGCCAGCGTCTATAGTAAGGAATGACCGTCGCGACCTGCGTTTGCTGGAGCATGATCTCAGAAACCCAGATCTTGTAAGGATCGCGCGTATGACGCCAGGGAAGATCTCTTTTGTGCCGGGAATACCAACGGAGAAGCGAATGACTGAGTTTTGTGAAGGGTGAAGAGGAGGGCTTACGCATGGGAATATCATATCGGGTCAGAGACAGGCCGACAAGAGGTAGATAAAAAGGGCTAAAAAGAGATAAAGGAAACACATCAGAGGACGATAACCCTTAGGCATATTAAAGGTTGTCGGCGGCGTCAAGTTATGGCACAATGCAGCAAAAGACGCAGCTGTTTTAGGGCTTTAAAAACCAAGGAGGAAAGTCAATGAAGAAGATCATGAGTCTCGTGATAGTGCTCTCCATGATACTCGCACCGGTAGTTTTTGCAGCGAGTCCGTGGACCGAAGAGAAAACCTATGGTGAAAAAACCGTGGGTAAACTCGGGTTCGGCTTGACGAACACGTGCCTCGGGTGGACCAAGATTTTTACCACCCCTAACGACTATTCCAACGAAGGCAAGAACGCGTGGTCGGGCGTTGGACAAGGATTTATCGATGCTGTCGTGGTTACGATCGGCGGCGCGGTCCAGCTCGTTACCTTCCCGATCCCCGTAGATGTTCCGTTGCCGGGCAACGGTGTGGATCTCGGCGGCGCAGCGAAGAAGTAAGCAGGATTTTAGATTTTCAAAAGCACCGGGCCTCAAAACCCGGTGCTTTTTATTTTCAGCCCCTGATTTTCATTAATAAAGAAATAATTGAAAATCAGTGCAGTCCAAGTCGCCATGATTCTCATTTATAAAAAATTCAAAAAAGAAATCATGACTGTCCTCGTTGTCAATAAACCAATATTGAGAACGAGGGCGCCATTAAATAAAAAGAAATAAAGACTTGGGCAGCCCCTGCCATCCCTAATACCGCATGACATTTAAATTTAAGGGTATGCGGTATAGCACTGTTAACCCCTATCATCAAATGGAGAACAGTGCTAATCAAAAAGCTCATCCATCCAGTGCTTTTCAGCCTTTTTCGCGGTCTTTCTGTGGTAATGCTTCTTGGAGGGCTTCACGCGCGTCTTGGGATTGATGGCCCAACCGTGACGGGACTTGGGTTGTCCTGTCTTTTTTTTCATGGTGTCAGATTTCTCCATCCAGCATGATCTCTTTCCATAAGTCACCGGTATTCATTCAGGCCACGAGCCACGATGTACGGCACTGGCTCTCTATTAAAAAATCATATTGTAAGCGAGTGCCGCACTAAACTTCCTATAAATTTTTATGGGCCGTTCAGTGCGGGCCACGTGGTGCGTGGAACGTGGGGCTTACTTTAGATGTTTAAAGGGTTCAAGGGCCGCAAGCATCTCCGCGTGGATAAGCCCATTGGTGGCAAGGTTCTGGGATCCCGCAAGCATCAGAGGGGCCCCCGAGAAATCCGTAAGCCTTCCTCCCGCTTCCTCGACGATCAGCATTCCGCCCGCCTTGTCCCACGGTGAGAGCTTCATTTCATAGTAACCGTCGAACCGGCCGCAGGCCACATAACAAAGATCGATCGCCGCCGACCCCCCGCGGCGTATGCCCTGGATCCGCATCAGGAAGACACGGAGCATCTTGAGATAATCATCCGGGTTCGTATTGCGGTCGTAGGGGAAGCCGGTCGCAAGGAGAGAATCCGAGAGCGTCCTTGCCTTTGAAACATGGATGCGCTTGCCGTTCAAGGTCGCGCCATGGCCGCGCTCCGCGAGAAAAAGCTCCTTGCGGAACGGATCGAACACGCCGCCCATTTCGAGCCGGCCGTCCTTCTCGAACCCGATCGAGACCGAAACGACCGGAAAACCGTGCGCGAAGTTCGTCGTCCCGTCGATGGGGTCGATGATCCAGCGGCATCCGGAGCCTTTCACGGCCGGGGATTCCTCGGCCAGGATCGAATGACCCGGAAAGCGCTTCAGGATAAGCCCCACGATCGCTTTCTCCGAAGTCTTGTCGATCTCCGTCACGAGGTTGAACTCGCCCTTCTTCGTGATCGTCTGCACCTTGCCGAAGTTCGAACGGATGATCTTTCCGGCCTTGGCAAGCGCTTCCAAGAGCGTTCTTTTAATTTGAGTGTTCTTCATATAAAATGTGAATCCTTTGGGTGAGCCCAGGCTTTGGGAGCGAGGCATTGTAGTCCCAATACCTATCAATTTCAACGAGGTTGAAATTGGGGCAATCCTTGTCAACCATTTAGGAAAAGAATGAAAGACAAGGATATCTAAAGGCTCTTTGGACCGCAATGTTCTCATAGGAAACGGAAACCCTAAACAACGAGGAGTTTTATGAAATCTTATCGCGTTACATTGATCCCCGGCGACGGCGTCGGGCCTGAACTGGCGGAAACAACCCGGGCGTGCCTTGAGGCCACGGGAGTCAAATTTGATTGGGACATTCAAACCGCGGGCATGGACGTCATGGCGAGCGAAGGCACGCCGCTTCCGGAGCGCGTGCTGGAGTCCATCCTCAAGAACAAGGTCGCCATCAAGGCCCCGCTCACGACTCCCGTCGGCACGGGATTCCGCTCCGTGAACGTGGCGCTCCGTAAGGAGCTCGACCTTTACGCGTGCCTCAGGCCCTGCAAATCCTACGACGGCGTCCGTTCCCGTTACAAGAATATCGACCTCGTGATCGTGCGCGAGAACACCGAAGACCTCTACACCGGCATCGAATTCCAAAAGGGGACTCCCGAAGTGACGGAATTGCTCGCCTGCATCGAAAGGCTTTCCAAAAAGAAGATCCGCCCCGATTCCGGTCTGAGCATCAAACCGATCTCGGTGACCGGGACTGAGCGCATCGTGAAGTTCGCGTTCGACTACGCCCGGCAGTACAAGCGAAAAAAAGTCACGGCCGTCCACAAGGCCAACATCATGAAATTCTCGGACGGACTTTTCCTCGAGGTCGCGCGCGAAGTGGCCAAAAAGTACCCCGACATTCAATTTGAGGACCGCATCGTGGACAATATGTGCATGCAGCTCGTGCAAAAGCCCGAGCTTTATGACGTGCTCGTCCTCCCGAATCTTTACGGCGATATCCTTTCCGATCTTTGCGCGGGACTTATCGGTGGCCTCGGCGTCGCCCCCGGCGCCAATATCGGAACGGCCGGCGCTCTTTTCGAGGCGACCCACGGCTCCGCGCCGAAGTATAAAGGTCTCAACAAGGTGAATCCCGTGGCGCTCATTCTCTCAGGCGTTCTGATGCTCCGGCACCTGGGAGAGACCCAAGCCGCGGACCGCCTGGAAAAAGCCGTGGCCGATGTCATTCGCGAAGGCAAGAACGTGACTTACGATCTGAAAGAAGACCGGAACGACCCCACCGCGGTCGGGACGCGCGAAATGGGACAGGCGATCATTAAAAAGCTGAAATAGAGCCACGGGACACGGGTCACGAAAAAGCTGCGTGGCACGTGGTTCGTGGCCCATGGTCCGTGGTACGTGGCGCAAGATTCTATAAAGGATAAAACTGATGCTCCGCCCCGTTTGGAATGAAAAATGCAGCGTGAACGTCCGGGTGCTTGACGAACAGCATAAAAGGTTCTTCGAGATCCTGGGAAATCTTTATGACAGCAGGGGGAGGGTGAGTGACCCCCAATTCCTGGGCGCCAGGGTCTGGGAGCTTGCCATGTACGCCGTCACGCACTTTGACACGGAAGAACTCATGATGAGCGAGTATTCTTTCTCGGGTTATGAAGAGCACAGGAAAGAACACGAGTCCTTTAAGGAAAAGGTCGCGATCTTTAAGAAGGACCTTGAAATGGGTCAGACATCGCTTGCCCTGGACATGATCACTTTTTTGACGGGCTGGCTCGAGCACCACATCCTGAACGTGGACCAACAATACAGCCTCTTCCTGAATGGGAAAGGGATCCGTTGATGAGCCTTCTGAACAGTTTCGGCAGCAAGGTGACGCTCAAGATCGCGGGGAAAGACTACACGATCTACCGCCTGCGCGCGCTCCAGGAATGCGGTGTCGCCAAAGTCCTGCGCCTGCCTTATTCCATCCGCGTGCTTCTTGAGAACCTGCTCCGCAACGAAGATGGCAAGAACGTGACGCGCAAAGACATCGAGCGGCTCGCGACCTGGGACCCCAAGCACAAAGGCGGACACGAGATCGCCTTCACGCCGGCCCGCGTCCTGCTCCAGGATTTCACCGGCGTCCCGGCGGTCGTGGACCTCGCCGCCATGCGCGAAGCGATGGTCAAGATGGGCGGCGATCCCAAGAAGATCAACCCGCTCCAGCCCGTGGACCTCGTGATCGACCATTCCGTCCAGACGGATTTTTTCGGGACTACTGAAGCGTTCGCGAAAAATATCGCCAGAGAATTCGAGCGCAACCGGGAACGCTACCAATTCCTCAAATGGGGCCAGCAGGCCTTCCGTAATTTCCGCGTCGTGCCTCCCGCGACCGGGATCATCCATCAGGTGAACCTCGAATACCTCTCGCCGGTAATCTTCAGCCGGAAAGAGGGCACCAAGACCTTTCTTTATCCGGACACGCTGGTCGGCACCGATTCGCACACCACCATGATCAACGGCCTGGGCGTCCTGGGCTGGGGCGTCGGAGGGATCGAGGCCGAGGCCGCGATGCTCGGCCAGCCAGTCTCGATGTTGATCCCCGAGGTGGTGGGCATGAAGTTCTCGGGAAAATTGTCCGAAGGCGCGACGGCGACCGACCTCGTGCTGACCGTAACGCAAATGCTCCGCAAAAAGGGCGTGGTCGGCAAGTTCGTGGAATTTTTCGGGCCCGGCGTCAGCGACCTGCCGCTCGCGGACCGCGCGGTGGTCGCCAATATGGCCCCCGAGTACGGAGCCACGGCCGGATTTTTCCCGGTGAACCAGGAAACGCTCCGTTTCTTGAGGCTGACCGGAAGAAGTGAGGAACAGATCAACCTCACCGAAGTTTATCTGAAAGCCCAGGGACTTTTCCGCGAAGGCGGGGAAGAAAAGATCGTTTATTCCGACACGCTGGAGCTCGACCTCGCGAGCGTGGTGCCGAGTCTCGCCGGTCCCAAGCGTCCTCAGGACCGCGTCACGCTGGGGGAAGTCAGGCCTTCCTTTAAGAAGGCGCTCGCGGAGACGGTAAAAAGCAAGGCCGGCCTCGCGAAAAAAGCGTCGATCGAGATCGCATGGAAAAAATGCGAGCTCGCGCAGGGATCGGTCGTGATCGCCTCCATCACGAGCTGCACCAACACCTCCTGCCCTTCCGTGATGCTGGCGGCTGGGATCCTCGCGAAAAAGGCGCTTCAAAAAGGACTGACCGTGAAGCCTTGGGTGAAGACCAGCCTCGCGCCGGGTTCCCAGGTCGTGACGGATTACCTCGCGGCGAGCGGACTTCTTTCCTGCCTCGAAGTGCTGAAATTCAACCCGGTGGGCTACGGCTGCATGACGTGCATCGGGAATTCGGGGCCGCTCCCGGAGCCTGTCTCCTGGGCGATCAAGGAAAAAGACCTGGTCGTGGCGTCGGTGCTTTCCGGGAACCGGAATTTCGAAGGACGGGTGCATTCGCAGGTCCGCGCGAACTACCTCGCGTCTCCGCCGCTTGTGGTGGCTTACGCGATCGCGGGAACGGTCTTGATCGATCTTGAAAAAGATCCTCTTGGGCTGGGGAAGAACGGCAAGCCCGTTTACCTCAAGGATATCTGGCCGACCTCGGCCGAGATCCGGGAAGCCTTGAAGAGCGTGGACCCGGCGATGTTCCGGAAGCGCTATCACAATGTCTTTGAAGGGAACGAGGCCTGGCGGTCCTTGAGCGCTCCCGCGGGAGACACGTTTGTTTGGGACAAAAGATCCGCTTACGTGAAGTCACCGCCCTATTTTAAAAAAATGCCGGTCCTGCCGGCGGACCTCAAGGACATCAAGAACGCCCGCGTTCTGGCCGTGCTCGGGGATTCGATCACGACCGACCATATTTCTCCCGCAGGTTCCATTGCGCCGGCGAGTCCCGCCGGAAAATACCTGATCGAACAGGGGATCGAACCCAAGGATTTCAACTCGTACGGTTCGCGGCGCGGCAATCACGAGGTCATGATGCGCGGCACGTTCGCCAACACCAGGCTGAAAAACCGGCTCGTGCCGGGCGTGGAAGGCGGAATGACGAAGTATTTTCCCGAGAAAAGCTTGCCTGCCGGCAGGCAGGGGAAAGGCGTTCCGATGCCGATCTTTGACGCGGCCATAAAGTACGCCGAAGAGAACCGGCCGCTCGTGATCTTGGCGGGGAAGGAATACGGCTGCGGGTCTTCGCGCGACTGGGCGGCCAAAGGCCCCGCGCTCCTGGGCGTTCGCGCCGTGATCGCGGAAAGCTATGAGAGGATCCACCGCAGCAATCTGATCGGGATGGGCGTCCTGCCGCTCCAATTCTTCCAGGGCCAGAACGCGGCTTTCTTTAAATTGACCGGCGAAGAGATCTACACCATCGAAGGAATTGCCAAAGGATTAAAGCCGGGCAAGATCATGACCTGTAAAGTGCGCAACGCGCAACGCGCAACGGACAAAGGGAAAACTTTCGAGGTGTTTTGCCGCATTGATACCCCGATCGAGATCGAATATTACCGGCACGGCGGTATCCTGCAGTATGTCCTGCGGCAATTGTTGAAATAAGCAGTTGTTACTCGCTCCACGGGAAACGGGCCAAGGGCCACGGTAGGAACAGAGCCACGTTCCACGGGCCACGTACCACGTGGATCTTGGCTCTTGGCCCGTGTCCCTTGTCCCGGCTTTTAGAAAGGAGGTCCCGGCTTGAACGCGCTTTCCGTTCGCCCGCATTCATGAAATAAAAAAGGAGGAGAACTGAAATGAACAAGAAAATACTTCTCGCGTCCTGTCTGATTTTTTTGCTCCTTCCCGTCACCCGGGTTTTTGCGTACGAAGACACTTCCCGCATGGACATTTTGAAAGCCAAGGTGAACGAATTGGAAAAAAAGGCTAAAGAGAGCGACTCGAAAATAAAAGCCTTAGAAGCCCTCGAGACAAAAATAAGCCAATTGGAAAGCAGGATCAGCGCGAACAACGCTGAAACCCTGGCGGTCTGGAGGAATGCGATTCAATTAGGCGTTCGGATCGGCGATCTGGAGGCCGCCCGGGACGAAACGGAAAATCCCGAGGAAAATTAAAAAAAAGAACGGCCCCGCAAGAGACGCAGGAAACTACTTAACACCTTCCACTGAAAGAAAGGTCCTTCGGCATGAAAAAGACGGTCCTCTTGGGTACGCTCCTCACGCTCTTCCTTATATCCCCGTCTGTGTCATGGTCTGAGGCCCCTTCGGCGAACCCGCCGGCCCCAACGCCGCAAGTCCAGACGTACGATCAATTGGTCGCCGCCATTCGCAAGGCTCACGCGGCCAGCGAGGCCCGTGTGGAGCAGGCCGTCCGGCAGGAGAAAGTCCGCGAGGCGTGGGA
This sequence comes from Candidatus Omnitrophota bacterium, assembly GCA_043808175.1. GTDB lineage: Bacteria > Omnitrophota > Omnitrophia > Omnitrophales > Aquincolibacteriaceae > Aquincolibacterium. Next base: position 52,388 of record JAZDFE010000016.1, on the reverse strand, counting down.
GATCGGCAAACTGATCGACGAACACGTGCTTCAGCATAAGGAAAGGGCAGATTATGGTAAGCAGGTCATTTCAAGACTCGCTGCCGACCTCGGGATGAGCGAGTCGGAACTCCATCGAATGTTGGAATTTTACCGCGCTTATCCCATTCTCGCGGCGCCGCGAGACTTGAGCTGGGCTAACTATCGTGAACTTCTTTCCATGAACGATCCTGTGGAGCGTGCCGAGCTGGAAGAAAAGGCCGCGAAGGAAAACTGGACGCAAGACCAAACCCGTGAAGAAGTGAAAAAACGCAAAGCCGCGAAAAGCGAGGCGCCGGCGCCGGTGAAAGAGGCGCCGCTCACGGCCCAGCCGGGGAAGCCCGGGACTTACAGGATGGTCAAGGCCACCGTGGGCCCTGAGACCGGGAAGGTTGTCATCGACCTCGGGTTCTCCAATTATTACAGAACGTCCAAAGACCTCCGTTTTAAGGAAGGGGCGATCATTGAAGTGGTCTCTGCGTTCCCGGGAGGCGCGTCCGCGCCTTCGGACCTGATCAAGCTTTCGAAACGGACTCCGGACGACCTCTATACTTACCGCGCCTGGGTGGTGGAAGTCCTGGACGGAGATACGCTCAAGGCGGTGATCGATCTTGGCTTCGGCGTGCGCAGCGTCCAGACCATCCGACTCCGCGGCCTCGACGCCCCCGAGCTCGTGAGCAAAGAAGGCAAAGAAGCTAAAGCGTTTGTTGAGTCCGTCATTGCGAGTCCCGCAGGGACGAAACAATCTATCCTTATTCGGACCGTCAAATCCGACAAGTACGACCGGTACCTCGCTGACGTGTTCCTTCCAGCACGGGACATCCAAGTCCCGGCTGGAGGTACTGGAGCCACAGGGCTCGAGTATCATACTGACAAAGACGGCTCGTATCTGTATCTCAACAACGAACTGATCGAAAAAGGCCACGCGGTTCGGGTGAGGGAATAGAATCAAGTGATGTGCCTGCCCCGTAGATTTGTTATGCGGGGTCCCCGGAATTGGGGGAGGGTGGCAGGAACGCCGCTTATTTTACCGATTGAAAGTTTAACTTGCAATCTGTAATATTTCGGATTAGGATGCGCCCATGATCAAAAGAACTCTCGCTTCTAAATTAGCGGCGATCGCCAGAAAATATCCGGTGGTGCTTTTGACCGGACCGCGGCAGTCCGGAAAAACAACTCTCTGCCGCGACGTGTTTCCCAAGAAACCCTATGTGCTATTTGAAACCCCCGATGTTCGTGAATTTGCGGAGCAGGACCCGCGGGGGTTCCTCAAGGCATATCCCCACGGGGCTGTTTTTGATGAGGTCCAGCGTGTTCCCAAGCTTCTTTCCTATTTGCAAGGGATCGTGGATGAAGAACGTAAGAATGGCTTATATATTCTCACCGGGAGCCAGAACCTCGATCTTTTGAAATCCGTTCAACAATCCCTTGCCGGTCGCGTGGCGCTTTTGCGGCTCCTGCCGTTTTCCATGCAGGAGTTAGGCGCCCGGGTAGAGAAGTTTTCCGCCGATAAGATCCTTTATACCGGATTCTACCCCCGCGTGTATGACCGGAAACTCAATCCGACGGAAGCGATGGCGAACTACGTGGCCACTTATCTTGAGCGAGACGTTCGTCAGATCGTGACCGTCCGCAGTCTTTCGCTTTTCCAAAAGTTCCTCAAGATCTGCGCGGGGCGCACGGGACAATTTTTGAATCTTTCCACGATCGGGAACGATCTGGGGCTTTCCCATACGACTGCGAGGGAATGGCTTTCCGTGCTGGAAGCAAGTTACATCGTTTACCTGCTCCCGGCTTATTATCGCAATTTCAACAAAAGACTGACCAAAGCGCCGAAGCTTTACTTCTACGATACCGGCCTGGCGGCGTATCTTTTGGGGATCGAAAAACCGGCGCAGTGCGCCCGGGATCCTTTGCGCGGCCCGCTTTTCGAGAATTTTATCGTGATCGAGATCCTGAAAAGTTTTTGGAATAGCGGAAAGACCGCGCCTCTTTATTACTTCCGGGATAATGCGGGCAATGAGGTCGATCTTTTGATCGAAAAGGCCCGCAAGGTCATTGGGGTGGAGATCAAAGCCGGTGAAACCCTTAATTCCGACTGGTTCAGGGGATTGAAATATCTTACGAAGGTCATGGGGAAAGAAGTTCTCGCAAAGTACCTTGTCTATGGGGGACGGGCCTCCGCGCAGCGCGAAGGGGCCAGCGTTCTTTCGTATAAAGATCTTTCCCGTCTTGTTTCCGGGCAACACCCGCAAAGCCGGCAAACAGGTCTACCTTAATAACAACGTTTTTTGTAGTACTGACTTCAAAAACAGCATTTAAATAAAAGTCAGTGCCGCTTACTCGAAGAAGGACATGCCGTCAGAGTACGGAGCTGACCTTACGCTCCGACTCTGCCGTCCCAATACCAACCAATTGAAGCGAAGCTGAGATTGGGGCGGTCCTGGTTACCGTTGATTAAAAGAAAATGAAAACCAGGGCCGTACTTGTGCAAAGGCACAAGTGCTGTGAGGATGGTTGAGTAAGGTCAGTTAACACCTCCATGTCGTCTTTTGCTTGAAATGTGTCATTCGGTGCGATCCCGGATGGGGAAGTCTTTAAAAAGATATATTTATTGTTTCGGATGGTTTTTGTCGATAGCTTCGGGGAAAGTGTTTTTGAGTAAAAACTGAGGTTAGCTCCGCGTGGTGGGTCGCTTTGATCAAAGCGACCGAAGTTTAAAAAGACCGCGGGCTTCGAGCTGAAGAGGGAACCGGCGTGGAGATAGTGAGCCGAAATCATGCTATGGCGATCGCAGCAGGAGCGATGATCCTGGCACAGGCGGGGTGTGCAACCATTGGCCCTGTGACCAATTTTTCAAGAACTGAAAACCAGGGTCATGCTGTATCACCCCAACAGGCCCCGGCGACCCCGGCCATTTCGGCCTCACCCACTGGCGGATCTCAGCCCCATCCGACGGAGATCCTTGTCGAGGACGGATTAGCCGAATTGATAAAGGCGGAACAAGTCAAATCCGAGAGTATCGACTTGTGGATCGAAAGAGGAAACGACAAACGCTACCTTCGATTTCGAAACCCCTTCCTCCGAATGCAATGGGACATTGTGAGTTTACGCCTCCAGGACCCCAAAGAGCATGCCATCAAATTAGGGACTAAGCTCGAGTCTAGGTTCGAAACCTTGCAGCGTGGGACCGGCAACTCCAATTCCATGAATGACATGAAACAAGTGTTTGACGCCCTATCGCCGATGATCAGCGCGGCATCTTCTTCGGTCTCTTACGGCGGCGGAGGCTACGGCGGCGGTTTTGGCGGAAGCGCTTTCGGTGCCATGGGGCAATTTATGGAGGGCATTCAAAAGATCAATGCCTATGAACAGAATAAAATAGACACGGCCAACCGCAATGCGAACGAAACTTACATCGACCAGATCAACGAAATGTTCATACAGGACGGGTTTGCGGTCACTTCGATCCGGAAAGGCGTCACGGATTTTTCACTCGAGAAGCCTGACTATATTGTCGAAGAAGTGTGGAAAAACGGCGCGGGCGGGATTTTCCCCGAATCCTTCAGGGTCTACACGGGCGAGGGACATCTTCTTTTCCAAACGCCCTACCATCAAACTTATTTTGGGATCTCACTTTTCATACGGTCGAAAATGGTCACCGGAGAGATCGATATCAAAAGCGAAAAATATGCTGTGATGATGCAGGCGGTCAACCTGTGGGAGACGGGGGATGCGAAGGCGGCGCTTGCCGGATTCCAGAAGGCCCTGGCCATGGATCCGGAATTTGTCAATGGTTACCGCTACAGGGCCAAATTTTATGAGATCAAAGAACGTTGGCAAGATGCCATCGCAGATCTGACCCGTGCGATCGGTATCTTGCGCGCGCGGCTGCAGGTCAAGGTCCTTTTTGACCGCGGACAGCTGTACTGGAAGATCAATGATTACGACGCCGCGATCAAGGATTTTGACCATGTCTTGGCCTGGGAGCCCAAGGCGGTTTGGGTGCAGGCAAGCCGGGGGTTTTGTTGGCTTGAGAAGCAGGACCTGGACAGGGCCTCTTCGGACTTTGAGTCTGTGCTGGCACAGGATCCAAAGTATGATGTCGCGTTAACCGGTCGCGCCTGGGTCTGGGCGCTCCGGGGCGAGTACGAAAAAGCGATCGAATTATTCAACCAGGTGCTCGCCACCAGCCCCAATTACGCGAATGCCCTGCGCGGCCGCGGCTATTGCTACAAAATGCTTAAAGAAAAAACAAAGGCCTCGAATGATCTGACCGCGACCTTGCAACAGCTGGCGAAAGACCCGTCCCCGATCGCGGAAAAACGCCGCGCGCAAATAGGGTCATGGTTGAACGAGCTGAGATCGGAAGTGCCGGTTCCCTGACAAAGTGAAAACAAGGGCATGGGATTTTATGACCCTGAAAATAAAAAAAATAATAGCGGTATGCGGGGCACTTTTTTTATCAAGCTGCGTCTCAGTGCCTTTGACACCGCGTACCGCTCTTAGCGCCGCCCAGCAATATGTCCCTGTTCCGCAGAATATTTCCGGACCGGTCAATGCGAAAAAAGCGCGGATCTTTTTTATCACTAACCTTAACCCCGGGATTTTAAACGTCATTGGGCAGGGACATATTCGGATCATCGATGGTCGAACAGTCATCGGTGAACTACAAAGCGCGAGTTATCTTTGCTGGGAACGGGATCCAGGCGAAACCACGATCAAATTTGCAAAGCGCGGCGATGAATATAACCAGGGCTGGTTCGTTACCAACTTCGCTTCTTATATCATCAAAGCTGAGGAGGGACATTCTTATTACCTTTACTTTGGCGGACTCGCCCAGCGAAGCCTCCTGACGGAGCGGGATGCAAAACTTCTTTTATCCGCATATCCTCCGCCGGCGGTTATCGAAAATTACGAAGCCGAGGCCGGGAGCGCTGTGGCAACGAGCCCGACGCTGTCTTCTGCTACCCAGAAACCGGTGTAAAATCTGATGGCCCCTTTTCTCGCAAGAAAGAAAGAGATTTTGCCGAAACGATTTTTGCCGCTTTTCGTTTTGCTCTCGGCGTGTTTTTTGACCAACGCCCCTCTGTTGACTGCCGATGTCGCGGACCTTTCCCGCAAACTCGCGGATTTGAAAAACCAAGAGAGCAGGGTGGGGCAAAAGCTCCAACAGCTGAAGGGAATGTGGGCACGATCCCGGTCCCAAGAGGATCAGCTGAAAGCCGAGGAGCTGGATCTGCGAAGTAAACTCCAGGCCGTTCAGAACCGCTTACAGAGCCGCCAGACCTTGCTTCAAAATCAATCGAACCAGATTTATGCGCAAGGGAACGGTCTTTTGGGCCAGATCCGCGGCACGCGCTCCGTCGGTGGCGCAGAAGCCCTGATGGCACCGACCCAAGCTTTTAGCAATCGCGCCATGCAATTTGCCTCGCAAGCGCAGAATTTGCAATCCCAGATCGCTGCGGACCAAGCCAACATGAGCACGTTATCGGGTCGGGTGGAACAAATAAGCGCCCAACGCCAAGCCGCGGCTTCACGGAGCCGGCAATTAGAAATGCAGGTTCAACAGGAAAATGCTGCGCTGGCGGGCATTCGCCGGGAGATCGCGGAGACCGAAAAACAACTGGAGGCGGAAAAATCCAAGACGACGCCCGCGGAAAAAACGCTTTTAAGCCGGGATGAAATGGAACAGCTGCTCAGCAACCATCCGGAGGCCCGGGAAGCTTACGATGCCTTATGCAAGGCTGAAAAGGATTATGATGCCTTGATGGACTCGGAGAAAATGAGAGGCCTTGAGTTTGAGGAGCAAAGCAAGGAGTTCCCGGAAGCCGTTAAAAAAATGACCAGCGATTTGGAATCTGCAGGGTTTAATTTCGCCCTGGGTTTAGCCGGTGAGACACTCAAATCCGATCGGTTCAAGGAGAAGGAGTGGAGTAAGACAGGGAGTGACTATCTTCAGCTTTTAGACATTCTCGTGAACTATGACGAATATATCGACATGATACGTCATCCGGATTACAGATTGGTCTTCAAAGGAATCGCTCAAATTCCGCTATATGGGATGGCCGCGGATTCTGTGAAGGATGGAGTAGTGGCCTATTACAAGTTCAAAGAAAAAGTACAGGGTGCAGAAACCCGTGTTGAAGGAAATTTAACTTACCAGTCCCAAAACCGTAAAGAAATAGAAACAGCGCTGGAAACGATGCAAGAGCGTCGCGGAGAACTTGCCGGCGCACTGGGCGTTTCAGCCGATCGGATCCCCAAGCGCGTAAATCCATGGCAGATTGAAAATCATCTGACGCTGCCTCCCGCGTCAAACGCTCCCCCTTCGCCCGGTCTTGATGGCGAACGGCTCCTTAATTCCAGCGTGATTGACCTGAAAGGGGCCGGCCCCGAGCCGTTCTCGGCCCCGGGGGGACCGATACTGCAAGGGACCGGCTCCGGTCAGAATTCAGCCGGAGGCGGGAACGATACTTCAAAACCTTCTAAAAAATTGCCGCCTGAGAAAAATCAGTAGCATAAAATAGTATCCGGTACCGAAGGAACAAATTGAATGCGTCAAAAATAGCCGTCCCCACGGTATCCGGTACCATTCACACCCAGACCCGCAAAAAATGGGGCCGCTATTTAGGTGATGTATTCCTGCCCGCACGAAGCCTCAAAGCTTCGGCGGTTCCAATACCGATCAATCGTAGCGAAGCGGAGATTGGGGCCGCCCTAACTACCGCTAATGAAAAGAACAAAAAAGTCAGGGCGGCAGGCACTGGTGCCACAGGGCACGAGTATATTGCAGACAAAGCAGGAAAACAGGTTTACCTGAACAACCTATTGCTGGAAAAGGGGATGGCCGTGAAAGTGAGGGAATAATGACGACTGGACAAATCACCAAGGACCGTGTAATATAATTGGCGAATAGTTGGCGATTAACTTGGCGATTATAAGGGTCTCGAAATGAATGCTTATCTGACAAGATCTCAAACCCTAGGCGCTTTGGGCGAAAAGGCGTGGACGGCTTTCGAAAAAGAAAGAGCTAAAAAGGCCCAAGCCGTCGGTTTACCCGCGAAGAACGGAAGACCCTTTTGGATGGTCCTGATCCCGGAAGTCCTTTCCCTTATTTCCACGATTTCTCAAGATAAGGGATTTCTCTCCTCTCTCAAGCTTTCTCCCGTTTCTGTCCTGGCCCTTTCCAAGAGCGCTCTCAAGCAAGAAGCCTACTATTCGAGCCGCATTGAAGGGGCTGTCACATCGCTGGAAGCGGCGCTTCGAAACATGAACCGGAAGGAAAAAGACTTCGCGGATGAAAGTATGCAGATGATTTACAACAACAAGCTTGCCCTGGAATTTATGCACAAGCATAAAGCAGACCCTTTCACCCATGAGAGGATCCATGGACTGCACAAGATCTTGGTCTACAACACTCACAAGGACCGTCCCATCACGGTTGGCAAATACCGTCAAGGCCCCATCTATGTCGTGGACGGACACGGCCGGGTTGTTTACGAAGGGCCTCCCGCGGGAGAAGTCCCGGGCATGATGGACCGCTTTATAGAATGGATGAATCGCGAGCCAGGGATCCATCCGCTTGTGAATGCCGCCCTTGTGCATCTCTACTTTGTTCATGTCCATCCCTTTGATGACGGGAACGGCCGGAGTGCCAGGGCCCTCTCCAATCTCTATCTTGAAAAACAGGGGTATGGCTTCATCAACCTTCTCGCGCCCTCGGACTATTTCGAGCACCATAAGGCCGCTTACTACAAGTCCATCCAGGCGGCCGAAGAACACGGCTATGACGCGACTTATTTTGTCCTCTATTACCTGGAAGCCTTGAGAGACCAGCTCGCCCGGGTCAAAACCCAGCTTGAAAAAGAGGGGAAGATCAAGGACATCAAACAAGTGCTCGGGCAGAACACATGGGCAAGATTGGACAAAAAACACATCAAGGCATTACGGTGGATGATAGAAAGCGGGGAATGGATCACGACCCGGAAATATTGCAAACTGAATCGCTGTTCCGACGAGACTGCCCGCAAAGATTTCATCCATCTGATGAAGCTCGGGCTTCTTGGGCCCGAAGGTTCCGGCCGCTCGACCCGCTACAGGTTCACGGGACGGCAGTGATCGGGCTGTGAAAAGCCGGCAAACAGGAATACCTTAATAACAACGTTTTTTGTAGTACTGACTTCAAAAACAGCATTTCAATAAAAGTCAGTGCCGCTTACTCGAGGCAGGACATGCGGTACGAGTGAGGGAATAACATTAAGTAATGTGTCCCTGGATTTTTTCGGTTTATACTACTCACCTACCAAAGGAGGCCCGCCATGAAGAAGGCGCTTTCACTTTTAGTTTGTCTCGTAATGCTGTTCAACCTTACTGGTTGCTCATGCTTTCGTTCCTCAACCCAAACCATGACAGTAACTACTGACCAACCAGATACTCAGATCTATATCAATGGTTCAATGGCTGGATCGGGTACCGCTTCGGCAGTAGTGAAACGAAATGAAAATGTCCAGCTCATGGCCAAGAAAGACGGATACGTTACCATCCAAAGGTCGATAGGGAATTCGCTTAACACCACAGGAATTTTGGATATTGTTGGCGGAGTCCTTTTTCTCATTCCGCTTTTTGGATTGCTTGCCGCCGGCTCCCACAGCATAGAGCAAACTAATGTCAACGTGATGATGGTAAAGGCATAGGTTGGGATGTTTAGAAGACCCATTGCAATAGGGGAGCTGCTCATATTGGGCGGCTCTCTTTTTGTTTCAGGGGCACGCCGAACGGGTGAGGGAATAGGATTAAGTGATATGCCTGCCCCGGAGACTTGTTGCGCGGGGTCCCCGGAATTTATGTTGAAAGGATATAGTAAATGAGCCCGGCAAGCAAAAGTTTGGATAAAAAGTTTTTATTTGATATTGCTGACAATAATTTAACGCCTCTTTTTTCAGGGGCCAGCTTGAAATTGATTGATAATCCGCCTAACAGAATAAGAAATTTTGTATCATTTTCTCATCCCTGCAAGATTCGTTTTACAACGTCCCCAGATAATAACTACCAATTTGAGCTTAATCGTCATCAGGATTTCGAGCAGATAAATCAGCCCGGTGTGAAGGAAATAAATGTTGTAAAAGCTTTCGTTGAGGTCATTCGAGAAATGGAAGATGGTCTTCAATCCGAATTTTATCGGGATGATTTGTTATCAACCTTTCAGCGCAGGATAGTAGCGAAAGCTATAACCGAGAATAAAAAGGACGAAGGTGTTGTGCTAAAAGCCATTGATTATTTAACCCTTTGGGCAAGTAGACTATATGAAGGAAAACCCATCACCGCAGCTTTGGGTTTTGAACCTAACCGAAGGGATAAGGAAACCCTTCTTGATGAAATAAGCAAGGAAGACTTCGGGCTAGTGCTGAGCAATGGATTTGATACGCTTTATTCGTTTAATTTGCTGGGCCGGTTGCTTGGGCATGAATCATTGAAACATCTAAAGCCAGAAGATGCTTCAGTATTTGCGCCATATCGGCAAGCACCTATTGCAGAATGGGCCCAGAATCAAAAAATAGCTTTTGCATTGAATCGATTGGGAGAAATCTTTGTTTTTAAAAATAAAAAACTATTATTCACGCGCAGGGGCGGCAAGTGGCATTTCCTTACACATGGTTCAGTTATACGGCAAATGTCTCCACCAAAAGACAGAAAAGTTCGGAATGCAATTTATGAAAGTTGCTTAGATGCATCGTTCGCTCGTAATGGCGGATGCATTGGTGTTGTCCTGCGAGAAAATTTAGAAAGGTGGCAAAAACTTGTAAAAGACGATGACGAATTATCCACGTCCATTTCTGTTAAGGCGAAAGCTATAAACCAAATCGTTAAAAACCGACGTTTTCAAGATCTAGATCGTCGTCTAAGGCAAGAACTCTTGGCGATAGATGGGGCCACGCTACTAGATTATAAAGGAAATATTTTAGCAGTAGGTGCAATCTTGAAAATTCCAGGTGGAAGTACGGGGGGCGGTCGACTTGCAGCAGCCAAAACACTGAGTAAACTTGGTCTTGGCATTAAAGTGTCACAAGACGGTGGCATTAGAGGATTCAAGCCCGGTGGGAAGCCAAGCACTAAAAAGCCGGCTTTTTTTGTTATGTAATTTTTAGAACGGCGCCTAGAACGATACCTGGTATTGCGGGGGGGCACGTAAGGTGAGCCAAAAATAGCCGTTCCTTTAGTGCCTGGCGCCATTCTATGAGATAATTCTGAGAATACTAAAAAAGCCACTTGATTTGAAATGAAGGAGACACATTATGACCAATGAAAATAAAATTATAGTTACCTTCGACATTTGCTCTTCTTCTAATATCATTGAAGACCTGCATTTAACAAATAATCTAAACAAATACATAAATTTACTTATCAGCGTGAAACGTTTTTTACAAGACAATGCTTCAACTATTGGATACGAGGTTTACAAATTTATTGGTGACGGTTGGATCATTTTATTTCCTGATACGGCAACTGGAGATCGTGTAATGGATTTTCTGAACAAGTTATCCGTTCATTTTCAAAAAGAAATAAAGAGAGTTACTACAATACTCGAGACGAAGCCAGAAATTATAGGTATCACATTCGGTGTTAATATTGGACGTCTTTCAAGAATTATAATGTTAGGGAAACGAGAATATATAGGCCGCGCCATTAATATAGCGTGCCGTTTGCAGGATGCGATAAAAGATAAAGATAATCACCCGCAATACAAAGTACTTATGTCTAAGTATGCATTTAGAGCAATGAAGCTTGGGCTTGATAAGTATAAACCAAGATCTGTTACTAGAAATCTCAGAAATGTCCGCGATGGAAAGAAGTACGAATGTATAAAGCTAGATCTATTTGGCTAACAAGCTGGAAATAATAGACGTCCTGTTTAGGAGCATTCTGCATATGGAAAAGCACCTGGCACATCGGGGACACGTAAGGCGAGCCAAAAGTAGCCGTCCCCACAGTATTTGGTACCATTCGAAACGCAGATGTTAATAGCAGTTTGCTAAATACGTAGGATATCCCGCAATGTTTGAAATCACTAAAACGACTCCAAAGCCTAAACATCTATCCCAAGAGATGCATGAAAGCATTCTCAAAAACCGAGATATTCTTAACCATTTGCTCATTTATTATCAAGAACATAGAAGATTTCCTAAGAGCTCAAAGGTTAAAGGCTTTTTTGGGAAAAGTAGATTAAGTTCATTCCAGCAGATGATTAACTTAAAAATGATAGTTGAGCGAAATATTGGCATCGATACATTAGCTTCTCTTAGTTTTGGTGGTTTTCTTTATTGTAACGATCCGCAAGCTAATGCCTTTAAAGATGTGATGTATGCGCTCTATGATCTTATGGATAAGAATTATAAAAAAGTCCATGAACCCGTTGAGCTGTCATTTGATTTTATTTGCAAAGCATTGTTTCAACCAAATTATGTTGAATCACAGAAGTTTTTAGAAATCGCAATACTTTTATTGGATGGCTCTCCTTTTAGCATAATGTCTTTAAATAGAATGATAGATGGAAAAGGGCAGGAGAGCGTCACATCCATTCGGGTTGTGGAAAAGATATTTGAGTTTGACAATGCGGATGATTTTTTTAACAAATGTTATGACGCAATCCAATCCGAAAGCAGGCCGATGAGCCTTATTGGAAATGAAACATTTAGGAACATGGAAAGTGAAGAGCCTTATGTCATAAAAGAAGAAGTGTTTGAAAGCGATGTAATTTCATTGCGGGAGCAATCTAAGTGTTTTGTAATTATGCCCATTGGGAAAAAAGGCACTGTAGAATATTTAAACAATATCCAAGTTTTCGAAAAAATTATTAAGCCATGCGTAGAAGCGAGCGGTTATGAAATCGAATGTTACCACGCGGATTTAATTGGAGAGCCCGGTTCCATTCCTGAACAAATAATTAATGCGCTAAGGAATGACGAAATCGTTATAGCTGATTTGAGGAGACACAACCCAAATGTGATGTGGGAGCTTGGCGTTAGGCATGCCCTATTAAAAAGATCAATCATGGTTTGCTCTGATTATGGACAAACTTTTTTTGATGCATCCGCTTACAGGGTCGCGAAGTATAATGTCGACGGTTCTTCCAATCAAACTTTTTTCACTACATTGCGAACATTCATTGCAGACGTCGTAGAAAATGAAAATAAATCTGACAATCCCGTTTGGAATGTTCTTGGTGAGCAAAGAAGTGTGCGAGCGGGTTCTTCCGAAAAACGCGATGTGACTGCACGAGAAAAAATGAATTCTGATTTGGCGAAGCTCAAAATGGGCAGAGCTTTTGAAGATTTCAATAGTGCTATTGCAACGATTGAAAAGGCATTTCCAGAAGATTCGGCAAAGCTGGCTGGCCAATTCGGCGCACGAGGGACAGCGTCTAGTGGTATTCATCTCAAGGCGCAAATGGTTCTTGCATTGACAGCAAAAGAAAAATCGGAAAAAGAATTTCAAATGCTTAAAAGGCACATCGAAGACGTTTTGGTAGAATGTTCGGGCTCGCCATATTTTTCTAAGGACGATAAGCAATTCGTCAATGAAGAAAAACAATTGCAAAGCGCCAGAAAACGCTGCGATACTTTTTACGACAAATTGAACGCTACGCCTAAAGAATGGGAAAGCAGACTTTTTAAGTCATCCAACATGACTCAAAGTTTTGACGTAAACAAAACTGTTTAGAAATCCGTCCGCTAATGGTGGAGAAAGTAGAACGGCGCATAGAACGGCGCATAGAACGGTACCAGGCACCTTGGGGACACGTAAAGTGCGCCGACCTTTAATTCCCCTCATCCCATCTTTCGGGGTGGTCGATAACTAAGGCGTGGCGGCGAGCGGAAAATGCGAGGGGTCCATGATTCAAACGATCCTTGTGGTTGATGACGAGCCCGACCTTCTCCGGCTGGTTGAAACCCGGTTAAAGGCAAACCACTATGAGACCCTTAGCGCGTGTGACGGGAAGATGGGCCTTGAAATAGCTATCCGGGAACATCCGGATCTCATTATCCTTGATGTCATGATGCCGGTCATGGATGGGATCGAGACTCTCCGTGCGTTAAAACAGAATCACGAAACAAGCTCCATTCCCGTGATCATGCTTACAGTGAAAAGAGAAACCAAACTTATCATGGATGCGCAGGGTTTTGGCGCTGCCGATTATATCCCTAAACCATTTCTGGTTGAGGATCTATTGAAGTGCATACAGAGGTACGTCCACTGATCTTTAATTTGCGTTCTTCACACAAAAATTCCGGGGACACATAACTTAATTCGGAACACCTCAATCAAGGAGGAATGGGGATGAACGTGAAAATGGCCGTGATCCTGGGATTGATTTTGCTGCTCTTTCCCGGCGGGCGGCTCCTCGCGTGGGACGACAGCCCGCGAATGGACGTGTAAACTGAACGGCGTCCCATGGGGAGGGGTAAGACGTTCTACGGCTACGTTTTTACTGTGCGGTATTATTAAATAATCCGGGTGAATAAGGAGACTGACCATGAATGGAAAGTGTCCCAAATGTGAACAAATCGTTGAGTCGATCAACCTAAAGGATGTTAATGCCAGTGTTTTCTTTGGGACGAAATGGCGAACCATTACTTTGAATTGTCCTCACTGTAATACGATCTTGGGAGCTCAGATCGATCCCATAGCGGTTAAAACAGGTACCGTGCGGGAAATTTTAAAGTTTTTACGAAAAAATTAGAAAGGTGGCTCCGGCATGGTTGTTGCAAAATGGCGGAGGTTTTACTGTTACGGTCACCCTGAAACCATGGCAAAGATGGACACATTGAATGCGCCGGAAGTAGCCGGCCAATTTACGCGGCGCATTTTTTCCTGAGAGGTTAAGGGGCATTGATGGAAAGATCTTATGTCTATAAGCCGGTTCAATTTTTCTCTATTGCCATTTTGCTCACTTGGGCTGCCTGGCTTACGGCCGCCTATTTAAGTTATCGGCAAAGCGGACGGCTCGAGAAAGCAGAGGTGCAAAGATGACTAAAATAACTAGGAGTTTTTATAAGCCAGAGGAAAAAAAGTTTTTGCCTTGTTGCGGCAAAGAAATAAATTATCAAGCAGATTGTTCTAACCCCGTGGAGCGGATTTCATGCTGCAACAGGCATTTCAATATCAAATCTTTCTTAGATGATCATAAAAACATAGTAGTCGAAATGCGAGAGGTTACGATTTAATTCGATGGCAGCCGCGCTTCGAATCCCGGGGACACATCACTTGATTTCAAACTGCTTACTCTGATACGCAATAAAAATGAGATCTACGCTATCCACCCATCAAGGGAGGTTCACCATGAAGAAGGTTATATCTTTTCTGTTATTTCTCTTTTTATCAGTTCAAATCGTTGCCTTTGCCGAAGGCAGTGTTCGCTATCAGTTTGATTCGGAGACAGACAAAACCACAGGCGTTCTAAAAATATTAATTATGGATACTTGGAATGGCACTGTTTGGAAAGTACTTCAATATCCAGGAGAACGGGAAGACACCCGTGAAAGTCGGACTTTTGTTGAGAAGGTTGTTAGTGCGGACAAACTTGTTTAGCGATATTGGCAAATTCTGGGGACCCTCCACAAAACATTGGCGGACAAGTACGGGTAGACAGTCTGCGCATGGATCTCGCTCGGGTCTGCGGGCCTTTCTAAACATTAACCTATAACAAAATAAAAGGGGGTCTCTCATGTTGGTCTTTCTGGCAAAACTGATCGGGTTGGCGGTGGCGGTTTTTGGGATGACGATCTTCGTTTCTCCGAAGTTCGTTCAAAAGGTCTTCGCTTTTATCAAGGAAGGAAAGCGTATCTACTTGGCGGGGGTGTTCCGGTGCCTGGTCGGGTTCCTCCTGCTCTTTATCGCCTCCAGGAGCGCCTTGCCGGTCGCGACGGTCGCGGTGGGAGCGGTCTTTCTCTTAAGCGGCATCATCGTATTCGCCTGCGACCTGGAAAAGCTCAAGGGTTTTCTCGTCCACTACAGCGAGATGCCCGTCCTTGTGCTCCGGCTTCTCGGTCTTGTCGCCGCCTCCTTCGGCATTCTGATCTTTTCGATTGTTTAAACGCATAAACCGGACGCACTGCCCCGCCTTTTTTTGTAAATTAACGGCAGGCGGGACTGCACTAGCCACCTTAAATTTTCGACAAGGCCAGTGCTGAACAACTCATAAAGCTTAAAGGAAGTTTAGTGCAGTCCCAACCGGCCTTTAAAATGGATGGGAGGGTTGGGACGCCGTCCCGTTTTCACAGGAACAGAAAAGGGGGTTGTGGGGATGAGCATTAGAGCGGGGGCTTTCATTGGCGGCTTGATCGGAGTCGTCATGATTTCGACGGTAACATTTAGTTCTATTGGATACGGAGAGGAACCTGTCAGGGAATATTATGCAAATGGAAAGCTGAAATCAGAGAAGTCTTTCAAAGATGGAAGGCTTGAGGGGATCTTTAAGGTGTATTACGACAGTGGGCAATTAAGAAGGGATGGGTCTTACAAAAACGGGAAGCGAGATGGGCCATTTAAGACGTATTATGAAAACAGACAAGTAGTTTTAGATGAATTTTACATGAATGGAAAACAAGAGGGGTCGTTTAAGACCTATTATAAAAATGGACAATTAAGGAGCTATTCGCTATACAAGGATGGAAAACAAGTGGGAGCGGTTAAAGAGTATGACGAAAACGGAAAGTTAAAGCAGTGAGACGGTAGGAGGGGACGATGACGAGGAACGTGAAAAGGGCCTTGATCCTGGGGCTGGCTTTATTGCTTCTTCCTTGTGGGCGGCTCTTCGCGTGGAACGACGGCCCGCGGCTGGACGCGATCGCCTCCAAAGCGGAACAGGCCAATCAAACCGTCCGTACCATGCAATCGAAGATCGATGACCTGCAGTCGAAGATCAACCGGCTGGAGGACAAGATCAGTTCCAGGGATTACAGGATGGAGGCCTTGGAAAGAAAGTTGAAAGAACAGGACGCTTTGGAACGGCGGGTGAGGGCCCTGGAAGACGCGCGCGAAAACAGCAAAGTCCCGACACAAACCACGACCCTATCCGGTAAGAGGGAATAAACTCTGGGGACACGGGACCCCAATCCCCAACGGATTGGGACGGTTTCGGCGAGATTTTGACAATCTCGTCCGATCCGCACGCGCCACGAGCCACGTGAAATGCTGGAGACATGCCGTATATCCTATCCGCCACACAGCGTGGACAGATCCGTCCGTGAAATTTGGCGGATATGATATATGGCCCGGAGTAGAGCGACACCTGTGGGACGGTCTTTGACGTACTGAACAACTCATAAAGCTTAAAGGAAGTTTAGTGCAGTCCCAATACCAATCAATCGAAGCGTAGCTGAGATTGGGGCAGTCCAAGTCACCCTCTATGAAAAGAAAATAAAGACTTGGGCAGTCCCAATACCAATCAATCGAAGCGTAGCTGAGATTGGGACGCCATCCGGTTCATCCTCAAAACGCTTTATTCTTCGCCCCGGCTTCGTAGAATAGTACCTGGGGCCACGGACGACAGACTATAGCCAATAGCTTCTAGCTATAAGCTAGGGTCTGCAGGCTAAGAGGGGCAAGGGGTCATGATAGGAACAGCAAAGATCTTTTATCTGGCTTGTTTTACAGCGTCGCTTTTGCCGCGATCGGTCTTCGCGGAAGAGAACGCGTTCGTCTTGGCGCGGCAAAAAATGGTGGATGAACAAATCATCGCGCGCGGCGTTAACGATGAAAGAACGCTCAACGCCATGCGTAAGGTCCCGCGCCATTTGTTCGTTCCGGCGCTTCTTCGCGGCGCGGCTTATTCCGACCAGCCCCTTCCGATCGGCCGCGGACAGACGATCTCACAACCCTATATCGTGGCCTACATGACGGAGAAAGGCCTTGTCGGGCCGGAGGACCGCGTGCTTGAGATCGGCACAGGCTCGGGATATCAAGCCGCCATCCTTGGCGAACTCGCCAAGGAAGTCTATAGCATGGAGATCATAAGAACACTTGCTGAGGCGGCGGCCAGGAAATTGGCAGAGCTCGGCTATAAGAACGTCCAAGTCAAATGCGGGGACGGTTCTCAGGGCTGGCCCGAACAGGCGCCGTTCGATGTGATCATCGTCACGGCGGCGCCCACCGAAGTTCCGGAAGCCTTGCTGGAGCAGTTGAAGGTCGGAGGGCGGATGGTGCTTCCCGTGGGAGGTTCTTCCCAAGAGCTCGTCCGCATTACACGAACGGATACGGGTTTTGAGAGGGAGTCCCTGATCCCCGTCATTTTTGTTCCCATGAAATCGGGGGACTAAGATCGGGGGACCCATCACTTGATGCGTGAGGCAATAGATTATGTGTCCCCGGAACTGCCGGCAAAAAACCGGAGGAAAAGAGCCATGAGCGGATTTTTTATGAGCCACCTCATGACAAGAACCAGGATCGGGATCTTTATCTGGATCGCGGTATTCTTTTTTTCCGGCACGGAGGGTCCGGTCATGGCAAATACCCGGGAAATAAAATTGCCGCCCCCTGCAACTCGCGGGGAAATCTCTCTGGAAGAGGCGATCGCCCGAAGGCGTTCCGCAAGGACGTTTAGCGATCAAACGTTGACGATCGAGCAGATCGGACAATTGCTTTGGGCGGCGCAGGGTATCACGGGGAGTGCCGGAGGGATCAGTCTGCGAAGCGCCCCTTCCGCAGGCGCTTTATACCCCATGGAAATCTATGCGTTGACGCAAGACGGCGCGTATCATTATCTTCCCCAAAAACATACGCTCGAAGTTTTAGAAGAACGTGATCTTCGCAACGACCTGAGCCGGGCCTGTTTGAGCCAGGACCCGGTCCGTGAGGCGGCGCTCACTATTGTCATTTGTGCGGTGTACGAACGGGTGACCGGAAAATACCGGGAGCGCGGCAAAAGATACGTGGATGTGGAAGCGGGCCACATCGCCCAGAATGTCCTCCTGCAGGCGGTCGCCATGGGACTGGGCTCGGTTCCTATCGGCGCTTTTGATGATGACCGGGTGAGGGACCTCTTGAATCTTCCCGAAGAGCAAATTCCCATTTGCATCATTCCCGTCGGATACAAAAAATAATATACAGGCTACAGACTGCGATTTTTAGAGGGAGGGGCCATGCGGTTCTTTCTCGGGTGCCTCGCGGCGATCGTTCTTCTCGTGACCGCGATCCGTCTTCTTGAAAGGTTCAGCATTTATTTTCCGATAAAAACCCTCGAGGAAGATCCCCGGGCCCTGGGGTTATCTTATGAGGATGTTTATTTTGAGACCGCCGACCGCCAACGGCTGAACGGCTGGTATTTTCCGGTCCCGGGCGCGGCGGAAACGCTTCTTTTCTTTCACGGCAACGCGGGCAACATAAGCCACCGGCTCGAGAAGATCGTTCTTCTTCGGAAGCTCGGTCTGAGTGTGTTCATTTTTGATTACCGGGGGTACGGCAAGAGCCAGGGCACCCCTTCGGAGACCGGGTTTTACAGGGACGCCGATGCGGCTTATGAATATCTTACAAAGAAGCGCGGCCTCTCCGCCGCGCAGGTCCTTTTTTACGGCGAATCGATCGGCGGCGCCGTGGCCGTTGATCTGGCCTCCCGCAAAGAAGTGAAGGCCATAATCACGGAAGAGACGTTCCCGTCGGTCAAAGACATGGTCCCGCTCGTTCTCCGGTGGGTTCCTCCTTTCGTGTTCGGATCGAAGTTCGATTCACTTTCCAAGATCAGGAGCCTCCGTTGTCCCAAACTGATCCTCCACAGCCAGGACGATGAGATCGTACCCTACGCGTTGGGGGAAAAGTTGTTCGAAGCCGCGGGACCGCCGAAACGGTTCCTCAGGATCCGGGGCGGGCATAACACGGCGTTCCTGGAATCGGAGCGGGCCTACCTCGACGGGATCGGCGATTTTTTAAAGGACCTTCCCCGGAACCGGCAGGAATAGGACCGTGACGCATGACAGGCCCGGGAGAACCCGTCGCATTCCGGTCCTGGCGGAGGCCTTTGGAAACGGAAAAAAATGCTAGTGAACGGGAGGATATTGTGGTGCCGGAAAAGATCAAAGTCCGCGTGCGTTTCTTCGGGGTGCTCAATGATTTCCTCGACCGGAAGCAGAAGGGCCGGTGGATCGAACGCCGGCTGAACGGTCATCCTTCGATCGGCGACACCGTGGAATCGCTGGGGGTCCCGCATCCCGAGATCGCGAAGGTCCTCGTGAACGGCAAGCCGGCCCCGCTTTCCCGGCAGCTTCGCGATCAAGACCGTGTCCGTGTCTGGCCGACGGGCAAGGTCCGGGACGGCGTTCCGAAATTCATTCTGGACGTGCATCTCGGAAAACTCGCCAAATATCTCCGCCTTTTCGGGTTCGACACTCTTTACCGGAACGACTACTCGGACCGGAGGATCGCGCAGATCTCGGAGCGAGGCGGGCGGACGCTTCTTACACGCGACATCGGACTGCTCAAACGTAAAAAGATCCTGCGCGGTTACTGGCTGCGCGAAGAGATGCCTCCCAGGCAGCTTGAAGAGGTCCTGGGCCGTTTTGCGGCACCCGGCTCGATCGCGCCTTTTTCCCGGTGCCTGTGCTGCAACGGCCGGTTGCGCCGCGTTACCAAACAAACGATCGAAAAAAAATTACCGCCTAAAACCCGCAAATATTATCAAGAATTCTACCGGTGTTCAAGGTGCGCGAAGATCTATTGGCCGGGGTCTCATTACCGGAAAATGAAAGTTTTCATTAAAACCAAAGGGGGTCCGGGGGCGCCCGGGCGGTAGGCCACCCGGCTTGCAACGAGCTCCGGTTCCCCTGCGGCATGATGCCGGGGGGTTATGTCGATCAAGTGTTCGAAGTGCCAAAGGGAATATGACGCGGCGGTTTTCAAGTCCGGTCGCGGGATCGTCTGCGAATGCGGCACGAGGCTCGGGCTCGGCCGCGAGGAGGTCCTCGGCCAGCTCGCCGAGATCTGCCGGCAGTATGACCTTACGATCGAAGAGGAAAAGTTATCCGAGATCAAAAGCGCGCAGGACCGGATCGTGTTCCTCATCATGAATACCGCTTGCGAGGCCGTGGATATCGAGATCGAAAAAGCGAAGTTCAGAGAACTGATCCAAAACCTTTTCCCGGACAAGACCCATCTTTACGATCTCATCTACGAACCCCGCTTCAAACGGCTTTGGGAGCAGTTCCGGAGCGAGTAAAATAATAGAAAGGTACCCGGTGTAGATGCTCAGTAATTAGGTAACTCTTTGGTAGTATGTTGTTAGCCAAGGAGAACCTATGGATCATTTTGAACAAGCTATCACGAAACGCTGGATTCCTATTTTAATTGAATATGAGAAAGTTAAAAATAAGGTCTCTCCCCGCGCCTTCAGATTCGTCAAAGATATTTATAAAGCCCATCACACTTCCAAGAAAGAAATCCTCCGGTATTACCGCAAGTGGACTGAAGGCGGTAAGAAACCCGAAGCCCTGTTTCCCCAAAAAAGAGGGCCAAAACCTGGATCTCGTCGCACCCCTAAAGACATTGAGCGGAATATTGTCAAAGCTTACCGCCGGTTTGGTTCCAACCGCTATGAATTGGTGTTGCTATTCAAGCCCTACTGTTTGGACAAAACCCCTTCGCCAGCAACCATGGACCGGATTAAAACTCGTTATCCGCTTAATGAACACGATAAGAATATCATTAAACGCTACGAAAAACAAGCGCCGGGGGAGCTGGCTCATATCGATCTATCCAAGCTGCCCAAAGACCTTAAGGTTGCTTTTAAGCTCCGGGATGTGTATGTCGCCGCAATCTGTGATGATTGTACGCGGCTTGTGTATGCCGAAATCATAAAAGCAAAGAAAGCCACTACCTTGAGTTTTTTTATGATGCGCGCTTTGTCTTGGTTTAAACAAATTTATAATTTCGAGTTTGAATCGGTCATGTCGGATAACGAGGGCGAATTCAAAGGCACCCTTGAGCGAGAACATCCCTTTGAAACAGTTTGTGACGAACTTGGAATTAAACATATTCTAACGCCCCCTTATCATCCGCAAAGCAATGGGAAGATCGAAGCCTTTTGGAAAATCCTTAAAAGGGAATTCTTTTATCCGAACCGCTTTGAATCTATGGAAGACTTAATATTAAATCTGGGCCATTTCCTTTTCGAGTATAATCATCTCAGAAAACACGGGGGGTTGAATTACGAAACCCCTTTTGATAAGCTCCAAAAAGTTACCGAATTACTGAGCTAGTACACCCGGCACCCTTCGGGTAGATCTCAATGAGCGGAGAGGCAATACCGTGCGTAAATTCGTGGTCGTGTTTTTTGTCCTCGCTTTGATGTCCGGCGGGGTGTCCGCGACCGCCTATCCGACGAATTGTTTCAAGGAGCGGGAGACTTCGATCAATAAAACCGGGGATTGGTTCGCTGCGCTCGGCAAAAATGGAATGGAAAAAAAACGGATCCTGGCCAAGCGCAGGCACGACCGTGTGATGGATTGCGCCCGGAAAAAAATTGAAAGCGGACCGCGAGGAAAGCAACCAAGGAGGGGATGATGGAAGACACAACGAAGCAGGAAACGAAGGGCAACGCTTGTCACTGCGTGGCGGGGATCGGGGCACTTGTGATCGTGCTCGCCTGGTGGCAGCCTAGCTGGGGCGCGATCGCTTTGACGATCCTGGGCGTCATGCTTATTATCAAGGACGTGAAAGACAAATGCGGCTGTGCCTTTGTGTGCAAGCCCAAGACTTGAAATTTAGGGGACACGCACCACGATCCACGTGAAATACATGGGGACACGCGCCACGAGCCACGGGACCCGGCACTGGCTCTCATTAAAATATTTTATCGAAAGCGAATGCCGCACTAAACTTCCTATAGGTTTTATGAGTCGTTCAGTGCGGCGCTTATATAAAAATAAGAAATGAAAGAGCTCGAGAAGCTGGCGAACCCGCAGAACAGCGCCCGGTAACAGCCGGCGGAACACAACCTTTGCTACGGAGGTGACGCCCATGGTCCTGTTGATCCTAAATGCAGTCAGTGTGTTCGCGGCGCTTATGCTGCTTTTCTTCGGAAGAAAACTTTTTTGGCTCTTTGTCGGGATCGCGGGTTTTCTTTACGGGTCCGGGATCGTCGCCCAGTATTTTCCCTCCCCTTCCGGGCTGGCCTCGATCGTCGTCGGAACGGTCTGCGGCACGGTGTGCGCCCTGATCGCGCCTTATTTTCAGCGGGTTCTTGTGGCGGTCGCGGGTTTCATCGCCGGAAGCTATGCCGCCTTGTGGCTCTTCGGATGGTGGACGCCGTCCGAACTAAGCGGGACCGGGATCGTTTTCCTCGCGGGCGGCGTTCTGGGGTTTCTTTTGGCCTGGTGGCTGTTGGACGCGGCCTTGACCGTGTTGTCGGCCTTGCTGGGGGCCGTGCTTTTGGTCCAAGCGATCCCTTTTTTCCAGGGCGCCGGTCCGGTGGCGTGTCTTGCCGCGTTCGCAGCCGGGCTTGCCGTTCAGATCCAGAGTTATCAGTCGGCGAAGCGGCCGCTTTCCAAGCTCTCCCAATAAAAAAATGGAAGGGCGCAGAATTTTGAAAAAAACGGTCCATCTCACCGGAGAGGTTTAAGCCATGTTCGAACGGAGACATCAAAAGGTAGCGCCGGCTCCGGTTTTCCTGAAAAGACTGGCCCTGTGTTTTGGGACGGCGCTTTTACTCATCCTGGCCGCTCTGTTCATCGGTATTGCCGGATATCACTGGATTGCCGGTCTCACCTGGATCGATTCGCTCCTGAACGCGTCGATGATCCTGGGGGGCATGGGTCCGGTCGATCTGCTGACGAGCACGGGCGGCAAAGTGTTCGCGTCGGCCTACGCGCTTTTTAGCGGGCTCGTCTTTATTGCCGTGATGGGGGTGGTCTTCTCGCCCCTTTTGCATAGAATGCTTCATAAGTTCCACATGGATGATAAAGATCTTCAGAAATGATGCCCTGGGAAGGGTGCGTTTGTGAGCGCGCCTTTCGATCTTTCAAAGACCCCCAAAGAGCGGAGGAAAAACCATGAATTCGATCTGGATCAGCGTGGTCATTTTTGTTTGCGTGTTCGGCGGGTCGCTTTTGGGGCTTGCGATCCGGACGGTACTGCCGGGGCACCATCTGAGCGGTGATGCCAAGGAGGCGGTCAAATTGGGCGCCGGGCTGGTGGCGACGCTGACGGCCCTGGTGTTGGGCCTCCTGATCAGCACTTCCAAAGGCTCTTTTGACGCGACGGATACGATGCTCACGCAGAGCGGCGCGAAGATCCTTCAGCTGGACCGCGTTCTGGCGAACTATGGCCCCGAGGCCAAGGAGATCCGCGGCTTCTTGCAGCGTTTTCTTCGCGCCAGGATCTCAAGAGTTTGGCCTGAAGCGGCCCGCAAGCTCCCGGCCGCGACCTCTACCGGAAAAGTCGTTGATATGGAAGAGATCCAGGTGAAGATCCGGAACCTGGCTCCCCAAAGTGATCTCCAGCGCTCTTTTCAGGCGCATGCCATTCAGCTGAGCGACGATCTTGCGGAGCTCCGGTGGCTGCTCTTTGAACAAATTCAAACTTCGCTTCCGCCGATGTTCCTGGGAATGCTTTTATTCTGGTCGACCATTCTCTTTGCCTGTTTCGGGCTTTTGGCCCCGCGCAACGGGACCGTGATCGCCGTTTTCCTTGTCTGCGCGATCTCGGTGGCCGGAGCCATCTTTCTGATCCTGGAGATGGAAAGACCGCTTGCGGGGGCGATGAAGATCTCCAGCGCGCCGCTGGTGAAAACTCTCGGGCATCTTGGAAAGTAAAGTCAACCGCAAGCCATAGACTGAAAAAGTCTCTTCCGTCGCGCCTCTTGGGTTAACCAACAGATTTGATCCTTGCGTATTTTGTTGGGTATTACCTTGACAGCGATTACCTAACATGTTATATATTTTGTAGAATTGTTGGTTAACGGAGGGTTTATGAAAGTTCTGAGAGGGATCCTGAAAGAAGAAGAGGCGCGCTTGAAAGAGGCGGGGGGGAGTTATGAGCGCGAGATCGCCAAACTGCCCAAGGGCAGTATCCAGCTCAAGCGGATCAAAGAACGGGACTACGCTTATCGCGCTTTCCGGAAGGGAGAGCGTGTGGTGTATGAATATCTCGGGGACCTTAAGCCGGAGGAGCTGAAGGGGGTCAAGCAAAAGATCGAGCTCCGGCGCCGGTATGAGGGGAAGCTCCGCGAGGTCAGAGAGAACCTGCGCGAGGTGCGGAGAATGGTCCGTGACTGAGTCCGGTCAGTTTGAGATCATTCTTCAGGTCCTGAGGCGATTCCAGTCGGCGGGGATCCTCGATAGACTGGTTCTGATCGGCAGCTGGTGCCTTTATTTTTATCGTCACGGTTTGGCGCTGAAAGATCTTCCCGCGCTCCGTACGACGGATGTGGATTTTCTCGTGCCGCGTCCATTCCGCTTTGAGAAGGTGACCGATGTTCCGGCGATCCTTGAGGAACTCGGATTCGCCCCGACCTTTCACGAAATGAACGGGCTTGCGGTTTATGATCATCCGGAACTCCGGTTGGAATTCTTGGTGCCCGAGATCGGGAGAGGATCCTCAGAGCCGGTCGCGATCCCCGGACTTCATGTGAAGGCCCAGGGGATTCGCTATCTCAACTTTCTTTCTTCACACGTGATAACGATCAGGTATCATGATCTTGCGGTCCGGGTCCCGGAGCCGGTCGTTTTTGCGCTTCATAAGTTGATCGTCAGTTCGAGAAGAACCAAAAAAGACAAGCGGGAGAAAGACCTCGCTACAGCGATCGGAGTCCTCGAGTTTCTTTTCAAGGATACGAAAGAAAAAGAGCGGGCCAAGGTCATTTTGGCAAAGCTTCCGTCGAATTGGTGCAAGACCATTCTTTCGGTTTCGGCGAAGCATTTTCCGGCCTTGAATAAGTATTATGAAAAGCGGGATTAAAGACGGCGGGCCGCGTTGCAGATAAAAAAGGAATTCATGCGCACCGAAGAAGATCTTTATGTGGAGACGGGGTACAAGGTCCTCTGGGAGGATGAGTTCTTTCTCGTGGTGGATAAACCGGCACCGCTTCCGGTCCACGCGGTGGGCCGCTTCAAAGAAAAAAACCTGCTCAGTCTTTTGATCCGGGACATGGGCCCGGGTCCGGAAGGTCTCAGGATCGTGAACCGGCTTGATTCGGAGACAAGCGGGATCGTGCTTGTCGCGAGATCGACTCAAGCGGCGGGGAGGCTCGGGATCCTTTTTGAGAAGAGAGAGGTGGCGAAGGAATATCACGCGGTGGTATTCGGAACGCCCCAAGCGCAAGAAGGAACGATCTCGATGTCTCTCGGGAGCAAGACGGAGAACAGCCAGCATATCCGTACGTCCGACCCCGAAGGCGAGAAAGCCCGAACGGATTATCAGGTTTTAAGCAGCGCGGGAGAATATTCTCTTCTCAAGGTGATGCCGCGGACAGGCCGCACCCATCAGATCCGGGCGCATCTTTCCTTTCTGGGGCACCCCATCGTGGGCGACAAGATCTACATCGATCCGAGGATCTTTGAGCGGTACATTCACGAGGGATGGCGGGAGGAAATGCGGCCTGTCGTGAAGACCGAGCGCCTTCTTTTGCACGCGTCGCAGTTGGCATTTTGCCATCCCGTGACCGGAGAACCCGTCAAATTCACCTCGGCGATCCCGCCTTGTTTTGATGCATTTTTAAATGAGGCACAATAAACACGCGAGCAGAATTTCCTGCGGATCCTGAAACACGCTCCGGAGGTTGAGCGGGCATGGTGGCGCACTTGCTTTTCATGCAAAATTTTATTGAAAGCAAGTGCTGCACTAAACTTCCTATAAATTTTTATGGGCTGTTCAGTGCGACAGGACTGGGGCGGAGGCAGCCAGCGATCCCGGTGCGATGAGGCACGCTCGCGAGACGGAATGGGCACGGTGGCAGGCAGGAATCGTTTCTCGACACCGGCTGTTCACTCGCTCCCGCGGCGAGTGCCAGCCTGCGCTCTCGCTGATGGGATCCGTTCACGAATGAACGGAACCAAGCTCCCATCAGCTCCGAAAGCTGTCTCGTTACGATTCCTGCCTGCCGAATGAAGTCGAGCGCGCGAGCGAGGATCGCCTCGCTGGGGCGATCTGAGCGTTGACGAAGCGCACCGGGATCGCTGGCTGGGAATGCATCTGAACATGAAGGAGTTGAAATGAATAGTTCGCCAAAAGCCTCGGGGACCGCCTGCTGGAACAGCCCTGGCTTTTATTTTCTTTTCCCAAATGGTAGCCAGGGCAGCCCCAATTTCAGCTTCGCTTCAATTAACAGGTATTGGGACTGTCCAAGTCTTTATTTCTTTTTATGAACGGCGACTTGGACTGCCCCGATTTCCACCCAGTGGAAATTAATAGGTGTTGGGACTGCGGCTTTCGGAGGGATTTCGAAAATACTTTTCTGGGCATTTGCACCTGGTTCGAAGCCCACGGAAAGGGCGCGAACAAGGACATTCCCCCGGCCTTGGTGGAAAAAGGCTGTAAGCATTGGAAAAAGAAGTAAAGAAAATCAGGAGGTGCAGATCATGTTCGACAAACTGATCAAGTACTTGGTGGCGAGAGCGGGCAAGGAATATTCCGCGGGTTACCGGACCGTCGCCGCGGCGCTTGGCGCGACGCTTTTTCTCGCGGGTTGGCCGGCGCTTGTCTGGGCTTTTGGGTTGGGGGGGAAGGAAGCTGTCTTTTCGGACAGGGCCGCAGTTTTTTTAAGCGGTCTTTTTTTTGTGGCCGGGATCCCTTGGGTGAGCTGGGCCGTTCTGTGGCAGCTTTGGAAGGGGAAGGGCACCCCGGTTCCCATCGTGCCCACCAAAGAATTCCTGCCTTCCGGTCCTTACCGCTATTGCCGTAATCCCATGATGCTCGGCTTTTTTCTTTATCTGGCGGGTTGGGCCGCGTTTTTCAACAGAACGTGTTCTTGGGTCGCGGCGCTTGTTCTCGTGGCCCTTCTTATCCTCGAGATCAAGCTGGTCGAAGAAAAAGAGCTCGAACAGCGCTTCGGGGACGCTTACCGGGAGTATAAAAAGAAGACGCCGTTCTTCATTCCGAAGTTCCGCCCTTAAGCCCTGCTGTAATTATAAGGAGGATACCTTCTCCCCGCGGGAGAAGGATAGGATGAGGAGGGCGAATCAAAAATGATTCCCTCACCCGACCCTCTCCCAGAGGAAGAGGGGGAAAACCATGGACAGAAAATATCAATAGAGCCTTAGGATGATGACAAGAAAATGAATCAAGCAAAGCGTATTCAGATCGTCGCGGCGGCGGGGCTTTTTCTTCTCGCCGGCATTTTCCAGCGCCCTCTCGCGGCGGCGGAAGACGTGCCGCAGCTTCCCAAGTTTTCTTTGAACGGCCAGCCCGCCCAATTGACAGTCCAGGACTTGTCGGGTTTCGGGACGCGGCCTTTGCGACTCTTGGTCCAAAGGAACAACCGGAAGCGTCACGACGAACTCATTCAGGTCTACGCCCTTGGAGCGCGCGAAGGAGACGAGCTCGGGATCGAACCGGCGGCGCCTTTGCCGGGGATGCGCGTGACGCTTTATAAGATCTTGCACGAGCCGGACGGCTCCCGCTATTTGAGCATGCCCTCCTCCGTTTATTTCGAGAAACCCGGCCAGACCCTTTACTGGGAAAAGATAGGACCTTTCCGCGAAGCCTTTTTCATCATGGTCTTCGAGAAGACCGATTCGCCCGATGAAAAAGAGATCAATGTCCGCTATTTTGAGGAGCGGGTAAGAAGGCTCTCGATCGCGGCCAAGACCAATTTTTTATTTTCTTCCCTGAAATTAAAAATGAAAGATTTCGCGGACCCGGAAGCCGGCCAATTCTTCGAAAGGGACGCGCAGCTCTTGGTCGACCGGCTCATCGACCCCCGTCGCATATTCCTGGTCCGGATCTGGAAAGCCGGCAAGCCCACCCCGTAAGAGATCCGCCACAAGAAACGGCTCTCGTGGAAGCAATTCCAATGCGTTTCGTCAACGCTCAGATCGCCCCAGCGAGGCGCTCCTCGCTCGCGCGCTCGACTTCATTCGGCAGGCAGGAATCGTAACGAGACAGCTCTCGGAGCTGATGGGAGCTTGGTTCCGTTCATTCGTGAACGGATCCCATCAGCGAGAGCGCAGGCTGGCACTCGCCGCGGGAGCGAGTGAACAGCCGGTGTCGAGAGACGATGCCTGCCACCATGCCCATTCCGTCTCGCGAGCGTGCCTCATCGCACTGGAATTGCTTCCTGCCCGCCTTCCAATCAGGGTCTTTGAAATAATTTGAACACATTCTTATTTTCTTGGGGCCGGATACTGTTTATAATCACAAACGACCTTGAAAAGTTTTCAACTAATGAAAAGGAAAATGACATGCGTAAATTCGCGATCGCGTTTTTCATCCTCACTCTTATGCTTGGCAGCATCCCGCTGACCGCTTATGCAACAGACTGTACGCAGGACACTCTGCTCGATCGGTTCGGGGATTGGTTTGGCAACGTTGGTAAAAAGGAAAAGAGCAAAAACAGAAACATCGCCGCACGTAAAGCTAATCGTCTTGCGGCATGCGCCGAAAAAGAAGCGCAGGAAGCGGCCGCGGCCGTTCAAAAACCTGGCGACGAGGTGAAAAATTAGACGCAATGGCCCGTTAAGGATAATGCCTTGTTAGATGGGCTATGCCCACAGGTTCGCCGTTATCACTCCGGGGTTTTTGTTCGAGATTGGGGAGTAAATTAAAACGCGTGGAAGGGTCGCGGAAAATGCGGAGGCTTATTCGACAAAACGATGTTTCAAATTCATGACATCGCGGTAAAGGACCACGCCGAGGATCTTCCTCTGCGAGTCAATGATGGGAAGGGCCCGGAAGCCGTAACGGGCGAACATGGCGGAAGCTTCTTTTAACGTGCTTTCCGGGTTCAGGGAAACGACCTGGTCGATCATGACGTCTTTTAAGGGGGCGTTGTCATCCGCCAAAAGCAACTCTTTCAGGTCAATAATGCCGAGGATCCTGTCCTGTTCATCGACGACGTAAAGATACATGATCACGTTCTTCCCTTTGGCGACCTGTTGGTATTCATCCAGGGCTTCCGCGGTGGTCTTGTCCGGGGGGAATTTCAGGATGTCCATCGTCGCATAATTCACGATCTTCTCGTCCTCTTTTTCCAGAATGGAACGGACCTTTCCGGCCTGTTTCGGATCCAGTAATTTCAGGATCGCGGTTGCTTCCGAAAGAGGGAGGACCGACAGGATATCGGCGGCCTGGCCCGGCGTCATGTTATTGATAAGCTGGGCGACCTTTTCTTTTTTGAGCGATGAAACCAGCGCCCGCTGCACGTTCGGGTCGATCTCTTCGAGCGTGTCGGAAGCTTGTTCCGGTTCCAATTGAGCGAAGAGCGTCACGCGTTGGTCGTGGTCGAGTTCTTCCAGGATATCCGCAATATCGACCGGGGGCATATCGGCCAGTGTTTCTTTCAGGACCTTCAGCCTCACGTCTCCCTTAAAACTGCTGATCTGGTCCGGCAAAGGCTGGATGTAGGTCCAGGGGAGCGTCCGGTCTTTGACCTTATTGGCCAGGCCGTATAGGAAATTGGCAAATCCCTTCAGTCTTTCCGAATAAAGGCTCCGCGCCCCGATATCAAAAGCCAGACCGTGGATAAAATGAGCGAATCCCTTGAGTCCGATCCGCCGCATGAAGCCGTAGCGGCTCAGGTCCACGCCGGTGATGTAGAATTTTTTATCCCGCAGCACCATCCTCACGTCGTAAACCACCTCGACCTCGCGGCCTTCAAGATCCAGGACCTTTTTATCGAGGATATAATCTTTGAGGAGGATCGAATTGTCGGGCGGAGCCGCCTCATAATTGTGCATGTCTTCGATATCCACCTGGATGCTTTTGTAGGTGATGGACTCGATCTTTTCCCACGGGATGGTGAGGGAAGGGTCGCCGAACGGACGGGTGACGTAAAAATGGGTTACTTCGGCGATCTTGTCTTTATCGACGATGAGGACATCCGCGAGCTTGCCGATCTTGCGGTCGCCCCAGAAGACTTTGACGCCGACGATCTCGCTCAGAAAATAGACATGTTCAAGATCGCTTGCGTTCGGGACCGTCTGGTTCATTTTTTCAACCGTTCATTTTAGGAGTGTGATGAATTTGTAAACTAAAAGGAGGAGTAGCACCGCAAGGTAAACTCCCAACGTAATAAGAGCAAAGTGAGTCCATGCGCTGGTCTTGATCTGGGGCACGGCATATTTCCTATTGATCTCCCGGACCTGGGCGAACGTGTCCGTGAAGAATTTCTTGATGCCTTTAATAAAAACTTCGTACAAGAACGATCCCATGATTTTTTCCCGGTCAAGAACCTTTGAAAAGGTTCGGGAACAGCGTACTGACGCCGTAAGCGGTCGACAGAACGATGATCCCAGACACGATCGTAATATTAACGATATTCTGCCACAAGGTGTTTTTATGTTTTCCCATCGATTCTTCATCATTGAGAAGAATGAGCAGGAAGACGAGCGAGGCCGAAAGCAGGGTGACGGCAACGACCTGGACAAAAAGGGTGATCAGAACAAGCGGGGCCTTGGGGATGAGCACCACGGTCCCGGCGGTCAGAATGGCGAAGAAATAAAAAGCGTAGAACCAGGGCGCCTCCTTGACGTTCTTGTTCAGGGAATGCGCCCAGCCGAATACCTCGCCGAAAGCCCAGGAGGTCGCCAGCGAGATGCAGATCGCCCCGAGGAATCCGGCGTCAAAAAGTCCGATCGCCAGGAACGTTCCGAGATATTGATTGGTCTTCATGAGTTCGATGGCTGCCTGGGCCGCGCTTTCGATATGAACGCCTCTCAGCACGGTCCCGGTGACGATAATGACAAAGATAGCGATGAGGATCGTGAAGAGGGAGCCCACGGCCGTGTCCAACTTTCCCATACGGATGTCCTTTTCATGCATTCCTTTGTCGACCACGGCGCTTTGCTGGAAAAAGATCATCCAAGGCGCGATCGTGGTCCCGATGTTCGCCATGAGCAGAAAAAAGAGGTCATTCGTAAAACCTCCGGGAGGCAGGTGCGGGATCATGGAATTCCTGAAGACTTCGCCTACCGAGGGATGGACCATAAAAGCGGCCGGGATATAAATGAGATTCACGGCGCAAAAGAGCATGGCGATCTTTTCCCAAGTCCAATAACGTCCTTGCAGAACCATGAGTGCCATCACAATGGAAACCACGGCGACGGTCAGCCAGGGAGGGATGTGGAAAATACTCATGGCCGCGGTCATGCCGATGAATTCCGTGACCAGCGTGAGCCAGTCGATCAGGACCAGGTCCAACAGCGCGAACCAGCCCCAGAAAGAGCCGAAGGCATAAAAAATCGCCTCTGCATGGCCGCGTTTCGTGACAGCTCCAAGCCTTACGGTCATTTCCTGGATGTAATAAGCGATCGGGCCGAGGAGCACAAGGAACCAGAGAAGGTGGTAGCCGTATTTGGCGCCGGTGGCGGCATAAGTCGTGATCCCGCCGGCGTCATTGTCCGCGATCATGACAATGATGCCGGGGCCGGCAAGGATCAGGTACATCTTGACGGCTTTCCATCCCCGGCGGTATTTGTAGAAAAGGTTCGCCCAAAAATTCAAAGGATTCGCAGCCTCTTTTTTAATGGATTCCCCGTGGAAGGGAGATAACTTATCAAAACACAGCGCATTCTAGGAGCAATTGCATTCTTTGGCAAAAAATATATTGGGTTTTCGGCGGGTCCGGTTCCGGAGGGCTGGAGGATCCGGGTCCGTTCATCCGACCTGGAATTACGGCCTCACGCTCTTCTTGATCGTCGCCTGCTATCTCACCATCACTCAAAAGATCAAATCCTGGTACGTTAAAAAGTACGGATACTGAGAACGCAGGCAGAAATTTCCTGCGGATCCTGAAGCACGCTCCGGAGGTTGAGCGGGCAAGGTGGCGACAGGACTGGGCGTCGTCACCAGCGGTTCGTTTCTTCCAGCGAGAAACGACCGCTTGCGGTTCTCACCCTTTGGATCCGCCCTTAATAATGAGAGCGGCACCGAGCTCCAAAGGGCTCCGAACGCTGCCTCCGCCCCAGTCCTGCTCGCCGAGCGAGACCGAAGGCGCGAGTGAGTTTTTCCTCGCTGGGGAAAAACGAACGGTGCCGAAGGATTCGCAGGAAATTTCTGCCGGATGGATTTATAAAACAACAGGTTGCGTTTTCAAAGCCGCCTCATTATCATGGCCCATCATGGCCGCGAATCTTGATTACGCATACGATCAATACCTGACAGCCCATGAAGCCCGCGCTGTTCCCGCCATAGACAAGTTCAGGGAAAAGCTCAAAGACCCCACGTTCGCGTACGGCCGGTTCACGCTCCCGGCCTTCTATAAAGCTTATTTTGTCACGCCCAAACAGCAGCACCTTCTCAAGCGTGCCGCCTCCGCTTTCTCCCAGATCCTCAATAAGACCGCGCGCCTTTATTTTGAAGAAACGCAGATGAAATCCCACTTCCGTCTTTCCCCCGAAGCCGAAGAGCTCGTGAAGATCGACCCCGGTTATTCGCAGCCGGTCGTCTTCAGCCGCTTTGACGCGCTCCTGGAAGGAGAGAGCCTGAAACTTTTGGAGTTCAATTGCGACGCTCCCGCCGGCGCCGCTTACGCGGACCAGCTGGAGTCCTCGTTTCTTTCCGAGGAACTGATCTGGCCCTTCGCCGAGGAGCATCATCTGGCCGCGAGCGAACGCGTTCAAAGCGTTCTTTCGACCCTGCTTTCGGTCTATGAAGAGTTCGGTGGTTATGAGACCCCCCAGATCGCGATCGTCGACTGGCGGCACGCGAGGACGACCCCGGAATTCGAGCACATGAAAAGCCACTTCGAGGCCAAAGGCTATAAAACCACGATCGCCGATCCGCGCGAACTTCAGTACAAAGGCGGCAAGCTTTATCACAAAGGGTTCCGCGTGCACCTGGTCTACCGGCGTGCGACCTTTGACGAACTCCTGGAACGGCTCGACGAGGTCCAGGACCTCTTGCGCGCTTATAAGGACAAGGCCGTTTGCATGGTCAACCCTTTGCGTTCGAGGCTTGCCTCAAGCAAATCGATCTTTTCGCTTTTGACCACCCCGGAGTTCGACCGCTTCTTCACGGAGAACGAGAACACGATGAAGCGCCAGCACCTTCCGTGGACGCGCTGTCTTTCCGACGCCGAAGATTTCTACGGACACCGGAAGGTCTTTCTGATCGATTTCCTGAAAGACGAGAAGGAAACCGTCGTTTTGAAACCCTCGGGTTCCAGTCACGGCGCCCGCCGGGTCCATATCGGACGGGAGACGCCGGACGGCGACTGGAACGCGGTGGTGGACAGAGCGCTCAAGGAGGAAGATTGGGTGATCCAGGAACAGGTCTCGGTCCCGGTGATGACCGTCCCCGACATTGTGAACCAGAGGCTGGATTTCATTTACAAAAAATACAATTTCAATATGCTGGTCTTCGGAGGCAAATACGCGGGAAGCTTTGTCCGTCTGAGCGATGAAAGCGTGATCAACGTGGCGACGGGCGGCGGCCTCATGCCCGCCCTTTGGTCCGACGTCGCGCCGGAACATGGAGCTTGAAGCGGAGGCGGGCGGGGTGTAGCTTAATGGACGTTTCGACCCGGAGGGAACGGTGAAGCCTTTAAAGAAGAAACGCATTTTTTCGAAAGAAGAGGCTGACGCTTTATTGCCGGAGCTTGAAAAGCGTCTGAGGCTTCTCCGGACCAAAAAGAAACCTACAGCCGCACCCACGATCTGCTTTTCATGCATGAGCTTGTTTGCGCGGCCGAGCAAACGCAAGGGTTTTTCGAAGAGAACGACGGCCTGGAGGACGGCATTCACGCGCTTGAGGAGGCGATCGAGGACCTCGCCAAGGATGTCGAAGCGATCTTTGCGATGGGTTGTTTCCTCCGTAATATCGAAAACGGCCACGTCGAATTTTTCGGCATGCATGAAGGCCGGGAGATTTATTTTTCCTGGCAGCTTGGTGAGCCTTGCGTTCGTCACTACCGCTCACCGGGCAAAAAAGTCCATGAGCGCGTCCCTCTTTCCCAAAAGTCCGCAACAAAAAAACGAAGTGAATAAGATCCGGCCGGGGGAAGGTTGCCATGTTCCGCTGCATTTTTAGCGAAGGGCAAAAATATAAAAATCTTCTGAACGGCCGGTGGGTGGCCTCGCGCTCAGGGAAGTGGGATAAGATCTTCTCGCCGGCGGACGGCTCCCTTGTCGGAGAAGTCCCCGCGATAGGCCCGGAAGAAGCGGGCGAATTTCTGGAAACGGCTGCGCAAGCTCAAAAAGCCTGGGCGAAAACGCCGACCCATGAGCGCGCCGAGATCCTCCACAAGGCGGCGGACATCCTTTCGCGCGAAAAGGAAACGATCGCGAACGTTCTCATGCGCGAGATCGCCAAGAACAGAAAATCCTCTCTTTCCGAAGTGACGCGCACAGCGGACCTGATCCATTTCACCGCGGAAGAAGGGAAACGCGTCACGGGCGAAAGCCTTTCGTCGGGAGGGTTCCCCGGTTTCCATGAAACAAAACTTTCGATCGTGAACCGCGTTCCGTTGGGCGTCGTGCTCGCGATCGCCCCCTTCAATTACCCCATCAATCTGGCGGCTTCCAAGATCGCGCCGGCGCTTGTGGCGGGGAACGCCGTCGTCTTCAAGCCCCCGACGCAGGGGTCCATCAGCGCTCTTTATCTGGCGCGTGTCTTCTGTGAAGCCGGGGTCCCGGCGGGCGTTCTTAACGTCATTACGGGACAGGGCCGTGCGATCGGGGATTTTCTGGTGAGCCATCCTCTCGTCAACATGGTCGCCTTTACGGGAAGCAGCAAGATCGGAAGACATATCGCTTCTCTGGCCGGCATGAAACCGCTTCTTTTGGAGCTCGGCGGCAAGGACGCGGCGCTCATCCTGGAAGACGCCGATCTTGCTTTAGCCGCCCAACATATCGTGGCCGGCGCTTTTTCCTATTCCGGCCAGCGGTGTACGGCCGTCAAGCGCATCCTGGCGCTGGAATCCGTGGCCGATCAACTGATCGAAAAGCTTTTACCGCTCGTGAAGAAAATGACCGTCGGTCGTCCGGAAGACGATGCGGACATCACGCCGCTTATTTCGAACGAGGCCGCGGATTTTGTCCAGGCCCTGATCGAGGATGCGATCCAAAAAGGCGCGAAACTTCTCGCGGGCAATAGGCGCGAGAAAAACCTTGTCCACCCCACCCTGCTTGACCGCGTGACGGTGGACATGAAGGTCGCCTGGGAAGAGCCTTTCGGTCCGGTGCTTCCGATCTTGCGCGTCAAAACGGTCGAAGAAGCGGTCAGGATCACGAATAAGTCCGAATACGGGCTTCAAGCCTCCGTTTTCACGGAAAATATGGATTCGGCATTCAGGATCGGGGCGCAATTGGACGTCGGCACGGTCCAGGTGAACGGCAAAACGGAGCGCGGGCCCGACCACTTTCCCTTTATCGGGGTCAAGAGTTCGGGGATGGGGACCCAGGGGATCCGCTATTCGATCGAGGCCATGACGCGTTCCAAGGCCATCGTCCTCAATTTTCATTAGACTGCTCCGGGCTTTAACATTTTCATAGCTCTATTTTTCCTAGGCGCACCCCTGATTTTTCTCCTTTACGAACGGGATAGGGCCAAGTAACATACCCACGATTTTGTTTCCGTAAATGATCTTCCCATGCGGGAGGCAAGCGTGGCCTCCAAAATCTTCGTATTGCTGCTGAACCCATAAAGGAGAAAATTATGGTATTTGGATTCCTTCTTCCGAAAGAAACCAGTTTCTTCGACCTCTTTGACAAACAGGCGGACTATGCGGTCCAGGCCGCGGCTCATTTTGCAAAAGTGGTGGCTGATTACAAAGTCGATGAGCGCGAGGTCGGGATCATGAAGGAGATCGAACATCTCGGAGATGAGGTGTCGCATCAGATCATGGACCGGCTGAATAACACCTTCATCACGCCTTTCGATCGCGAGGACATCCACGACCTTGCCAAAGAAATGGATGATATCGTCGATATGCTTTACACCATCACCAAACGCCTCCGTGTTTATAAGATCCTAAGCATGGAACGGAATCTTTCCGAATTTGCCCGGGTGATCGAGATGTCCGTCAAAGGCGTTTCGCAGGCTGTCAAAGGTCTCCGGGACATGAAGCAAAGCAACGAGATCCTCAAGGCCTGCATCGAAGTGAATAACCTCGAGAACCTCGGGGACAAGATGCGCGACGACATGTTGGGCGAACTTTTTGAAAAATATGCCCAGGACCCCGTGGCGGTGATCAAATGGAAAGACATCTATCAGGACGCGGAAACGGTCCTGGATGTATGCGAGGACGTGGTCCACGTGGTCGAATCCATTCTCGTCAAACACGCTTAAGGCTAGGTCCTACTATGACGTCTTGGATCATTTTTCTTATCCTGCTGGCACTCGCGTTCGATTTTCTGAACGGATTCCACGATTCCGCGAACTCCATTGCGACCGTCGTTTCCACCCGCGTTCTTTCCCCGCAACACGCCGTCCTCTGGGCCGCTTTCTTCAACTTTATCGCGTTCCTTTTCTTCGGGCTCCATGTGGCCAACACGATCGGGAAGGGGATCATCGATATCCACATCGTAGACAGTCAGATCATCTTCGGAGCTTTGATGGGCGCTTGCGCCTGGAACATCATCACCTGGTATTTCGGGCTGCCGACCAGTTCTTCCCATGCTTTGATCGGAGGATTGGTCGGGTCGGCGCTCGTGAAGGCGGGAACAGGATCCCTTGTGTGGAGCGGTATCATCAAAACAGTCGCTTTTATTTTTATCTCGCCCGTGGTCGGCCTTTTTTTAGGCGTCATTTATGGCGTCATTGTTCACTGGCTTGCCCGTAAAAGTTCGCCGGCCGGAGTCGACCATTGGTTCAGAAAAGGCCAGTTGGTTTCCGCGGCGCTCTACAGTTTGGGGCACGGAGGCAACGATGCCCAAAAGACCATGGGGATCATCGCGAGCCTGCTTTTCAGCGCGGGGCTTCTCGGAAAAGAATTCCATATTCCTTTTTGGGTCGTGATCTCGTGTCAGGCGGCCATTGCTCTCGGGACGATGTTCGGCGGTTGGCGTATCGTAAAGACCATGGGACAGAAAGTCGCGAAGCTTCGTCCTGTGGATGGCTTCTGCGCGGAATCGGGGGCTGCCACGAGCCTCTTTATAGCTTCGGCATTCGGCATCCCGGTCAGCACAACGCATACGATCACAGGCGCGATTATGGGCGTGGGTTCTCTGAAACGCATGAGCGCGGTGCGGTGGGGCGTTGCCGGAAATATCGTGTGGGCGTGGATCATCACGATCCCGTGTTCGGCGGCGATCTCGGCCATCTCTTACGGCGCAGCGAAATTATTTTTTAAATAGCCGCTTCACAAGCCCGATCTTTTTTCCACCCCGCCCGGTTTTGATCGGATCAAAATCAGCACTTCCCACTCTTTAAGTTGTAAAAGCCGTGTAAACCTTACGATTTTCCCATCTCCAGCGAAGGACCTACGGAAGGGTCAAGGGTGGTTTGGGCGTCTGATGCGGAAGACGACTCGGCCGGGGATGGACCCTCCGGAGCCATATCGGCATCTGTGTTTTCAGGTACATTTACAGAAACCGGCAAGGTGGGTGCAGCCGCAGGTTTCGGGGCTTCGGGCGTTTTCTTCTCTTTCTGTGCCGGCGGCGGTGTTATTTTTGTCTTGGGTATCTCGCGGGGTTTGGCCAAATAAACGGGTACTGTTTTCGCGGAAGAAACGGGCGCAGGGCCCGGGGCTGCCGCCGTAGTTTTTGAACGTTGGTAGCGGGGATCTCTTTCATCCAAGAAAACTTCTTTGGTTCCGGGCGGGACCCTCAGAATAAATTCCAGCGGATCGACCGTATCCAGAGCCGTGACCTGCGTGAAGAAGATCGCGCTGCCTTTTTTTGTTTCGGGGGACAGGATCGTGATCTTTTTTGGGAAAATGACCGAATCGTAGGAGCCGGCATGACCCTGGATCTCGCGAAAATCATAGCGCTGGATCTCTGTCACCGGCCGTCCCTCAGCATTATAAAAAAGCTCGCCGCGAACATCACTCTCAGGCGTCAGATAGAGCTTTCTCACGAGCGCTCCTTCTTTCTCATTCCGCCCATAAACATCGAGGCTTGTGATGGCGAAGTTGGTCCGCTCGATCTTGGCGCGGCGAGGGTCTACGGCCATCGGTTTGAGCGCCCGGTAAAGATCGCGGGCCTTGAGATGACTTTCAATGTCCGGAGAATCCTCCAGATCAAAAATGGATCCGTGATAGACCGTGTTTTGAGCGGGGAGGTAAAGATCAAAGCGGCGGTCGAACGTGCGGAAAATGAATATCAATTCTTGCCGGGCGTCCACGCAGGTGAGGAACATGCGCTCGTCGAGGCGTTGATACAAAAGTTCGCCGCCGCACATGGCGTTCGGGTCCCCGCCCTTTGCAAAAAAGAGAAACACATCCGCGCGGATCGCGATCCAGCGGTAATGGCGCGATTCGATCTTCCGGAGAATGCCCTCCAGCTCCGTATTCGGCGGCGCTTCCGCTAAAGAAACAGAGGCGCAACTTAGAAGAGAGACGAAAAAGAAAGCCCCAAAAAAGGAACGCAGCACGCGATCCCAACACCTATCAATTGAAGCAGAGCGGTACTTGATTCTCATAAATTTCAAAACCAAAGGTAATCAGTGCCGTCCAGGTCGCCCTTCATGGAAAAAAAAGAAAGACCTGGACGGTCCATTTAATCCCGCGGGGTTTCGGCGAGGGTCTTTTTTGTGTGGAGGATGCGTTGAATGGCGGTCGCGTGCGTGCCGACGAGCAGGACCAACAGCGCAAGTTTCAGAAGCGGCGTCACGAGGGTCCCCGCGATCAAGAGGAGGATCCTCTCCGATCTTCCGAAGAAGCCGACGCCGCAATCCTTGATGAAATTTTCGGCCCGCGCTTTGGTATAACTGACCGCGAAAGCGCCGAGGATAATGCCAAGCATGACGAAGAACCAGAAGATCTCACCGTTGTGCACAAAATGGATCGCGAGGCCCGCAAACACAAAAAAATCAGAATAACGGTCTACGGTCGAATCCAGGAACGCGCCGAAGGGGCTCGATTTTCCCGTGGAGCGCGCCAAAGGACCGTCGAGTAGATCGGCGGCTCCGGCCACGAAAAGCAGGATCCCCCCGAGGAAAAGATAGCCCTTCGCGTAGATGACGCCGGTCAGGAGACTGAGCACCGCTCCCGCGAGCGTCAGCTGGACCGGAGAAATGCCCTGGGAGGTTAAAAAAGAAACGATCCTTGTGACGATCG
Organism: Candidatus Omnitrophota bacterium; assembly: GCA_043808175.1. Taxonomy (GTDB): domain Bacteria; phylum Omnitrophota; class Omnitrophia; order Omnitrophales; family Aquincolibacteriaceae; genus Aquincolibacterium. The sequence goes on along the minus strand of JAZDFE010000016.1, from coordinate 13,015 downwards.
GTTCTACTTTTGGATAGAGAGTCTTACGCAGGGACATGGACGTTTATCGGGGGCAGGTGCCTTGAATGAATTTACGGACCAGTTCCTTGGCTTCATAATCCACGATCTGTTTGGGCGGATGCTTCATGGTGTAAGCCGACATAGAGATAAGCGGTCCGCCGATCTTGCGGTCCCGGGCGATCCTGCAAGCCCGTATCGCGTCGATCGAACAGCCCGCGCTGTTGGGCGAATCCTCGACGGAAAGACGCATCTCGGCCGTGACGGGAAAGCCGCCAAAACCCCGGCCCTCAATGCGCAGATAGCAGATCTTATTGTCGTTCTGCCAGGGAACATAATCCGAAGGACCGATGTGGATATTGTCCTCGTCGAGCGGCACATCAAGCTGACTCTGGACCGACGAGGTCTTGGAGACTTTCTTCGATTCCAGACGTGAGCGATTGAGCATGTTGAGGAAGTCGGTGTTGCCGCCGGTATTCAGTTGGTACGTGCGGTCGATCTTGACCCCGCGGTCCACAAAAAGCTTCGCGAGCGTACGGTGCGTGACCGTAGCGCCGATCTGGGCCTTGATATCATCACCGACACAAGGGATACGCTTGGCTTCGAAACGTTTCGCCCAAGCCGGGTTAGAAACGATGAAAACGGGCATGCAGTTAATAAAGCTCACACCTGTTTTTAAGCACACCTCGGCATAAAATTCGGTGGCCTTTTGAGAACCGACGGGAAGGTAGTTGAGAAGGATTTCCGCGCCGCTTTCCTTAAGGACTTTTTCCACATTACAGGGTTTCTTATCGGAGGGGAGGAAGGTGCGGTCTTCCTTGTAGCCGGCCATGTGTTCAGAAAATCCGTCCAAAATAGGTCCCATTTCGACCTTGATCTTGCTTTTGGAGATCGGGCCGATGGACCAGACACAGTTAGGTTTCGCGGCAAGCGCTACGTCCAGCCGTTCACCCACTTTACGCTTGTCAATATCAAAAGCTGCCACCACCTCGATGTCATGGGGGAGGTAGCCGCCCATGTCATAGTTCATAAGACCGAGATGTTCGACAGGCTTATTCTTCCCAGGTTTTTGGTTGGCTATAGCGCGGTAATGTTCGATCCCTTGCACAAGGGACGCCGCGCAATTTCCAACACCCACGATAGCAATATTGATCTTCCCCATTGATTCCTCCCGTTTGATTTATATGAAGACGATGGGATTTTTAAGCCGATGGCGAGATATAATATCAGCAAGTCCCTGAAAATCAAGCGAAACAAGACGTTTCTAAGCATTATTGGCAACGAAGGTTACGCCACGTACGTCCGATAACCCTAAACTTTGTTTGCGCTTTTCCTATTTTATCTTTATGCTAAAATGCAGTCCGTTCATACGTTACAAACTGTTCTATTTTCAACAAAGGAGTGGGTGCATGGCTTCTTATGAGGATTTTCAGAAATTAGATATCAAGGTGGCTGAGATCGAAAGCGTGACCCCACATCCGAACGCGGACCGACTTTATGTCCTTGGTATCAAGGTGGGCGAGGCGCGCAAGCAGATCGTGGCCGGGATCCGGGCCCACTATACCGAAGAGCAGTTGAAGGGGAAGAAGATCGTTATTATTGACAATTTGGAACCGGCCGTCATCCGGGGCGTGGAATCCCAAGGAATGCTCTTGGCCGCCTCCGATGCCACGACTCTCACCCTCGTTGTTCCCGAACGCCCCATTTCCGACGGAGCGAAAGTAAAATAAATTAAAGCTGGGACTCGGGATCAGGGGCTCGTTTTTGGTTTTAAAAACAGCGAGTCCCGCACTGAACGACTCATAAAATCTATAGGAAGTTTAGTGCGGCACTCGCTTTCAATAAAATATTTTAATGAGAGCCAGTGCCGAGGAACGAGGTGCGAGTCCCTTTTTTATTCCGCTTATTGTCAAAGGACGTGCCTTATGTTACCATTCGCCACCATGATAGACACACGCGGTTCCCGTCTTTCAACAAAGCACCTCGACTTTCAGCCGTTTAAGGCCTGGCGCTATGATGCTGGGCGTGTCAAAATGGCTGAAGTTCTCGCACCGCCTTATGATGTGATCTCTCCCGAGAAACAGAAAAAGCTTTATGAAAATTCACCGTTCAATAGCATCCGTCTTATTCTGAATAAAAAAAATCCCGAGGATACGGACCAGGATAATGCCTACACTCGAGCTCGCGATACATTCCAAGAATGGCAGAGAAAAGGCGTTCTCATCCAGGAGCAAGAGCCCTGCTTTTATGTGTACCGGCAGACTTTTAAAGATCCCATAGCGCAATCGGTAAAAACCCGGTTCGCACTCCTGGGTCGCGTCAGGCTTGAGCCGTTCGAAAAAGGCATTATCGTTCCCCATGAGAAGACACTCCATGGCCCCAAAGAGGATCGCATGCGCCTTCTCCGGACGGTGCAGACCAATTTCTCTCCCGTGTTCGGCCTTTATAAGGATAAAGGGTTCGAGATCCGGAGCATTATTCAAGATCCCATGAACTCCAACCCCATCTTTGAGGCCGAGGATGACGACAAGATCGTGCACACGCTTTGGGCGCTCGAGGATATGGACATCCTGAACAAGCTCCATAAGAATTTGACGTCCAAAAAGGTTTATATCGCGGACGGACATCACCGCTATGAGACCGCGCTGGAATATGCCCGGCAGCAAAGGGAAGAACATCGCTCTTCGGACCTTGTGCTTTTTCCGTTCGATTATATGTACATGGCGCTCGTCAGTTTCGATGATCCCGGATTTATCGTCCTGCCCACACACCGGATCGTGACCAAGCTTGGCATGACCGGCGGCGAAGCCATTCGCCGGCTCGGGGAATATTTTAAAGTGGAAGAAGTCTCGCTTGCCAAATTGAAAGAGATGACGCTTTCCTATGACCAGGAAGGAAAGGTCTTCGGAATGGTTCTGGAAGAAGGGTGCTTTCTCCTGACCATGATCGACAAAGAACAGGCAAAAAAGCGAATGGTCCAGGGAAAACCCAACGTTTGGTATGACCTGAACGTGAATGTCCTGGCGCATCTGATCTTTTCCGAATTGCTCGAGCTTAAGGAAGATCGTTGGGAGGCGGTTTTAAGGTTCGAACATACGGTCGATGGGGCCGTAGCGCCGCTCCAGAAGGGCGAGGCGCAGGCGGTTTTTCTTTTGCAGCCTCCGAAGGTCGAAATGCTCGAGAAGATGGGTGCCGTCAACGAGCGCATGCCTCAGAAATCCACCTATTTTTATCCCAAGCTCGCTACCGGGCTTGTTTTTTATTCGCATCAAGAATAATCTCAAACTTCGCGAAGTCCCCGGCCGTTTTTTAGGTGCCTTATGTCCCTTGTGATCGAAACCTTCCGCTCTTCCAAAAGTCCTTGGGAAATTTTTCAAGCGGTCCACACCCATTCCCAAGCTTGCTTCTTTTTGGATTCTCCCCATCATGTTTCGCCCGAGCAACGATATTCCTATATCGGAATGGACCCTGACCTTGAGATCCGGTTGGATGAAAAGGTCCTTCGCGTGGAAGGCGAACGGAGCGGAAAATATCCTGCCGGCGAACTTTTCCCCACGCTTAAAAAGATCCTCACCCAATATCGGGTCCGCGGCCGGAGCCCCGCTCCGTTCTTTACCGGAGGGTTCGTCGGTTATTTTGGATATGAAACCGCGGACCTTTGCGACAAAATAAAATTCAGGGCCAAATCCTCTTCCGCTCTACCGCGACTTTATCTGGGGCTTTTCCGGAACGTGATCGTGTATGACCACCCAAAGCGCGTTTATCATGTTGCGATAAATTCCGCGCCACGCGCCACGCACCACGCGCTACGTGAAAAAATAAAAAATTATTTCGAAAAAACCCCGGCGAAGACCTCGCGATATTTCAAGCCAGAGAAACTTGCGGCGGAAATGACGAAAGCGCAGTTCAAAAGGATGGTCGAAAAAGCCAAGGAGTACATTGCGGCCGGGGATATTTATCAGGCGAATCTGTCACAGCGTTTTTCTTTCGGATACCGGGGATCCTCGCTCAAATTGTACGGCAAACTTCGCGCGATCAACCCGTCACCCTTTTCCTGTTTTTTAAAAACAAGAGACCTTGAGATCGTCAGCTCGTCGCCGGAGCGTTTGATCCGCAAAAAAGGCCGTATGTGCGAGACCCGACCGATCGCGGGGACATGTCCGGTCCACGGCACCTCAAAGCGGCTTGCCGAGTGGCGGAAGAACCTTCTTCAAAATGAAAAAGAAAAGGCCGAACACCTGATGCTCGTGGACCTTGAGCGGAACGATCTCGGCCGCGTTTGCGGTTACCGTTCCGTGAAGGTTGAAGCATTCATGACGCTTGAGAAATATTCCCATGTGGTGCACATCGTTTCCAGGATCACGGGAAAGCTTAAAAAAGACAAAGACGCGTTGGACCTGATCAAGGCCATGTTCCCCGGCGGGACGATCACGGGGTGTCCCAAGATCCGCTGCATGGAGATCATCGACGAGCTTGAGCCCGTGCGGCGCGGTGTTTATACCGGTTCCCTGGGTTATATAGATCTTTACGGGGATATAGACCTGAACATCGTGATCCGAACGATCCTTTTGAGGCGCGGAAAGGGCCATCTTCAGGTGGGCGCGGGGATCGTCTATGATTCGGATCCTGAGAAAGAATATGAGGAAACATTGCATAAGGCCGAGGCGCTGATGCAAGCGTTGGTGGAAGCAACGGCATAATATCAAAAAACATTTCGAACCACGATCCACGGGCCACGTGGTGCGTGGCTCGTGGTGCATGGAGCAGGAAATGAATTACACGGTCTATCAAAACGGAAAAGAAATGAACGGAGAGCTTTCTTTCGATCTCATGCGAACGGAAGCCGTCGGCATTTTTGAAAGCATGCGCGCTTACGGCGGACGGATCCTTCACGAGACAGAGCATCTTTCCCGTCTTTTGGAATCTTCGAAGACCGTGGGTTACAGACCTTTTCCCGAAGCGGCGAAACTCCGGCTGGAACTGAGGGCGGCGCTCAAAGCTTTTAATAAAAAAGAATGTTATGTCCGGCTGACCCTCTGGGAGGGCCGTTCCTTCGCGATCCTGGGTTCTCGGGAACACCCGAAAGAGCTCTATGAAAAGGGCGTGGCCCTTAAAACGGCCTCTTTCCCCCGTGGCGGACCCAATACTTTTCCCTGGCAAGCCAAAGCCTCGGCCTATCAACAGGCCATATTGGCCAGCACCGAACCGCACCCGGACAAGATCTACGAATGGATCTTTCTGGATCAAGGGGGCATTCTCTCGGAAACACGCATCGGAAACTTTTTCATCGTCCAATACCGCTCTCAGCACCCCGGGGACTTGAAAAAGGGCGGCGCGATACTACTTACGCCGCCGGAATATTTAATCTTGAATGGAGTGACCCGGAGGTTTGTGATAAAATGCGCCCGCGAACTCGGGATGCAAGTCCGGGAAGCGCCGCTAACCCGGCATGAATTTTTTAACGCGGATGAAGCTTTTCTTTGCAATACTTCCTGGGAGGTCCTGCCGGTCCGCGAACTCGACGGCCGCATGATCGGCGCGGGAAAGCCCGGCCCCGTCACTTTAAGACTGCATCATTTCTTTAAGAGGAGGATCCAACAAGATGTCACGCCACGCCGTTCGTCGCGCACTCATCAGCGTCTCCGATAAAACCGGTCTTATCCCTTTTGCCAAAACCCTGCGCAAGCACGGTGTGGAGATCCTCTCCACCGGCGGCACCTTGAAAGCCCTTAAACAGGCCAAAGTCCCCACAATAGCGGTGGAAGATTACACGGGATTTCCCGAGATGCTCGACGGCCGCGTGAAGACCCTCCACCCGAAGATCCATGGCGGTCTTCTTTTTCTCCGCCACAAGAAAAGCCATCAAAAACAGGTGAAGGCGTATGGCATCAAGCCCATCGACCTGGTGGTCGTGAACCTCTATCCTTTCGAGGAAGCCACGAGCAAGGGGAACCTGAGCATGGATGACGCCAAAGAGTTCATCGATATCGGAGGCCCTTCGATGCTCCGCTCCGCGGCGAAAAATTATCAGTCGGTGACCGTGATCACGGATGTTCAGGATTATGACCGCGTTGCGAAAGAGCTTGATGAGCATAAAGGAAGCGTGACGGATGAAACTCGCTTCGCGCTTTCTCAAAAAGTTTTTGAAAAAACTTCCGCCTATGACGCCGTGATCAGCCAATACATGGCCAAGCACAAGAAAAAGACCGGGGAAGAGCCCGCGCTTCCATCGCAATTCGTCTTTCATTTCAAAAAGTCGCAGGACCTGCGTTATGGAGAGAACCCGCATCAGAAAGCGGCTTATTATGTTCCGACCACCCACAAGGCGGCGGCCTCGTGGACCCAGCTTCACGGCAAGGAGCTTTCCTTTAATAATCTTATGGATGTGGATGCGACGCTGGACGTTTTGGCGGAATTCAACGCGCCGGCGGCGTGCGTGATCAAACACAACAATCCTTGCGGTATCGCCCAGGACACTCAGGCCCTGGTCGCGGTCGAAAAAGCGATCGACGGTGATGTCCTTTCCGCCTTTGGCGGGATCGTGGGCGTGAACCGCTGCTGCGATAGCAAGATCGCTGGAAAAGTCCTCGAGAAACTCGCATTTTTCGAAGTGCTGGTCGCCCCGTCTTTCAAGGCCGGGGCGCTGAAGCTTCTTAAGGCCAGGAAAAATCTCCGGTTGATCGAAGTCCATCAATTCCGCGATGAAAATCCTTATGACATAAAATTCCTGCGCACGGGGATCCTTGTCCAGGAAAAGAACCGGCCCATCAAGGATCATATGGCCGAGTTGAAGAAGAAGCTGAATTTCGTCACGAAGGCCAAGCTTTCGGAGGAGGAGACCGAGGAACTGATCTTTGCCTTCCAGTGCTCCAAGGTCGTGAAGTCGAACGCCATCGTGCTGACGCAAGACAAGCACACGGTCGGGATCGGAGCCGGGCAGATGTCGCGCGTGGATTCGGTGCAGATCGCGATGCAAAAGGCCGGATACCTGACCGAAGGCGCGATGCTCGGCAGCGACGCTTTTTTTCCGATGCCGGATTCTATCGAGGTCGCGGCCAAACATAAGATCAAGGCCATCATCCAGCCCGGCGGCTCGATCCGCGACGCGGACGTGATCGCAGCCTGCGATCAGGCCGGCATCGCGATGGCCTTTACCGGCGAGCGGCATTTTAAACATTAATAGGGCCACGGTCCAAGGGCCACGCCCCACGCTTTTACGTGACCCGTGTATCGTGGCGCGTGGCACTTCTTATCAATGAACTACTCCCAAGCTCTTCGCTATTTAAATTCTTTCGCCGATCTCGAAAAGCTCGCGCAATTTCCCAAGAATCCCTTTTTCAATCTCAGGCGGATGGAACATTTGCTTCAAATAAGCGGCCATCCGGAAAAGAAATTTTTTCCCGTTTTGATCGCAGGGACCACGGGAAAAGGCTCCACGGGTTTTTTCCTGGAATCGATCCTGAAGGCCAATGGCATTCGGGTCGGCTATTATCACTCGCCACACGTGGAAGATCCCCGGGAACGGATACGCGTTCAGGGGGCTATGACTTCCCAGGAACTTTGGGCGGACGGCCTTTCGGAGATCCGGAGACTTCTTCTTAAAAAGCCCGTTCCGGGAACCCTGGGAGTGTTGACTTATTTTGAGATCCTGACGTTCCTCGCCGTTTGGATCTTCGCGCGAAAGGGGATCGCTCTCGGGATCTTCGAGATCGGGCTTGGCGGGCGGCTTGACGCGACGAATGTGCTGAAAGCGCCGCTTGTGATCCTGACGCCGGTCCATCTCGATCACGAAGCTTTTTTGGGGAGAACGATCGCCAGGATCGCAGCGGAAAAAGCCGCGATCATCAAGCCCTACACCCACGCCGTGACCGGCAAACAATTTCCGGAGGCGATCAGGGTCATTTGCCGCAGGGTGAAAGCAATCCGGGGATCTTTATGGAAGGCGAAGCCTGTTTCCGGCGTTCCGCTCGGTCTTGCCGGGGATTTCCAAAAGGTGAATGCCGGAAACGCATTGAAAGCTTCGGAGATCCTGATGAAAAAATTTCATTTTTCGATTGATCCGAAATGTTCCAAAATAGGATTACGATCTGGGGACTGGAAAGGGAGGATGGAAAGTTTTCATCAAGGCGGCCGGCGATTCATTTTGGACGGCGCGCACAATCCGCTTTCCGTCAGAGAGTTGGTGCGGTCTTTGAGGATCTTGAAGATCCGGGACCCCTGGCTCGTGTTCGGCGCGATGTGTGATAAGAACAGCCGCGAAATGTTGAAAGTGCTGAGCCGGTTTTTTCCTAAAGTGATCCTGACCGGGATCACGGGCAATCGCGCCAAGCCCGTCGCGATGCTCGTCGATGAAGCGAAAGGGCTTTTCAAGTGCGTTCTCACAGCCCACAATGTTCAAGAAGCGTTCGATCTTTTAAAAAAGATCGCGCCGGCGGGAAAAAAAGTCGTTGTCACAGGATCTTTTTATCTGGTCGGCGAAGCACGGAAAATTTTAGCTCAACGCACAACGCGCAAAACGCAACGAAAGAGCGGCACGTTGCGCGTTGACCGTTGATCGTTGCGCGGGAACATATATGCCCAAATTCGAACTGGACGATACCATCGCAGCGATCGCAACGCCCGCCGGTGAGGGGGGCATTGCGGTGATCCGTGTCAGCGGCCCCGGGGCGATCGAAGCGGTCGAGCCATTCTTTATTTCTCATGAACATGAAAAGTTAAAGGATGCGCCCGCCAATACGATCCGTTGGGGGAAGTTTAAGGATCCCGCGGGGCTTCTCGTGGACCAAGTGCTTGTAAGCTGTTTCCGCGCTCCGCGCTCCTATACCGGACAAGACGTGATCGAAATCAGCTGTCATGGCGGTTTTGCGGTCACGAGGAAGGTCCTTGGGTGCTTGCTCGGGGAAGGCGTTCGCCACGCCGAGCCCGGGGAATTTACGCGCCGGGCTTTTTTAAATGGAAAACTTGACCTGACACAAGCCGAGGCCGTGCTTGATCTGATCCACGCCAAAAGTGATCGCTCGCTCGATATCGCCATCCGTCAACTTTCCGGCTCTCTTTCCCGCACGCTCAAAGAGTTGAAAGATTCTCTGATGCGGCTTTTGGCCCACATGGAAGCCTATCTTGATTTCCCGGAAGAAGATCTGGAAGCGGAGGGAAAGGCCAGCCTGCAAGGCCAGTTCGAAAATGTCCGGGAAAAGATCCGTTCGCTCATCGCGGGTTTTGAGCGCAATCAATTGATCCAAGAAGGTCTTCTCGTGACGCTTGTGGGAAAACCCAATGTCGGGAAGTCCTCGCTTTTTAATGCGCTTCTCGAGCGCGACCGGGCGCTTGTTTCCGACCTGCCGCATACCACGCGTGATCATTTAGAAGAAGCTCTTGAGATCCGGGGGTTCTATGTCCGGCTTCGAGATACTGCGGGGCTGACTTCCGAGCCCGAGCATCCGCTGGACAAGATGGGTATGGACCGGACGCTTGGCACTCTTAAGGAAAGTCATGTGGTGCTCTATGTCATGGACGGCTCCGTGCCTCTTGAGGAAAGCGACCGCCATATTTTTCATCTTATTCCAAAAAACAAAAAAGTGATCGCGCTTGTGAACAAATCCGACCTCACTTTCCGGGCCGGAACAAAAGAGATCGAAACGTTTTTGGGAGATAAGCCCCCGATCCGTCTTTCTGCGAAGACGCGCGAAGGGTTCAAAGAGCTCGAAGAAGAGATCGCGAGTTATCTGGAGCAGGGAACTTCCGAGGCCGGGGAGCAGATCACGAAGCTCCGGCACAAAAAAGCGTTGGAAGCCGCGCTCGAAGCGCTGCGCCGCGCGGAACGATCTTTTCAGATGAAAATGTCATTCGAGTTTGTGACGCCGGACCTCCGCGCGGCCCTGGAGGCCATGAAGGAGCTGACCGGGGAGATCTATTCCGAGGATCTTTTGGATGTGATCTTCTCGGAATTCTGCATTGGCAAATAATCTTCGAAAGAGAAACAAAAAAAGATTTAATAAGCGTTTGACTTCAAAAATTTCTTTGTTAGAATTCCTCTCGCCGAACAAAAGAGAAAAAATTTACGAGCAAATTGCCCGGTGAGTGGTGAATTTCTAAAGTTCGTTTCAAAATTTTAACAAGCAAGAGCGATTGAAATTTTTATAACGCATTTTTAAAATCGAATAGCCGCGAAACACGAGTCTTAACATTCAAGAGATCCAATCAGAAAAAGCGAACTAAGAAAAAATCGAAAGCGATACTATATGTAGTGTTCGAGTCGCAAGAAGGCTCCCACATATAGTAATATTTAATAAGCTTTTAAAAAGTTTAAGGGGAAAAGACGCTTCATGAAGACCGAGAACCTACCATTCGCTCGGGAAGGGCAGGGCTTAGGCCGGGGGCTTGCATTCAAGAGATTTTTCACCAAGCCGGACGTGCATCCGCTGGATGAGATCAAATATGCCAAACGCAGTTCGGTGATCACGAATCCGGACGGCTCCGTAGTTTTTAAGATGGAAAATATGGAAGTTCCCGAGAGCTGGAGCCAGCTTGCGACCGACATTGTCGTTTCCAAATACTTCCGGAAGGCGGGAGTGCCCGAGACGGGTTCTGAGATAAGCGCGCGGCAGGTGGTGTACCGCATTGCCCATTCCATCCGGGTCGCGGGTGAAAGATTTGGAGGTTATTTTAAAACCGCAGGAGACGCGCAAGCCTTCGAAGAGGAAATGCTTCATTTACTGATCCACCAGAAATGCGCTTTTAATTCTCCCGTGTGGTTTAATTGCGGGATGGATCTTTATGGGATCAGGGGAAGTGGCGGTAATTTCTATTGGGACCCGGCCACCGACACGATCCGTCAATCCGCGAATTCTTATTCCAACCCGCAATGCTCTGCCTGCTTCATCCAGTCCGTAGACGATAACCTGATGTCCATTTTTGACCTGATAAAAAATGAGGCGCGACTTTTCAAATACGGATCGGGGACCGGGACGAACTTTTCGAAGCTTCGCGGCCGCCAGGAAAAGCTATCAAGCGGCGGGACGTCATCCGGGCTTATGTCATTTCTGGAAGTGTTGGACCGCGGAGCGGGGGCGACGAAATCCGGAGGGACCACGCGCCGCGCGGCAAAAATGGTGTGCTTGGACCTCGACCATCCCGAGATCATGGACTTCATCAGCTGGAAGGTTCGCGAGGAAAAGAAGGTCGCCGCGCTGATCGCGGCCGGGTATTCCTCGGATTTCAACGGGGAAGCTTACAAAACGGTTGCGGGACAGAACTCGAATAATTCGGTGAGGATCTCGGATGAGTTCATGCGCGCCTACCTCAATGACGGAAAATGGCAAACGCGTTTCCGCACCACCGGAGATGTTTGCGAAACATTCCAAGCTAAAGATATGATGGACCAGATCGCTTTTGCCGCTTGGGCGTGCGCCGACCCCGGCGTCCAGTTCGATACCACGATCAATGATTGGCACACTTGCGCCAACACCGATCGCATTCACGCATCCAACCCATGCTCGGAATATATGTTCCTGGATGACTCGGCGTGCAACCTGGCCTCTGTCAACGTCATGAAATACCTGCGACCGGACGGGACTTTCGACGTCGAAGGGTTCCGTCACACCGTTCGCATTTTCATTACGGCTATGGATATTCTGGTGGATTACGCCTCGTACCCGACCGAGCAGATCGCCCGGAACAGTCATGTTTACCGGCCGTTGGGGATCGGTTATGCCAATCTTGGAAGCCTTCTCATGGTCAACGGCATTCCCTACGACAGCCCGCAGGCCTCCGCGATCTGCAGCGCGCTCACGGCCGTCTTGACCGGGCATGCCTACAGAACTTCCGCGGAGATCGCGGCTTCCAAAAGCCCTTTTTCCGATTATAAGAAAAATGAGAGCTCGATGATACGCGTGATCGAAAAACATCGCGCGGCGTCGCACAAGATCCCGGCCGAACATTGCTGGCAAGATATCCTGGTAGCGGCGCACGAAGATTGGGAAGATGCGTTCGAGATCGGGAAACTTTATGGCTACCGCAATGCGCAGACCACCGTGATCGCCCCGACCGGTACGATCGGTCTCCTCATGGATTGCGACACGACCGGGATCGAACCGGATTTCGCGCTGGTAAAGTTCAAGAAACTTGCCGGCGGCGGTTACTTCAAGATCATTAACCAGGGCGTTCCCGCGGCTCTTTATAAGCTCGGATATTCCGAAAGCGAGATCCAGAACATCATCGAATATGTTCAAGGCACTTCTCGCCTCGAAGGAACTCCGTGGATCAATCGCGCGACCTTGGCGTCTAAGGGTTTTACCCCCGGCGAATTGGACAAGATCGAATCCATGTTGCCGTCGGTTTTTGATCTCAGTTTCGCCTTCACAAAGTGGACGCTCGGGGAAGATGCGCTAAGAGGCTCGGCTTTAAACCGGAAGACTACGGCCATCTCCGGTTCAACGTGCTCGAAGCGCTTGGATTCTCGAAGGCGGAGATCGAAGAGGCCAACAACGTGGTTTGCGGCATGATGACGATCGAAGGCGCTCCTCTCCTCAAGCCCGAGCACCTGCCGGTCTTCGATTGCGCGAACCGGTGCGGGAAACACGGAAAGCGTTTTATCGAACCTATGACGCATATCCGGATGATGGCCGCGGCGCAGCCGTTCATTTCCGGAGCTATTTCCAAGACCGTGAATCTTCCGCACGAAAGCACGGTCGAAGAGATCGAAAAGATCTACGTGGAGGCCTGGAAGATGGGGCTGAAGGCCGTGGCGCTCTACCGGGACGGTTCCAAACTGTCCCAGCCGCTCAATACGAAATCCGGCGACTCGGCCTCGGATAAAAAATCAGAAAAAAAGAACGAACTTCAAAACATACATCCTCCGGTCCTTCAACGCAAGCGCTTGCCAAAAAAGCGCGCGGGGATCACGGTGGAATCCCGCGTCGGGGGCCAAAAGATCTATCTCCGGACCGGGGAATATCCGGACGGGTCGCTCGGGGAGATCTTTGTCGATATGCATAAAGAAGGCGCAGCGTTCCGCTCC
>JAZDFE010000015.1:0-25428 GCA_043808175.1 Candidatus Omnitrophota bacterium | reverse complement strand
ATGGCCCAGGATCCGCGGGGCCTTTTTGATCCGGTACCACTCCATGACGTCGGTGCCGCAGATCCCGCTTGCCTTGATCTTGACGAGGATCTCGCCCTCGCCGATCTTGGGGACGGGTCGATCTTCCAGCCGTATGTCGCTATTGCGATAATAAACAGCAACACGCATGGTTTTTGGGATGGCGGCTTTTCCGGGAGGCATCTTATTTTTTACGGGGCTTTGCGCCGCCTTTGGCCTCAGAGAAGATCGCGTAAGCTTCCTTAGCAGTCGCGCTTTTGTGAACGATGGCATTTAAAGCCTTGGCCATCGGGATGGGGTTCGGATTTTGCCAAACGTTCCGGCCGAGATTGATCCCGACCGCGCCTTTTCGCATTCCGTCCGCGACAAATTCCAGGACTTCAAGATCGGTCTCGCATTTAGGACCGCCGGCCATTACCACCGGTACCGGGCAGCCCCGGACGACCTTGTCAAAATCCTTTTCACACCAATACGTTTTGACCACACGTGCGCCGAGTTCGGCGGCAATACGGCACGAGAGTCCCAGATACCGGGCTTCGCGTTTTTCCATTTCTTTTCCCACGGCGGTAACGGCCATCACCGGGATCCCGTAGTTCTCGCACTCGTTAACGAGTTTCGAAAGATTGGAAAGCGTCTGCTTTTCATAGTCGCTTCCGATGAAAACCGACACGCCCACGGCCGCGACATTCAGCCGCACGATCTCCTCCATGGAAGTTGTGATGACTTCGTTGGCAAGGTCCTTGCCGGCCATGCTGGTGCCGCCGGAGACTCTCAAAATAACGGGCTTTCCGAGGGCCGTAGGGATGGCCGCGCGTAACGTGCCGCGCGTGCAAAAAAGCGCGTCAAAATAGGGCACAAGGGATTTGATCGTTTCCCACGGTTTTTCGAGCCCGGTGGTCGGTCCCTGGAAGTAGCCGTGATCGATCGGCATGAAAAAGCATCGGCCGTTCGGCATGAGTTGATTCAACCTGTTCTCCATTCCCCAATCCATGATAAGACCTCCGTGAGCAATGTCAGTTAGTGGCAGGGCTGATATTCGTGGGATTATACTCTGAGAGTTCCGCAAGGTCATCCTCCTTTTTAGCGCAAAGCTCAAGGGACAAAGGTTGGGGAAAACTTTGCGCTTTGCGCCTTATGTTGATTAAGTTATACTTTGCCCATGCAAAACATTTCGATCACCACCGAATTTACACCGAATCCGAACTCGCTTAAGTTTAATGTGAATGTGCCTATCTGTGAGCATGGGACGGTCCATTTTGCGTCCAAGTCCGAAGCGGGGAAGTCTCCCCTGGCGACCAAGCTTTTTGAGATCGAGCACGTCAAAGAGGTGATGATCGGATCCGATCTCGTGACGGTGACGCGTGATGAAAAAGCGCAGTCCTGGAGCGTTTTAATTCCACGTGTGACTGAGACGATACGTGAATTTCTCGCTTGCGGCAAAACGAACCCCGAGGCTTGTGAGCAATGTGCGGATACCACGAATCCGTGTTCTGCGATCGAAAAAAAGATCATCGAAATTCTGGAGGAACAGATCCGTCCGGCCCTTGCCCGGGATGGCGGAGACGCGGTTTTCTGCGGCTTTGAGAACGGTGTCGTAAAACTCCAATTGAAAGGCGCCTGTTCCGGATGCCCGAGTGCGACCATGACCCTTAAGATGGGCATCGAAGCCTACCTCAAAGAACACATCCCCGAAGTAAAGGAAGTCGTCCGCGTATAACTTTTAGAAGCAAGAGGCATAGAGGCAGAGAAAATCTATGCTTCTTGATTCTCTGCTTCTTGGCTTCTTCCCTCGTGTAGGTGAGTTCAACCTTTCCTGATTTGGCCGATACTTTAAGCTAGAAAATCCATCTTAGGAGGGAATATGGCCAAGAAAGTCTTAAGAAAACTCAGCACAGGCAAGGTAACAACGTTCAAGATCCGCAATCGGCGCGGCTATGCCGCGATCTTCATGAATAATCTTACCGAGGGGAACACGGTGGGAATTGCCCTGGCGCGTATGGCCAAGGCCGTTAAACGGATGGGATACCTTTTGGGCTGACGCCCAAAAGCGGTCCACGAACCACGGCCCACGGGCCACGAATTCGTGGTGCGTGGATCGTGGCTCGTGTTCCGGTTTTTTTGATTAGCGGCCGCTGGCGTCCTTGCGCTTCGCAAAGCAATCCTTGCAATAGACCGGACGGTCTTCTCTCGGCTTAAAAGGAACTTCGCATTCTTTTTTGCATTCACCGCAGATCGCCTTGTGCATCTCACGCGGCGCGCCTCCGAAACCACGGCCTTCTCCTTGAAACCCCATGTTATCTCCTCCTGTTAGCACTGATGTCAGTGCAGTTGTGGGAAAAAATTCCCGAAAAAACCATTGCTTTACTGAAAATTGCGCAAAGTCTCAAAGACTTCCGCGTTACGATCGGGGACCTTTCCGATGGCGAAAAAAAGGTTTGTCGCCGTGACCGAATCCACGGGGTCCTGCGTCCGGCTTCCGGTCGAAAGGCCGCTCTTGGCCAAAGCTTCTTTCTCTTGGGCGGTCCTGCGAGAATCCACCTTCGTGCGCCCGGTCTTTTGAAAAACCGCCTTCCCTGGAACGATCATGAGAAAAACCCTCTTTCCGTGGACCGCGGTCGAAGTTCCCCTTGCCGTGATGGGCCCCGCCCCCAAAGGAAGGGCGGAAGGGTTTTGAAAACCGCTTTTCTCTGTCCCTGAACGGTCTTTCCGGTGACTGTCCGATCAAGACATCTATTTTCTTCTCAAGAAAGTTCAGCTGCTGTTGCATCTTTTTGATCAAAGACACAACATCCATGTCAGTCTGCGGGGGAGCGGAAAGTTCCTCATTTTCTTCTGAATGTTCACTCATGTTGCTTGGGCTCCTTTGGTACGGGTTTGTATTTCAAATGAGAGAGCCAGATGCGTGATTGTTGCAGCCCTTAATCTTCTCCGGCAAGCGCCAAAGCCGAAAGGACCGAAGGGTTGATCCGCGACGTATGTCCCAGATTCTTGAGGACCCTGTCCGCCGCTTTCTTTAAAGTTGTCTTGAAGACACAAGAAAGTTCTCCCACGAGACCTTTCGCCGAACGCTCGAGCGCCTGACGTTTTCTCTGGTCTTTGGCTTCAAACTTGTCATAAGCAAAGGTTTGAAGGGCCCGCGCGAGACCCCAAGCTTGATCTTGCAGGTCCGGGCACGAATCGGTTCCGGGATGGCCTTTGCCGTTCCCGGCTTTCAAATAATGCAGGATCTTATTCGCCTCCCTGGGCGAAACAAGACCGTGAAAACCTGAGATTTCAAGGTCTGTCGCTGAAATGACAAAGCGGGCTTTCATTTTAGTGGCCACTTTCGGCACCAGTGAATAAGACAGACCTTCCCGACTGGGCGGGCTTGGCCGGGTAACTCGTTCTACACGGCAAAGGCCATGGATCGGGTGGTAAAGCAGATGGCCGTTCTCGATCTTTTCTTTTTTCATAAGCCTTTTTGTGAAGGTTCTGGGTAGATCATTTTTTCGAGAGGTTTCAAGCATGAGTCTATTCAAGACGCACTGAACGACTCATAAAGCTTTACGGAAGTTGAGTGCAGTCCTGGTTCTCAATATATTTTTTATTAAAACCAGGACGGGCTTGTTTCAGTGTTGGTGTCACCTAGGGGACCGCCAAGCTCTATTGTGACGGGGAACATTATACAACAATCTTCCTCAAAAGGGTTATTTATTCCACAGTTTGTATTTCCTTGCCGGGTACGGGACGTATCCCACCCCGCGGGGAACGGGGAACGGGTCACGATCCGCTCCGCGAGATCGAGGATCTCTTAAAAAACGATTTTGTTGGATCTGTATTCTCCGTTTCCCATTTTCCGTCTTTAAGTGATTTATTCGACAATTTGTGCCTGATGGCCCTTCTTCAGTTATCAAGCGCATCATGCTTAAAATTGCTATATCCTGCAATGAATAAGGAGTTATTTTTTAACATTTTATGTCATGTAATTCCCCGCGAAAAAACGAATAAAAATCATGCCTAACCCTTGTAATATCAGGGTCTGTCAGTTATATTTCCTGTAACTTTTTAAACATGCTATATAAAACGATAAAATCTTTTTGGAAATAAGAGGACTGAGGTTTTCTGAACGAAAGGACCACGGAGTGAACCACTCTCGGCTGTTGAAAGCGTTCATAGCGCTTTTCACTGTTGCTACCTTTTTAACGACAAGTGTGATCTGGGCCCCGGACAGTTTGGCCATGGCGCAAACGGTTCAGGTGCCGACCCCTGCCACTCCCGAAGTCTCCGTTCCTTATCAAGCCAAGCTCGATCCCGGCATCCAGTTTTCGATCCCGCAGGAACTTGGGACCCTTCAATATTTCAAGTCCGGCAAGGGCCCGATGGTCGCCCACCTTCAGACCGCGCACGGTCACTACCAGGCACAGAAGCAGATCCAGGCGATCCTTCATTATTTGGACAAGCAGTACGGTATTCGGACGCTTCTTGTGGAAGGGAGTGCGTTCAAGCTCGAACCAAAGATCCTGAACTTCTTTCCGGAAGATCCCGCACTGACTCAAAAGGTCAACGATGCGCTCACGAAGGCAGCGCTTGTGAAAGGGCCGGAACTTTATCTGCTTGATAAGCTGGGCGTGACGTCTCGTCCGGAACGGGCCGCGGCGTACGGGATCGAAAATCTCGAAGCCTACCGCGAGAACGGTATTGCGTTCGTCAATGTCCTGACGGAGAAAAAGAAGACGGAGCATTTTCTTGCCGCCATGAACGACGGGATCGACCGTCTTGCCGCAGCGTACCTTAATGATGCCCTGCGGGGTTATCTGAAACGTCTTGAAAGTTTTGAAAAAGGTCAGATGCCCCTCGAGGCCTGGCTATCCTCTTTAAAGAAGGAAGCGCTGAAAAGATTGAAGCTCGATCTGACGCAGCCGGGCGCCCAGCTTGATTGGCCGATGCTTGTCCGTATTTTAAAGATCCAGGAGCTTTCCTCTCAATTTAATAAAGACGCGTTCGTGAAGGAAAGGGAGGAATTTCTCAAAGCGCTGAAGCGTTTTTTCCCAGCGAGCGGGGAACGGGGAACGGGTCACGATCCGCTCCGCGAGATCGAGGATCTCTTAAAAAACGACTCGATCAGCCGGCAATTACCTGCTCTCGAAACGAGCCTGCTTTTCGAAGGCATGGTCAAAGCCCTGCCGCGCGACTTCAATTATGAGGCTTTCCCGAACGTTTGTTATTTTATCGGGCGCCTGCTCCTTCAAAGCGAGCTCAAAGCGCCGGAACTGATGCAAGAGACCGAGCGGCTTTCCTCGGAAATCGCGGACAAACTCGCCAAGACAAAGGCCGAGAAGGAGCTCGTGGCGCTTCTGAAAGACTACCGGTCGTTGCAGAAGTTGTTCGCGTTGGAACTTACTCCTGCGGATCATGAAGAGATCCTTTCGCGCAACAAAAACAACTTAAAACCTTCGAGTATTATTAATCGGCTGCAGGGCGTTGAGCATAGCGCGCCGGGCGTTGCGCGCGTTAAAGGCGTTCACTTTGCGCATATCGCCGACCTCGACCGGTTATTCGATGCGGCCATGCAATTCTATGCCGGAGTGAAAGAACGCGACGGCTTGATGGAACAGATGATTGAAAAGCGCCTTCAAGAAACTGGGACCGACAAAGTGGCGGTCATTACCGGCGGTTTCCATTCCGAACCTTTTAAAAATTATTTTTCATCGAAGGATTATTCATATGCTCTTATCTCGCCGCGGATTACAGGCGGAGATGATAAAGGTCATGAGGCGTATGTTCAAAATATGCTTCAATTCGCGCAATGCACAACGGGCAACGCGCAACGGAATGTTTCAAGTTCTGCTGCGTTGAGCGAGAAACAAGCGACGCGCGAACTCGAATTCCTTTCCGACCCGCAGATCTTGAGCAGTAACACTTACGACATTAACGCGGCCGCCGTGCGTGCCGAAGTCCGCAAGATCGTCTCCGCCGTCGCCGGACGTGCAGAAGTAAGAGAAAACCTTTTTGGGGTAGCCGGACAGGAAGTGGGTACGGCTTTATCCCGCAAAGAGCGTATAGTAAAGGAATACGCTTTAAGCGTTGATGTCCTGCCATTACCCGCGGACATTATTGACAGGCTCAAAAGAGATGGATTCGCAACGCTTGGGCAAGTGGCGGTGATCATTAACCGGAATCTCAAGGCGGGGTTTGGGTTCGGGGATTTTCATCGTTACCAATTAACGGAAAGTATGCGACTTGCCGTGGTTAACGCCATGGCACAGATGGCACCCTCCCTCGTTTCCTTTTTCGCGATTCTTGAAAGCGATGATTACGCGAACATTTCGGATCATTTAACGCCGGGATATTTGACCGTCCTTGATGTAAAAAGATTAGCGGCCGATCCATCCCTTTTCCAAAAAGTAGTTCCAAATGAAAAATACCGTGCCGCGATCATCCAATCACTGCTCTCCCGCTCGGAAGTGAGAAGCGTTACGTACGTCCACTCTCCACAGGAAACCCTTGCGGCTGTTCAAGCGAGAATTGCAAAAGGTATTACGGATGGAGCCGCAGACCCCATTGTTACGGTCGACGCGGAGGGGAGACCGGTTCTCCGATTTGGGCCGGGTAAGGCCAATCATAATATTGACTACCGGCAAGACCGCCAACGGCAAGTAGCCGCGGCCATAACGGATCGTGGTTTTTCAAACTTTCCCGTTCCTGCTGAATGGCACGATACTTATATGGTAGGAACCGGTCATTATGTTCCTCCCATGGGGCCGCATCAGTACATTCTGCCTAATGTTTATTATAGGAATTCACTTCCCGAAGTTTACTCGCGGCATGGACGCCGATTCGTTATGGGTCTCAGCAGAGAAAAGAGCGAATTTTCGCCAAAAGTCAGAGGTAATCATCCGGAACCCTTTGCAAACGAAGACACGGAGGTTGCCCGGGTTCCCATGCCGTTGGGTCCTGACGAAAAAGAAATTGCGAATCAAGATTATTGGAAATGGCCCGCCCTTTCGATGCTTCAGGTAGCCAAAGGCATTGCGGCAAAAATCAGGGCGGGTGCCAGCGAAGGAATAGGCGGTTTTGTTAATTTGGATGCGGGCGACTTAGCGACTCATGTGTCCGACACTCATTTAAATGATCGAGCCCTATTGAATATCGAACAGCCGGACGGGACGATCAAACAGGTTGAAGGAACGGGCCTTGATTCGCTTTTTTATACGGCACAAGCGCTGGATCAGGCCCTTCGAATTATTTTTGAAGCCCTTCAAGAAGTCGGGGGCGCTGCCGTTATTGCGCCGGACCATGGTTCACTCGATAACGTGGCAACGCCGGGCCATACCGGAACGGATGTCCCTTTCTGGGTGGTTGATTTTGAAGACTCGAGGATCCGAGAGATCGGCGCGCCGATCGAAGGAGGCATGATCCAGAACTTGAACCGCACGAGCGGATTTCAAAGCGGCGCGGCGCCCACCCATCTTCAGCTCGCGGGTATTTCTCAGCCGGAAGAAATGACGGGCGAAAGCTTTTTGCCGGAAAATTATCCCTCCCAAAATCCTAAGAAAGTTGTTTTTACCATTCTGCTCGATGGTTATGCGTTGGGTGATCCCATGAACCCATTCAACGTTGTTGAGCAGGCGCGTCAACGCGGCATGACGCCGACCATGAAGTGGCTGCATGACAATATTCAAATGGCGACACTCCGCACTTCTGGTTTTGCCGCCGGGATCCGGGGCGGAAAAGAACGGGATTACCCCAAAGAGGCGCTCAAGACGCGCCAAGAGACCATTGATTTAGTGAGAAGTAAAACAGGAGAAAACCCTCCAATTGAATTAACGGAAATATATTATGAATTCCCATCGGGTCGTTTCGAGGAAAAAACCGCTTTCACCCAACACGATTTTCAACAAGGTCTCCGACTGTTGGAACAAAGCCCGTTCCTGAATGACCGTTGGTTTGTTGTCGATGAACCGGCCGAAGACGGAACCCTCCGGATCAAGTATTTCGACAAGGAACAGATCGGAAGCACCGAGTTCAATACGGCTGTTATTGGAGACGGCGCTGTCATTGCTCAGGATGTCAGCCGCGTTGACTCTGCCATCCGCGCAGGCGAGTTTTTCACGAGTTTCTCGTATCAGGCGCTTGTAGCAAAGTTTAAAGAGCAAGGCTATGCCCACCTTTGGGGCATTCTTCAGGAGTCGGTTGTAGGGGTGCACGCCTCTTTAGTGCATCTCTATCGGGAAGTGGAATATCTTAAGTCGCAGGGTGTTACGTCCTTCATGTTTGATCTGGCGTTGGACGGTCGCGACGAAGGCAAGTTTGACAGCGAAAAACGCATCAAAGAACTCATGGCGGCCATGGAATATTTCGGAATAACGGATTATTACATCAATACTTTTTCGCGCGACCTCTTTGACCGGGCGAAGAAATGGGACAAGACGCGTGAACTTCTCGACCTTCTTTACACCGGCCAATTAACCGACGCCCGCTCGGAGGTGCGCGAATCAGACCAGACCATTTCCGGAGGGGATGTTCGAGTGGATCGTATCAAAGGTGGCCGGATGCTGATTCTCCATATCGGGAATCGCAAGATCGAGATGAACACTACCGGTGCATGGGACAACACTGCAAAGAGTCCTTCCCGGATGTTGCGGCAATTTTTAGGGAAGTCTGCCATCGAAACCCAGCACGGGAGGGCGACTAATCCGGAAGTTTTTATTCGTGTGGGAGATGCGTTCGTTTCCGTATCTCTTTCAGCGACGAATAAGAACGCGGCCGTTGATCTCCAAAAGGCCGTTCGGGACGCTTTGCAAAGGGTCCGTCGTTCTGAAGCGAGGGCGTTAAATATGGCTGATCGGAGATTACTCGAGCAGATCTTCCAGCGGGAAACGCGTTTTGTCGGGCGAATGGATCATGACTATCGAAAGGGCAAATCGGGGTATTTCAGGTCTCAAGACAGCACCGGGGATCTAGCGAATGATCTGTGGGGGATCCTTGATACTCAAGAGGCCAGAGCCATTGGCTGGACGGCAAAGGATTTAAATCAATTAGTTCTTGAAACACTGCCCGCGGTAGAACAAGCCTTTGCGCGCCGTCTGAATCTTCCACCGGAAGCCATCCGTTTTCAAAAAGTCCTGGTGATTCACGAGGAAGGATCTCCACTCCTGACTTATGACCCCGGTTCAGGCAATTTAATGATCAATATCGGTGAAACCGTGGGCGGGGTCCTCACCGTCAACGATTACGAATCATGGCTTTATGAGGAATTAAGCCATCATCTGGCACTTTCGGAAAAGAATGCAAGGCCCGAGGATATTGTTCCCGCAAACGCTCGTAATCCCCTTGCCGAGTTAGACCTGTCAGTACCGTTTGTTCAGTTTTTGGGAAAAAAGAAGGATGATCGGGCGATCGCCGACGGACTTCCGGGGCATCCTTTCTTGACCATGGCGGGACTTACTGGCGCGGATCGCACCCAATTGAATGAGCTTGTCAGGCACTCTTCCTATGAAGGGGGCATTTTTAACGAAGTGCTTGCCCAGGCCATACAGCTTAAGTGGTTTAGGGAGCAAACCCTGGAGGCGCACCGGCAGAGCGTAAGAAGGTTTCGACAATCCGCTGAAACAACGTTTGAAAGGCATACCAGTAACATCGAAACAGGTTACGCATTAGACGGTGATGAACCTCAATATGAGGCGGAAGTCCTTCAGTTCACGGGACAATTAGCCTTTCTTGCTTATCTGGCAGATAAAATGGGTGAAACCAGCATACGGGATTGGGCCATGGAAAAGGGAAGGCTTTATAACAGAGCGCTACAAACAATATTTACTTCTCATGCAGCTCCGGCAACGTTATTTAATCAATATTTAGAGGCCTATGAAATTATTCATCATTTAACTGAAGTAAAGTCGCTGGCCATTGATGTTAAACCCTCTGAAGTTCGAACGCTGTCCCGCTCGGAAGCAAGAGAAACGCCAACGGGAGGCAGTTGGTTAGATTTGGCACGGGCTCGGATATTGGAAGAACAGGAAAAAGAGCGAGCCCAATTATCAAAAAAACGGGAAGAAGAGCGTCGGGCCGTCCAAGCATTGACGGAAGGGCAACTTCGTGCGCTGACGAAGAAGCGGGTCATGGCGTTCACCATGGCACAGATCCAGGCATTAACGGAAGAGCAACGTCGTGTACTGCAGGGGAAGGATCAATGGAAGTGGCTGCAAGCACGGGAAGATGAATTGCTGGCGCAGCACAAGGCGATGATGGAAGCGTCCAACCCGGAAGAGCGAGAAGTAACGAAACCATTGGCCGAAGCGGTTGCCGGGAGGATCCATTATGCCGCAGCTTTGGGGAAGCCGGGTTCCGGGAAGGGCACTTTACTGCAGAGATTCGTTGCGGAGCTGAACCGTCATCTTGATAAGGACCATCAGTACGTGATCTTAAGCACCGGGGATGTTTTCCGGGCGATCGCGGAAAAAGTCACTGCGAAGAAGGAAGAAAGAGCCCCGGACCCTAAAAAGGTAGGAGTCTTTGGGAGCTTTACCGTCCCGGATCCTGTCATCAGCGCGATGCAGGCAGGAAAAATCATCTCCGATGAGATTACGATCGATCTCGTCAATGAAGTTTTGCGGCTGGATTTTTTCAAAAAGGCCCACGGCATTTTCTTCGACGGTTTTCCGCGGTCCATCGGACAACTTGCGGCGTTAGATCAAGGCGAGATAAAGATCGGCGACAAGCCGCTTGTCATGGATTTTAATTTTATTTTGGACATTGAAGATCAAACCGTGTACAAGCGCGCCGCCAGCCGTGTTGCCGACGAAAAACGCGCTGCCGCCCGCGAAAAAAGAGAACCTAAGCTCCGCAAAGATGACCTTCCCGAAACGGTGGAGAAAAGGATCGCGGATTATAAGAATATCACGAGCCCGGCGGTTGAAACGAAACGCGGTCAACCCGACACCCTTGCGATAGACGCTAACGTGAAGCCGATCACCGGCGTTTATGAAGATTTTCTCCAGGGACTTGATGCGTGGATCGCAACGCATCCCGTCCGCTCAGAAGTGAGGATTCTGGAAAATGATAGATTTATGCCAATTGTGCGAACAACGATACTGTTACTCGCGATAGCAGGTCTTCCGGGATGTGCTTCAATAATTGAAGGAATTAAAACTGTTCCTCTACCTCAACCTCCGACCCTGGAGGAAGCGCAGGACGCTGTACAGAATATGTTTGATCCCGATTCACCCATCCCACCGGATCTTAGGCCAGAGACGTTCCGGGAATGGCAGAGGGATGCCAAATACATGGAGGCTTTCACCCGGAAATATTTTAAAGCATTGGGATACCAGATTGTTAATGAAGACTGGCTTCGTGGCTTTGCTATTTGGTATGCCGCGCCCAATCACGGCGATCGTCCCTACTGGGAATATCAGGAAGAGATCGACGAGAGATTAGGGGAGTGGGAAACACAGGGATTTATAGCAAAGCAGTCCCCTCTCCCTTACAACTTTCCGATTTTCCCATTCCGCTCGGAGGTGAGGGGAGCCCCACTAACGGAAAAAGGGCTCAGGCAGTTGATGTCGCAGACCTTTAGGTATTCTCTCCCAAAGCGTCTATTCGAAAATATATGGGTCGGAGGTCTTAGTGAAGTGGCAAAGTCCTCCCAGCGGCATGATGGTGGCGTAAAGATCACGACATTGTGGCCAAAAGAACCGGACGGTGCGATTAGAATAGAGCTCGTGATGAAAGGGGCGCCGGATCGCACAAGCAACAGAACGTTTGCTCGTTTTCTGTTGGCCAGCTTTAAGAGTATTGTCTATAAAGGGATACAGCATGAGGCGACAGTGGTGCTTTCTGCCTTTGTCGAACGGGTCATTGAAAGAAGCGAAGCGGCAGGTTTTTACGCAGCCTCAGTGGAGGGGCATGGATCGCGTGACTCTCGGTCCGCAATTTTGACCCTGACTCCCAGGATCGTCTCCGGCGTTGTCAGCCGCTCGGAAGTGAGGGAAGAAGTTGATGCTTTGGTGAAAAGGGCGGATGGTTTGGTAGGAGAATTAAGATTTGGGAACGCAGAGCGCGTTCAGATAGCTCTTGCCGGATTCAATGAGATCGTCGTTGAAATTAAGGGGCAGTATGAGCGCATAGAGGGAATTCTCCGTGAAAAGTCCAAAGCTCCCAACAGAGACAAAAAGGCGATTCAACAGGCGGTTGACGATCTAGAAAAAGTTTTGGGAGCGGACATTAAGCTTTCCAAAGCGGCCGCAGGAACGGAAAGAAATGATTTAAAACGTATTGAGGTTTTTAAAAGCATGCTCGCGCGAGTGAGCCCGGCGGTGGCGTTAGTTTCAGGAGCTGCTGTACATTGGCGTGGGGATAGGGAGGATCGTGCCTACATCACGATGTTACACGGAAAAGCAAGACGGTTAATTAACGCGCTGGGTGATGCCACCCGCTCGGAGGTGAGAGAAGATCAGACCACCCCGAGCCGATCTGAGGTCCGAGGAGAATCTGAAAAATATCGCGCTGAATTAAGAAAAGAAGATCCAAAGAGAAGGGCCATTCTGATGGTTATGGTGGGTTTGGCCGGGATGGTGATTGGGGCGGGGGGCATTCTTTGGCTATTTCCAAGAGCTTCATTAAGCGACGCTGTTTCATTTGCTATTTGGATTGCTTCTATCGAACTCACTTTGCTTGGAGTTTTTATAAAGGGATGGCAAGGAAAGACGGGTTTTGAAGACGGTTCCCTAGGGAAACTGTTTAGTCTGAGGCATATTGTGTACTCTATTTGCATTCTTTTTGGATTCCAGTTCGGAGGATTTTTGGGGGGAGCAGTCGGATATGCCATCGCAACATTGCTATGGACCGATGAAAAAAATGAACATTCTGAGAATTTAAAGTCGGAGCAAGGGACTGACAAGGTACGCTCTGGCGGAGAGCAAGAAGCAACGAACAACACAGGAAGCGATAAAAAAATCCGCTCGGAGATGAGGGGAAGTCAGACAACAGGCCCTAGACTACAGACGGCAGCCCAGACCGGAAGGACATGGAAGGATTTATTCGAAGAGAATTTTAATTGGGGCATCGAAGAGGGCCTGATCACGGTGGGATTCAGCGTCGGACTCTACGCCGGACTTTTTGGTATACCGTTTTTAATGCCGCTTGGGCTTAATCCCGTCCATACGGCGCTTATCGGCACCATTCTTGCGGGCGCTCTTTATCCTGCCGTTGTCGTTATCAATGCCATGCTGCGGTTGCGGGCTGCAAAGGCCGAAGCGGATATGGAATTTGCAAAGGTATTCGTTGATACGCTTATAAAAGCCTCCCAGGAAGCGCGGAGTCTTTTTGATTCGGAGCAAGTGGATCTCGCGGATAATATTGAGAGCATTGTGTTCCCGAGGATAAAGGCGAAGAAGCTTTCGCCCGCCCAGCGTGTCGCTGTGAAAGCGGAGCTGAATGGCAGGCGGCAGCAGGTGCTAGCAGAAATTGCCCAGGTGGGGACGAGCGGAAATTTACCGGAGGATTCCCGGTCAGTGCTGAATACCCGTTTGAGGGAGATCGAGAATTCATCGAATGATTTCAAGGCCGCATTAACTTTCCGCTCCGAAATCCGGCTGCCGGATGCCTCTCAATCTGTAAATGAAAATATAAGGCGGGCCCGGATCGCCGCGAAGCTTGCCCGGGACCATGCTCAAGCCGGGATTGCGGATGACTTTGATGCTGTTGCCAACGAACTCGAAACGGGTGCG
Source organism: Candidatus Omnitrophota bacterium (assembly GCA_043808175.1). Taxonomy (GTDB): domain Bacteria; phylum Omnitrophota; class Omnitrophia; order Omnitrophales; family Aquincolibacteriaceae; genus Aquincolibacterium. The sequence continues at coordinate 11,707 of JAZDFE010000015.1, read as the reverse complement.
AAACAGGCGCAGGACCTGGATGCCTGGGTTGGCGCAGGGCAATGGGGCCTCAGCTCCACCAAGAGATGGTTTTTTGACAAGGCCAAGCTTGAGTCGGAGCGCAACACGACTGGGAAGACCACCTTTTATCTCGGGACCGCACACATTCGTGGAGATGAGGATGATACCTGGGAGGCCGCGTTCGGTCTTGCCGCTGACATGGACGGGATCGTTTCAACTTTGCGGGAATATGGGATTGATGCGACTCCCGAAGATATTTCATTGCCCGGTGACCTCCATCCCGAGGAGAGCTATACGACCCTTGAACATGAGTTGTACCTCGTAGTGCCACTTGCGAGAGAAGAGAGCGTCCGGGATTTTCTTAGCATCCTTCGGCAACTGGCAAAGCAGCAGCCACACAGTTATTTCTGGCGTGTGGATGACGCCAATCTGAAGCAAGCAGCCGATCAGCTTGCCGCTCGCTCGGAAATGAGGGGAATATTGGATCAAGGGAATCTCCTCTGGGGGATCGCTTTGGTGAATCTTGGGTTGGTTCTTTTGGGAAGCAGTTATCTTGCCTACCGGAGATGGCAGTTGAAGAAGAAGCTGGACCGGTATCCTCTTGCGGTAGGAAAAATAAAAGAGGATGCAATCCAATATGCCGAAAAAAAATTAATGCAACCATCATCGACGTCAGCACTGGTCATGAAAGGTCTTCATACCAGCACACCCCCTTTCGCTCGTATTTTAAGAGGTATTCCTGAAGAAAAGCTTATGCAGATCGAAACAGCTCTCAAGGCGGGGCAAGGGTTAGACCTCCTGTTCTTCTCAGGCGGGGAGGAGATCCGCATTGAATGGGAAGTGCCAACGGGAGAGCAAGATAAAGAGACTAGGATCTGGGAAGGGGAGCTTGACATTATTCAACGGCACCCACGGACAAGAAAAAATGGACGTATAGGGGATAATGGCAAACTAAATGCTGCCCCCCATGCAGTATCCGATGTCGAAGGTCGTTCGGAAGTGCGGGGGGACGACTCAGCTCAAGTGGGACAATCGTTACATCGTATTATGTCTGCAATTACGTATGATCGGGAAGAGATCGACCGGTTAAAGGCACAGTCGCAGACTTCCCGACGTGATCGAGAGATCCAGACGTGGCGGGAAGAAGTCGCGGATTTTCAACAAGCGGTGTTGTCTCGGAGCGGGATTGGTAATAAAACGGAGTTATTACAACTTTTAGCCGTGTTTCCCGTGCAAACGGTTTATGACGTGTACCGGGTCGCGGATAAGGTGGCGCCTTCAGCCGGGGCGGGAATTTCACCTCGAGACATGTTCCGTTTTTTCTATGCGCTTCCGCCGCAAGATCAAGCTACGGTGGAACAAGGGTCGGAGTTTCAAAATTACAGGGACGCTTTTCTGCTTCAAGGGACGGATGCCGTAGGAGACAGAAATCTTTTATTCTCTGAGATGATGGTGGACGCGCGGGGAGCTTTTGTTCGTGCTTATGCACCCCAACTCAGATTTATAGAGCAGACGGCGCTTTGGTTGCCGATCACAGAGGTTCAAAGAATGCTTAGTGAAGAACGTCCCGCCGAGAACATTCGCGTTCCGGTCCCAATCGTTGCGGAACGCACGGCTCCTGCGAAGGCGGATACGAAAGAAGCCGATCAGCTTCGGACGATACTTTTTGCGGTATTTCTTAAAAATTTAGTCATGTCACAATCAGCCGATCTGCGGACTACAGCGGTTCCGGAATCCAAAGTCCTGATCTCGGAGGCGCGATCGCTCCGGAAGAGCTTAGTGGCTTTACGATCCGAGGTCCGGGAGAACGAATTCAGATTTGTCGCTGCATCAATCCAAAAAGCTAAGGGGCAAGAGGCGGTGCCCGACGTCGTTGCTGTTTATCGTAATGGTGGAAGAATCGTCGGCACTTTCAGTATGTCCGCAACACAGGAGGCGGGAAAGAGGACGTATACGATAGAATTCTTCGATAACAAAAAAGGAACGTCTTTTTTCCATGAAAGAACGGTGCAATTCGCAGTGACGCTTGATAGGCGAGGGATCCTGAGGGAAGTCTGGGATGCCGGGACCAAGATCCGGGAGGGTGTTGCCACGCCTCATGAATTGAATGGAATCGATAAACGCCTTATCGGAGCTCTTCCCGGGGAATTAAAGACTTTTCTGGTATCCAAGATCGGCCGGCCCTGGAGTGCAACACTTTTCCAGATCTCGCCGGCACTACCAGTGCGGCTCAAAAATGCTCCTCATGTGCTTTGGTCTGAGATACTGGATGACCCCCTGATGAGGCACCCTGATCACTTCCGTAAACCTTACATTGAATGGTCCGATAAAGAGCGCTGGTGGGGCTTTGAACCGGGAGTTTTTGAGGCAATGGAGTATTGGACGCCGGTCCTTTATACTTTTCGCAAAGGCAAAGCCGATGTAACGCATGCCAAGGAACTCCGTGAGCTCTATTGGGAACAGCAAGGGAGTTACGAACTACCGGTTGCAGCCCATCTTTTAAAGAAAATTGCTTTGGGGCGGACCGAGTCGGAGATCAATGCGTTTACGAAAGCGGATCTTGCGGAAGTGATGACAGTTCTTCAGACCGCTGTTTTGGACGGGCGTACGATAGAAGGTCTCGGCGTGAAAGCTCGCGGTGAAGAACATTATGCTCAATTGGAGCTTTTAGCAAATTCCCCCGACTTTCTCAAAACAATTCTCAAAAAACTGAAGCAAGTCTATGAGATTGAAACCCGGAAAGCGCCAGCGCAAACCCGACGGCCCGATGTTTTGCCCCCACGCCGTTCTGAATTAAGGCTTTCGAGTTTCGCGGATGTCATAACGCCTGAAGAGATCACGCTGATCGAACATTTTTATTTTAGCATTCTGCCGATGCAACTTCGCGAGCTGATCGAAGCTGCGGGAGGCCGGAAAGCCGTTCTTGAAGCGCTCCGGAAAATCCCCGGCATCATCGTGAGCGAAACGGCGATGAATATTCCGGAAACCAACGTTCTCAATGGATTGTTCGCTCCCGAGGCATCTCTTGTCATCCCGGAAACGGCCGGCAAAGGATTGGCGGTTACAAAAACCATGATACCGACGGTCAAAAATCTCGGTGGCAAGGTCTTTCTCGGGCAGGACATTCTGACCCGGCTTATGGCGGAAAATCCCAGAGCGCTTTTTTATCTTCTCAAGACCTATTCGGTTTTCGTGGAACAGAACGAATCGCCGGTCCTTTTGACGGTAGGGTCGCCAGGCTTCATTACACAGATCAAAGAGGCTTTGATCAATCGAAACTCCGGCCTTGGAGGGTTTGAAATCTCTGAACGGGCTGCGCTGCTTGAAGCCCTCGAGGCGGGGAAGATCCTCGAAGTGATCGAACCTGCGCAAGGCGTAAGTGAAGCGCAGGTCATCAGCCGGGAGGCGGCCAAGACCGATGGCGGCATCGCGTCGCTTCACCTTAGCGCGGCTATGATCCCGGGTTCGACGAAGGGCGTTCACTTTGCTTTCGGTGAGAATGTCGGGGCGCGTGACCTGATGGTGGCCTCTGTGTTTGCGATCGTTCTCAAATCTGCAGCAGACCTCATTTATAATATTCCCGATGCAAATGCCAGGGCGGAACTTCTTGGCAAGTTCTTCGAGGAGAATCTGCCGGGTGTTCAAATGACAAAACAGGGAAGCAATTCTTTCGTGATCACCCAGATCACCATGCTGGCCCAAGAATTTGCGGCCCGGGCCTACATCGCAACACGGGCTTAAGGCCATTCCGTTTACCCGCGCACACCTCCGAAGCGTTCCTGGGGGACGATCCGGGGCATCATCCCCACTCGCGACGATGTGTTTGATTGACACCTCTGAACGATCTGCTGTAAAATCCCTCGAATTCAAAGGTTACGGAGATTTGTCCTCACTATGTCAACACGCGTTCTAAGCGGTACACGGCCTACGGGAAAACTGCATCTCGGGAACCTTATGGGAGCTCTCGAGAACTACAAGAAATTACAAGGCCAGGACGCCTTCTTCATGATCGCGGATCTGCATGCCTTGACCACGGAATATGAAGACAAGACCCGGATCGCGGAGAACGTGACAGAAGTCGTGGTCGATTATTTGGCAAGCGGTCTTGATCCGGGGCAGTGCACGATGTTCGTACAAAGCGAAGTGCTGGAGCACGCCAATCTTGCGCTGCTTTTTTCGATGATCACCCCGCTGGGCTGGCTGGAGCGGAATCCGACCTACAAGGATCAGCTCGCGGAATTGAAGGGCAAGGAGCTTCACACGCACGGTTTTCTGGGATATCCGGTGCTTCAGGCCGCGGACATCGCGCTTTATAAGGCCGAGAAAGTCCCGGTGGGCGAAGATCAACTGCCGCATCTGGAACTGACCCGCGAGATCATCCGCCGGTTCTTTCATCTTTACAAGAAACAGATCTTTCCGGAGCCGGAGGCCGTGCTCACGCATGCGCCGAAAGTACCGGGGCTCGACGGCCGGAAGATGAGCAAAAGTTACGGCAACTGCATTTATCTCGCAGATTCCACGGAAGAGGTCATCAAAAAGGTGAAGACGATGGTGACCGATCCGGCGCGGAAATTGCGGACCGATAAAGGACACCCGGAAGTTTGTCCGGTCTTTTTCTATCACAAGCTTTTTAATAAAGATCAGGTGGAAACAGTCGCGCAGGAATGCCGGGGTGCGGCGCGCGGCTGCGTAGATTGCAAAATGGAAATGGCCGCGAAACTGAACGGATTTATGGACCCGATACGGGAAAGACGTGAATCATGGATGAAGAAAAAAACGGAAATACGGCAGATCCTCGACCGGGGAGCCAAAAGGGCGCGGGAAGTGGCAAGCCAAACCCTCAAGGAAACCCTGCAGGCGATGGGTCTGGTGTCGTAGCTTCTTCCGCGACGCCCCCGGCAGAACTCTCTGGGCTCCCGCTTATTCCGAAAGAGGCTGACCCGCTCCACGTCAAGATCGCCGTCTATGACGGGCCGCTGGACCTTCTTTTAGACCTTATCCGGAAGAACGAGATGAACGTCTATGACATTCCGGTCGCGGAGATCACGCAACAGTATCTGGATTATTTGAAAGTGATGAAGCAGCTGGACCTTGAGGTCGCGGGTGAATTCATCGTGATGGCCGCAACGCTCATCTACATCAAGTCCAAGATGCTGCTTCCCACGGATAAGGACGAGGAGGAAGGAGAAGGCGAGGACCCTCGCGCGGAGCTCGTGCGCAAACTTCTCGAGTATCAGGCCTTCAAGGAAGCGGCCAAGGAGCTCGGGCTTCTTCAGACCGAACGCGGCAAGGCGTTCACGCGTCAGATCACGGACTATTATTTGGGGGAGTTGGATCCCGAGGACGCGGGGGTCGATACTTTTAGTGCTAATTTTTTTGACCTGATCGTCGCGTTCCAGAATGTCCTCTCGAAAAAAGAGTCCAAAAAAGAACACGAAGTTTTCGAAGAGGTCGTCTCAATCGAGGAAAAGATGATCCAGATCCAGTCCTACCTTGACGAGAAAAAAAAGGTTTCTTTCAACGATCTTTTTTCGGAGCGCTGGACGCGCAATGAACTCATCGCCACGTTCCTTGCGATCCTCGAGCTCGTGAGAACTCGCTTTGCTTGGGTGCGCCAGGATAAGCAATTCGGCGAGATCGTCATTGAAAAAAGAGAAGAGAATTAGTATAAAGAAGTCTTTCCGGCAAGGGATCCATTCGAAAGAGGCAGGACCTGAATTATGAAAATGACCGCGGCGCAGGAACGGGAAAAACAAGCCAAACTCAAGAGCTTGCGCAAGGAGCTGGATCAGGAGATCCAGGAACAGCTCGAAGAGAAGAATGCCCTCGAGGGTTTGACGGGGGCCCAAAAATTCCAGATCGAATCATTGCGCGAGGAGGACCTTCAGGACCCGAAAAAGGCCAAGCGGGTGGTGGAAGCGCTGATCTTCGCGTCTTCGAAGCCCCTGACGCCTGCCGAGATCCGCAAGGTCACGAAAGTCCTGACCGTGGGTCAGATCGAGAAGATCGTGGCGGAGTTAAAAGAAGATTATCAAAGGAGCGAACGCTGTTTTGAGCTTTTGGAGATTGCGGGCGGGTATGAACTTTCGACCCGGAGGGAATTCGCGCCGTGGATCCTGAAGATCGAGTTGCAGCGCAAGGCGCGTCAGGCGACACAGTCGGCACTTGAAACGCTGGCGATCCTGGCTTACAAACAGCCGCTCACGCGTGCCGAGATCGAAGCCTTGCGCGGGGTGGACACGAGCGGTGTGCTGAACACGCTCATGGAAAAGAATTTCATCAAGATCACGGGCAAGAAAGAAGTCCCGGGGAGGCCGTTCATGTACGGGACCACCGAAAAGTTCCTGGAGCATTTCGGCCTCAAGGAGTTGCGGGACCTTCCGAGCATTGATGAGATCCGTCAGATGGTGGATAGTTCGGTCAAAAAAGAAGAATTGATCGGGACAAAGAAGATCGTGGACGTGCCGCAAAGCGATACGCCGCAGGACGGAACAACGCCGGCTTCCGAAATTCCGGAGGATGTGTCCGGGGACAGGCAAACGACGGGAGAGGCGACACCCAATGAGAGCGAGGGAAAACTTTAACATGGACCTGAGCCAGCTACGCAAGAAGATCGACGAATTGGACCAGAAGATCATCGGGCTTTTGAACGAGCGAACCGAGTTTGCGCGCGAAGTCGGCAAAAAAAAGACCGAGGCCGGCAAGGAGATCTACGCCCCGGATCGAGAAAGCGAGATCTACCGCAAGATCGACGGTTTGGCAGGGAAAGGGGTTTTGCCGAAGGATGCTCTGAAATCCATTTACCGGGAGATCATGTCGGCGGCGCTTGCGCTGGAAAAACCGCTCGCGATCGCCTACCTCGGACCCGAGGCGACCTTTACGCATCTTGCGTCGCTTTCCAAATTCGGTTCGAGCGTGGAGTACCGTTCCTGCGTGAGTATCGGCGAGGTCTTCCGGGAGGTCGAACAGGGCCGCGCCGATTACGGCGTGATCCCGATCGAGAATTCCATCGAAGGGGCCGTAAGCCACACGCTGGATATGTTCATTGATTCGGATCTGAAGATCTGCTCCGAGATCTATTTTGAGATCGCGCACAACCTGATGTCGAATGTTCAGAACATGAAGCAGATCAAACGCGTGTATTCCAAGGCCGAGGTGTTCGGCCAGTGCCGCATGTGGCTTGAGTCGCATCTGCACCACGCCGAGCTCATGGAGGCCTCGAGCACGGCCGCGGCGGCCAAGCGCGCGGCAGACGAAGATGGCTCGGCGGCGATCGGCTCAAAGCTTGCGGCGACGCTCTACAATCTGCCGATCCTGGCGGTCGAGATCCAGGATTTTTCGAACAATGTGACGCGCTTTCTCGTGATCTCCAAACAGATCCCGGGCCGGACCAAGAGCGACAAGACCTCCATCCTTGTCTCGATCCGCGACAAGGTGGGGGCGCTTTATGAGATGCTTCTGCCGATCAAGAAATACCGGGTCAACATGACCAAGATCGAATCGCGTCCGTCCAAGAAAAAGGCGTGGGATTATTTTTTCTACATCGATCTCGAGGGACATGTGGAAGATCCCAAGGTCCGGAAGATGCTCGCGGAGATGGAAAAGAAGGTCAAGTTCCTCAAAGTGCTGGGCTCCTATCCCGCTGCGGGGAACACGAAAGATTAAAAAGGGAACCACGGACCACGCGCCACGATTTCGTGGCCCTTGGCCCGTGGAGCGAGGCCCCTATTCTTATAAAGAGTATATGATCCCATTTAAAAAATACATTCAGGATATCAGGCCTTACGAACCCGGGAAGCCGATCAAGGAGCTTCAGCGGGAGTACGGGATCCGGAGCGTCATCAAGCTCGCCTCGAACGAAAACCCTCTCGGGCCTTCGGGGAAGGCGATCAGCGCGATGCGCAGGGCGATCCGGGAAGTGCACCTCTATCCGGAAGGGAGCTGCTATTATCTCCTGACCCGTTTATCCCAAGAGCTAGGTGTCGATCCGGCGCATCTTATTTTCGGGAATGGTTCCAACGAGATCATTGAGCTTTTGGCGCGCGGCTTTTTATCCGAAAGCGACGAGGTCATTTCTTCGGAAGTGACCTTTCTGGTCTATCCGATCCTTTCCCAGGTCTGTGGCGCGAAGTTCAAAGCCGTTCCCATGAAGGACTTCCGGTATGACCTCGATGGGATCCTGCGGGCGATCACACCAAAGACCAAGCTTATTTTTATCGCGAACCCCAACAATCCGACCGGTACTTACGTGACCGCGGGAGAGGTCGAGGATTTTCTTTCCAAGGTTCCCGAAAACGTGGTCGTGTGTTTTGATGAGGCGTACGTGGATTTCGTGGAGGCGGAAGATTTTCCAAAGATGCTCGCGTACGTGAAGTCCGGACGGCCGAATGTGGTGGTCCTGAGGACGTTTTCCAAGGCGTATGGCCTTGCCGGGCTCCGCATCGGTTATGGCGTGGCTTCTAAGGAAATGGTGGATTATCTTCATAAGGTCCGCCAGCCGTTCAATGTAAATTCGGTCGCGCAGGCCGCGGTCGTGGCGGCGCTCGACGATTCGTTCTTTCTCTGGCGCACGAAATGGCTCGTGGTCCGGGGACGGAAATATTTCTACCGTAAGCTTAAGAAATTAGGGCTGGAATATCTGCCCAGCCAGGCGAACTTCATTCTTGTCCATATGAAGACCGATGGCCAGGAAGTTTATCAGTACCTGCTACGGCAGGGGATGATCGTCCGGCCGATGACCGCTTACACACTGCCGGACTGGATACGTATCACGATCGGGCGGCGCAGTCAGAATGCGCAGTTGATCAGGTTGTTGAAAGCATATCTGAGCAAGAAAACTGCATGATCGGTACCACGATTCACGTGCCAAGGGCTACGGAAGTCGTGGTGCGTGGGTCGTGGAACGGATAATTTTTTATACGCGGTGAATCCTCAGAGGGGTTATTTGGGGTATGGATAACGTACGTTTGGAAGGGAGTATGAAATGATCATCGTTCTGAAGAAGACCGCAACGCCGCAGGAACTGGAACATATTTGTCAGAAGGTCCGCGAGCTGGGGCTGACGCCGCAGGTTTCCCGGGGCGTTGAACGCACCGTGATCGGTGTGATCGGGGACGAAGAAAAGCTCCACGTCCAGCCGCTCGAGGTTTTTCCTGGTGTTGAGTCCGTGATGGCGATCCTCAAGCCCTACAAGCTTGCGAGTCGCGATTATAGGGTCGAAAACACCGAATTCGAGATGGGCAACGGCGTGAAGGTCGGCGGTAAGAAGATCGTCGTCATGGCCGGGCCGTGCGCTGTGGAGAATTATGACATGCTTCTGGACCTTGCGAAGGCCGTCAAGAGATCCGGCGCGACATTCCTTCGAGGCGGGGCGTTCAAACCGCGCACGTCTCCTTATTCTTTTCAAGGACTCGGCGAGGAAGGCCTGAAATACCTGCGACAAGCGGCGGATGAAACAGATCTCCTGGTCGTGACCGAGGTGATGGATACGCGTCAGGTGGAGCTTGTGTCGCAATATGCGGACATGCTCCAGATCGGCGCGCGGAATATGCAGAATTTCGATCTCCTTAAGGAATGCGGTGCGACAAAAAAACCGGTGCTTTTAAAACGCGGCATGAGCGCGACCGTGAAAGACCTTTTAATGTCCGCCGAATACTTGCTTTCCAAGGGGAATTTCAAGGTGATGCTCGGCGAACGTGGCATTCGCACGTTCGAGACGTCGACGCGCAACACACTTGATCTGAACGCCATACCCGTGCTCAAAAAAGAGACCCATTTACCGGTGCTCGTGGACCCTTCGCATGGGACCGGGTACCGTGATTTCGTGCCGCCCATGGCCATGGCCGGGGTTGCAGCCGGGTGTGACGGCTTGATGGTCGAAGTCCATCAGAACCCCGAAGAGGCGAAAAGCGACGGAGAGCAGTCGGTACTCCCGGAGCAATTTGAAGAAATGATGAAAAAAGTCCGTCTCATTGCGCATGCAGTCGGCCGCGATATCTAAGACAGGGCCACGGGCCAGGTTCCATGTACCACGTAGCCCGTGGATCGTGGCTCGTGGAACATGGCCCAAAGGGACGTCTTAAGCGACGACGAATAAAGAAAGCAAAACCCTATGTTTAAAAAAATTACAATCATCGGTCTGGGTTTGATGGGCGGCTCATTGGCGGCGGCGTGCCGGAGAAAATTTCCCAGGGCCCGGATCATCGGGATCAGCCGCAGTCGCGAAGCTCTTGCGCTCGCCAAGAAAAAGAAATGGGTCCACGAAGCCATGCGTGATGTGTCGCTCGGCGCGCAGGGCGCGGACCTTGTGGTGCTTTGCACGCCCGTCGACACTTTTCTTCCTTATCTCAAAGCGATCGACAAGGTCTGTGCAAAAGACGCTTTGGTGATGGACGTCGGAAGTGTCAAAGTGTCCGTCCTGAAAGAAGCGGGCTCGCGCCGCTGGAAGAATCTCTCGTTTGTCGGGTGTCATCCCATGGTCGGTTCTCACGAGCGGGGGATCCAGGCGGTCAATCCCGCGCTCTACAAAGGAGGTTTGGTGCTTTTGACGCCTGACCGGAGAACCTGCCCCAGCGCTTATCAAAAGGCCAAAAAATTCTGGCAGGGCTTTACTTCCAAGATCGTGGAGTTAACCCCCGAGATGCATGACCGGCTTGTGGGGGAGGTCAGCCATCTGCCGCACGCGATGGCGGCTTGTCTTGTACGTACCGTATCTATGCCCGCACTTCAAGTGGCTTCGACCGGTTTTTATGACACCACGCGCATTGCCGCCGCCGCGTCATCGATTTGGCAACCGATTTTTTCCGCGAACCGGAAAGTCATGCTGGATGTCTTAAACCGTTTTGAGAAAGAGCTGAGGAAGTTCAAAAAGCTCCTCCAAGACCGGGATCCCAAGAAGTTGGTCCGGTTCCTGGACCAGGCGCAGCGGAAAAGAAGCGCGCTTTAAATAGCGCTTAGGGCCAAGCTCCACGCCCCACGAGCCCGTGGTGCGTGGAACGTGATTCGTGGCCCGAAAATAAAATGCCCTTCCCAAATCCGGAAGATATGCTATACTCCACCCGTTCGCATCGATTTCGGTTCCGGCCTTGCGCCAGGGATCGAGAGGGAAAAACGGTGCGGACCCCCATTTTCATGCAATCCCAATGAGAAGGGGACTCTCAAGGAGGTTTTCCCTATTATGAATTCCACGTTTTCAGAGCTGTATGAGAAGTCTTTTCAGGACATCAAGATCGGTGAGGTCGTCAAAGGCACCGTGATCGCGGTCCACGAGCGCGATATTGTCGTCGATATTGCCTACAAAGCTGAAGGTGTTCTGCCCAAGGATGAGTTCACCAATCCGGAACTTCTGACCGTCGGGTCGGAGGTTGAAGTGCTGTTCGAAGGTTTTAATGATGTGGAAGGCATGGCGATCCTTTCCAAGCGCAAGGCTGACCGCCAAAAGACCTGGAATGATATTCTCTCCAATGCCACCGAAGGCGCCGTTGTGGACGGACGTATTTCCCGCAAGGTGCGCGGCGGTTTCATGGTCGATATCGGCATGGAGGCGTTCCTGCCGGCGTCGCTCGTAGACATCAAACCGGTCCGCAATCAGGACATGTTCATCGGATTGCAGAGCAAATTTCTCGTCGTAAAGATCAATCACAAACGCAAGAATGTCGTGGTTTCACGTAAAGACCTTCTCGAGAAAAGCCGCAATGAGGCCCGCACG
>JAZDFE010000014.1:0-47486 GCA_043808175.1 Candidatus Omnitrophota bacterium | reverse complement strand
GAGGACGAAAGACCTTTCACGCGGGTCCAGGTGATATCCGTATTCGTGGACCCGGCCGTGATCACCTGACCGTTCGCCGGTAAAAGCCCGCTCACCTGCGCGCCGCGCTTGAATTCCGTGCCCGTGCTCGAGGCATAAAGCGCATTGCCCGTCGCCAGAGTGTTATTGACCACGAAGCTCGCCGTGTTCAGCACCCTGCCGTCATTGACGGCCCCGGGAACCCAATTATAAACACAGCTCTTAGCTACACAATAAGTCGCCGCTAAAATATCGTCCGCGATGAGCGTGTAATCACCCGGAAATGTCGGGTTACTTACGACACTGTAATAAATATCAAATTGAGGCATCGTCCCCGTATACGTCCAGCTGATATCCAAAGCCGTATCCGCAGTCCTGTTCACCCCGCCCTGGGGGGTGCCGAAGGAAATACCACCGCGGACCGAAAATCCCGGAGAATCGCCCACGGCCGCCGGGAAATCTTTGTCAAATACTCTGATCTTCACGTTCGGGCCACTAATGTCCGGAACATTCGTCCACGTCACGCCCGTCGCGCCGCTTACCGCCGCGACATCCGTCGCGATCACCTGCTCCGGAGGGAATGTGTTCACCCCCGTATCATAACGGATCTCCACCCTCCGGTTCGTCGTCGTCCCCGAATAAGTCCATTTGACAAGATTCGCATAGGTCCCACCGACCAAGAGCACCGTATTGCTGTCAGGGGTCGGCGTCACTTCCACTTTAGGACGGACTGAGAAAGGTGTTATTTCCAGATTAATCGAGGGGTAATCAATATAGGAAACACGCGTGCGCACCGAGGCGCTCCGGAGGTCCGCCATCGGTGACCATATCAAACTATGCGAACCCTGCCCGCAAGCCACGGATTCGCCGTTGGTCACTGCGTAATAATCCGATCCGTTCGTCGAATATTCCACGATACAGTTCGGCACCACGCCCCCTGATTTCGTCCCGCTCTTACTCACCCACTCGATCGTTTGATTCACGGTGTCCGTATCCGTTGCGAACCACACCGTCGAAGTCGTCGGCTTATCGATCGAGTCGATCGCGGGACGGATCTTGAATTGAGCGCTCGTCTTGTCAAGTTCGGTGCCCGCGGGAGCGCTCAGATTCGTAATGCGGATCTTGCTCGTATCCGAGATCTTGCGATTCGCGCCGATAATGCCCGAAGACCACGCGTAATTGTTCACCCCGTCATTGCCGGAATAATAAGCGTTCTCGATCGTGAACACGTTCCCGTCCGTGTAATCCTGCGCCGTAAAGGTCCCGGTCGTCGAGTACTCGATCTTGAGGTCCCCGATCGCTCCCGTCTTGTTCCATTGGATCGACGGACTCGGAGGAGAACCGACCGTCCACACATCCGTCACGATCGGAGAGGTAATGCTCAATTTTCCGAGAATGTAATTGGCGGAAGGAGAGACCGCGCTCGCGTTGGTGTTACTGTAATCCGAAACACGGAAGAGCACATTGTTCGAAATGTGGTCAAGGACAGCATCCCACGTCCATTTCTTGGCCCCACCGCCTGCGTCGACGCCTGCCGCGCCACCCACCGGCGTGATCTCATGCCAGTCCGGAGATCCCGTCGCATAGCTGTATTCCACTTTGTATTTCACAATAGCGCCCGTCGGGGTCCATTGAATATCAAGGGGGTCGCCCACAAAGATCGTCGTTGTGTTTGCCGAGGGCGTAACACCGGCGATAGAACCGCGGACCTGAAAACCACCGCCCGAGATCCCCTGAGCGCTTGCATTTTTCTGTGCGCTCGGAGTCTCCGCCCTCACCTTCACCTTGGCGCTATAACCCGACGTCGAAAGAGGAGTGGTCACCGGTATATCCTGCCAACTCCACGTATAGACCGTATTATCCGCCAGTCCCGAAACATCGATCGGTCCCGCCGTATTGATAGGATTCGTCTCGTAATTAGCTCCATCCGGAGCGTAATAGATATTCACCGTCTGGATCGCGCCCTTTTTCGTGAACTTGATGTCGTGGTCTTCCAATAATCCCCACGATTCCGAACCGCTACCGACGGGTTCCGTTACTGTGATCGCAGCGCGGATCACGAAAGTCTCCGAACTCGTTAAAGTCACCACCGCGTTATCAGGATTCACCTGCGTGATGCGTAACTTCACGTCCGCATTCAAGTCCGCCAAGGCCCCCGGTACTGTCGGCCATATGAAGCTTCCGTCATTGTCCGTCCCCGCAGAAAGCTCGTTCCACGTCGGAGGCGCCCCCTGGGCATTATTCGTATACTCGATCTTCATTTGTGTCGTGGATACGGCACCCTTCACCTTGGTCCACTGGATCTCACTGGATGTGGACCCAACGGGAATATAAGGACCGTTGAAAACCGTGAGATTGCTCACTTCCGCGCCGCGCTTGAATTCCGTACCTTCACTGGACACGTAAAGCGCATTCGCCGGATCCAGAGTGTTATTCACATAGAAACTTGCCGTGTTCGTCACGGTATCGTCGTTCTGGCCCGTCACCGCCCAGTTGTAAGTACAACTGTTCGGAGTCCCGGGAGTGCAATAGGTCGCCGAAGCAACGTTCTGCGCGATGCGGACCCAATTGGCGCCCGGGAACGCGTTCGCGCCGGCGATCTTACTGTAATAAATATCAAAGTTCGCGACCGCCCCGGTATAAGTCCAGATGATGTCCATCGCCGTACTCGCCGTTACATTCGTACTACTCCCCTGCGGAGAGCCGAATACCATACCGGTGACAACCGTGAATGCGGGAGAATCATCCGAGGCCGCCGGGAAATCCTTATCGAAAACACGGACCTTCACGCTCGTCCCGATGATGCTCGGTACGTTCGTCCACGTCACCCCTGTTACGCCGCTAAAGGCATCGACATCCGTCGCGATCGTCTGCTCCACAGGGAATGTGTTGGCCCCCGTGTCATAACGGATCTCCACCTTCGAGTTCGCCTTGGAACCCGAATACGTCCATTTGATCAGGTTGTTGTAAGTCGAGCCCACCACCAGCTTCGTGTTCCCGTCCGGAGTCGGCGTCACTTGCACCTTCGGACGGACCGAGAACTGGCCGGTTTCAAGAATCCCGGGATAATTGATGTAAGTAATGCGCACGCGTACCGTCGCGTTCCTGAGGTCCGCCATCGGCGACCACGTCAGACTGTGTGAACCCTGGCCGCAAGCCACGGCTGCGCCACCCGTCACCGTGTAATAATCCGATCCGTTCGTCGAATACTCCACGATACAATTGGGTACCGCGTTCCCAGCCTCCGTGCCGCTCCTACTTACCCAATCGATCGTTTGATTCCCAGTGTCCGTATCCGTCGCGTACCACACCGTCGCAACCGTTGGTTTATCAATGGAATCGATGATGGGACGGACCTTGAATAAGGGGCTTGTCTTGTCGAGCTCAGTGCCCGCAGGAGCGCTCAGATTCGTGATCCGGATCCTGCTCGCATCGGAGATCTTCCGGTTCGCGCCGATGACACCCGCCGGCCAGGCGTAATCATTATTACCGTCACTACCGGAAGAATAATTGTTCGCGATCGTGTATACGTCCCCCGAAGAATAATCCCCTGCAGTAAAGGTTCCGGTCGCCGAGTACTCGATCTTCAGATCCCCGATGCTTCCATATTTACTCCAGCGGATCGAGGGGCTCATCGTCGAGCCGACGGTCCACACATCCGTCACGATCGGAGAAACAATGCTCAATTGCCCTTTGAGGATATAGCCGTAAATATTGGTGCCGGACTGCTGGAACCGGGAAGCATTGCAGCCCGTATCATCGCTGACGCATTTCACCTTGGTCGAATTGCCGTGGTCCGCAACGCGGAAATCCACGTTATTGGAAATATTGTCCGGGATATTCGTCCAGGTCCATTCCCGGAAATTCCCGTTCACCGACCCCGCCACGCCGTTCGTCCCCGTGATCGGCGTCGCGCTCCAGCTTCCGTCGCCCACACGGTAGTCGATATCGAAAAGCGATATATTGCCGTTCGGCGTCCAGCGGATCACTTTACTGCCGTTCACATCCATCGAAGCTCCCGCATTATCGCTCGCGCAACTCGTCCCCGACAACGCACAGACGTCGGAGATGCTGCCGATGATACTGGCAAGTCCCGAGCTCACATTGCTCACGTCCGGCCAATTGGTGTTGGTGACGTTCTCGACCTTCACTTTCACATTCGCGGAAGGCGCGTTGGGGATCGTCCAGGCGCAGCTGCCGCTCCCACTCGAACCGATGGAAGCGCCGGCGCATGTCGCGATGGGGATCCAAGTCGGCGACCCCTGGTCGGCATCGGTCGCGTAATAAGCATTGATCGTCCCCATGTTCCCGGTGTATTTCCAGGTGATGTAGCGCGTGGTCGCGATCGGAAGATCGATCGGCGTCGAAGGATCGGCATCGCCGGCGTTCACCTTGACATAGATATTAGAAAACGCGCCTTTGATGTAAAAGCTTTGGGTGGATTCGCTGGAGACTGCTGTGTCGTCATGTTTTTGGATCTTGATCTTGGCCGTTTTTGTGATCAGGGAATTGTAAGTCGTCTCATCGAGGGTCCAATCGGCATTTCCGTTACCCACATCATAATTCGATTGGAGCGTGACCGGATAAGTGCTGCCTCCGTTCGTCGAAAGCAATATGTCGATGTAAGGAGAGCTCCCATTCGGCGCGCTCCATGTGATCGCTTGTGAGTAGGGGGAGGCTCCGACGACAAATTGTGTGGTGTTGTCGACAGGTTTTGTGAGAGTGAGCACGGGCTTGACCATGAATACGGCATTCGATTCGTCCGAGATCGTAGCCTGGTCCGTCCACTGCGCATGGATAATGGCATTTTCCGTACTGAACCCGGCCGGGACATCCCATGAGAGATTGGTATTCCCCGCGCTCACTTGCTGGGCGGACGTGACCACGTATTTACTCGTGCAATCGGGCCAGGCGACCGAGGCGTTGTTGTAGCAGACCCAGACATCCAGTTTCGCGTCGCCGGTCGAATTGACCGTGACCGTTTTTGCGGCCTCGCTCGTTTTCCAATGAGGCGTCTGCACCCCGTTCGGAGAAACCACGGAAACCGTCGGCCGGATCCAGAAATTGTTCGTGCTGGTCTCGGCGTAAGTCGCCATGGCTTTGGTCGGGTTCGTATAATCGTAGGCGTTGGCAATGCTCTCGACGCGGATCCTCGCCTTGGAAGTCACGAGGTTCGGAACGATCCATTCGAGATAATAATAACCTTGCCCGTCCGTCCCGTCCCCGGTATACGGCACGGATGACGCGTAGCACGGCGGCGTGCCGCACTTGCTGTCGGGCCGCCGGATCGAGGTGGCGTAATCATCGCTGGTGTTGACGGTATTGTCGACGCCCTTTCCTGCGTTCGTGTCCAAACTCACTTTCAGATTTCCGAGATTACCGCGCGCTTTCCACCGGATGTATTGAGTTGTTCCGCCGATCGCGTAGACTTCCCCGCCTCCCGGCTCCTTGACGAGTTTGGAATTCGTGCCGTCATAAAGATCGCCGCGGATCTGGAAGAGCGGCGTCTCGACCATGGCTTCAAGCGTCGCGTCTCCTTTGTTCGCGAGGCCGGTCAGCTTGAACTTGCTGTTCTTCGAGCCGCTGGTATCGATCACATTCCCGCCGTTGGAATCGGTGGCCACGACCGTCCACGCGAACGAGGTGGCTGAGCTTGTTCCTTCGGGACCGGGCGACGCGCCGGGCGTGATCACGGTCGTATACCCGCTGTGATTGTAAATGATCTCAAGGTTCCCGAGGGTCCCGTATTTCACATATTGAATTCCGCCCGTCACGTCCTCCCCGATCACAAGAACTGAGCCGGTGGTCGGGAACGTCGTCGTGATCTTTCCTTTGATCGTAAAGTCCGATGTCATGTCACCGAACACATCGGCGGCCGCATTGGATATAATACGTACGCGAACCTTGTCCCCAATCGCGTTCGGCACTTCCCATAAGTGATATCCTTCCGCATCGCTTATCCCATCGACAACAATGTGACTGTACGGGGTGGGCGTTTCATTACCGCTATCAGTATCATAACGGATCTTGACCGCAGCCCCTTCTGTACCTTTAACCCCCTGGCTCGTCCACGTAATACTGTTTGACCCCGATTCTCCCACCGGATTCTTTTCCCCAACATAAAGCACCGTCGCTGATGGAATACCAATGCCGATATTCACAAAACGCTTCTGGATCGTCAGCATGGTCCCATCCGTACAAGGGTTCCCGCCGGCGCCGGTACAATCTTTGATCCCATTCGGGTCAACGACTGATTCGATCCTGATCTTGATGGTTGTATTCTTGTCCGAACTGATCACAAGATCCGGCGTGTGCGCCACATCATCTTCACTGCCCGCCACGCCGCCTGTTCCGGAACAACCGTCGTTATATCCCACACACCACGAATAGGCCTCATCCGCCGACGGCTTGGTGGCGATCAGGTTCCAATTGGTCCCCCCATCTGCCGAATATTTGATATTGATATTTCCCATGGAGGTACCGCCGCGAACCCACGGGATCGTATACTGTTGGCCGATCTTCCATACCACGCCACCGCTTTTGGCCAGGTTGGGAGACGTTCCGTCCGTTAAATTCAATGTCCCTTTAAGGGAGAAATCGAGCGTGTCCGACACGATCTTTTGGCCCGCGCCGATGGTCGCGTCCAACTCCTGGGCAAGCCCGTAACCGACATATTCGACGCGGATCCTGCCTGTTCCGTTCACGAGAGGCTGCGTAAGTTGAATATTCCAGGTATAGCCCTGCTGGGACGCCGCGACGGTATCAAGGATGGTGGTAAAATCGTCCGTGGTATCGGCGAGATTGTCCGTGCCCTTGCCGCTATTGGGGTCGTAACGGATCCTCACCGAATCCGCAAGCGCCGTAGGGGTCGCCGTCCAGGTAATGGCCGCGGGCGTGCCGACGTTATAACTGGCCGCATCGCGGGCCGCGTTCGTGATGTTCCCCTTCACGCTGAAAATTCCCGATTTCTTCGATATGCCGCCTGTGCCGTCCGAGTTTTCGGCGGTGGGATTATTCGGATCGTACACTTTGATCTCGCAGGACGTGCACATCTCGGTGGACGCGATGCCGGTCCAGCTCGCGGACTTCGTCGGCAATGTGACGCCCGTTGCGATCGTGTAGTCGCAGCTCGTATGACCTTCTTTTAAAAGACACACATTCACAGGATCGACGCTTCCTTTCGGATCCCATTGGATAGTAGCGTTCGTTCCGACGCGAAGCACAGCCTTGGCCGCCGGCGGAGTCACCTCGGCAATCCTTGGTTTGAGCGTATAAGGGCCTCTTTTGTCGAAAATCAGGTTGAGATCCGCGGGCGTACTGCTGTGAATGAGGATCCCGACGTCCGTACCGGGACTATTGGGAGCATTCCATGGGAAAGGGGTAACTCCGACGCCAAGACCTGAGGTGATCGTCGTCCAGCAACCGTTATCGTTCGCTAACAGCTTGCATGTTGCATAGGCCGTCGTGTATTTCAGCGTCACGGTGGTGACGCCGCTGCCGCCCGCCACCGACCAGGAGATGTTCTTATCCGTTAAAGCGCGCAATCCATCCGAGGTCGGGGGGCTTGTCAGGTCGATCGCCGCCTTGATCTCAAATGCCCCGGTCTCGACCGGATCCGGGCCCGTATCGGAAACGATCTCGGCCGTATCACCATCTTTGACAACTTTGACCTTACCGCCCGTAGTCAGGAGAACCGCGGGATCGATCGGCCAATCCCATTTCCATTCGTGCTCTAACGTCCCCCCCGTGCAAAGCACTTTGGGAGTGACTTCCGTCGGGGTAACATCGGCTTGCGCCGACGGATAGGCGGCACCGCTGTTCGTCGAATAATAGATATCTACCGGACTTGCGCCGCCCGTTCCCCAGGTGCCTCCCGAGCACCATGTGATCGACTGATAAGTCCGGCCCCGGAGCAATATGTCGCCGTTCGCCGGCTTTTTGATAGTGATGGACCCCCGGATCTCAAAATCCAGGGGAGAGACACCCTGGATCGTCCCGAGAGCCGTTGAAACGCGCTTCACCCGGGCTTGTAACTTATTGCTCGAAATACCGGGCACGCCGCTGCCGCTGGGGTTCCACAAATATTGACAGTTGTATTTTTCCGAATCTCCCCCGTCCACCGTGCAGTTCTGGTTGGCAAGCGTCAGGTTATGCACGATCGTGGTCGCGTAATTATCACCATCGTTATCCAGGTCAATATCCACATCGCCGAACGAGGTTCCGTCGCCAGTCCGGACCCATTGAATGTACTTGCCGCTGTCACCCACTCCCCACAGAACGTTCGACGGCTGAACGCTCTTGATATCACCGAGAATATTGAAATTAGCGGCCGAATAGCTGCGCCATCTGTCGTTTGTCGTACCGCTGTCCTTGTCCGTAATGCGGATCTTCGCGGTCGTTGTCATCAGATTGACCGCGTCGATCTTGGCTGGCACTTTCCAGTTGCAGGTATCCGCCGTGCCGTCGATATCCCCGTCGCAGGTCGTGGCCGCATCATTGTTCGAAATCGCCGTCCAGGTGGTATGCCCACTATCCACAGAAACTTCCACGGTCAGCTTATGTTTTCCGCTTCCAAAGGTCCCGCCCGAAGTCATGGAATCCGCGTGCTGCCACGTAACCGGGTACGTAGTTCCCACCAGCAGTGTTTCGGTCCCCACGGGAGAAATGAGGCGGACCGGAGGGAGTTCCATCGCGTTGTAAGCATAACCGGCGGTATCCGCGGTGGTACGCGCAATCGTTAAGCTTGTATCACTTGCAAATTGAGCCGATGTGGAAGAATTGCCCTTGTAGGTAGCCGGTGTTCCTGTGGTCGTGGTTTCGTTCGAAACGAGCGCGAAAGATCTGCCGGCCGCCACGAAAGCCGATTGGACTGATTTGGCGGTTGCGATAGAGGTCAGACCAACGCCGGTCGAAGCTCCCCACGCCGTACTGCTCGGAGGCGTTCCGGTTCCGCTCACTCCGTTTTGGGAATAGCTGCCGTCCGTGAATGTGACGACATAATAGGAAATTTGCAGGGCCGCGGAAGACGCGGTAACGCCGCGCTGGAAAGTAACATAATTGGTGGGATTCGAACTCGAAAACGCCCCGCCTGAATTGGAGAAGAACCCGCGGATCTCATAAATACCTTCCGAACCGTCCGTGGCGCTCGGATCACCGGAATCGTGATTAAAGACCAGAAACGATTTCGCGGGATCGAAATTCGAGAGAGCGGAAGCATTCGTCGCGGTCGCGCTTCCCGCGCTCATCGTGACCGTGCCGGGTTGAACGATCATATTCGTCGTGATCTCCACCACCTGCCATTCTACGGTCAGAGTAACGCCGTTATTGCCGACATCGTTATTGATGCGGTCTATGGTCAGCTGGGTCGTCGAAGTAAGCCGCCCGCGGGCCTGGCACTGTTCGTCGATCTTGGCGTTGACGTTCTTCGAATAACCGCGCACTGAAAGCACAACGAACGTTTTGGCGAGGTCAACGGCCGGCGCAAAAGAGATCAGCTTCGTTTGAGTTCCTGTCCCCGTCGGCTTTGCGAACATCGTGCTCCCGCTGTAAACATTGACCCCGTCGACGAATTCGACGATGAACCATTCCACCGTAGCGACCACGCCATCCAGTCCGCGGATGATATTCAATGTGGCGCCGTCCCCCATAGAACAGGCGAAATAGTCGTTGCTCGAACTGTTAGCTCCTGTAGACGCACTGCAAAAAACGACTGCTTTCGACAGGTTAATGGGAACAACTGTTCCGGCCGCATTGTAAAGCTGGGGGGTCAGGTCTTCCAGCACACCGGCATCATCCACAGTGAAACTCGTGGATCCTCTGATAACCCTTTTGATCTGAGCGGCATCGGCGTCGGGTACCACGGACAGGCAGAAGACGGAAAACGCGACGGCAACCAGGGCCAGGCACTTCCAGCCATTGCTGATCTGTCCGTTTATTTTCATGAATTCGCCGCCTTCCCCGGCCCCGTGGAGGTGCTCCGCCGGATCTTTTTCGGATCAACGACCATCTCCTGCTCTTCTTCGGTCAGCTTGAGCCCTTTTTGGACCAAAGCGATCTCTTTGACGACGCGTTTACTGCTATCCTCCGCCTCGCCGTAGACGATCCCGATGCGGTCTTTCTTCTGCATCTCCGGAACCGTTTTGTATCCTTTCAACCGGAGCCCTTTGTCATACCGGAACCACATTTCGCTTTCCACCCCGGTCTTGGCGTCAGAGCCGAGCGAAACGCTGAAGCCCGTCGGACCCGTCGAGGCCACTTCGCCGGATATCTTCCTTTCTATCATCTTGACCGGCTCGATGACGGCCTCTTTACTCACTAACGAATTCGAAGTCTCTTCGGCTGCTTTCTTAGTCGCAACCACCCCTTTCGGGGTCACGTCTTTGGTCGCAGGTGCCGTGGCAGAAACGGCTTTGCCGGAGGCTTCTCCTTGCGCGATGGCCGCTATCTTCTTCTGAAAATCCGTGAGTTCCGGTTTTGCGGCCTCTGTTTTCGCGGCTTCCGCGTTCGCCGCCTTGGCCTTGCTGGAAAGCGCGCGTTTCGACACCGCTTTGCCGGCCTCGATCGATCTGCTGAGCGGTGTTGAAGGCTCGTTCTGGAGGCCGCCCTCGGTAGTATCCGAAGTTCCGGTCGCGGCACGGAGAAGCGCCGGAGAAAAGATCACCGTGAGTGCGACCAAACCGACTCCTAAAATGACATACTTCCGTTTATCCATTGTGCACCGCTCCTAGGGCCGCTTTTTTGCTCATGAATGAGAAATCCTGGGCGTTTTTGTTATTCGATTGAAGGCTCATAACGCCGGCCATTTGATCCCCCTCCAGGTCTCCGCGCCAGCTGATGACCTGACCCTGGGGGTTCCTCTGCATCGTTTCCCAGGTGATGGCCCCGTTCTCACGGACCCTCACCGTGTAATTCGAAGGACTGAAGCCCTGGCTTGAAAAATAATAAGATTCGAAAGATTTCCCGTTGAAACGGATCTTGTCCTTGATAGGCTGCGCGTTCCCGTCTTTGGTGACCGTGTAGAGCTCGACTTCCCAGATCATGCCCTCGATCGGAGTCTTGAACGTGCGCGGCGTCGCGCGCGCGATCATTTTGGTGACCGGAGCAGTCTCGATTTTGACCGCCTTGGAGGCGGGAGCGACCTGAAGCGTTGAATGGTTCAAGGTCACAGAAAAAAAACTCAACGCAACGGTGGCGAAGAGCGCCCCGGAAAGAATGACCGGCCGCATCTTCCAACCGCCATGGGAAACGGACACCTCGGGGGCCGGCGCCGAAAAGACCGGCGCTTCCGCGAAGATCTCTTCCGCGGGCGCTTCCTGTTCCTTTTGCGCGGCGTGCAGAGCGATCTCCCGGCGGACCTTCGCCGTGAATTCCTCCGAACCCAGAAAAGAGCCGCGGGATAATTTCTTTTCGAGGAATTCTATTTCGTGTTCGTCCGCGGAAAGCATGTAGCGCTCATACGGATCTTCGACAACGGCTGTCCCGAGCAATTCCATGACCTCGGCCACATTGATCGGAACGGACGCCTTCGCGTTCGCCATGTAAGCCGCGTAGCTTGAATAAGGATATTCGCGGAAGCTCGCGGCGACGCCGCTCTGCTCCGGAAGAAGATGGATGAAACGCGTGAGCTTGGGAAGATAGGCATTGCGCTCGACATAGACCGAACGGAAACGTTTGGGGAAGAGATGGCCTTTGCGGTCGTATTTACTATTATAGTACTTGGTGTAGTTCGGCGTGATCTTCTGCATGATCTGGGAGACCGGATGCTCTTCTTCGGGTTCGATCAGAAGATGAATGCGGTCAGGTAAGAGAGCGTAGGAAAAAAGTTTGAAACCGAATTCTTGCTTGGCCTGGGAGAGGATGCTTGAATATTTTTGATAATCCTCGGCGTCCTTATAAATAGGTTCGCCGGACGGGCCTTCCATCTGGATGGAGTAAACCGCGTCTTCTAAATGGATCCTTGGAAATCTAGGCATCGCGCCTACCTCCTTTGATCCTCACGGCCATCGGTGCAAATAGAATCAGTGTATTGTAAAAGTGCCTGGCACTTTCGACCAGAAACAAAAAAAATGCCAGGTAAAAACCTGGCTTTACCTGGTTTCTCGCTTGATCCAATTTTTTTTCACTATCAAATCTCATTTTCATTTTGGTGGCAACCTGCCATTCCTTTCAAGGATGCACGGTTTTGCGTCCCTGGATCACTCCAGGTTTGCTCTTTACACCATCGTGTCAATTAAATCTTCTAACCCTAGTAGAAGACTACATGAACTAACAATCCCTGTCAAGGTTATCGTCTTTTAAAGCAAAACATTTAGCACGGAGGGATTATAGGACCTCCCAATACAATGTTATATTCTGCTATATTTCGTGATTTTTTGAATTCGGCCAGGCCCGAGCCTACAATCCCGGCTTGGATCGATACTTGATCAGTTTCCAGGCGGCTTCGTAATCGATCGGTAACTCCACAATGCGAGCGTCTTTCCGGGCCAAGAAGAGCGATCGCTTCCGGAATATTATTTTTTTGCGGGCTCAGGAGAAGGTTGGAGGGACTGCAAGTCGCCGAAAAGATTTTTGAAGGAACTCTCGGAGATCAGGAAAGGCTGCGTGCCGTCCCGCTTCCCGGCCAGGTATTCCTTGCCTCCTTCGAACGGCGTTCCTTCGACGTCCAAGAAAAAAGTTTCCGGGACCCCTTCTTTTTTGATCTCGATCCAGTTCAGTTGTCCCGATTTGGATTGGATCTTGGCCGCGGGATCAAAAACGAGTTTGGAAACAAGCGGCCCTTTTAAGTTGTTCATATAACGGCTCACAACATCCCGCTTATCGGTCTTCGGAGAAAATGCGACTTCTCCGGACGGAGCGTGCACAAAGATCTTCTCGATCTTTTCGGTGTCGATCGCCAGAGGATTGTCACCGAAGAATTTGCTGTCATCGACGTCGAGGTTGTTGAAGTAATATTTCGGAAGCAAGAACACCACAGGTTCATTCGAGACCTGCATGAAGGTCCCCTGCGTCACGGGGTCTTCGGCGCCTGCCGTGATAAGGATCTCCTGGCCGTTGTCTTGATGAAGTTTCATCTGCCACTTAGACGCGGAAAAGCCATAATCTTTTGCTTTGGGATCCAGCACCTTGGAGGCGGGACTCGTCCCAAAAACCTTGAAAAATTGTTTGATCTTGGCGGCATCCGGCGCGAACGGTACCCCCGGGCGCTCGTATTTCCACCACTTTTTCGAGAGATCATTCGGATCGGTCTCGCGGCGCACGTGGCTGACTGTTGTTTTCTTCCCCCCGATAGAACGCTGGATCTCGAGGGCATCGATGAGATCCGCTTTAGGGTCCGCCAGGATCAAGCTTGCCCAGGTGTCGCTTTTAGGAGAGGATTTCTCGGGATCGTCATAAATTCCGATCTTGCCGAAAAGATCCGCCCCCGCATAAAAAACCTGGTCGGAATCCGCCTTCCTTATAAAAGCGGAAGCATACTGCGGTATCTTGGGCCCGAGAAGTAACGCGAAGACGGGTTTCCCTGCCGCATCCAAAAACCCGATCCGGTAAGCCTTATCTTCCGTGAGTCCGAAATCCGAGAAGAGGGCCTTGTCCTTGGCCCGCAGTTCCCCTTTTGCTTCCGGGATCGCTTTAAAAAGATCTTGGATCTTTTTCTCATCCGCGCGGGCGCCAAAGAACGTCGGGAGAACCCAGGCCCTGGCTTCGTTTTTCTTGATCTCTACGGCCTTCACGTCCTTTCCTTTCCCGATCTCGATCTTGGAGACCTTGGCACTATCGAAAGAAAGGTTCAAAGGAACGTACTCTTCGGTGGTCAGTTCGACGGGTTTTTGCCGCTGCTTCAAGACGACGGCAACGGCCAGCAAAACAAGAAGAACTCCAAAGATCATAAGATGTTTCAGCTTCACGTCGCGTCTTCCTTAATATTTACTCAACCAACGCCAGCATTTTCAGATAGGCTTGTTTCGAACGCCTCCGCAGGATCCCTTTGATGATCCCGATCAAAGCGATGACAATGGGGACCAGAAGGGTCGCCGCGAAACGCCATATCACTTTAGCCGTGGAAGAGATCCTGTCAACCGACCTTTCGATGGGCTGCTTGGAGCGGATGCGAACCAGTTCATCGCCAAGCGCGAGGGCATCCACGCAATTGAGGAAAAAAGTCAAATGACCGCTGTTGCGGAGCAGATGCTTCTGGAAAAAGGACGACGCCCCCATGAGGATCATTTTCCCCGAGTGCGCTTCGAGAGGTTTCGGAGCGGGGGTTTCGATCGCCTTGGAATCCGTTCCCGCGGGCACTGATTGCGGCCAGGCGGGGACCTGCTTTTCCGCGTAAAGATCCTGAAAAAGCCCTTGTGCCATGACCGCCAACGGGAAAGGACCGTGAGGGCTGTCCGGCAATGGGCTCAGGTCCTTGGGGGTCAGGTTTTCGGATTTAAAAGGCACGGTCCAGGAATCTTTGCTCGAGGTCAGCAGCGTTTCTACCTTCAAGCCCTGGGCCTTGATCTTCGTATCGTTCAACTTCAGCCGCGTCCCCCATAAATAAAAAAGCGGCGAAAGGCGCGACGTGATCGACACATCCGGATTCATGCCGGTCTGGTTCACCAGGATCTGGATCGGGATCTTGACGGGCACCGAGAGTTCATAAGGGCCAAGCCGCGCGGCGCCGCTGACGTTCACGACGTCGTTCTGCTCGTCGACCAGGATCTGATCGTCCACTTCGAACCCCCAGCCTGCGATCAGAGGATTGATCTGGGGCTTTTTCTCCGTCGTCCCGACCGTCAGTTCCTTGCCCGATATCGTATAGTTATATTCGTAGTCCTGAACGGCAAGTAATAAAGAGCCTCCGCCCGCAAGGAACCGGTCGATCTCATAACGCTGCCGGTCCTCAAGGCGGTTGGGATCGACCACGATCAAGGTCTTCGTCCCTTCCGGGATGGGCTCTTTTTCCGTCAGCTTGATCCGGGAAGTCTTATATCCCGCGTAACCCAGCGCCATAGGCAACAGCTCATAGTTGTCTTCCTTATATCCCTCCGGGATCTTGCCGCCCATTTTGTCCACAAGAGGTTTGAGCTCCGGCTCCATCTCTTTTTCTTTATAGGGCGCCATAAGCGCGACCTGGGGAGGCTCGGGAAGCATCATGCGATAGATCCTCGAGATGATGAGATACTCGAGCTCGGCAATGTTGTCCGGAATAACGCGGCCGATAATTTCCTCGGGCTTTTCCTTGTAAGCCAGGCTGAGGGCGGAGTAGACCAGATTCATTCCGACCTCGTCGGCCTGGATGGACTGGACCTGGAAAGGCTTGATCCCTTTTTCCGAAAGCTGCTGCTCCAGCGAATCCTCTTTCTGCTTGCCCGCCGCCGTTACGTTCGCGGCCTCCATGTGGAAGATCTTGTATTGGAATTTTCCTTTCGCGGCAATGCGGAATTCGTCCAGTTTGTCCACGATCTCCTGTTCAAGGGGTTTTAATCCGGTCGGCATTTTCTCGGAAGGAGAAATATAAAGTTTCGCGGTCACGGGGGCTTTCAGCCCCTGCAAAAGTTTCTCCGTCCATGGCGAGATCGTATAGATCTGTCCTTGGGTTATATCAAAACGGCCGAGCGGGATCTCGGCAAGCAGCCAATTCGCCGTTAAAAAGATCCCGGCGCACACCAGGGCTGCCGTCGTGAAGATGGCCTTTGCCTTAGGCCGCATGCGTCCCTCCAGCCAAAAGCCGTTTAGTGTAAGAAAAATGGCCGACCCGAGAATAAAATAAACGACATCCCGGTTGTCCACGACCCCTCTGGCAAAGGAATCAAAGTGGCGCGTCACCCCCAAAAAATTCCTCAAAAAAGAACCCATCCCCGGGACCCAGCCGTCCACTGCGGAGGCAAAAAATCCCGTTCCGACCACATAGAGAGAAAAGCAGACCATCATGGACAAAATGAAAGCGATGATCTGGTCCCGGACGATCCCCGAAACGAAAATGCCGATGGCAAGAAAAAACGCTCCGAGAAGGACCGCCCCCATATAAGCGCTCGCCATGGCTCCCAGGTCCGGTTTCCCGAGGAAAAAGAGCATGACCGGAATCATGACGGTCGACGCCAACGCGACAAGATAGAAGACAAGACTGGCAAAGAATTTCCCGAGCACAAGCTCATGGGTCCGCATGGGAAAGGTCAGCAAAAGCTCTAACGTGTTCCCCTTCTTCTCTTCGGCCCAAAGCCGCATGGTCACCGCCGGAAGAAAAACGGCCAGGATCAGGGGAAGCGTTCCGAAGAACGTGCGCATATCGGCGCGGCCGGCGATGAAGAACTGCGTCATGAAAAGGCCGTTCCCGAGGAGGACGAAAACAATGATGAAAATATAGGCGATCGGAGAGTTAAAGTAGGCCTTGTTCTCCCGCTTGAAGATCGTGAAAAGGTCCCCGAAATTGATCATAGCGCCGGCTTCTTAGCCCCTTTCTTTGATCTTAAGAAAGCGATGAAAACGTCCTCCAGGGTTTCCGCCGTTTTGGATTCTCCCCGCTTCCGGACCTGCTCCGTCAGTTCCGCCTGGGTCCCCTGGGCCACGATCTTCCCTTCATTAATAATGACGATCCGGTCGGCCATGGCCTCGACTTCCTGCAGGATGTGCGTGGAGAAGATGATGGTCTTTTTCCGGGCTAATCCTTTGATCAGCTCACGGATATCGATGATCTGAAGCGGGTCCAACCCCGACGTGGGTTCGTCCAGGATCAGGACCTTGGGATCGTGGATAAGGGCTTGCGCCAACCCGACACGCTGCCGGTATCCCTTGGAAAGCTCGGAGATCGTGTGCTTCCAGACCTCTTTGATACCGCAGACTTCCTTGACCCAATTCGTCCGGTCCTCAAGAAGTTTCCCCTTCATCTTCCGGGCGTTCCCGACAAAAGCGATATACTCATCCACCTGCATGTCCGAATAAAGCGGCGCGGTCTCCGGCAAATAACCAATCCGTTTCCGGACTTCGATGGGATCTTGAAGGATATCGAATTGGTCGATCTTGGCGGTTCCGGAGCTGGGACAAAGGTAGGTCGTTAATATTCTCATCGCGGTGGTCTTTCCCGCGCCGTTGGGCCCCAAAAGACCCAGGATCTCCCCTTCCTGCATCTGGAAGGAGATGCGGTCCAAGGCCACAAAACTGCCGTATTTCATCGTAAGATTTTGGACGTCGATCATAGGTACGGTATCGTCAAATGAAATTAAAAATTAAGCCCGCCGGGAAATGATATTTCCTCGCGCTCTCCGATTTGCCAAAGGGAATTCTATAATACCCTTCGCTTCCAATTCAACAAAAAATCCCCGGAAAAATGAGACGCGCCACTCCTTTGTCAAGACTGCGAAAACCGGCAGACGGCTCAGTTGGCCTTTAACATCCCGCTGTCTTGTAAAGCCGCTGCCGTCGTCGGAGGATCCATCAGAGGACGATACTTTTTTGGGATCGGCACGGGAAAAGTCGCTATCTCGTAAATCCCGCCCCCGATACGCTCGACCATCTTGCAAGTTCCCTGAAGAATGCCGCCAAAATACGCGGTGACAGGATCGTGAGTTTGCATTAGTTTAGCGGTCTGAACGAAATACTCCCCCGGTGAAAGGATCACATTGGCAAACCCCCGGCCCAGCTTGCTCGCAGGATTGTCTTCCACGTAAAGGCCTTGCTGAATATCTTCATTCTCTTCTGCGTGAAGACCTTGCGTGAGCATAAAAAAGCAGGCTAATATAAAAAATGCTGATTTCTTTAAAATACCCACGGAAAAACCTCCTTCGCTTAATTTTTTCAGGTCGAAATTTTTCCTCTTCGCGGCAGATTTCTACGGACCTTATTTTCCAGAATGATCATTTCTATCAAAAACCGCAAAAGACACAACGCCGTCAAATAGAATTCTCCCTTTTAGATACGGCATTGGGCGCATTTTCTGGATGGTATTTTCTAGAGAAGCTCTATCACAGGGACCGGAAGCGTCACACCGCTTCTACGGGAAACTCCGGCCGAAAGCCTGGAGCTATTTGCTCAGACGGACTTGGCGTAAAGGGCGGCGCGTTTTGCTTTGAGCCCGGGATCGGCGAGGTAGTCGTCCAAGGTGATGTCCCGGCGATCGATCATGCCGCGCGGCGTGAGTTCAATGATGCGGTTGGCCACGGTCTGGACGAATTGATGGTCGTGCGAGGAAAAAAGAACCGTACCGCTGAAATTCTCGAGGCCCTTATTGAGCGAGGTGATGGATTCCAGATCGAGGTGATTCGTCGGTTCGTCCAGGATCAGCACGTTCGCGCCGACAAGCATCATACGCGAGAGCATGCAACGCACCCGTTCGCCTCCGGAGAGGACCGACGCTTTCTTAAGCGATTCTTCTCCCGAGAAAAGCATGCGTCCCAAAAAACCGCGGATGAAATTTTCGTCCGTTTCTTTCGAGAACTGGCGCAACCAATCGACCAGGTTCAGACCGGTTTCAAAATATTTTCCGTTCTCCTTCGGATAATAGGCCCGGGTCGTGGACGCCCCCCATTTGAAGGCCCCCTTGTCCGCCCTAAGCTCGCCCATGAGCACCTGGAAAAGCGTGGTCTTGACGCGGTCCAGGGGACCCAGGAACGCGATCTTGTAGCCTTTGTCCACCCGGAGGTTGAGGCCCGTGAACATGATCTCTCCTTCGATCGACTTCTCCAGGCCTTCGATCTCCAGAAGATCGTTCCCCGAATCCCGTTCCGGTTTGAACGCCACGTAAGGATACTTCCGGGAGGACGGTTTGATATCCTCGAGGGTCAGTTTTTCCAAGAGTTTTTTGCGCGACGTGGCCTGCCGCGCTTTAGACGCGTTCGCGCTGAACCGCGCGATGAAAGCCTGGAGTTCCTTGCGCCGGGCTTCGATGTCCTTGTTCGCCTCACTTTTCTGGCGAAGCGCGAGCTGGCTGGATTCCGACCAGAAGGCGAAGTTCCCGGTAAAAAGCTGGATCTTCCCATAGTCGATATCCGCGATATGGGTACAGACCCGGTCAAGGAAATGGCGGTCATGCGACACGACGATGGCCGTATTTTTGAACTCATAGAGGAAATCCTCGAGCCACATGCAGGTCTCGACGTCCAGGTGGTTTGTCGGTTCGTCGAGGAGCAAGACATCGGGGTTCCCGAAAAGCGCCTGCGCGAGAAGCACGCGCACCTTTTCGCTGGCCTCCAGCTGCTTCATGGGGACTTGATGCATTGCGTCCGGGATCCCGAGATGACTCAGAAGTTTTGCCGCCTCGGGTTCGGCATCCCAGCCGTTCATATCCGCGAATTCATGTTCCAGCTCCGCGGTCCGGATGCCGTCCGCATCGGAAAAATCGGGCTTCGCGTAGATCGCGTCTTTTTCCTTGATGATGTCATAAAGACGCTCGTGGCCCATGATCACGGTCGAGAGCACCGTGAACTCATCATAGGCGAACTGGTCCTGCTTTAAAAAGGAGATCCTCTCGTTCTTTCCCGCAGCGACGGACCCGGCGTTGGGATCGATCAGGCCCGCGAGGATCTTAAGGAACGTGGATTTCCCGGAACCGTTGGCCCCGATCAGACCGTAGCAATTCCCTGGCGTGAACATGATATTTACGTTCTCGAAAAGGATACGTTTCCCGTATTGTAAGGTGACGCCGTTCGCTGAGATCATGCTCTGGATCCTTGTACGTGGGATGTGAAAGGAAGGCGTATCCTACCAGAAAATCCCCCAAACTCAATGAGAAGGTACGTTACCACTTCAGACTTCGAGTAATCGTCCAAGAGAAGGCTTGCGGTTTGAGCCTCGCCACCACTCGGGAATCCCCGGCGTGGATTCCCTCGTTCGCCCTCCAGTCCTCGCTCTTTTGCTCCGCAAAGTCCTTGCCCGCTCGTCCTTCTAGCGTGCCTCGTCTCAACCCTTCGCCTTCTCTAGAAGAAACGGAGGCGGGAAGTGTGGTGAGCCACGCTAAGGAGGTCGAGAGCCACGGTTTTACATCGAGACCGACGCTCGCGAGTGAAGTCATGCCTCGGTGGGGCATGACGAACGTTGGCGAAACACACTTACCGCCGGAGTTCTTGATTGCAAAGAAAATGACGGCTTAAGTTGGGTCCCCCAACGCGAAGAGTTATTTTTTGGGAAGGGCGCTTGAGATGGCGGCGAGGGTTGGGGCGGAGACGGGGCCCCGGAAGATAAGCGAGAGACGGCGATCGGTAATGTCTTCCACGGTCCGGGCCATTTCGATCTCGACGGAATAGACGAGCTGGGCCTTGATCACGGGCGGCGTACTCGAGACCTTCTCTTTGAGACCGGGGTCTTTTTCGACAAGCTTCAGCACATCTTTGTAGCGGGTGCCGTAAAGGTCCATAAGCGACTGTACAATTCCTCGTTCGAGACCAGAACGTGCGGCCGCGGCCTCGGCAGTTTCGGTGATCGCCCCGCCGCCGTAGACCGTAAACTCCTCTTTTTCGTAGATCTTGTGGATACGGTTCAGGCAATCCTCCGCCACTTTCCTGTAGGTCGTGTACTTGCCTCCTACCACGAAGAGAACGCCGGACTTCGAGCCGTAGAAAAGATGCTTTCGCGAAACCTTGCGCGCGGAGCCTCCCTTACGGATAAGCGGCCTCAAGCCCGCGAAGGTTGCGAAGATCTTTTCGGGGCTGAAATCAAGCGCGGGAAAAATGCGCCTGGATTCGCGTATCAGGTAATCCATATCCTGCTTCTCGACCTTCACGGCGTCTGGGCTCGCGATATAGTCCGTGTCTGTCGTACCGATCAGAGAATTCCCCATCCAGGGGATCACGAAAAAAATACGCCGGTCGCTTTGAGATCCGATCAGAACGGCGTGTTTCGAGATCTCTCCTTTGTAAACAATATGAATGCCTTTGGTCGTTCGGACCTTTTTCCGGGCGCCCGGAATATCCAAACGCAGGAGTTCATTCGTCCAGGGCCCGGCCGCGCAAATGACCCGCTTCGCACGCACCTCGAATGCTTGGGTCCCCAGCACGTCATGCGCCTTGACGCCCGCGACCCGGCCATTCTCCTTCACGAAGGAGACCACCTTCACATAGTTGGCGACGTGCGCGCCGTAGTGGGCGGCCATCAGAACGTTCTCGAGACAAAGCCGCGCGTCATTCATCTGCGCGTCATAATAAAGCACCCCTCCTTTCAAGCCTTTTTGTTCAATACCGGGTTCGAGACGGATCACTTCTTCGCGCGTGAGGTTTTTCCGCGGCTTCACCCGATAACGGCCGGCCAGGAGGTCATAGAGAAAAACGCCGAACCGCATCATCCAAAGAGGACGTTTGTCGCCTTCATAGACCGGGATCACGAACGGCAAGGGCTTTACCAGATGCGGCGCGGCCGTGAGTTGGATATGGCGTTCTCTCAGGGATTCATAGACAAGATCCACTTCGAGATTTTCAAGATAGCGGATGCCGCCATGAATGAGTTTGGTCGATTTGCTCGATGTGCCGCTCGCGAAATCACCTTTTTCGAGCAGGGCCACTTTCATGCCGCGTTTCGCCGCAAGGTGCGCGATCGCGGCTCCGTTGATCCCTCCGCCGATCACAAGTAGGTCGTATGTGGTTTTCTGAAATTGCTTAACATCTCGGTTCATACTGCTTTCACCCTAGCGTTCATTCAACGCTGAAACTCGCACCTTGGGCCACGGGCCACGAAAACGTGGCGCGTGGATCTTGACGCGTGGCCCGGTTTTTTAAAGAATGGCTCTTTGAACGGCTTTGAGCCATCCCTGGTAAAGCTGCGCACGAGCACGGCCGCTCATATGCGGATTAAAGACCCGGTCGATCCGGTGCTGTCTTTTGAGGTCATGGCTTTTTTCCCAAAGTCCCATCGTAACGCCGGCCAAATGAGCCACACCCCGGGCCGTGAGTTCGATCACTTTGGGCCGGAGGATCTTCGCATTCAGGATATCGGACTGGAATTGCATCAGAAGATCGTTCTTGCAAGCGCCGCCGTCGACCTTCAGTTCGTGGATCGGACGGCCGAACGCCTTTTGCATGATATCGAAAACATCCTTGCTCTGATAAGCGATCGATTCAAGACACGCCCGGATCAAATGAGGCGTCGTGGTCCCGCGGGTGATCCCCGCGATGAGGCCGCGCGCCTCGCTTTTCCAATAAGGCGCTCCAAGTCCGACGAAGGCCGGCACCACATAAACCCCGCCCGTATCTTTGAGACCCCGGATCGCCTTTTCAGTTTCCGCCGAGCTCTTGATGATCTTAAGGCCGTCCCGCAGCCACTGAACGACCGCGCCTCCGATGAATACGGCGCCCTCGAGCGCGTAAACGGGCCGTCCCTTAAAATCGCTTGCGAGCGTTGTGAGGAGCCCTTCCTTCGAATAGACAAGTCCTTTGCCTGTGTTCAGCATAATGAAACAACCCGTGCCGTAAGTATTTTTGATGGTGCCGGCTTCGTAACAGCCCTGACCGTAAAGCGCGGCCTGCTGGTCCCCCATCACTCCCGCGATCGGAATACCGGCCGGAAGTCCGGCGATATTCTGCGTGGTCCCGA
The DNA here is from genome assembly GCA_043808175.1 of Candidatus Omnitrophota bacterium. Lineage (GTDB taxonomy): Bacteria > Omnitrophota > Omnitrophia > Omnitrophales > Aquincolibacteriaceae > Aquincolibacterium. The sequence continues at coordinate 24,974 of JAZDFE010000014.1, read as the reverse complement.
AGATCGATCCGGAAAGCTGAAGCCTTGGCAGCACTTTGGCCGGGACGCCGAAAACCCTGAGAAGCTCCGGGTCCCATTTTTTGGTTTTGATGTTGAGAAGCAGCGTGCGTGAAGCGTTCGTAAGATCGGTCACGTGGGAACGTCCGCCCGTGAGTTTCCAGATCAGCCAACTGTCGATCGTCCCGAATGCGATCTTCCCTAGGACCGCCCGCCGGCGAAGACCCGGAACATGGTCGAGAAGCCAGCGGATCTTGGTGCCGGAAAAATAAGGGTCGAGCACAAGTCCCGTCTTTTGATGGACCACAGGCTCATGTTTCTTGAGCGCGCGGCAAATACCTGAGGTTCGGCGGCATTGCCAAACGATGGCGCGATGGACCGGCCTCGAGGTCTCACGGTCCCACATCACGGTGGTCTCGCGCTGGTTCGTAATACCGATGGCAAGGATCTCTCCGGGGGCGATCTTGCTTTTGCGGAGGGTCTCGCGAATCACGGTCTCGCAGGAGCGCCAGATCTCCAGGGCGTCGTGTTCCACCCATCCCGGCTTTGGGAAATATTGTCTGAACTCGCGGTAGGCGCTCGCAACGGTCCTGCCCGCCGCGTCAAAAAGAATGGCCCGCGAACCCGTGGTCCCCTGATCGATCGCGAGGATGTAACGCTTCACGTCAGATCATCCAGCACTTTGGTCGTCACAATAAAACTCGCGTTCTTAAGGCGAAGAACGTTCCTGCCTTTGAGTACCCACTGCAGGGTCTTCAGAAATTCCGTACGGTCAGCGATATGGACCAGACAACCCCGATAGGCCACGCTGATCTGGCCGCGTTCTTCGGAGACCACGAGCGCGATCGCGTCGGTTTTTTCCGTGATCCCGATCGCCGCGCGGTGGCGTGTGCCGAAGCTCGGTGAAAGATCGGAAAGCGACGCAAGGGGCAGGATCCCCTTGACGGTTTGCATACGGCCTTTATGCACCACCAGCGCGCCGTCATGAACGGGCGACGAGGTCAAAAAAAGCGGCACAAGGATCTCGGACTTGATCTCCGCATCAAAGGGCATCCCGCCCTTCATGTGCGGACGGAGAGGCTGCTTGCGCTGAAGAATGATCAGGGCGCCCACTTTACGCGACGCCATCCGCTCCATGGCCGACCAGATCTCAAGAAGATAATGCGGAAGTTGGGGTGTTTTCCGGAAAATATTGCCCAACCCCTCGACAAGCCAAAGCACACCCGCGATCACTATGTCCGTGCATAGCAGTCCGCCCGCGATCGTGAGGAGCACAATTCCGGTCCGGAATACGAAGGAAGCGTCCAGGGAAGGCACGGCGAAAAAAAGCGCGGCCCAAAGGCAGAAGATCCCTGCCAGATACTTGAGCAATGACCGCAGCCCGGCGAGTTTGAACGGATAGAAAAAATATCCGAGCGCGATAATGACGGCCACAACAGTGATGAGCATATCTCTCCTTATGAAAAGTCCTGTGGATATTTACGGCAATACGAGAGATTAAATAAAGGCACTAGTAAAACGCAATGGGCCACGAACCATGAGCCACGTTCCACGAAAAACCCCATGGCCCGTGGTGCGTGGATCGTGGAACAGTGGTTTTTAGGCCGTTTTTCGGACGATGAGTTTTGGAAGGTACCGTTTTGAAACAGGCCCGGAGGACGGACGGTCGATCTGCCGGATCAGGATATCCACGGCATCCTTCCCCATTTGGCCGAGTGGCTGACGAACGGTCGTAAGCGGAGGCGAGAAACTTTTCGCGCGGTCGTTGTCGTCGAACCCGATGATTGCCATATCCTGGGGCGCGCGCTTGCCGGCCTTTTTGAGAGCTTTTAACGCTCCGAACGCAAGGTCATCGTTCCCGCATACAATCGCCTCGGGCAAATTCTTTTCCCCCAGCCACTTTTTCATCACGCGATAGCCTTCCGTCTCGCTATTGGCCGCCCCCGAACGAAGCCAGGTTGGGTCGCACGGGATACGTTGGGTCTTAAGCGCCCGGATGAACCCGCGCACCTTGAGTTGGGTATCGACAAAAGTCACTTTGACCTTCCTCCGTCCCGCCTTAAATGGAACTTCCCACGGCCCGTGCAACATCCCGATCTTCCGGCAGCCTTTTTTCACAAGGTGGGCCACCGCCTGTGCCATGCCGGCATCCGTGTCGGTAGAAACACTATTCACTCGAAGGCCGGGAACAGGATCATTCACGACAAGCACCCGCGTGTGGCGGGAAGTTTCTACCCAATGCGCGATCTTGGGATGGATCCATCGCCAGGTCAGGATCATAAGCCCGTCCAGTCCGTGTTCTTTGAGGATCTGGTCCAGACTTCCATAAGGCCTGGCGGGCATCATGACGACCTTGAAGCGGCCCTTGACCGCCTTGATCCGCGGCAAGATCCCGGAAAGAAGCCCGAGATGATAGTTCGAGTGGAAGATATCTTTGGCGGGAGTGGTCAGAATACCAAAGGTCTTGCGGCTTTTTTTAAGGGAAAGGCCCTTGGCACATCGGGCCCGGGATCGCGAAGCTTTATCGGTGACCCGGATTTTCAAGCACCGGCCTCGGCGACCTCAACGGAAAGGGCTTTCCAGGCGTCGGCCGACTCGTCGTATTGGGCTTCGATCGTCACATTGTCGTTTTCGCGAATATCCTTGAGGGACGTGACGCCCGAAAAAACGGTGGCTCCGTCGACCAGGACCTCTTTTTTCTCCTCGGTGTCCGTGATCGGATCAATCTCGCTGATCGTGATCATCTTGGCCTTAGTATCGATCTTCTGGACTTCGCCATCGAGCCATTCCGCGCGAAGGGTCGCGGAAAACGAGAACGCCAGAATGAAAAAAAAGGCAAGGATCTTGAAAGTTTTCATGTTCTCTTTCCTGCACTGCGTTACATATTGATCTTATGGGTTCGCAGTGCTGGCACCGTTAACCCATAAATAAAAAATGAAAAACGGTACCTGAGGATTTTACAGCCGATGAACGACGAAACCACGAAGATAGGATACTCAAAAAGAGGCTAACCGACAATCAATAAATGGCATTCCTTGCGAAGGCTGTGGGCCAATGTTCGCAGCACGTCGCCGCGCAGAAGGCTGATCAGGGCGCTGCGCTTCGTGGCGCCGATCGCGACGGTTTTGACGTCAAGTTCCTGGGCCGCGCGCGCGATCAACCGGCCGGGGTTATCTCCCACCTGCCAGATCGGGACCGCCGTGATACCGAGTTTTTCCATCGCTTCCTGGGCCTTCGCGAGCACCTCCACGGATTCCCGCGACGGTTCCATTTCGGTCGGAAGCTCGGGCGACGGAGGCGTCTCTTCCACATAACCTAGATAAACCGAATTTTCGCCCATCGCCTTCACGTGAAGAGCGGCCTCTTCAAGCAGCACCTGGTTGAAAGACTTCAGGGCCACAAACGCGGAGCTTTTATAAAGCGAAGTGAGTTCTTTGGCCTCGGCCACGGTGAGTAAGTTGACGGTGGAAGCCAGCTCCGGCATCGCCACCGGCACGATCATCTTAGCCGCATACCGGAGCACAAGACCCACTCCCAAAATGGTCAGGACGAAGAAAAGCGCGTTGTGTTTCTGGATTGCGATCGTCACCTCGATAAAAAGCGTGATGATCGCTCCCGTGGCTAAAAGGACGCGTTCCCAAAGTTTTAGCCGGATCGAAAAATTCGTGGCGCTGGTCGCGAGATTCAGCGTAATGGCTCCCACCACACCGATCGCGTAGAGAGCCGCCAGGTGAACGATATCCTTCTCTGCCAAAAGCACAATGATCGGCACAAAGGTCGCAAGGATCAGTGCGAGACTTGGCATACCAAACCGGTTAAGCTTTGCGAAGATGGGCGGCAATTCCCGGTCTTTGGCCAAGGCGAACTGAATACTCACAAGTCCCATAATCGCCGTATTGCCGGCAGACAAAAGCAAGCACCCAAAGATGATCGAGATCACGGCCCCGTACCAGGGACCGATGTAATAATTCCCGAGCGCGCGAAGCATATCTTCCGTGTGCCCCTTCAGACCCGGGATAGCGTTCATCGCAACCCCCAGGAGGAATGTCAGAATTGCCACTTCGATCATCACCGGAAGAATGGCGCGGCGGGAGGTTTTTTTGACAGGTTCCACCATCACGCCAGTCATGTTCGCAATGGCCTCCACACCCGAAAGAGCGAGAACGATCCCGACAAAAACGGGCCAGTTCTTCATAAACCCGCCCACCGGCATCGTAAGTTGGACATGAGAAAAGCTCGGCACGGTAAAAGCAAAAAGGATCAAAGCGGTGAGCGATGCGAACAGTGCGATCACGGCAGCGACCGTGCCGCCTTTTGAGGGCCCGACCCAGCTCAAGGCGCCGATCGCAAGGATCGCGCCGATCGCCCAGATCTCAGGATTCGGCACACTGAAATAATGGAAAGCGTCAAGAACGCTTAAGGAAGCCGTAACCACATAATCCGCGATCAAAAGAAAAGCACCGATCACGGCGAGGGTTTGAGAACGCTGTTTAACCGAAGAATAAACGCCGCCGCCGTCCGGGTAAATACGGCAAACGACCATGTAGCAGATCCCGATCAGGATCATGAGGAGGGACATGAGTCCCAGGAAAAACCACGAGGCGTGGCCGGCAAGGGCGAAGGCAATGCCGAGGACGTAGGCCTTCGAAGTGCCCCAGTCGCCGTAAAGCATGGCGCCGGCGTGATACCACTTGAGTTCGCGAGGCCTTTCGACCCGTTTGATCATAACTGCCATAGAGACCTTTAAATGAAAGGGGCAGGCACTCAGGAAGTGCCTGCCCCCTTTTCAAGGATTACTTCGCGTGAGCCATTCCCCGCTCCAACTCTTTTTGATCTCGGAGCTCTTTTTTCGTTTCGGGATCGCGCAGTACAAACCACACCAAAGCGATGGTTATCCCAACGGAACCCCAGAATGCCGCAGGCGAATTTTCGAATTTCACCACGATCGGGATCGCAAGCAACGCCACCATGTTCATAACCTTGATGAGCGGATTGAGGGCCGGGCCCGCAGTGTCCTTCAGCGGATCGCCGACCGTGTCACCGGTGATCGACGCCTTATGGGCCTCGGAACCTTTGCCGCCATGCGCGCCGTCTTCGATCATCTTCTTGGCGTTATCCCACGCTCCGCCCGCGTTCGACATAAAGACCGCCAGAAGCTGGCCGGAGAGGATCATGCCCGCAAGAAAACCGCCGAGCGCTTCTTTCTTGAGAAGAAATCCAACCAGGATCGGCGCAAGGATCGCGAGAAGCGCCGGACGGATGAGCTCTTTTTGAGCGGCCGCGGTGCAAATGGCCACGACGCGCGCGTAATCCGGAAGTTTCGTCCCCGCCCAGACCGCCGCATCCTTGAGCTGTTCACGCACTTCGTGAACGATGAGGAATGCCGCACGGCCGACCGCGCGAATAGTGAGCGAGCTGAAAAGGAACGGGATCGAGCCGCCGATCAAAAGCCCGACAAACACATTCGGGAAAGAGATCGAGAGCGATGACGCGACCACTTCATAGGTCTGATGCACGAGATGGCTGATATCGGTGATGAACGCGTTAAAAAGTGAGATGGCCGCGACCACGGCAGAACCGATCGCGATCCCCTTGGTGATGGCCTTGGTGGTATTTCCCACCGCATCAAGATCCGCAAGGATCTGACGGGCATCCTTATCCAGATGCGCCATTTCCCCGATCCCATTCGCGTTATCCGCGACGGGCCCGAACACGTCCATAGAAATATTGTTGCCGGTGAGCGTGAGCATCCCGATACCGCACATCGCCACACCGTATGCCACAAAGGTCGGATTGGTGCCTGCATAGATCATCGCGGAAAGGAGAATGCTGATCGAGATCACGATGATCGCCCACACCGTACTTTCAAGGCCGACCGCAAGTCCGGTAATAATGTTCGTTGCGTGTCCCGTAAGGCACGATTCCGCGACTTGGCGGACCGGTTTATTCTTGGTGTCTGTGAAATGTTCGGTCACGCGGTTCAGGGTGATCGCGAGAAGAATACCGACGAGGGTCGTCCACACGGGGCGCATATCAAGACCCTCGACACCGAGGCTGACCCAGAACGGATGCTGGACGCCCGTGAACCGGAGATAGAAAAATCCTACGATCGCAAAACCGATGATCGAGATCGCGGCGGAGGAGATAAAACCGATATTGATCGCCTTCATCGCATCACGCACGGACTCCTTCGTGCGCACTAGGTAGGTCCCGATGATCGAGCTGAAAACGCCGATCGCGCGCACAAGAAGCGGGAAGATCACGCCTTTGTGCCCGAAGGACGCCCAGCCAAGGATCATGGCCGCAACGATCGTCACTTCATACGACTCAAAAATATCCGCGGCCATTCCGGCGCAATCGCCGACGTTGTCACCGACGTTATCGGCGATCGTCGCGGCATTGCGCGGATCGTCCTCGGGAATGTTCTTTTCGATCTTTCCGACCAGGTCCGCGCCCACATCCGCGGCCTTGGTAAAAATACCGCCGCCGACACGCATGAAAAGCGCGAGAAGCGTGCCGCCGAAGCCAAAACCCAAAAGCACTTCATAGGCCCGCATCCCGTAGATCATAAAAATGACCGTACCGCCCAAAAGACCGAGACCGTCCGTGAGCATTCCGGTGATCGTCCCGGTGCGGTAGGCGATCCTCAGGGCATCGCCAAAACTTTTCCGGTTGGCGGCCGCCGCGACGCGAACGTTCCCGCGCACCGCCAGATTCATTCCCGCCCAACCCACGAATGCGGAAAAAATAGATCCCATAATGAAAGCGCAAGCCCGGCCGATGCCGATGTATCTTTCACCCGCCGTAAAATAAAGGATCGCGAAGATCAGGAAAATGAGAAAACCGATGGCTTTGAACTGCTGGCCAAGATAAGCGTTCGATCCCGTACGGATGGCGCCGCTGATCTTCTGCATCTCGGCAGTTCCCTGGTCCTCCCGAAGGACCTGGACCATGAGAAATCCCGCGTAAAAAAGACCGGCCACAGCCGTCCCGAGCACGGTCCAAAGCGCGATGGCCTCTCCGTGGGAAAGGGCCTTAAAAGCTGAAAAGAACTCTAACATCTAATTTCTCCTTGATCGTTTGAATGTTACGGAAAAATGAAGGCTCATCCTGAAGTATCAAGAGTGCGAGCTTGCCTCCCCTGATTTTGAAGGCCAGATTATAGAGGCAACGACCGACGCCGCCAAGATAAATAATATAGCTCCAAGCGCGATCGACGTGGGAACATGGAAGAAAGATGCTGCGAGCATCTTGATCCCAATCAACACCAGGATGAGCGAAAGACCGTAATGCAAGTGGTGAAAAAGCCGCATGAGTTCCGCGATGACGAAATAAAGGGCGCGAAGCCCCAAGATCGCGAAAACGTTCGACGTGTAGACGATAAAAGGGTCCCGCGAGATCGCCAGGATCGCCGGGATGGAATCCACCGCAAAGATCACGTCCGTCGATTCGATCACTACGAGGATCACCATCAGGGGTGTTGCAAAGAGAGCTCCGTTGATCCGTGTAAAAAATTTCCCGTGAGCATACTGGTCCGTGACGGGCATGAAACGTTTGAATCCTTTAAAGAAAATGTTCTTCTCCGGCTCTACCTTGGCGTCCTTTTCCATAGCAAGTTTGACGCCGGTCCAGACGAGAATGGCACCGAACACATAGATCATCCAGCTGAAATAATGAAGGAGTCCGATCCCGCAGGCGATAAAAATGGCCCGGAAGAGCAGCGCGCCAAAGATCCCCCAAAAAAGCACTCGATGGTGATGGATGCTCGGAAGTTTGAAATAGTTGAAGACCAGCAAAAAGACGAAAAGGTTATCAAAACTCAGGGTCCGTTCCAGGATGTAACCGGCAAGGAATTGCATCGCGAGCTCTTTACCCTTGACGAGGTAAATTCCCCAATTGAAGAGAAGCGCGACGATGATCCAGACCCCGCTCCAGATGAGCGCTTCTTTCATCTTCACTTCGTGTTCCCGGCGGTGGAAAACGCCGAGATCCAACGCGAGCATCACAAGGACTACCACGCCAAAAATGGACCAAGAAAGGATGTTATTCACTGGGACTCCGGTTCTATGAGCTAAGGTTATATTACTTGCTATATACCAAGAAGGCCAACCCCGAAGGGTCGGCCTTCTTGCGTGATTCTATCCTAAATAAAAACAATCTGCAACGCCGACGGGATTAGTTTGTGGTTCGGACCGCAGATTAGCCCGCCCGCTTCCAAAAAAGCCGGGTTCACCTTTTTTTCTCCCGTTTCCCGGAACTCCGGGTATTAGGCGATCATGCCCCTATCCTTACGGACAGGAAACAGTTCTTACATCTTTGCTTCTTTCAACGCTTCCTTTTCGTTCGCCTTGATGTCTTCAACGGCTTCTTTGGCTTCTGTTTTCACTTCCTTGATTTCTTCTTTTGCTTCGGCCTTAATGTCCTTCGCGGTCGCGGGAGCGTAGAGCTCATCCACTTCAGCGGCCTCGCCGACAATATCGCCGGTCGCCGCATCTTCCGCCACAACAACCGTTTCATCGACAGCGACGGGGGCCTGTTCAGAGGCAAACGCAAAAGCCGGGCAAAGCATCGTGGCAATCACCAAAAGACTTACTACCAGGTTACTCTTCATATTCTTCGATCTCCTTTTGTGCTTCCTTTTTTCGCGGCACAGCCCAGATCTTCTTGGGTTTTTGTGAGGCGGTACTGCGCCATCGCTCGAACACTTCCCTTCATTCTGAATGGGTATAAAAAAACGCCTTTGAGTCCCAAGCAATACCCCGCGCTTCTGGGCCATCACTCAAAACTAAAGACGTCTTTGGTTTATTTTCCACGTCATCAGAAGGGCTTAAATCCTTCCGATGCTACCCTCCTGAACTCCGGGGTTATTTCGGGTTTTACTTCACTGTTACTATTGACTTCTGCCGATAAGTGTACGATGGAAAACACTCCATGTCAAACGAGTGAAGCCCTTTTTTCAATCTTCGGTACAGCAAGATTTTACTGAGACAAAAAGGCCCATTAACAACCTAACCTCTTTATTTCAAACAAGTTATGGACTAAACATTTCTTCTTTTATCCGAAACCCAGAATTCCATTCTTCTATTGAACATGAGCCGTGTCTGGGCGTCCAATGCAGGCATGGCGCTCAGAAAAACAAGAATGAAAGGGACGAGGAACCACTCCAGACCATGGATCAAATTCCAAAAAAGCGAGAACTTTTTCTTCTTCTGAGGAAGGAGCCGGAGGCTCATGATAATAGTCCCCAAAAGAGCGATCGTGGAGAGTCCGAAGATAGCCTGGGTAAACCGGCTTGCATTGTAATAAAGGACGGTATTCGAAAATTCATTGCTGGCGGAGATCGCGGGAAGCCACCCCACAAAAGTCAGCAGGAACGGCAGGGCCGCCCAAGTCACTTGACCCTCGAAAAGCTTGAAGCCGTGCTGAAGCTTGTCGTAAAAAGATATTTTTTTATTCGCCAGGAACCCGCGCATCACGAGCGGGAAATTCTCTACACCCCACGCCCATCGCCTTTTTTGCTTGTAAAGACTCCCCATGGTCCTCCACCAGGAACCCGCATCCACGATATCCATGGACAGAGTCATCGGCATCGGAACTACTTGATATTGCCCGTCGAAATAAAGGTAGGATTTCCAAAAGATCCCGGAATCCTCCGAGATCATGTCCGCGGACCAATAGCCCACTTCCACGAGGGCTTTAAAACTCATGCTATGGCTTGAGAAAGTCACGAGTTTTTTCGGATCCGTGGTCTCAATCAGCTGGAAAAAAGAAGAGCCCGTCTCAACAACACGCGCGAACCCGGGGACTTCCCAGATATTGTTATGAAAAACAGGAATGGGTTGGAAACTCGCCCGGTGCCGATCGGGACAATTCATAAAGCAATAGGTCAGACAGGCAAAGTAATCGGGACCCACCACCGTATCCGCATCAAAACAGGAAACGATCACATTCTCGAACGGGATCTTGTTCTCTTCAAAATACTTCGCCGCGGCCCTCGCGGCATAACTTGTGTTAGCGCCTTTCACGCGCGCCTCGCCGGGAAGGCCATCCGGATGCTCCACCACGAGGAACTTCATGAACCGATCGCGATACTCATCCGCGATCTTCGCCATCCCTTCCCTCACGGACGACTGCGCTCTTGCCTCCACCGCAAGCGCGAGGACCGTCTGCCGGGCAGAAGCTTTATTCTGGGCAATACTCAAAACGTTCGCCGCCACCACCGACGGAGATTCTTTGATTACGGGGATCACGACCAAATGGAAGATCTCCGATGATCGCGGCGGGATCTCCCCTGATTTTTTCAGACGTTCCATATCCTTCCGATGCAACCAATGAGAGATCCGTTGATACCAGCCTTTCTCGCGACACGCCTTCCGGGTTTCTGCAAGGTAAGCATCGAACCGATCCATCCCGTGGATACGCCCGAGCCAATCCGTGTCCTTCTCGATCGAAAGCCTGATGTAAGAAAGAAAAAGAAAGATCGTCAGATAGAAAAGCCTCAAGACCCAAGCCAACATAAAAGCGATCACCGTGATCGCGGCGATCAAGGGCGCCCAGATCGAAAGCGCCACCAGCCCCAGGATCAAGGTCCAACTGGCCAGGCCCGGGAGTATTTCAAAGAAACGCTGGAGCAAGGTTTCTTTTTTATTCAAATCTTGTCGCGAATAACGGAATTTCATTTCGCCGCTCCCTGGGTTTCCTTTTCCAGCTCGTTGATCACACCGGAAAAAGTGACGCCTTCCGGAAGAATATCCGCCGCCCTAAGCTCTCCCCGGGAGGATTTCAGATAATAAAGTTTTCCAGTTTTTTCAGCATAAAAGATCCCGCTTCCTTCCCGCACCGTAACGATCCCTTCCTGAGGGATCCCGTATTCTCCCAAACGAGAAAGAAACACTTTGTTCTGATCATAAAAGAGAATAGAGTCCGCATCCGAGACGAAATAAGCCTGGCGGATATCATGACCGTTCTCAGTGACCCATTCGATCTCGGGCCCGCGTTCGAAAAATTCTTTTCTGCGCTCAGGCCTTTCAAAATCCAACACACCGACCCGCTCCTTCTGCCACAGCACGATCTTTCGACCTTCCGTATCGGTCTCATACCCTCGCACCCCTTCATCCACAAAACGATAAGGAAGCACGTTCGAAAAAAGCTCTCCGCGTTCTCCGTAGAAAACAACCGCATTATTCGAAATAAAATTGATCTCGTATTTTCCGGCGTCTTTAAAAAGATTCTCGAGAAAAATGCCTTTCTCCACCAGGACCTCCTCCCCTTTCCTGGCATTGAAACCCAGGCGAACGATCGAGGACCTGCGAAGAGCATAAATTTTGTTTTTGAAAAGCCCGAAACCCAAGATCTTTGAAAGAAAATCGGGGAGCACTATCATTTTCTCAAGATCCAATCGCGAAAGATCCTGGCCCTGCCATGAAAAGAGATGGTTGGGATGGTCGCCTTCCCATGAGATCTCGTAAGGTTCTCCTTTCACAAAAAGACCCGAGAGGTCCTTGACTTCCGGTCTTTCCTTATCAAGCTGACACCCCAGGAATTTCATGCCCCCGGAAGTCTCCACCTGAAGGATGACGAAAGAGCTCTCCTTGGTCCTGAAAACCTTGACGAGTTTCGCAGGCGCGAAAGAAGACGCCTCCGGGAGAACGGAGCGAAGAACTTCATTCTTCCAGTCAAACACCTTCAAATCCCCAGCACGGCCTGCGCCTTTGAGAAGCAGATAGTGTGTCCTCGGAACGGGCAACAGGTCTTCAAAAGGCTCCGCGACCAGAGTCCGTGTTTTGACGCTTTGGGGAACCAACAGGACCTTTTCAAGGTTGACGGCCTTCCCCGGCTCCACTTGTACCTTCCGCTCCCAAGACTTGTGACCACGCAAAAAGATCTTCACATCGTATTGGCCGGGAAGAAGATTCCGGATCGTGGCGGGCGTCTTTTCGATATAACGTTTGTTCCCGATCGAAAGAAAAGCATTCGAAGGAAGTGTCTCGATGTGGATCAACCCTGTCTTGGCAAACCCTTCTTCAACCTTGGGCGTAAAGATATAGCCAAGCGCATAGAGGATAATGATCGGACACAGAACAAGATAGAGCGCAAAAAAAAGATAAAAAAGGATCTTTCTGAAAATGATCATAGCGCCCAAGTCTCTTGTTTTTTTTCATGAACGGCGACTTGGGCTGTCCCAATACCTATCAATTTCAACGGAGTTGAAATTGGGGCTGTCCAAACTACCATTTTGGAAAAGAAATAAAAAGTTTGGGCTATCATGTTTTCCAATCTGTTTTTTTGTTTAATGAGAATCATGGCGTTACATTATGCCATAATCCGCCCCCATCCTCCAAGCCTCCCGGATTTATTCTCTGACGGAGATAAAGGCGCTCAGAACCTTTGCCGATGTTTACACCATGATGAACTCTCTTGATTTTGCGATTCTTTCGTTCACATCCCTTTTTGTCATCGTGGATCCCATCGGACTCATTCCCTCCTTTTTGACCATGACCCGGCAAAACACAAACCCGGAGCGGGTTCGCATGGCCCAACTCGCTTCGCTCGTCACGTTTGGTATCTTGATCATGAGCTTCTTCTTCGGACAACGCCTTCTCTCGGCGTTCGGAATCACGCTTCCGGCTTTTGAGATCGCCGGAGGCATTGTGCTTCTCCTGGTGGCTCTCGACATGTTGCAGGCTCGCCGCACGGCACTCAAGGAAACCCAGGAAGAAACGGCCGAAGGTATCGATAAGCACGATGTCGCCATCACTCCCCTGGCGATCCCGATGCTCGCGGGTCCGGGCGCCATCACGGCGGTCATTCTTCTGTCGAACAAGGCCGAGACATTCGGGCATCATATGATCCTGGCGGGCACAATCTTCCTCGTCTCGGCGCTCACACTCCTGATCCTCTGGACCGTTGCCGTCCGTTCCAAAATACTCAGCACGATCGCCCTCAAGATCATGGGGCGTCTCATGGGCCTGATCCTCGCCGCGATCGCGGTTCAATTTATTTTGAACGGCGTTTTGGCGGCCCGCCTTTTTAACTAGTCCCAATTCTTATCAATTTCAGAGAATCGGTCCCAATACCTATCAATCGAAGCGTGGCTGAGATTGGGGCCGTCCAAGTCGCCATTAATTAAAAGAAAATAAAGACTTGAGCGGAAATTGGGGCAATCCTTGTCAACCATTTGAGAGAAAAATCTAAGACAAGGATAGTTTAAAAAATTTCGTTTGCCTCTTGCTTTTTCCGTTCGGAGCCTATATAATTCAATCAGTTAATGGTTAATAGTATTAACTATCTTATGCGCTCAGGAGGCGCGACCATGAATGAACGGGAAACTTTCGTAGCCAACTTCAGAGAACTTCACCCGAAGTTCTCCCGCATGTACGTCCAGATGCTGGGCCGGGTCGATCTGACGCTACCGCAGTACACCCTTCTTTATCAATTGATGTTACTCGGCACCGTTTCTATGACCGAAATCAGCGACCGCCTTGAGATCACCAAGCCCGCCGTTACGAACCTTGCAGATCGGCTCGAAGAAAAAAAATGTCTGAGACGCGTTCCCCACATTAAAGACCGGCGCGTCATCCTGCTTGAGATACTCCCCAAGGGGAAAAAGATCATCTCGGAGATCCAGGCACATAGTCTTGATTTTCTCCTGAAGGCCTATGACCAATTCGACGGAAAAGAGCATCATGTTATCAGCCGTTTTTACGCGACGGTTTCAAAAGTCGTGGATGATTTTTTGATGAGGGCTAAAAATGAACGCTAGAAACTTCCTGATTTTCTGTCTTGTCCTTGTGATTTCGGCTTCGCCTCTCGCCTGGGCGGAAGAAAAAACTTCCCCTGCCCCAGCGCTTGAGGCCCCCACGCTGTCTCTGGAAGAATGTTACCGCCTCGCACTTGTCCAAAGCGAAACCGTGGCTATCCAGAAAGAAGCCATCTCACGCGCCACGGCTCAGATATTCAATGCGGCGAGTCAGGGACTTGGCAATGTGGACTTCATCGTCAATCGCACAGTTCAAGACAACCAAAAAAGCGACTTGACCGGAGACTCCATAGGGGACCCTAACATCCACGAAAGTAAATTCACGATCAGCCAGCCGCTTTTCCAGGGCTTCAAGGCGATCGGGGCTTTAACGGGCGCCGGGAGCTTTCGGCGGGAACAAACAGAGGCCTGGATCCGCGCTAAAGAACTTCTTTACACGGACGTGGCCCGCGCTTTTTACAATGTTTTGCGGTATGAAAAGGAAATCGAGATCAACCAGGGCATTCATGAACTTCTCGAAAAACGGATCAAAGAACTCGAAGAGCGTGAAAAAATCGGCCGTTCCCGCATGAGTGAAGTGATCACGGCCCGAACCAATCTCAAAATACTGGAGGCGGACCTGGCGAGCACTCAGGGAGCTCTCGCAACGGTTCGTTATCTCCTGGAATTCCTGACCGGGACCGAACTTAGAGAGCGCAATCTCAAGGAAGAGACCTTGGAAGAAGTCTCATCGAAAACACTTACCGAGCATCTCAAAATGGCCGCGGTGCGATCCGACGTCAAGGCCGCAGAACAAGCGGTCAAAACCGCCTGGCGCGGCATTCTTGTAGCCCAAAGCGGCTTCTGGCCCACGATCACGCTCGACCATAATCAATATATGCGCCGCGAAGGTACATTGTCGAACCTGGATTGGGACACGCTCTTCAAGTTCGACGTGCCTCTTTTTTCGGGCGGTGAAACCGTCGGACAGGTTAAAGATTCCATAGGCGTCCTCAAGCAGAAAAAACTATCCTTTTCTCTCGCCAAACGTCAGGCAGAACTCGACATCAAACAGAGCTATCAAATCTGGCTTTCCGCTAAAGAAACAAACGGGCTTTTGAAGGAAGCGGTCCGGGATGCCGAGAAGAACTACGAGATCCAGTCCGAGGAATACACCCACAGTCTCGTGAGCAATCTGGATGTTCTCTCGGCCCTGGAATCCCTCCATAACACCCGACAACGCCAGAATCTGACCTACTATGTCATGAAGCAGGATGAGGCGGCTTTCCGAGTCGCGATCGGAGAAGTGTCATGAGTCTTTCCGAAATCTCGATCAAACACCCTGTTTTCGCCTGGATGCTCATGTTCGCATTGATGGTGTTCGGCATCCTGGGCTGCCACGGGATGGGCGTCGGACAAATGCCGGACGTAGACTTCCCCGTCTTGAACGTCAGCGTGACCTGGGAAGGCGCAGCCCCCGAGGTGATGGAAAGCGACGTCGTCGACATCATTGAAGATTCCGTCATGGGGATCCAAGGGCTCCGGGATATTTCCTCATCCTCCGCTGAAGGAAAAGCCAATATCAAGCTTGAGTTCGATCTCGACCGCGATATCGATATCGCATTGCAGGAAGTTCAGAGCAAGATCTCGGAAGCGCGCCGGCGCCTGCCCACGGACGTCGATCCCCCGATCATCCAGAAATTCAATCCGGAAGACCAGCCGATCATGTTCCTTGCGGTCACAGCACGCCTCCCTTTGAAAGACCTGATGAACTATGTCGACCGGAACATTAAGGACCGTTTCAAGACCGTCCCCGGCGTCGGGGATGTCTTTTTGGGCGGATTCCTGGAGCGGAATCTCCGCGTGTGGATCGACACCCCAAAACTTGCCGCGTATCAGTTGACGGTCGAGGACGTGATCGCGGCGATCCAGACAGAACACGTTGAGATCCCGGCCGGGAAACTGGAGACTTCCGAAAAGGAATCTTCGGTCCGCGCGATGGGAGAAGCACGGTCCGTCGGAGAATTCGAGAAGATCGTGATTAATAACCGCGACGGAAAACCTATTTACCGCCCGATCAAATTAAGCGAAGTCGCCAGGATCGAAGACGGTCTCGCGGACCTTCGGAGAATGTCTCGGGCCATGGGACAACCGGCCGTCGGCCTCGGGATCCGTAAACAGCGTGGGGCGAATACGGTCGCTGTGGCGGAAGGCGTCAGAAAACGGCTCGCGGAGATCCAGCGCGAACTCCCGCCGGATTATTCCATCGGGATCAATTTCGACTCGAGCAAATTCATCTCGGACAGCGTCCATGAACTTTTTCTAACGCTCATCCTCTCCGCCGTTCTCACGTCCCTGGTGTGCTGGCTTTTTTTGGGCTCGTGGAGTTCGAACATGAACATCCTGCTCGCGATCCCGACCTCGATCCTTGGCACCTTCATCGTGATGAAATTCGCGGGTTTCACCATGAATATCTTCACGTTACTCGGGCTTTCGCTCGCCATCGGCATTGTAGTGGACGACGCCATCATGGTGCTTGAAAATATCGTCCGCCATCGAGAGATGGGCGAAGACAAGGTCGATGCCGCATTAAAAGGTTCGAAAGAGATCACCTTTGCCGCCTTAGCCGCCACTTTGGCGATCGCGGCGATCTTCTTGCCCGTGATCTACATGCAAGGCATTATCGGAAAATTTTTCCTCCAGTTCGGCATCACGATCACTGCCGCGGTCTTTCTTTCGCTCCTCGAAGCCTTGACGCTTGCTCCGATGCGGTGCTCTCAATTACTTGAGATCGGAGAAAGAAAGACACGGTTCGGCAAGGCCTTCGAGCATGGCATGGTCAAACTTAAGGAGCTTTATGCTAAAGGGCTCGTCGTAACCCTCAAGCACAAGTGGAAAGTCCTTCTCTTCTCCTTTGTTTTTTGTATCGTCTCTTACATGATCACAGCACCTTTCCTCAGAAAAGAGTTCGTCCCGGCACAAGACCAGAGCATGTTCATGGCGGGATTGGAAACGCCCATTGGGTCTTCGATCTATTTCACGAGTGAAAAATTCAAAGAAGTCGAAGCTTTCGTCATGAATCATCCCTGCGTCAAACGCTATTTTTGTATTATCGGTCTGCGCATGGGGGGCATCGAAGGAGAGGTGAACGCGGGAATGCTCTTCGTGACGCTCAAAAACCCGAAGGACCGTCCGTACGATCCGAAACTCAAGCGGCGCCCGACACAACAAGATGTGATGAACCAGTTCCGGACCGGCATCAACAAGATGTCGAATGTCATAGCAACCATGCAAGACCTTTCCACGCGCGGATTCTCAGCCACGCGCGGGTATCCTATTGAATTTTCGATCCGCGGACCGAGCTGGGACAAATTGATCGAATACGAGCAGACGATCCAGGACAAAATGAAAAAAAGCCCGAACTTTCAGGATATCGACAGCGATTACCGCTCGGGCCTCACGGAAGTAAGGATCACTCCGGACCGTGACCTGGCTTTCGACCATGCCGCGAGCGTCGAAACGATCGCCCGCACAGTGAATGCCATGATCGGCGGCGAGCGCGTAGCGAAATACACCCAGGACGGAAGACGCTATGATGTCCGGGTCAAGGCGAACGACCAGGATCGAAGAAGCATCGAGAACATCAAGGACCTCTGGATATGGAATAACCGCGGCGAAATGGTCCAACTCGCGGATGTGGTCAAGATCACGGAGCGCCCCAGCCTCTTAAGCATCACTCGCCAGGGCCGCGAGCGCGCCATCAGTCTTTACGCCAACGCAACCACCGGAAAATCACTCGCAACCGCGATCCAGGAAGCCAAAAAGATCGCGGAAGAAACGCTCCCTTTCCCTTACCGTGTCGTTTTCAGCGGCTCGAGCCAAACCTTCAAGGAATCGATGAAGAGTCTCATCTTCGCGCTTGTCATGGGCATCGTCGTCGCCTACATGATCCTGGCTTCCCAATTCAACCACATCATTCACCCGATCACGGTCCTTCTGGCACTCCCATTCAGTCTTGTCGGTGCTTTCTGGGCCCTCCTCATCGCGAATCAATCTCTCAGCATTTTCAGTTTCATCGCCCTCTTGCTTCTGATGGGGATCGTGAAGAAAAACTCCATTCTGCTCGTGGATTTCACCAACCAGATGCGAGCCCGGGACATGAACACTTACGACGCGCTCCTCACCGCCTGTCCCATCCGGTTACGTCCGATCATCATGACTTCGGTCTCCACCATCGCGGCCGCAATCCCGCCCGCCCTGGCGCTCGGCCCTGGAGCGGAAACCCGTATCCCGATGGGGGTTGCGATCATCGGCGGGGTGCTGGTATCAACGCTGCTGACACTCTTCGTCGTGCCTTCATTTTATTTGGTTTGCGACAAAATCGAGCAAAAAGGCTCTTTCACCATGATCCTCGCCGCTATCAAGGCCAAGCTTTCGAACTACCTTCCCAAGAAATCCTCCTGACGCTTCTCCATTTTACGCTTTCCTTCAAGACGTTCCTTCTTTAACATACGGCCATGAGCTGGGAACTCGTTATGCAACCACTTTTGGCCGGACTCTCGGTGGGGGCGTTTTGTCTCACCTATTGTTTCCCGTTCATGGGCGTTTTCTTCGCCGCGGAAGAACGCAGCTCCAAGAAGAACCTTTTTATCTTCCTCGAATTCCTGGCGGGACGCCTGGTGGGCTATCTTTGTTTCGGCCTGTTTGTGGGCTACCTCGGAGAGAAATTCGACCCCCGGTGGATACGCACGGCCACGGATATTTCCTTTATTGTGTTATCGCTTATACTTCTTTTTTATCTTCTCGGCCTTGTGCGTGAAAAGAGCCTCTGCCCGACCCCGGAATTGCTTAAGACCCGAAGTCCTTTGGTGATGGGTTTCTTCATGGGGATCAATCTTTGCCCGCCGTTCTTGCTGTCCGTGGCCTATGTTTTCCAGCAGCAAAGTCCCCTTTACGGCATGTTCTACTTCGCGCTTTTCTTCCTGGCGAGTTCCGTTTATTTTCTGCCCCTTTTATTCGTGGGACTCGCCTCCAAGATCCAAGAGCTCAGGACCGTGGCCCGCATCAGCGGTTTTCTCGTGGCCATCCTATTTTTTATTTACGGGATCTATTCGATAGTCCATAATTAGCCTCAGAAAGGAATTCGAGCTATGAATCCCTTCGCGCCTGCCAACAATCTTAAATATGGAGCCTGCCCCGATGGAGAAAAGATCCCAGGCGTCTGGAAATAACGACCGCCAACGCACACCCGCTCTGTGTTTAGCGGGGCTTGCCATCCTTTCTCTCGCATTCATATTCACTTTTACGGGGGATAAGGAAAAGAACGAGGACGAACATGTCCGCAAGGCTGCCGTGGCCGGCCAATTTTATCCCGGGGACAAAGCGACCCTCGAAAAATACGTGGACACGCTCCTGCGTGACGCCGGTCCTGCCGAGATCATGGAGCCGATCCTTGCCATTATGGTGCCGCATGCCGGGTATGTTTATTCCGGTCCCGTCGCAGCCTCTGCGTATAAAGAACTCGAAGGCCGCGACATCAGGACCGTAGTACTCCTCTCCAACAGTCACCGGAATTTTCTGGATGGGATCGCAATCTATGGGAAAGGAAGTTTTGAAACACCGCTTGGCCGGGTACCGGTCGATCAGGAAAAAACCGAAAAACTTCTTGCCTCGTCACCGAAGATCATGGAACGGCCGGACATCCACGAAGAGGATCATGTCCTTGAGGTGCAGCTCCCCTTCCTTCAGCGCGTCCTGAAGGATTTCAAGATCGTTCCCCTGCTTTTCGGGAGCGCTGATCCCGCGCTTTCGAAGATCCTCGCGGATACCTTAAAGACGATCCTCGATGATAAAACGCTTCTCGTCGTAAGCACCGACATGTCCCATTACCCGTCTTATGAGAACGCCACCACGGCGGACCGTGAAACCCTGCAAGCCATTCAAACCGGACAGGTGGACGCATTGGACGCCATGCTGAAACAGTACGCCTCAGAAGAGGTGCCGAACGCGGTAACTTTTCTTTGCGGCGTGAGCGGTGTGCGAACGGTCCTTCTGCTCAATCAAGCATTCGACCCTATGACCCCGGTTTATTTAAAATACGCGAATTCCGGAGATGTGTCAGGCGATAAAAGCCGCGTGGTCGGTTACGGCGCGATCGCATTCATCGCGGGACAAGGCACGATGCTCGTTGCGCCGCCGCCCGCGAATAAAGAAAAGAGCCGTACCGCGAATGAACAGGAAATGACCTCGCAAGAAAAGGAAGAACTTTTAAAGATCGCCCGCACCACCGTAGAAAGCTATGTCCAAACCGGAAAAGCCCCCGAATTCTCTCCTGCTTCGGCAAACCTCAAAAAGCCGCTTGGCGCTTTTGTAACGTTAAGAGAAAACGGCCAACTCCGCGGCTGCATCGGCCGGTTCGATCCGGCGGGACCTCTTTATCTCATCGTCCAGCAAATGGCCATTTCCGCGGCCTCGCAGGACCCACGGTTCAAGCCCGTAAACACGAATGAACTCGGGCGGCTGGAATATGAGATCTCGGTCTTAAGCCCGCTCAGAAAAATCGGGACGGCTGACGAGATCGAACTCGGAAAGCACGGCGTTCAGGTCTCGAAAGGATTCCATCACGGCGTGTTCCTGCCCCAAGTCGCGATCGAAACGGGATGGAGCAAGGAAGAGTTCCTCGGCGAACTTTGCTCCCAGAAAGCCGGATTGCCAAGGGATTGCTGGAAAGATCCGGATGTGAACTTAGAGGTCTTTACGGCCGAGGTCTTTTCGGAAAAGAAAGAGCAGCACTAAAAGAACGTTCGCGGCTCCTAAAAACATCAGCGTTTGCGGGACCCCCCATATCGGAATGAAAAATCCTGCGGTCAGAAGAGCGCCCAACGCCGAGCCCCAAAGATCCGCCGCATAAACGCTCCCGAGACGGTCTCCCTTACCCCGGGCAAAATAAAAGCGGTTCGCAAACGGAAAGATGGCCCCGGCCACGAGACCGCTCCAAAACGCTATCCCTAAAAAAGCATATTGATATTCTTCCCCGAGAAAAACCCCCGCCGAAAAGATCCGCACACACACTTTGATCAGCAAAAATAAAAATGCCGCGTTCATAACATGGAGCATCGCAAGAGCGAACCGCTCCGGGATCTTCTTTAAACTCACTGCCGCCCAGGTCCCAGCCCCCAGCCCCGCCATGAACGCTGTGATCACCCAGGCCAGCCGGTAATATAGATCCCCAAAGGCCGCCTGAAAAAGATAGATCACCACGATCTCAAACGCCATGACGGAAAAACCGGCGGTCCCCATACTGACGAGTGCGAGTTTCCGCGCCCGCTTCATGGGCTCCCGTGTGAATACGGCGAGGATCAGGACCACGAATAAGCCCGCCGCCAAAATGACGGGGAAAGGAAGTACGGCCAGAAAAAAGAACGCCTCGGCGATCTTGGGATCGAACTGGCTGAGCCACCGGAGAAATTCAAAATAACAAGTTCGCGGCCTTAGATCGGTGTTCTTTGTTTTCCATATCGCATTACGGAAAGCCGTTGTGACCCGCTCCACGCGATCGTTCGTGAAACGATAGCGGACCTGGTCCGCCGTCACGAAATCAGGCTTTATCTTCCGCTCGGAAAGGCGATCGATCATTTTCTCCGGACCCCAAAACGCCGTCTTCTCCCCCGAGGCCAAAAAGAAAAGCGTATCCTCCGGAAGCACCTTAACGGACGGAAAAACTTGGCTAAGCGTCGCGTAAACCGAACTGCCAAGCCGTTCCTGTTCCGGTGTCATGGTATTCGCCGCAAACGTGATGTGGGTCGAGAACACGCCTCCGGGCGAAAGATGGGAACGGATGGAACGGAAGAATTGCTCCGTGTAGTTGCGATTGACAAGCACCGAAGCCGGGTCCGGAAAATTCGCGATGATCACGTTGAATTTTCCATCTTCGGACTTAAGGAAATCCCTTGGGTCCGCGGCCCGAAACCGTACCCGGAGATCGCGAAGGACCGCTTGGAGATCCTCGGGCAAAAACCCGCGGGTGATCTTCAAAAGCTCGGGATCGAGTTCCACCGCACAGACCTCTTGGGGTCCGTGTTTTAAGATCTGCTGCAAAGGTCCGTTGAATCCGGTCCCGAGAAGCAGGACCTTTTGAGGTGCCGGGTGTGCAAGCATCGGGAAATGGACCAGATATTCACTCGCGAGGTCTTCCCGGTCCGCCCCCAGAAGCAGGCCGCTCTGATAGAAATTATATTGCGCCCCTAGCTGCGTGACCGACACATTACCATGAACGGTATTCTCGGTGCGGATGAGCGTTTCGTTCGGGAACCGTAACTGGGAGGTCTGCTGTTGTAAAGAAATGCTGCTCCCCAAAAGCCATGCCGGAAAAAGGATCGCTGTGAGGACCAAGATCCACCGGGTTCTTTTCTTTTTCTTGAGGGAAATATGAAAAATCCCGCAGGCAATCGCGAGATTTAAAACCGCAAGGATCGCCGCCACCCGGAATTCGTTGGTGAAAACCAGCGCGAAACTGAAAAGGGTCCCGCCCGCGATGAATCCAAGACATTCCCAAAAATATGCCCACCCGGCCGTCCGCGCCGATTCCCCTTCCGGCATTTGAGACTCCTGGCCTCTTACCGCGACAACGAATTGGATCCCCATCACCCCGCAAAGAGGCGCAAGGACCGCGAGAGGATAAAGAAGAGCGGGAATGAATTCCGGAAGCGCCCCGGCCGGAGTCCCGAGGATCAGCTTGCCGGAGCGTATGAGAACGATCGCTATGGGAAAAAGAAAAGCTGTAAGGACATGGCAGATCGCCAGTGAACGAAAAGCCCTTTCCGCGTCACGAAAGAGTCTTGAGCCCAACGCGCTCCCCAAAGCAGTCCCAAGGAACCAGCAAAAGAGGATCCAACCGATGAAGAATTCGTTGGCATAGAAACTCATCGCCAGTTCCCGGATCACCACTACTTGGGAAATAAGCGACGAGAATCCGAGAACGCCCAAGGAGAGAATGAGGATCTTTTTCATGTTCCTCTATCGTCCGGCATGAAAAGAAAACTAGGACTTGAGCGCCTGATTTTTCATTAAAAAACATCGGAAAATCAGTGCTGTCCAATTCACCGTTCAAAAAATAAAATTAAGACTTGGGCGGTTTATTGAAGGATTGGTTGAAATCCTGCCATTGCTTCGCGAGTTCCTTCTGAATCTGCTGTGTCTTTTCCTGGAGCTGTTTGACAAGCACATCCCATTGCCGCTGAAGTGTTTTTAAAGTCTCCTGAGCCTCGGCTTCCACCTCCCGGGAAGACTCCGCAACCTTTGTCGCTCCCGTCGAAAGATCCTTGTTGGTCGTGTCCTTCAACTCCCGGACCGCCTCACCCGCCTGAGTCCCAAGAGAAGCCTGCTCGTCCGCCGCATAACCGATCCCCGCCGGGATCAATGTGACAAAAAACAATACCATCGCGATGCAGGATATTTTTTTCACGGAATCTATCTCCCTTCAGATAAAGAAGATACGATTTTTTCGTTCTTTACTATGGTGCGATATTATACAATAAAGTCTATGCACGGGAGGACAAAATTCGAATGACTTTCACCCAAAAACAGAATCCCCTACTGAGTTCTTTCCTGATTTTGTCCCTCACCTTTTCCGGCTGCGTCCGGTACCGGCCTCACACAATAGACCGCGCATCCTTCATGGAAAGGGCGCAGACCCAAACACGCGACAACCTGACGGTCACCCTTACGGTCTTGAGCAATAAAGAGGCGAAAAAATTCTTCGGCGTTGCCCTTTCCAAAAGAGGCATACAACCGCTTTGGCTCGAGATCGACAACCGCAGCGATAATCCCTATTTTCTTATCCCGAGGAACATGGACCCCGATTATTATTCCGCGGAAGAGGCCAGCTACAGGGCCCACTACAAGCAGACCCGGCAGTTCTTCGAATCGGGTCTCCTCGCGGTCATTTTCTTCCCGGCCATCGTCCTGGTCCCGATCAATTTTTTCACGGTCCGGCACGCGAACAAAAAAATGGACGCGATCTTCGATACGGTGTCCATGCATAGTTACGTCATCCAGCCTGAGAAAAAACACGAGGGATTTCTTTATACCTCCGTGGACCAGGGCACCAAACACGTCAAGGTCGATCTCATCGGGGACCAAAAGCGTGAGGTTTTTGATTTCATGGTGATGGTCCCCGGCATAAAACCCGATTACATCACCAAGGATTTCGCGAACCGTTATTCAAAAGAAACGATCCTGGAATACACGGATAAGGATTTTCCTGAAGGGCTTGAACGGCTTCCCTGTTGCGCCACCAATAAGAAAGGCACTCAAAACGGCGACCCGCTGAACCTCGTGGTGATCGGAGAGCTTGAAGACCTGATCACGATCTTCACTTCTTCGGGCTGGGATGAGACCTCCGCGCTCACAATGGGCTCCGGACTTTCGATGGCCAAGGCGTTCATCACGGGAGAAAATGACCGCTACTCCCCGGTCAGTCCGCTTTATTATCGCGGTCATCCGCAAGACATCGCGTTCCAGAAGACGCGAGACAACATCGACCAACGCCTGCATTTCCGCCTCTGGTACACCCCGATGCGTTACAACGGAAAACCCGTCTGGATGGGGGCCATCAGTCGCGATATCGGAGTCAAATTCACCTTCAAAAACTGGTACATGACCACGCACAAGATCGATCCGAACCTGGACGACTCGCGTGATTATCTGTTGGCAGACCTGCTCGAAGTGGAAAAGATATCAAGATATGGTTTCGTCGAAAATACCGCGCTCGACCAACCGGGCCATAAAAATAAAAATCTTACGAACGACCCTTACTTCACGGACAACAAACGGCTCGTGGTCCAGCTTTCAATCGAAGATATCCCGCTCCAGGCCTTCCCGTGGGGACATCTAAGTGAAGACGTCCCTGAGAAGAAAACATGAGATAAAGGGGACAGGCTACTTTATTCGCATGCACAAAAAAACCCCGCTGGCCGAAGCCAACGGGGTTCTTTATAGTTCTGGTTGTGGTTCTTAGATCTTCACAACGTTGGAGGCTTGTTCGCCCTTGGGACCGCGGGTCACTTCAAATTCGACCGCTTGGCCTTCTTCCAAAGACTTGTATCCCTCGCCCTGAATGGCGGTGTGATGCACGAAGACATCAGCGCCACCCTCACGGGAGATGAATCCATAGCCCTTTGAGTTGTTAAACCACTTCACTTTACCTTGTACCATGGTTGATATTGCTCCTTTCACTTGA
>JAZDFE010000013.1:0-20308 GCA_043808175.1 Candidatus Omnitrophota bacterium | reverse complement strand
AGATCTGATCGTGGTGCTCTATTTATTGATGATCCCTTCGATCAGCATCATGATGGGAGGGTTTGCGTCAAGGAATCCTCTGGCGAGCCTGGGTGCCTCCCGCGAAATGAAATTGATTTTAAGTTACGAACTTCCTTTTCTACTTGCCGTGCTCGTCCCGGTCATTAAGTCTGGTTTTTCGATCCGGCTCGGAGATATGATGATCGCGCAGGCGCAGGACGGGATCTTCGCGGCAAGCTGGTCGGGTGCCCTGGCGTTTGTGGTGTGCGTCCTCTGTGCGCAGGCGAAGCTCGGTCTTGTTCCTTTTGACATCGCGGAGGCCGAAACAGAGATCATGAGCGGGCCCTTGATCGAATATTCCGGTTCGGGGCTTGCCATTTACCGCCTGATGAAAAACATGCTTTTATTCGTCCTCCCGTTCTTTCTGATGATCCTTTTCATGGGAGGGGCGCGGTGGGACGGGATCCATTTATTGTACGGGATCTTGAAATATGTCGGTTTGGTCGCGCTGATCACGGTGATCCGGAACACGAATCCCCGCGTGAGGATCGATCAGGCCATCCGGTTTTTTTGGAGGCCGGTGACGGTCATGGCCATTATTGCCGTCGTGTTGGCAGTGGAGGGTTTGTAAGATGAGCATAAAATTAAAGGCGTTACTCAGCGCGCCTTGGGTATTCCACATGTCGACTGGCAGCTGCAACAACTGCGATATCGAGATCCTGGACTGCCTGACGCCTCGGTTCGATGTAGAACGGTTCGGCATGCTGCTTGCAGGAAGCATCAAGCACGCGGACGTCCTGCTTGTGACCGGCTCCGCGAACCGGAAATGCATCCCGAGGATCAAAAAGATCTACGAACAGATGCCGAAGCCCTGCCTCGTGGTCGCGATCGGGGAGTGCTCGCTTTCACGGGGCATGTTCATCCACAGCTACAACTGTCCTGTGCCGGTCGACAAGGTCATCCCCGTGGACGTTTATATCCCTGGGTGCCCGCCGAAACCAGAGGCGATCATCGCGGGCGTGGTCAAACTGATCGAAAAGGTCAAAAGCAGTATCGGAAAGAAGAAAAAGAAATGACGCGCGAAGAGGTTTTGAAGGACCTGAAAGAAAAGTTCCAAGGGGACATCCTCGACATTTTCGAAAAGTCGCCCAAGCGGGTCTATATCGGGATCCAGCCCGCGGCGCTCGTGAAGATCACGACCCATATCTTCAAAGGCCTGAAGGCGAGGTTCAATATCGCGACCGGGACCGACATGCGCCACTCCATGGAGATCCTTTATCACTTCACCCTCGAAGACATCAACTTGGTGGTCTCCCTCAGGGCAACATTGACGAAACCGCATCTGGAGATCGATTCCCTGACGTCCGTCTTTAAAGGGGCCGATTGGATTGAGCGTGAGATCCACGAGCTTCTGGGGATCCGTTTCAAAGGCCATCCTAATTTGAAAAGACTGCTCCTGCCCGACGAATGGCCCGAGGGCGTTTATCCTTTAAGGCAGGATTACGAAGAATGGGATAAAAAAGCCATCCGGGACCGGGGAGTTTAGACATGGCAAAAACGATCGTTCCCATAGGACCTTATCACCCGCTGCAGGAAGAGCCCGAATTTTTCACTCTTGTGGTGGAAGGCGAACGGGTGGTGGAGATAGATGTCCAGATCGGATACAACCATCGCGGGATCGAAAAGATCTCCGAGACGAAGACGTTCGACCAATCCACGTTCGCGGTCGAAAGGATCTGCGGCATCTGTTCCACGAGCCACCCCGCGGCGTATACGCTGGCGGTGGAGGATATTTTCCCAGTGGAAGTCCCCGAGCGCGCGAAATATATCCGTACGATCATCGCGGAAGGCGAGCGCATCCACTCGCACCTTTTGTGGCTCGGGCTCGCGGGCCATTTTCTCGGCTACAACACAGTCTACATGTGGGCCTGGAAATTGCGTGAAGAGATCCTGGACGTGATGGAGATCCTTTCCGGGAACAGGAACAACTACGCGATGTTCAAGCCGGGCGGCGTCAGGCGCGATATCAAAGTCGAGGATATCCCCGGCGTTTTGAAGAAGATCGATTCCATCGTGCCTACCCTTCAAATGCTCCAGAAGGCCGTGATGGACGATCCCGTGCTTCATGCGCGGACCAAAGGCGTCGGGGTTCTGACCCACGAAGATGCCATCAGTTACGGCGTGGTGGGCCCTGTGGCGCGCGCATCGGGCATTGCGCGTGATGTGCGCAAGGACTCGCCTTACGCTTCCTATGACAAGGTCGCGTGGGACATGATCGTGAGACACAACGGCGACGTTTTTGATAAATTGGTGATCCGGGTCCTCGAGACTTTTGAATCGATCAAGATCATGAAATATTGTCTTACCCATTTACCCAAGGGGGAGATCGACCTCCGGATCAAAAGTTTTCCGGTCGGGGAAGGGATCGGTCACGTCGAGGCGCCGCGTGGCGAATGTTTTCATTATGTCAAAAGCGACGGAACGAACCGGCCGCTGCGCCATAAAATAAGGGCGCCGACTTACATGAATCTTCCGACTTATAAATCGACCATTGTGGGCCAAACGATTTCGGATGCGACGATCATCCTCGCGGCGATCGATCCTTGTTATTGCTGCACTGAGAGGATGGCCGTACGTGACGGGCACGGGAACAAACTTTTTAGCGGCGAAGGCCTGATCAGGCTTTCTCAGGAAAAGACCGCAAAGCTCAGGGAAAAGTATGGACGCTAGCGGAACGTTTTTTAGATCAGATCCTCTTTCGGCTTTTGTGGCATTCTTTATTGTCTTCTTTTCCCTCCTGACAATATTTTATTCCTTAGGTTTCATGCGAGGAAAGAAGGGACTGCTTTGGTATTATCTTTATCTTATTCTCACGCTTGCCGCTTCGCTCGGTGCCGTGTTCTCCAATAATCTTGTGTTATTCATGGTATTTTGGGGAGTTCTGGGGTTCCTCCTTTATCTTTTGATCGGATTCGGAGAAAAAGAACGCACCCCTGCGACCGCCAAGAAGACATTTATCATCATTGGTGGCACGGATGCCTTGATGCTTCTCGGCCTTGCGCTTGTCTGGCAGCTGACAGGTTCGTTCCAGATGGACAAAATGAGCATCGCCTTGAATTCCAAGCTTGCCGTTTGGGCTTACCTGTGCTTTGCGGCTGGCGCATTCGCCAAAGCAGGTGCCATGCCATTCCATACCTGGATCCCGGACACCGCCGAAGACGCACCGACGCCGGTCACGGCTTTCTTGCCGGCATCGCTTGATAAACTTTTAGGGATCTATTTTCTTGCCCGGCTTTCGTTGAGCATGTTCCAGATAAACGGGCCGATGAACACCTTTTTAATGGCGGTCGGAGCTTTTACGATCGTGGCGGCCGTTATGATGGCGCTTGTACAACATGATTTCAAACGGTTACTCGGGTATCATGCCGTGAGCCAGGTCGGCTACATGGTGCTGGGGATCGGCACGGGAAATCCTATCGGGATCGCCGGTGGGTTGTTTCATATGCTGAATCATGCGGTCTATAAAACCTGTCTGTTCCTGACGGGTGGGGCCGTCGAAAAGAAAACAGGGACGACCGACCTGGACAAACTCGGCGGTTTGGCAAAGATTATGCCGGTGACTTTCATTACATTTTTGATCGCGGCATTCGCTATTTCCGGTGTTCCGCCATTTAACGGTTTTGCCTCCAAATGGATGATCTATCAAGGGATCATCGAGACGGCGAAGGGGGCGGGCTACTGGTGGATCGTGTGGCTGGTCGCGGCTATGTTCGGAAGCGCGCTGACGCTGGCAAGCTTCATGAAGCTGGTCCATGCTATTTTTTTAGGTCAGACATCCAAGGAAATGAACCTAGTGGAAAACCAGAAAAAAGAAACCGGATTTACCATGTGGGTCCCGGCCGTTATCCTCGCGTTTCTTTGCGTCCTTTTCGGGGTCTTTTTTTATCCGATCCCTCTAAAAATGTTCATTATCCCAAGCCTTGGGATGAATATTGAAAGCTTCGGGATGTGGGATGCGAGCCTGGCGACGGTCCTGATCTTTTTTGGCATTTTGGTCGGGTTTGTGATCTACCTTTTGGGCGCGGCTGTGAAGCCCAGGGAGGCCGAGGTCTTTGTTGGCGGGGAGGACTTGAAAGATCATCCGGATATGAGAATTTCCGGCACCGATTTCTACGATTCGATCAAGGAGCTTGGGATCTTTCGGGGCATTTATCGTAAAGCGGCGGGAGGCTTTTTTGATATCTATGAACAGGGAAAGAACGTTGTTTTTGGCATCGGCAAGTTTCTTCGGTATTTACACAACGGTATTTTACCGACTTATTTGGTTTGGACGCTGCTGGGGATGGTCGTCTTATTTATGGTATTAATGAGGTAATGTAATATGGAACTGCACATCCTTTTGATATTCATGATCGTTGCGGCCGTCGTCGCGGTGGAGGTCAAAGACCTCCTCTCAAGCGTGATCGCTGTCGGAACCGTTGGTTTCGCGCTGTGTCTCGCCTTTCTTATCCTAAAAGCACCGGACCTTGCGATCACGCAATTGGTAGTCGAGATCCTGTGCCTGATCATCCTTATTCGTGCGACGATCCGGAAAGACTTGCCGCTCGCGATCGAAGGGCGGTGGCTCTTTAATACCGTTTCAACCTTGGTTTTTATGATCGTTTTTCTTTTCTTTGCTTGGCACGCGTTACATGAGCTGCCGAGTTTTGGCCATCCGATCATGGCTGTGGCCCAAAAGTATTTAGTGGAGGGGATTACCGCGACCGGGGCAGTCAACCTGGTGACGGCGGTCATTCTGGATTTTCGGGCCTACGATACTCTCGGCGAGGCGACGGTTTTATTTACTGCGGTCATCGGCATCATAGCCGTTTTACGCAAACCAGGAAGAAAGAGTCAGGAAGAGACAGAAAATGATTAGGGATCCCAAAACAGGAATGACCTTGATCGTTAAAACAGTGACCCGTTTGACGGTCGGTTTAATTTTGCTTTTCGGCATATACATTGTGTTGCACGGTCACCTGACTCCGGGCGGAGGTTTTGCGGGCGGTGTGATCGTGGCCTTGGCATTCGTGCATTTGATGCTCGCCTTTGGCGAGGATGTTGCCGTATCGAAAGTTTCAAAAAAACTCGCCTCGAATTTAGAAAGCCTGGGCGCCATGATGTTTTTGATGGTGGCCATTTCGGGCTTTTTAGGGGGAACGTTCTTTTTGAATGTTCTGCCCAAAGGCAGTCCCTTTCGATTATTCAGTGCGGGTACGATCCTTCTGAGCAATATTGCGATCGGGATCAAGGTGGGCGTAGGGCTTTTTGCCATTTTCTTGGCGCTTATCATATTGGAAAAAACCAAGAGAGATGAATAATTTTTTTGGAAAAACAATGCGGGTAAGAACATGATCCTTTATTTATTGTGTCTGGTGCTTTTTTGCGTGGGTCTTTACGGAGTTTTACGTAAGCGTAACCTGGTGAAGATCATCGTGGGTCTTGGGATCATCGAGTATGCGATGAATCTTTTTTTTGTTCTGCTGGGTTACCGTTTTCACGGACGCGCCCCGATCAGTGCCCAGGATCAAACTATTTTGAATATGGTGGATCCTCTTCCTCAGGCGTTGGTGCTGACTTCGATCGTGATCGGTTTGGCGGTTACGGCCCTGATCATTTCCATTGCCGTCCGGATCTATGAAAAATATGGAACGTTTGATATTACTAAAATAAAAAAACTCAAAGGGTAAAGATGAATACGGCTCACATCGTCCCATTTTTTGTCGTTATTCCGCTCGCGACGGCATTTTTAAGCTCGCTCGTTGGCCGGTTTATCCGGCACTTCACCGATATCCTGGCATGCGCGAGCGGCATCCTCCTTTTGGCGTTTTCTTTTTATGTGGGGACATTATTGCAAGTGACTGAGTCGGGGATCCTTGTTTACTCCGTCGGCGGTTGGGTCCCCCCCTTTGGCATCAGCCTTGTAGTGGATCGTTTGAGCTATTTCATGCTAGTGACGGTCAATTTAATCGCGCTTTTTGTCGTGATCTATTCCGTCAGTTACATGAAAAAGTACACAGATAAGCCCAAGTTCTATTCGCTCTTTTATTTAATGGTAGCGGGCATGAACGGCATCATTATTACAGGCGATCTATTTAACCTTTATGTGTTTTTAGAAATAGCTTCGATCGCAAGTTACGCGTTGGTCGCCTTTGGCACCGATGCCGAAGAACTGGAGGCCTCGTTTAAATACGCTGTCATGGCCTCGGTAGCCTCAGCGTTCATCTTTTTGGGCATTGCCGTTCTCTATGGCTTCACCTCGACCTTGAACATGGCAGATATGGCAAGGGTCCTGAGCGAAAAACCGGGCACGTTGGTAATACCGTTTGTGACGGTTTTATTTCTTATGAGTTTTGGCTTGAAAGCCGCGCTTGTTCCTTTTCATGCCTGGCTTCCCGATGCGCATCCTTCTGCGCCGGCGTCCATTTCTGCCATGCTGTCGGGGGTTTTGATCAAAACTCTGGGCGTTTATGCTTTGATCAGGATCTTCTTTAACGTCCTGGGGGCAACTCCGGCCTTTTTGTCCGTATTGATGTTTTTGGGTGCGCTTTCGATGTTAGTAGGGGTGATCCTCGCACTATCGCAATGGGACCTGAAAAGATTGTTGGCCTATCACTCGATCAGCCAGATCGGTTATGTGATCCTGGGGATCGGTCTGGGGACCCCCTTGGGGATATTGGGCGGTTTATTTCATTTATTTAACCATTCTGTTTTCAAGTCGTTGCTCTTTTTAAATTCCGGAGCGATCGATTATGCGGCCGAGACGCGGGATTTGAATGAAACAGGAGGATTGGCAAAGGTCATGCCCGTAACGGCGCAGACCAATCTGGTCGCTTCGATGTCCATCGCGGGGATCCCGCCGTTCAACGGATTTTTCAGCAAGCTTTTGATCATTATTGCCTGCGTTCAAAAAGGCTGCATCGGGTACGGTCTTTGCGCCGTGATCGCGAGCATTTTGACATTGGCGTCCTTTATGAAAGTGGAAAAATACGCTTTCTTAGGAAAACTTAAAGATAAATTTAAAAGCGTGAAAGAAGTTCCGTGGCCCATGAAATTTTCAATGATCGGTCTTGCGCTCATTTGCGTCCTGGGCGGGCTGATGCTTTTACCACCGTTGCGATTTTTTCTGGATGGTGCGGTCAATGTCTTGCTTCAAGGGACGGGTTATGCCGGCCTGGTCTTCGGGGCGGTTGGTAAATGAAGAGGGATCAAGGAATGAAAGGCAGAATAGCCTTATTTATTTTAAGTTTCGCAATCTGGTCATTTTTGACCTGGCCTTTTGACTTTCAAAATGCCGCCATCGGACTGCTCGTGGCCGCATTCGTCGCGTTTTTGACAGGCGACATGTTCGTTCAGAATCCGCGTCAGGCCAGGCCCGTCAGCCGTTACCTCTGGTTTTTTTATTATGTCCCCGTGTTCTTCTGGGAGTGCTTGAAGGCCAATATTGACGTGGCAATAAGGGTCCTGCATCCGGGAATGCCGATCAACCCCGGGATCGTGAAGGTGAAGACGAACCTTAAATCAGACACGGGCTTAACGTTCCTGGCGAATTCGATCACCCTTACTCCGGGCACGTTCTGTATCGATATCGATTCCGAGGGAGGTATCCTCTATATTCACTGGCTTAATGTGCAAAGCCAGGAAACCGGCAAGGCCACTCAGTTGATCGCGGAAAAATTTGAGAATATTTTAAAAAAGATCTTTGACTGATGAAATCCCCATCGAAAACAACGCGCTATTTTCTGGGTTTGATCGGCGTTATCGTTGCCTTAGTCGTCATCATTTTATATCCGATACCGTCTTTGCTGGATTGGCAATCGCCTTTGCTTGCTCGCTGTTTCTTTATTTTAATGCTGTGTTTCCTTTTGTGTCTTTTAAGGATCGTACGTGGGCCAACATCCGCGGACCGGGCCATAGCCGTTGATACTTTGGGGATTCTGATTGTGGGATTCTGCGCTATTCTCAGCGTGTCTACCGGCAGAGATTGGTATTTGGATATCGCTATTGCTTGGGCCTTGCAAAGTTTTATCGCCGCCTTAGCCTTGGCTAAATACCTGGAAGGGAGAGGGTTCGATGAATGAGATATTAGGAGTTATTTTTATTGTGGTAGGCCTGGCTTTTAATATTTTTGGCTGTCTCGGTTTAATTCGTTTTCCGGATGTCTATAACCGTCTTCAAGCAACGACTAAATGCGTTACCGTGGGCACCTGCAGCATTCTTATCGGCGTGCTTATCATGAAAGGGTTTTGTGCCACTGGAGTCAAAGCGCTTCTTACCGCACTCTTTTTACTCCTTACCTCGCCGGTGGCAGCCCATGCCCTTGCGCGGGGTGCGCACAAAGCGGGCGTGAAACTTTGGGAGAAATCCGTTTGTGATCAATATGCTGAAGATAAAGAAGGAAAAGTCTAAGCCATGAAGTTTCCATTGCCCAAACTCCGGGAAGTGGTCGAGGCGGTGAAGGCGCTTATCGTGGGGCCTTACACCTCGAAGTTTCCTAAGGAACCACATGTGCCGCATCCTAATTTCCGCGGCCAACCCAAGTATAACGATCAAAAATGCGTTGGGTGCCTCGCCTGCGTCGAGGTCTGTCCTGTTTTTGCGCTCGATTACAAAGATGACACCAGCGATCCTAAAGCGTCTAAAAGAACCATGATCCATTACACGGACACCTGCATTTTCTGCGGTCAATGCGAGGCGGCTTGCATCGCGGACCATCAGGGGATCAAGGCCTCCACGGATTGGGAACTTTCCTTTTTCGACCGGAAAGCGGCATTCGAAACGATCGAGAAAGAATTGCAGCTTTGCGAGGTCTGCGGAGTGACGATCGCCTGCAAAGATCATTTGAGGTGGATCGCCGAAAAACTCGGGGAGCTCGCCTATTCCAGCCCTACACTTTACCAGTCCCGTCTTCAGGACCTCGGGATCATTGATGAGAATCTTAAGGCCGCGTTAAAAGACGACGGCCGGTCCGATCGCGTCAAGATCCTCTGCGCGCCGTGTCGTCGTCAGACGACACTGACAACAGAGTAATCAAACACCGCTTTTTTGAACTCGGTTCCAACATGGAAAATCGTTTAGTCTCTATTCTCAAAGGAAAAGTCGTTATTGTCGGCATCGGGAACCCCTTGCGCGGGGATGACGGTTTCGGGCCGTACTTTGTGGAACTTCTTCAAAACAAGACAACGGCTGTCTGCATTGACGCCGGATCGGCCCCGGAAAGCTATATTGGCAAGATCATCAAGAAAAACCCTGACACGATCCTGATCGTTGACATTGTGCATCTGGAGCTTCAGGCGGGTGAGTTCCGGGTTCTGGAAAAGTCCGAGATCCTGAAAAGTGGTTTTACGACGCATGATCTTTCGCCACGGATGTTCATGGACCACCTGGAGCAGGGGATAAAGGCGAAAGTATTTATGCTGGGTGTCCAACCGCAAAGCATCCAGTTCGGCGATGAAATGTCGGAACCTGTTAAAAAAACGGCTGAACAATTGGCCATGATGATCATGGAGACCCTTTATGCATGAGACTCACATCATAGAACCGATCATCAAGGGGATCTCGGAGCATGCGAAAAAAGAAGGTGCCACCGCAGTGACCAAGGTCCATATCAAGGTCGGACAGTTGACCGGGGTGAAGGAAGAATCGTTCAAGGAGACCTTCACGATGCTGGTCAAGGGCACGATGCTTGAAAACGCCCAAGTGGAGCTGACGTTCTTTCCCGGCACGATCATCCAAGTCCTGTCCTTCGACATCAAGTAGCCACCATGTGCTATGCCATACCCGGGAAGGTGAAGGAGCTCAAAGGGAATATCGCGGTCATCGATTATTTCGGTGAACTACGGCAGGCGCATCATGAGATGAGCGACCTGCGGACCGGCGAGTACGTCTATGCCCAAGGCGGGTATGTGATCAATAAAGTTCCCCCCCATGAGGCCGAGGAGGTTCTTTCGGCTTGGAAGACCCTGTTCTTTGAGCTCCAGGAAGTAGACCTTCGGCTTTCGCACGCCGGGATTGAAAAAATCAGCACGGATGCGGCAGTCAAACGGATCCTGGACAAAACCATGGAAGGAAAGCCGCCCGCCAAGGACGAGCTGCTCTACCTGCTCAAGTGTCGCGACCAAGCCACGCTTGACCTGGTTTTTAAATCCGCTAATTTCCTCCGTCAGAAATATTTAAAGAATGCCTGCTGCGTTCACGGTATTCTTGAGATTTCGAATCATTGCAAGGAGCATTGCACTTATTGTGGGATTTCGACGCACCACAAGACCCTGGGACGTTATCGGATGGCTCCGGAAGAGATCGTGGCTGCAGCTTGTGAAGCGGTCAGAACATACGGATTCAAAGCGTTGGTCCTGCAAAGCGGGGAGGATCCCGGATATTCGATCGATGAATTCGCGAGGGTCATCAGGACGATCAAAGAAAAAGCGCCGTGTCTTATTTTCATAAGTTTCGGCGAGATCGGCATTCCGGGTCTTCAGACACTTTATGATGCAGGCGCGCGCGGGCTCTTGATGCGTTTCGAAACCTCGAATCCCAAGCTTTACGCGGAGTTCCATCCAGGCCGTTCCCTGGAAACAAGACTCGAGCACCTCCGTAAGGCCTACGAAATGGGTTATTTGATCGTGACGGGCGGGTTGATCGGCCTGCCCGATCAGACTCTCGCGGATATCGTGGATGATATTTTTCTTGCTAAAGAACTTCACGCCGAGATGTACAGTTTTGGCCCGTTCCTTCCGCACCCCCAAACGCCTTTGGGGAAGGTCCCGCCTGTGCATGAAATTGAAATGTTAAAAATCATTGCGGCTGCAAGACTTTTGGACCCGAAAGAGGCGAGGATCCTTGTCACTACGGCTTTCGAGACCCTGAGTCCGGACGCCCGCAAGCAAGGACTTCTGGCCGGCGCCAATTCCGTGATGCTGAACGTGACCCCCGTGCGATACCGGGAGCATTACACGATCTACCCGAACCGCATGTACACCCATGAGACGGTACGCGAACAGATCGATGAGACTCTTGCCTTACTGAAAGAACTCGGGCGCGCGCCGACAGACCTTGGCGCAAAGGTTCATTAAATGAAAACAGCGATAGCAAAAAATACCGATTCTTGGTTCTCGGGCCGGATCAAAGAAAATGAGATCACGCCCTACCTTGAGCATGGCCGGGATTTTATCCGGGATGCGGAGATATGGCAGGAGATCGAACGGGCCCAAGCGCCTTCGGTTGCGCGGGTCCGTGAAATCCTGTCAAAGGCGCTTGAAATAAGGACGCTTAGTCCGGACGATCTTGCCGTGCTCATGAAAGTCGAGGATCCGGAAATCCTCCGTGAGATGCAGGAGACCGCGCTTCGGATTAAGAAAAAAGTTTATGACAACCGCATTGTCACTTTCGCGCCGCTTTATATGGGTAATTATTGCGTCAATAACTGCGCCTATTGCGGATTCAGGCATGAAAATCTCGGGGCGAAGCGACGTGTTCTTTCGCAGGACGAGATCCGTAGGGAGACTGAAAGCCTGGCAGGGAAGATCGGCCACAAGCGCATTATCGCCGTCTACGGAGAGCATCCACGGACCGGGATCGATTATATTCTCGAGAGCATGAAGACGATCTATGACGTGAAGACGCCCACCCGGCACGGCTTCGGCAATATCCGCCGCATCAATGTGAATGCCGCGCCAATGCCGATCGAGGAGCTCGTCCGTCTCAGGGACGGCGGACTTGGGACTTACCAGGTGTTTCAGGAAACCTATCATCATGAGACCTACGCGAAACTCCATCCGAAAGGGACGCTCAAGTCCGATTACCGCTGGCGGCTTTATGCCATGCATCGCGCGATGGATGCGGGGATCGATGACGTGGGGATCGGGGTCCTGTTCGGACTTTATGACTGGCGGTTTGAGGTGATGGCGCTTCTTCATCACGCGATCCACCTTGAAGCCCAAATGGGGATCGGTCCGCATACGGTGTCATTCCCGCGCATGGAGCCGGCGCTTAACTCTGAATACGTCGAACATTCTCCCTATAAAGTATCCGACAAGGATTTCAAGAAGATCATCCTGCTCATCCGACTTGCCATCCCTTACACGGGTATGATCATTACGGCGCGGGAGACTGCCCAGATGCGACGTGATGCGATCGGTCTCGGGGTCACACAGACCGACGCTTCCACCAAGATCGGGATCGGAAGTTACAGCGAAGAGGGAAAGGGTCAGGAATCCGAGCGTCAGCAGTTCCTGTTGG
Source organism: Candidatus Omnitrophota bacterium (assembly GCA_043808175.1). Taxonomy (GTDB): domain Bacteria; phylum Omnitrophota; class Omnitrophia; order Omnitrophales; family Aquincolibacteriaceae; genus Aquincolibacterium. The sequence goes on along the minus strand of JAZDFE010000013.1, from coordinate 8,032 downwards.
GCGACACGAGGAGTCTGGATGAATTGGTCCGGGATCTCGCGGAAATGGGGCACATCACTTCCTTTTGCACCGCGGGGTATCGTTGCGGCAGGACGGGCAAATGCATTATGGATCTTTTGCGTAGCGGCCAGGAAGGGAAGTTCTGCAAGCTGAACGCTGTGCTGACCTTTCAGGAATGGCTGGATGATTTTGCCACTCCCGCGACGCGTGAAGCAGGGCTCCGGGTACTGGAAGAAGAACTCGAGGAGATCAGGGCGAGAAATCCCCAGGGATTCCGGGTCTTTTATCAATTCCTTGAACGTATTCGCAAAGGGGAAAGGGATCTGTTCCTTTGACCCGTTTTACGGGCCACGGTCCAAGGGCCACGTGGTACGTGGTGCGTGGCTCCTTCGCGTGATATGGATCGGAAGGCATTTATGAATTTAAGTGAAATGTTTTCGACTCACCACCTACGACATACGATCGACCTTTTTTGGGTGTATTCTGAGCTTGATATCTTCAAAAAATATGATAGAACATAGTGCCGTCAGGTCGGCAAAAGTCCGTTTTTAAACTCGCCCAGTCCCGGGACAGCGCAATCCAATGAGGTGGATCATGGATAAAAAAGAGTTCTACGCAAAGTCAGAAAAGATCATTAATGAGACCTTTGAGGCCGTCAAAAAGTACGCCAAGGTTGTGGCGGAAAAGACGGGAGAGGCGGCGCATGTCACACGGCTGCTGATCCAGAAAGCGACCCTGGAGCATCAGATGGCCAAGGCGTTCTCCCTGCTGGGCAGCCAGGTCTATCAGGCGACGGTGAGGCAGGGGGAGAAGCTCGAGCTGGACGCTCCGGAGATGCAAAAAGTGCTTGGAGAGATCAAGAAGCTCGATACCGAACTTGGCCAGGTCGAAGCGGTGCTTGAAAAAGAGCGCAAGGTCAAAGCCGTCAAGGAAGCCAAGCTGAAAGCCGTCCGGAAGCGCACGGGCAAGTCCTCATAAAGATTTACGCACCTGGCTTTAATTAGAATTGAGCGGTAGCTAGGGCTCCTTGGAATAAAGGGTAGATTTTGATTTGAGCGCGGGTGGTGAAATTGGCAGACACGCCAGCTTGAGGGGCTGGTTCCGCAAGGAGTGCAGGTTCAAGTCCTGTCCCGCGCAGATTTCCCGAAAGGCAAGTATGCCTTTCGGGAAATCTAAACGACTGGGACTGGACTTGAAGGGAGCTCTTGTTTACAAACATGACTTATGTCATGTTTGTAAGAGCGGGTGGCCGACCGAAGTGGAACGGAGGCGCCAAGTCCTGTCCCGCGCATTTTTTGATGGTCCCATAACTCCGGAGTAATGAATGATAATCCTATCCCATATTTTCAGAGAATACGATATCCGCGGCACTGCGGGAAAAGAACTCACCGAAGAAGTCGCGCTCGCGATCGGGAAATCCTTCGGAACTCTGCTTATCCGCGAGGGAAAACACACCCTTGCGATCGGTCACGACCATCGCTGGAGCGCGGAATTCCTCTACCGGGGTCTCTCGAAAGGACTCCAGAGCTGCGGCCTGACGGTGATCGAGATCGGTCTCGTCCCGACGCCGCTCGTTTATTTCTATGTCACGCACCAAAAACTCGACGCCGGCATTTCTCTGTCCGGTTCCCACAATCCTCCGGACGAGAACGGTTTCAAATTCCATCATGCCGGCCGCTCCTTTTACGGAAAAGATATCCAGGGCCTCCGCGAGCTGATCGAGAAGGATGATTTCGTGACCGGCCAAGGCAAGGTCGAGCGCCCGGACCATGACGCGCTTGTGAAGGACTATCAGGATTTTATCTTCCGCGGGTTCAGATTCACAAAAAAACTCAAGGTCATCATGGATACGGGGCACGGAATGGCGGCGGTGACGGCTCCCGCGCTCATTCGCCGCTTTGGCCATGACGTCACCGTGCTTTACGAGAACCTCGATCCTAAAATGCCGGACCATCAGGCCGATCCGTCCGTTCCCGCCAACATGAAAGCGCTCCAGCAAAAGGTCGTGGACGCTAAGGCGGATATCGGGATCGCATTCGACGGGGACGCGGACCGTATCGGCGTGGTGGATGAAAAAGGGCAGATCATTTTCGGGGATAAACTTCTTCTTCTTTACGCCCGCGAGATCCTCGCTCGCAAACCCGGGTCGATCATCATCGGGGACGTAAAAAGCTCCAAACAGATCTATGACGATATCGCCAAACGCGGCGGGAAACCCATGATGTGGAAGACCGGGCATTCTCTTATCAAGGCCAAGCTGAAGGAAACCCACGCCGAGATGGCCGGGGAGATGAGCGGGCACATGTTCTTTAACGATCGATGGCTCGGTTTCGACGACGCGGTCTACGCGGCATGCCGTATCCTTGAGATCCTGGACAAGGCGAACGCACCGCTTTCCTCTCTTTTGGCGGACATACCGCCACTCGTTTCCACACCGGAGATCCGTTTTGATTGTCCCGAAGAGATCAAGTTCAAGGTCGTGGCCCGGGCGGTCGCGGACCTGAAAAAGAAATATGAGGTCGTGGATATTGACGGCGCCAGGGTTCAGTTCCCGGACGGTTGGGGGCTTGTGCGCGCTTCCAATACCCAGCCGGTGCTCGTGATGCGCTTTGAGGCCGTGACGCAGAAGCGTCTCGAGGAGATCCGCGCGATCGTGGAAAACGAGATCACCGCACTCATGCATGAGATGGGCCGATGAACTGGGCGGTCATCATGGCCGGCGGGAGCGGCACGCGCTTCTGGCCGGAAAGCCGTAAGCATCGCGCCAAACAGTTCCTCAACCTCTTCGGCCCGAAGACGCTGCTTGAACAAACCTTCGAGCGCGTCAAAAAAGTGATACCTCCGTCCCGCATTCTTGTCTTTACCGCTTCGGACAAAGCCGCCTCGACGGCGAAACGGCTCCGCATCTCGCTTTCGCACGTGATCGGGGAGCCGGCCGGACGCAACACGGCGCCGTGCGCGGCGTGGGCCGCATCGCTCGTCCTGCGGAAAGATGCCTCGGCGGTCCTGGGTATTTTCCCCGCGGACCATTTTATCAAGGATGAAACCACTTTCGCGAAAGTGCTCCGGGTCGCTTACGAACAAGCGGATGAAACGGGGATGCCTGTGACGCTTGGGATCAAACCCGATCAACCTCACACGGGATACGGCTATCTCGAAATAGCCGGAAAGAAGGCCGCGGTGCGCGGAACACCGATCTTTTTTCTCAAACGTTTTCACGAGAAGCCGGGGCTCGCGCGGGCCCGGGCGTATTTTCGTTCAAGAAAATTCCTCTGGAATGCGGGGATCTTTATCTGGCGCGCGGATTGCCTGCTCGAGACCACGCGCCGCGAGCTTCCCGCCGTTTTTAAAACGGTCATAAAACTTGCGGCCGGAAGAATTTCCGCAGCTACCGTTAAAAAGTTTTTCGCCAAAGTCCCAAGCATCTCGATTGATAGCGGGCTGATGGAAAAACTTTCCGGCGGAATTCTGACGATCCCGGTCTCGATGGGATGGAACGATGCCGGAAGCTGGGCGACGCTCAGGGACCTCTTGCCGGTCGATCGAAGCGGGAATCTCTCCATCGGCAACAATATCCTGGTGGAGAGTTCCGGTAATGTTGTGAAAGGGACGGGACGCTTGATCGCCACCGTGGGTCTCAAGGAACATGTGGTGGTCGACACCGGGGATGCGGTCCTGGTCTGTCCGGTCAGCGAAACGGAATCCATCCGTAAGATCGTCCTCGAACTTCAAAAAAGGAACATGCACCGTTTTCTTTAACAATTTTTTAAACAAAAGGGGATTTACCCCGTTAGAGATTAACGGGGGATGGCTTTTATGGGTGTTCAATCAGAAAACAATACGGGCTCAATTTTAAATTAACCACAGAAGCGTTTGAAGAACGCTTCCTATCTCTAACGGGGTGAACCATGAAAATGTCTCACAAGTTCTTAGCATTGTTTCTTTTAGCGTTGGCGCTTTCGGGTTGCTCGTCATATCCGTGCAAGAAAAAAGCGACGGAAACGCCGGCGCCTGAAACTGTTCGAGCCGTAGCGGCGGCGCCGGTCGCACCCGAAGTGATGCAGGAATCCGCTCCCGCCATGCCCGCGGCGCCTGCCGAGGAGAAGATCCCGGCTGTAGTGCGGAAGTAAAAAAATCCCGGCGGAGCGGGCGCCTGTCAGGAATTCGCTCCCCGGACCTTTTGCGCGGAACGTCGGACCCGCCGCGCAGGTTTTTCATTAACGGGTTTCTCCCGGAGGTTTTACTGTGACCTTGTGGCAAGCGGTGGTGTTAGGGATCGTCCAGGGACTTACGGAGTTCCTTCCGGTCTCAAGTTCCGGGCATCTGGTGCTTTTTCAGAATCTCTTCGGAATGAAGGAGCCGATGCTGGCGTTCGATATCACCCTGCACGGCGGAACGCTTCTTGCGCTCGTGGCCTTTTTTCGAAGGGACATCCTCGATATCCTAAAGGATTTCATCAGTAGCCTTCAAAGAACTATTTCCAAAAAGCCCGCTTCCGTTGCGAGTGTCCAGCCGCCCCATCGCGGCCTCTGGGTCTGCATTCTGATCACGCTCGTTCCGACCGGGATCATGGCCGTCTGTTTCAAGCACCTTTTTGAAACGGCCTTTGCGAATCTTGTCTTTGTTGCTGCGGCGTGGTTTGTGATGGGCATCCTTCTGATCTTGAGTGAACGGTTCCAGAAGGGACAAAAGGATCTTTCGGTGATCCATTACGGGGACGCGTTCTGGATCGGTTTGGTCCAGGGGATCGCCCTTTTGCCGGGAGTCTCACGTTCGGGCAGCACGATCCTTGCGGGCATGCTTCTTGGGATCAAAAAAGAGGATGCCGCGAAATTCTCGTTCTTGATCTCTATCCCCGCGGTGGCGGGAGCGATCGTGATGGACCTGAAAGAGGGGATCCAATATTTTTCAGCGAACGAGGCGGTCGTTCTGGCCGGGTTCCTTGCGGCCGCGGTCACGGGATATTTTGTCATCCGTTGGCTTATGGGGCTCATCCGGAAGGGACATTTTTTCCTCTTTGGCTACTACTGCATTGCCGTGAGTTTTTTTGCGTGGATCATTGTGATCCTTTCCTGAAGACATGAAAACCGTTCGTTGTGTCCTCCAACGGGGTAAAGAACGGCCCGTCAAAAACCGTCATCCCTGGATATTCTCCGGAGCGATCGACCGGATCGACGAAGGGTTCGAGGCCGGCGATCTTGTCCGCGTTCTCTCCGACAAAGATGAATTCCTTGGGGTGGGTTATCTCAATCCCCAGTCCCAGATCGTGGTGCGCATGCTGGCGTTCGAGGATATCGCGATCGATGAACCGTTCTTTGCTGAAAAGATCGGACACGCACTGGAGATGCGGCGGCGGTTCTTGCCCGCTGAGACGAGCGCCTACAGGCTCATCCATTCCGAAGGGGACTTCCTTTCGGGACTCATCGTGGACGTTTATGGGGACTTTTTAGTCGCGGAGTTCAACACGGCCGGGATCGACGCATGGAAGCCGGTGATCGTGAAATGCCTGCAAAAATATTTTCCCTCGCATTCTATCTTTGAACGGAGCGATTCGGATCTCCGTAAATGGGAAGGCCTCAAGCGTTCCGTGGGCGTGCTCGTAGGTTCGGAGCCCCCGGCAGCGATCGAAATCCTGGAAAACGGGCTTCTCTTCGGCGTCGATATCAAGAGCGGTCAGAAGACCGGGTTTTTTCTCGACCAGCGCGAAAGCCGCGAGTGCGTCCGTGGAATAAGCGCCGGCAAACGAGTACTCAATTGTTTCGCCTATACGGGTGGATTCTCAGTTTACGCAGCTAAGGGCGGCGCGAGAGAAATCGTGTCCGTGGAATCATCTGAATCCGCGGTGGCCATGGGGCGTAAGAATTTTGAGAGGAACGGGCTTGGCGCGGACGCAAGCGTCTGGGCCCAGCAGGACGTTTTTGATTATTTACGAGCGACGAAAAAGGAATTCGATATGATCATCCTTGACCCGCCGGCCTTTTGTAAAAATAAAAGCCAGGTCCAGCATGCCACACGAGGTTATAAGGATATCAACCTGCAGGCCCTGAAACAGCTCCCGAAAGGCGGTCTGCTTTTCACATTCTCATGCTCGTCTTACATCACGCCGGACCTCTTCCAAAAGATCGTCTTCGGCGCCGCATCAGACACGAAACGCGACGTCAGGATCCTCAGGAAAACCTCTCACGCGTTCGACCATCCGATCAATATCTATCACCCCGAAGGCGAGTACCTCAAGGGACTTCTTTGCGAAGTCGTTTGAAATGAAAAAAAGGACAAGAGTCAGTTTTGCTCCGATGGCTTATCCCGGCGCCGAAATCCTGATCCTCGGGTCCATGCCGGGGGAGAGGTCGCTTCAACTGAAGCAGTATTACGGCCACTCGATGAACCAGTTCTGGCGCGTTCTTCAAGAGATTTTTGGCGCTGGCGAACTTCGGAATTATCAGAGTAAAAAGGCCCTGCTCCGGGATCATGGGATCGCCGTATGGGATGTCGTGAAGAATTGTCACCGCTGCGGATCATCGGATTTGTCGATCCGGAAGGCCAAGGCCAATGACATCTTCGGATTTTTAGCAAAACATCCCGGCATTCGTCATATCCTATTGAACGGAAGAACGACTGAGGAATATTTTGTCCGCTTCTTCGGCCGGGCGATGCCCTTGCCATACGATTATGTGCCTTCGACCAGCCCCGCTCATGCAGGACTGAATTTTAAGACCAAGCTCCGGTTATGGAAGCAAGCGTTTACCAAGGCAGGCATTCGGCACGCATAAACGGTGTCGGCGCTATCAATGTGTTACCTAGGGGAGTAGAACAACCTTCAGAGTTTGCTTAGCATCGGTGACGAGGCGGAAACCTTCCTGGACTTCTTTGAGCGGGAGCTTGTGGGTGATCATGTCCTTCACGGGGATCTTGCCTTCTTCGATCAACCGGAGCGCATTCTTCAGATCGTCCGGCGCCGCGCCGTAAGAAGAAGTCACCGTCCTCTCATTTCTCCAGAGGTCCACGGTCGGAAGCTGGATATCGGTTTGGGGGATCGCGAAGAGCAGGAGAGTGCCTTTCCGGTCCAGGGATTGAAACGCCTGTTTTACCGCCGGGAGAGCTCCGGTGCAGAGAATTACTTTCTCCGCTTTGATGGAAGGAAGGTTCTTCGGATCAAAAACTTCGTCGGCGCCACATAACTTGGCTTTCTCCCGCCGGCATTCTTCTATATCCGTTGCGATCACCTTAGCCCCGTTCAATTTGGCAACCCGGATATTAAGGAGGCCTGAGATCCCACATCCCAGGATCAAGACGGTTTGTCCCTTTTTGACGTCAATGGCCTCCTGGCCCCTGAGCGCGCAGGCCAATGGCTCGATCATGGTGCCTTCTTCGTAGGAAACATTCCCCGGCAGGACATATACCCCGTGATCGACATTGATCTTAGGGACCCTGACAAATTCGCTGTAGCCGCCCGGATCATAATTGCCAGTGTGCAGGGTTTCGCAGGCTGTGGGATGGCCTTCTTTGCAGTATTTACACTCGTAGCAGGGGACATGATGGCTGACAAAGACCCGCTGGCCCACTTTATATTTTGGAGAGTTTGACTTGAACACTTCGCCACTTATTTCATGGCCCAGGATCCGCGGGGCCTTTTTGATCCGGTACCATTCCATGACATCGGTGCCGCAAATGCCGCTCGCCTTGATCTTGACGAGGATCTCGCCTTGACCGATCTTAGGAATCGGTCGCTCTTCGATCCGCACGTCGCGGTTGTTGTAGTAAACGGCCACTTTCATGATTTTAGAAATAAAACGCTTTCTTATCACTTATAGTGAATTGGCTAGAAGCAAGATTCAGAGAAGCAGAGAAACATAGATTTTTCTTTGCTTCTTGCTTCTGTGTTTCTTAATTTTTTCTAGGTTTTGTGCCGTGCTTCGCCTCAGTGAAGATTTTATAGGCCTCTTTAGCCGTCGCATTTTTATGGACAATGGCATTGAGGGCCTTGGCCATCGGGATGGGGTTCGGATTTTGCCAGACGTTCCTTCCAAGATTG
>JAZDFE010000012.1:0-18805 GCA_043808175.1 Candidatus Omnitrophota bacterium | reverse complement strand
TTCAATCCGAACGGCTCCAAGGATCATATCGCAGGCATCGTGAACAAGAAGAAAAATGTCCTGGGCATGATGCCTCACCCGGAGCGGTCGAGCGAAGACCTTCTCGGCTCTTCGGACGGACGCAAGATATTTGAAAGTATTTTAAACGCACTGGAATAGATTATGCCGGCACTGGATTCGACGACACCCATTACTTCGGAATTGATCGCGGCGCACGGGATCACGCCGGGAGAGTATCAGCATATCCGGGACATTCTCGACCGGGATCCCAACATTACGGAACTCGGGATGTTCAGCGTAATGTGGAGTGAGCATTGCTCTTATAAGAATTCCAAGCCCATCCTCAGGCTTTTTTCAAAAATGAACGCGGAACTTCCGCATCAGGAACACCTGCTTGTGAAGCCGGGGCAGGAGAACGCCGGAATCGTGGATATCGGCGATGGTTTTGCGGTGTGTTTCAAGATCGAAAGTCATAACCATCCTTCGGCCATCGAGCCTTTCCAAGGCGCGGCGACCGGCGTGGGAGGCATTCTCCGGGACATTTTCACCATGGGCGCGCGGCCGATCCTTCTCATGAATTCTCTCCGGTTCGGAGATCTCAAGGAACCGGTGAGTCAGCGGCTTTTCCGCGGCGTGGTCGCCGGAATCGCGCATTACGGTAATTGCATGGGGATCCCGACCGTTGGCGGGGATATTTATTTTGACGCATCTTATGAGGGGAATCCTCTCGTGAATGTGATGGCGCTCGGGATCATCAAGAAGGACGAGATCGTACGCGGAGCGGCGCACGGCGTCGGCAATCCGGTTTATTACGTGGGAGCTACGACCGGCCGTGACGGATTGGGCGGCGCGGCATTCGCTTCCAAAGAACTCTCGGAGCAAAGCCATGAGGACCGTCTGGCCGTGCAAGTGGGGGACCCCTTCATGGAAAAACTTTTAATGGAAGCGTGTTTGGAGCTTCTCGGGACCGACGCGCTTGTGGGGATGCAAGATATGGGCGCCGCGGGGTTGACCTGCGCGGGCTGCGAGACCGCATCCCGTGCGAGCACCGGGGTCGAGATCGACCTCGCAAAAGTGCCGCGTCGCGAACCCGGGATGACCCCTTATGAAACCTTGCTCTCGGAATCGCAAGAACGCATGCTGGTCATTGTCAAAAAAGGAAAGGAAAAAGAAGTCGAAGCCATTTTTATGAAATGGGACCTCCATGCCGTGAAAATTGGTGAAGTGACCCGTGGCGACAAATATCGCGTATTGGATCAAGGGAAACTGGCCGCGGAGATCCCGGCTAAGGCGCTCGCCGATGACGGGCCGGTCTATACGCGCGAAGAAGAAAAGCCGGTCTATCTGGTTGAAGCCCAAAAACTGGATCTTACTAAAATCTCAGAGCCGGAGGATTTCAACTCCGTGCTCCGGCGATTGCTTTCGCATCCTTCGATCGCTTCCAAAGTCTGGGTTTGGCAACAGTACGACCACATGGTCCGGACGGACACGATCTTCTATCCGGGGCACGATGCGGCCCTTATCCGCATCAAGGGAACACAAAAGGGGATCGCGGTCTCAACCGATTGCAATAGTCTTTATGTTTATCTCGATCCGTTTGAAGGCGGGAAGATCGCTGTTGCGGAGGCGGCGCGCAACGTCGTCTGTTCCGGCGCCCGGCCGATCGGCATGACGAACTGTCTTAATTTCGGTAATCCCATGAAGCCCGAGATCTTCCGGCAATTTCATAGCGCGGTGTCGGGGATCATCGAATCCTGCAAAGTGCTTGAAGTGCCGGTCACGGGCGGAAATGTCAGCTTCTATAATGAGAGCCCGCAAGGCGCTATTTATCCGACACCCACCATTGGCATGGTCGGTCTTTTAGAGAATATTGAAAAACGCGTTCCGTCGGCATTCCAGAATGAGAGGGACATTATTTTTCTTGTAGGCGAGACGATGAATGAACTTGGCGGAAGTCACTACTTGATGATCGAGCACGGCTTGAAGCAGGGCTTGCCCCCGCGGCTTGACCTCGCTCGCGAAAAAGCACTTCAGCACTTTATTCTTGCCGCTGCGGAAGGAAAAAAGCTTGCCTCCTGCCACGATCTTTCCGAGGGCGGACTCGCGGTGGCACTTGCCGAATGTTGTATCAAAAGTGCCGAGGGCTTGGGCGCTGTGGTCCAGGGTCTTCAAGGCGTTTCGGAACATCAGCAAGGACTTCGCGCGGACGCGCTTTATTTCGGCGAAAGCCAATCACGTGTGGTGATCTCGGTCAAGCCCGAGCATCAAAAAGACATCAAGCATTTAGCGCAAAAACAGGGAGTGCCCCTTTGCGAGATCGGGAAAGTGGGCGGGGATGCGCTCATCATGGGAGACCGGATCCGGCTTTCGGTCGGAGACATGGTGAAACTTTTCGAAAACATGATTCACAATATCATGGAGCGAAAATCATGAGCGGCGAAAATATCAAACACCATTGCGGCATCTTCGGCATCTACAACCATCCTCACGCGGCCCAGATCACGCAGCTCGGGCTTTTCGCATTGCAACATCGCGGCGAGGAAGCGGCTGGGATCTGCACAAGCGATAGCTCCGACCTTTATCTCGTTAAGAAGATGGGGCATGTGGGAGAAGTCTTTGACGAGTCTTCCTTCGCGCAACTTCCGGGAAAAAACGCCATCGGCCACGTTCGCTATTCCACGACCGGGTCGTCCACGCTTTTGAACGCACAGCCTTACAAAGTCGATTATTCACGCGGTCAGATCGCGATCGCACATAACGGAAATCTTGTGAACGCGCAGATCCTTCGCGCGGAGTTGGAAGCTTACGGTTCCATTTTCGGGAGCACGATCGATTCCGAGGTCTTTGTGCACATGATCGCCAAGCCGTCCTATCGTTCTCATGAAGAAGGCGTGATCGAGGCGGCGAAGCGCGCGAAAGGCGCATTCAGTCTGGTCCTTCTGACCGAGGATCATTTGTTCGGGGTCCGCGACCCACAGGGGTTCAGGCCGCTTTGCCTTGGGAAATTGGGGAATAGCTACGTGCTCGCCTCTGAGACTTGCGCGTTCGACCTGATCGAAGCCGAATTTGTCCGTGAGATCGAGCCGGGGGAGGTTGTCGTGATCGACGGCAAGGGACTTCGCAGCCATTTTCCTTTTAAGGATGAAAAAATCAATAAGGCGCAATGCATTTTTGAGCACGTCTATTTCGCGCGTCCGGACTCGACCATTTTTAATGATAGCGTAGCGTTTGTGCGAGAAAATCTTGGCCGTCAACTCGCAAAGGAGCATCCCGTGGACGCGGACATCGTGATCCCGGTCCCGGACTCGGGCAGTTTCGCGGCGATGGGCTATTCCCGGGAGTCGGGGATCCCTCTTTCGCACGGGTTCGTCCGCAATCACTATATCGGTCGCACGTTCATCAGTCCTTTGGAAGCGGGACGTTTGCTCAAGGTGAAGATAAAATTAAATCCGATCCGGCAGGTCGTAAAAGGCAAGCGCGTGATCGTGGTCGACGATTCGATCGTCCGCGGGAATACCGCTAGAAGCCGCGTCAAGCTTTTGAGAGGCGCAGGCGCCAAAGAGGTTCACATGCGTATCAGCGGGCCACCGCACATTTCACCCTGTTTTTACGGGATCGATTTCCCGTCCAAAAAGGAGCTCTTGGCGGCCAATAACAGCATGGAAGATATCAAGAAATTCTTGAATGTGGATACGCTCGGTTATCTCAGCCTGGAAGGCATGCTGGGCGCGACCACGCAGGACCCGAAGGATTTTTGCGCCGCGTGTTACACGGGAAAATACCCGACCAAGATCTACGACGCGGATGACAAATACAAACTGGAGCATAAAAGGAACACCTGCAAAATATGAGCGCCTGGACTTATAAAAAGGCGGGAGTGCCGCATTTGAAGGGTGATCCCGTGTACAACCGGAAGATCGCGGGACTTATACGCTCGACCCGCACTCCGGGCGTTTGCGGCGACACGCTCGGATTCGCCTCGCTTTTTGATCTGAAGAAGACCGGCATCAAGGATCCCTTGCTTGTGGCCTCGACCGACGGCGTGGGAACCAAACTGGAACTCGCGCGACTTCTCGGGAAGCACGACACGATCGGGATCGATCTTGTCGCCATGTGCGTGAACGATCTCATTACCTCCGGCGCGCGTCCGCTTTTTTTCCTGGATTATTACGCCTCCGGAAAATTCCAGACAGACGTGATCGGCGAGGTCCTGAAAGGCGTCACCGAAGGCTGCCGGCAGTCCGGCTGTGCGCTCGTGGGAGGCGAAACGGCCATTATGCCTGGATTTTACACTAGCAAGACGACGGCGCGCGCGGCGCAGTATGATATGGCCGGATTTTCGGTCGGCGCAGTGGACCGCAAGAAAGTCGTGACGGGAAAAAAGATCAAAACGGGGGATATCCTGCTCGGCATTCAGTCTTCGGGATTTCATTCGAACGGATATTCACTTCTAAGGAAGATCTTTTCCGAAAAAGAACTGAGGGGTCCCGTGGGCCGGAAACTTTTGACGCCGACCCTTATCTATGTGAAGCCGGTCCTGGCGCTTGTAAAAAAAATACCGATAAGAGGCATCGTCAATATCACCGGAGGCGGTTTTTATGACAATCTGCCCCGTGTAATCCCGAAAAGCCTCGGCGCCCGGATCGCCCGGGAGTCATGGAAAGTTCCGGAGATCTTTCGTATGGCGCAAAAGGCCGGCAGCATTTCGAACCACGAAATGTACAAGACCTTCAACATGGGCGTCGGGATGGTGGTGATCCTTGAAAAACGTTATGTTCGTTCCGCGCAAAAGGTCTTAAAGAGTTTCAGATTGAATTCCTGGGCGATCGGAGAGATCGTCCGCTCAAGCGGGGTCACTGTCGCATGAATTCCGTCGGGATAAAAGTTCTTTTGGTGGGTTCGGGTGGCAGGGAGCATGCACTTGCGTGGAAGATCGCGCAGAGTCCGCTCCTCACAAAGCTTTACGCGGCTCCAGGGAACGCCGGGATCAGTCAGCACGCGGAATGTGTTCCCATCGCCTCGGATGATATCAACGGCCTCCTGGGATTCGCGATCCGTGAAAAGATCGATCTGACCGTGGTGGGCCCCGAAGTTCCTTTGGTGGCGGGGATCGGTGATGTGTTCCGTGAAAATGGATTGCTGTTATTCGGCCCGTCCAAGGAAGCGGCGCTTCTTGAAGGGAGTAAAGCTTTTTCCAAGGAGGTCATGACAAAATTCGGTGTGCCTACGGCTGCCTACGAGATCTTTACGCATGTGAAAGAGGCCAAACATTATGTGATCGAGGCCGAAATGCCGGTGGTGATCAAGGCGGACGGGCTCGCAGCGGGCAAGGGCGTGGTGATCTGCGACAGCTCCGAGCAGGCGGTCGCAACATTGACCCAAATGATGGAAGAAAAAAGTTTCGGGGAAGCCGGGTCCAAGGTGATCATCGAAAAGAAACTCGAAGGCGAGGAGCTTTCCATTCTCGTGTTGACGGACGGAAAAAAGATCATTCCTCTCGCGAGCGCCCGTGACCACAAGCGGGTGTATGATCACGACCGGGGTCCAAACACCGGTGGCATGGGCGCTTTTTCACCGAGCATGAAAGTTCCGGAGTCTGAGATCGGGGGGATCATCGATATCGCGGTGCGTCCGATCCTTGAGGGAATGGCCCGGGACGGGATGCCCTACCGGGGTGTTCTTTATGCCGGGATCATGATGACCAAGGAAGGGCCGTTCGTGCTTGAATATAATTGCCGGTTCGGGGACCCTGAAACCGAGGTCATCCTGCCGCGTTTGCGCTCCGATCTTCTGCCTGTAATGGTGCAGATCGCCAACGGATGTTTGGAAACGCAAAATCTTGAATGGTATGACAAGGCGTGTATCACGGTCGTGATGGCCTCGGGCGGGTATCCGGGTTCCTACACAAAAGGTTTTCCGATCCGGGGGCTTGATACTGCGAAGGGACAACAGGATGTCGCGATCTTTCACGCCGGTACCGCATTTAACGCACAAAAAGAGGTCGTGACAGCCGGGGGGCGTGTCTTAGCCGTGACGGCTTGGGGTGATACGCTGAAGGCCGCGTATGAACGTGTTTATCAAGTGGTCACACAAATCAATTTCGAAGGCGGTTTTTGCCGCCGGGACATCGGCCAGAAGGCCATTGAGGTGCTGCGATGAACGAACTTGTTTCGATCGTGATGGGAAGTGATTCGGACCTGGAAGTGATGCAGGAATGTGCGGAGGTGCTCAAAGAATTCGGAGTGAGCTTTGAGATGCAGGTGCTTTCGGCGCACCGCACACCGATCCTTGTCGCGGATTTCGCGATCCAGGCGACGCAAAAGGGTCTCAAAGTCATTATTGCCGGCGCCGGTGGGGCCGCGCACTTGGCCGGAGCCGTAGCCGCGAATACGATCTTGCCGGTGATCGGGGTGCCGCTGGCAGCGACCCAGATGAATGGTTTGGACGCACTTTTGGCGACGGTCCAGATGCCGGCCGGGGTTCCGGTAGCAACAGTGGCGGTGGGAAAACCCGGCGCGCGCAATGCTGGTCTCTTGGCAGTGCAGATCCTGGCTCTTTCGGACGCGAAACTGGCGGAGAAGCTCAGGAAATATAAAAATTCTTTGGTGGAAAGCAGCCGGGAAAAGAACCAAAAGTTGCAGGAAAAGCTCCGCAAATAGGTTGCAGTAACATGCAGGGGGTTTGACGCATCGTGATGGTAACGCCTGGAGTGATCAAGATCGATAATCACGATCCGGATATGACGCATATCCGAGAAGTGGCGCATGCCTGTAAAGAGGGTAAGGTCATTGTGTTCCCCACGGAAACGGTCTATGGGATCGGCGGGAAGATGAGCGCTCCAGGGATCGAAAAGCGGCTTCGTGAGATCAAGGGGCGTTCGGACACAAAACCCTTCTCCTATCATGTAGGCGATTGGGAGATGCTCGATACGCTCAAGGTCAAAAGAACGCCGCTCGTTCGCGCAATGGCCAGGCAGTTTTGGCCGGGTCCGGTGACACTCGTGGTCCTTGACCTTGCCGGCCAGAAGATCGGGATCCGGTTCCCAAGGAACAGGATCGCGCTTGCTTTGATCCAGGAAGTCGGTGAACCGTTTATCGCGACCAGCGCGAATGGGAGTGGGAAGCCCTCGCCTCACACGGCCCATCATGTGATCGAGGAGTTGCATGGCGCTTTCGATCAGCTGATCGACGGCGGTAAGACCGAACTGATGCTCGATTCGACGGTGGTGGATCTTACCGGAAACATCCCGGTCATTCTTCGCAAAGGTGCGCAAGGCGCGGATGTGGAGAAGGCTGTCGAAAAGATCATCTCAGAAAAATGTCCGCGCAAACGCATCTTGATCGTTTGCACGGGGAATTCCTGCCGCTCACCGATGGCGGAAGGATGGCTCAAACACGAGATTGCAAAAAAAGGATTGTCATCCGAGATCGAAGTCATTTCCTGTGGGACGAGCGCGCGCGACGGACTTCCGTGCACACCCGAGGCTGAGTTCGCGTTGCGCAACCGCGAGATAAATCTCAGCGGATTTTGCAGTCGGTATTGTCGAAAGGGAGACCTGTGGAGTTCGGACCTTGTTCTCGCAATGGCTGCGGAGCACGCGGAAGTCATGGTGGCTATGTTGCCGTCGGTGAGGGAAAAGATGATCACGTTGAATGTGGAAGATCCGCTCGGAATGGGCCTGCAAGTTTACGAGAAGACCTTGCTTGATATCGAATCAAAAATGAAACAATATATGAACAAGATCCTCCGGTTGGATCAACCTTAAAGGCGGAAATCATGATGAAACCCAAGATCGCGATTGCAACCGATCACCGCGGCATTCAGTTGAAGAGCGTCCTGATCGATTTTCTCAAGAACAAGAATTTTGACGTTATTGACTGCGGCGCTTTTACCGACGAGTCTTGTGATTATCCGGATTTTATCTTCGCTGCGGCGGAGAAGGTGGCCAGCAAGGAATGTCAACGGGCGATCGGGATCTGCTACACCGGGATCGGGAGCACGATCGCGGCCAACAAGGTCGACGGTGTTCGCGCGGCGCTTTGTCAAAATATCGAACAAGCGCGCCTTTCTCGGGGACATAATGATTCCAACATGCTGATCCTCGGCGCGGGGTTTTTACCGCAAGACATTATCTTTCCGCTCGTGGATACCTGGCTCAACACAGCATTTGAAAGGGGACGACATGAGGTCCGTGTTAAAAAAATCAAAGCTTATGAAAAAAAGCATCATCAATCAAACGCAGCTTAAGAGAACCGATCCGGATATTTATAACGCGATCCGGGCGGAAGTCCGCCGGCAAAACGAGAATATCGAGCTGATCGCGAGCGAGAATTTCACCTCGCTTTCCGTCCTCGAGGCGATGGGGTCGGTCTTGACGAACAAATACGCCGAAGGGTATCCGGCGAAGCGTTGGTACGGCGGTTGCGAGAACATGGATGTGGTCGAGCAACTTGCGATCGATCGCGCGAAGCAGCTTTTCGGTGCCGAACACGCGAATGTCCAACCCCACAGCGGGACCTCGGCTAATATCGCGGTCTTTATGGCGCTGCTGGAACCGGGGGATAAGATCCTGGGGATGGACCTAACGCATGGCGGTCATTTGTCGCATGGTCATAAAATGAATTATTCCGGGAAATTTTATACGATCATTCCGTACGGTGTCAGCCCGAAGGATGAGAGAATCGATTATGATGCCTTAGAGCGGCTGGCCAAAGAGCATAAGCCTAAAATGATCCTTTTGGGTGCGTCGGCGTATCCGCGGATCATTGATTTTGAGCGCGGACGGAAGATCGCCGATCAGGTCGGGGCACTTCTTATGGTGGATATGGCGCACTTCGCGGGTCTTGTGGCCACGGGGCATCACCCCAATCCCGTGCCTTACGCGGATGTCGTGACCACGACGACGCACAAAACACTCCGCGGTCCCCGCGCAGGCCTGATCCTTTGCAAAGAGAAATATGCGAAGGCGATCGATTCCGCCGTGTTTCCGGGTATTCAAGGGGGGCCGCTCATGCATGTGATCGCGGCTAAGGCTGTGGCATTGAAAGAAGCCTTGAGCCTAGAGTTCAAAGAATACAGCGCTCAGATCGTGAAGAATGCCAAGACGCTTGCGAGTGCGATGGCCGCGCGCGGCTGGAGGATCGTCTCCGGCGGCACGGATAATCATCTTATGCTCGTGGACGTGACGGTGAAGGGTTTTAACGGAAAACAGGTCCAGGAGCTCTTGGACAAAGTGAAGATCACGGTGAACAAGAACATGATCCCGTTCGACAAAGAATCGCCTTTTCAAGGGTCCGGGGTCCGCTTGGGAACGCCTGCCGTGACCCCGCGCGGGATGAAAGAAAACGAAATGGAACTCATTGCCGAGCTCATCGATGAAACGCTTAAGGCTCCCGGAGAAGAAGCGAATCTCGCGAGAGTTCTTTCGCGGGTCGAAGCCTTGACTCAAAAGTTCCCGCTTTATCCGGAACTTCAATAAAAGAAAAGAGAGCGCATGCGTTGTCCTTTCTGCAAGCAGGATTCGGACAAGGTGATCGATTCGCGCGGGGCGAACGAAGGGGAAGTGGTCCGCAGGCGGCGCGAGTGTACGGCTTGCAGCAAGCGATTTACCACTTATGAGAGGGTCGAGGAGATCCCGATGTTCGTGGTGAAAAAGGACCAGCGTCGTGAGGCGTATGAGCGTTCCAAAGTCCTCGCCGGGGTGTACAAGGCTTGCGAGAAACGTCCCGTGCCGCTCGTGGCTCAGGAGAAAGTCGCGGATGATCTCGAGGCCACGATCCGTGAAAAATATGACCGGGAGGTTCCGTCCCGGATCATTGGGGAGTTCATCATGCAGCGGCTCGCAAAGATCGATCAAGTGGCGTATGTGCGCTTTGCCAGTGTCTATCGTGATTTTCAGGATGTGGGCCATTTTATGAAAGAGCTCAAGTCTCTGCTGGTAAAGCCGAAATGATTCTTTAACAAGAACAGCCCCTGATTCTCATTCAAAAATCAACGGGTAATCAGGGCAGTCCAGATCGCCATTATGAAAAAGAAACAAGAGATCTGGACAGAAAAGCTTTATTGTTGTCTTTGAAACTGTATTGTATGATACTACCCCAGCAAAGGCCGTGGGCGCGGGTCCGCAACTTCGGATACGGGAACTCGGTTCAAACCAAAAGGAGAAAGCATTATGGCGAAAGCGAACGCAGCGTTTATGAAGCCGATGAGTATAAGTGCGGAACTTGCGGTGGTGGTCGGCAAGGGTCCGATGCCTCGCAGTGAAGTCGTGAAAAAACTTTGGGAATATATCAAGAAGAACAAGCTCCAGGATCAGGCGAACAAGCGTAACATTAACGCGGATGCCTCGCTCAAGGTCGTGTTCGGCGGCAAGTCGGTCGTCAATATGTTCGAGATGACCAAGCTCGTCAGCAAGCACCTTTCTTAGGCTTCTTTCGTTTTTCATCGCTTTGTTCTTCGCTGTATGATGGAGGACAGAGTTCATGTAAAAGTCGGATGGACGGGGAGGGTCCGGAAGCAAAACTTCCGGATCCTCCCCAGCTTGAGACCGTGTCCGTTGTGAGGGCCGGCGCTTGAAGTTTATGATCCATGTCTTTAGACGACTAAAAAATTATTGAGAAGAGGGACTCTTATGGGGAAGTTCGGCATTATTTTAGCATTTCTCCTTTCCGTTGCCGCGGCGGGTGGCTCTTATTATTTATATCAAGGCTGGGTTGAAGCACGTACTGTCCGGGGCGTTGTGGAGGCCAAGTACGATCAAGTCAAAGAAAAAATAATCACAGTCCAGTCCGAGAAAGAAAAGATCAAAGCTGAAAAAGAGGAGATTGCGGCTAAGAGCGAAAAATATCGGGCCCAAGCCGAAACTATGCAAGCTCAAGTTGGAAAACTTCAGACCGAGCAGAAACTTGCTGATTCCGAGAAGGCTGTGCTTGCAAACCAGCTTGAAGACCGACAGAGGATGATCGCGGAGCTCCAAACAAAGACGGAGGAGCTTGAACAAAAGGCCAAGGATGCTCAGGCAGCCTGCGGGGTAACTCCAGCAGATTTGAGGACGGATACCTTTGCTGCGGCCCAACCAGTCACAAACGCACCCGCTTCAACAACGGCCGTTCCCGGGGCCGGAACTCCCCAGCTTGTTTTTAAACCGGTCACTCCAGGCGGGACACCGGCTGGAACAGCCGCCATGCCGTCCTCTGTGACTCCGGCCGCTCAGAAAGTTTCAACGAAAGCTGAAACTTCTTCTTCGGTGAACCCCGTGGCCACGGCCACATCGCAAATGCAATTGGCTGCGGCCGCAGCAACGACAGGCCCTAAAGTCCTTACGGTGAACCGCAAATTCAATTTTGTGGTTATTAACCAAGGACTTCAAGAAGGACTCAAGATGGGGGATAAACTGAAGGTCTTCCAACAGGGTCAGGAGGTCGCGACGGTCCAGATCGAAAAACTCTACGATAAGTTTTCCGCGGCCACCCTCATCGCAGAAAATCCTAAGCAACAGGTCGTTGAAGGCGATGAGATTCGCAAGGCCTAAGCTCCTTTTCTTACTCCTGTTGTTGAGTGGGATCTTTTTTGCCCCACGGACTTTCGCGCTTGAAGAGAAAGCCGGCACAGAACCATCTCACAGTGATCTTAGCGATATCAAAGCCCGCCTGGCGACCCTCGAGAAACAGCAGAACGAAATTATTGCCAAGGAAGATGAAATTCTCAAAGAACTCGAGCGAATTCGTATCTGGGTCCACCGGAAATAATTTTTTTCATGTCTTCTCTTTCGTTTACAGGACCCGGTCAGCTTTGCGGGACCTACACCCCTCCGGGCGATAAATCCATTTCCCACCGAGCGATCCTTTTTGGCGCTTTAGCCGAAGGGGAGAGCGTTTACGAGAATTTCCTGGAAGCCGAGGATTGCCTTCATACCCTGGAAGCGATGCGCCGGATGGGTGCCCAAATCCAGCATGAAAAAGGAACGGGCAAGGTCCGGATATCAGGGAAGGGACTTCAAAAGCTTTCCGCTCCGGGTCAGGAACTTTATCTCGGGAATTCCGGGACTTCCATGAGGCTCCTTTTGGGGATCCTTGCGGGTCAGCGCTTCGAAGTCGTGCTGACCGGGGATCCGTCTCTTTCGGTCCGGCCGATGCGCCGCGTGACCGATCCCTTGAAACAAATGGGCGCACAGATTAAAGGCAAAGAGAACGGTAACTTTGCACCGCTTACGATCCGCGGCGGCAAACTTCGCGGGATTGATTTCGATAATAAACTTTCGAGCGCACAGGTCAAGTCCGCGCTTCTCTTTGCGGGGATGTATGCCGAAGGGAGGACGATCGTCCGTGAAGCTGTTCCGTCGCGGGACCATACGGAGCGCTTTCTTGAGGCGGCCGGCGCACGTTTCCAGAAGATCGGCGACCATCTTGTCATTGAAAAGACAGAAATGCTTTTGCCGATACACGCGCGTATTGCGGGCGATATTTCATCCGCCGCTTTTTTTATCGTGGGCGTTGCGATGATCCCGGGGTCTGAAGTGACCGTTCAGGACGTGGGACTCAATCCCACGCGCACCGGGTTCCTCGAAGTTCTAAAGCGCATGGGCGCGAGGGTTGAAACGCAGATCACGCAAACGGTCCCTGAACCGATGGGGACGATCCGCGTGTGGGGCGCGAAGCTGAAAGGTACTGGAATTACGCATGAAGAAATCCCCTCCCTGATCGACGAATTGCCGGTTTTGATGGTTGCGATGGCGCTCGCGGAGGGGGAAAGTCTTATTTCGGGAGCGGCGGAGCTCCGCATCAAAGAGACCGATCGCATTCAATCCATGGTCCGGAATCTCAAGGCTATTGGGGCATCGATCGAAGAACTGCCGGATGGTTCTTTGATCCGGGGTGTAGAGAGGTTCCATAGCGCGACCGTCAAGAGTTTCGGTGATCACCGGACGGCGATGAGCATGGGCGTGGCAAGCCTCGCCGCAAAGGGGGCGATCACGATTACGGATACGGCATGTATTGCGACCTCTTACCCTTCTTTTACGGACCATTTTCGACGGCTTTTCAAGGTCTAAAACTCAAGGTTGTTTTGGTTTGACAGTGAAAAAAGCTTTCGATATACTACGGCCTCTATAAACGCCAGCCCACACAACAGATACGAAAAGGCAAAGCCCATGTTTCTGATCGATAGACTGTTAGGATTCTTCTCGAGCGATATTGGTATCGACCTTGGTACCGCTAATACCCTTGTTTACGTCAAAGGCCAGGGGGTCGTGTTGTGTGAGCCTTCCGTGGTCGCCATTGACCGTTCGACCCATCAAGTTCTTGCCGTCGGAGAAGAGGCCAAGCGTATGCTCGGCCGTACACCTGGAAACATCACTGCCATCCGTCCCATGAAGGACGGTGTTATCGCCGACTTTGATATCACCGAAGCCATGCTCCGCTATTTTATCCGTAAGGTCCATCGCCGCAAGACCGGTATCAGCCCGCGTGTTGTGATCGCGGTCCCAAGCGGCATCACCGAAGTTGAAAAGCGCGCCGTAAAAGATTCCGCTGAACGGGCCGGAGCCCGCACGCCGGTTTATCTTGTGGAAGAACCCATTGCGGCTGCGATCGGCGTCGGACTTCCGATCCATGAGCCGGCCGGGAACATGATCATTGATATCGGCGGCGGAACGACCGAGATCGCCGTGATCTCTCTTTCGGGCATTGTGTTCGCCAAAAGCATCCGTATCGGCGGCGATGAGTTCGATGAGTCGATCATGTCGCACTTGAAGAAGGCTTATAATTTGATGATCGGAGAGCGCACGGCCGAAGAGATCAAGATCCGTATCGGTTCTGCATACCCTCTTGAAGAAGAAACGACACTGGACGTCAAGGGACGGGACGTCCTCGCCGGATTGCCGAAAACGATCAGCGTGACCAGCGAAGAGATCCGGGAAGCTCTCTCTGAGCCGCTTTCCACTATTCTCGAGGCCGTTCGTATCGCGCTGGAGCGCACCCCGCCGGAACTATCCGCGGATCTGATCGATCGGGGCCTGGTCTTAGCAGGAGGAGGATCGCTTTTAAGGGGATTTGATAAATTGATCAGCGAGGAAACAGGACTTCCTGTTCATATCGCGGATGATCCTCTCACCGCCGTGGCGCTCGGTACGGGTCGTTATTTAAGCGATTTCCACCTTCTGAAGCGTTTGTCGGTGAATAGCAACGCTACCCGGGAATACTGAAGATTTTTTTGTTTTAGCGCCCCTCCGAAAGTAGTCTCCTGACATCTGAGGCAGTCGTTTTTTCAGGATCTTTTCTCATTTATCGCTTATCGGAGATTTTGCCCCCATGCGGCGCTGGCGTTCGTATTATTTTTTTGCGGTTCCCGTCATTGTCCTCATTATTTTTTTTCAATATCCCCGCGTTAACGAGTCCGTCCATTCTGTTTTCTCCACCCTGGCCCGGCCCGCGTTTGTGCTCGGAAGCGGTTTCCGGGACGGTCTCTACACCATTCGCTATCAATCTGGAAATTTCCTGGATGCAGTCGGGAAGCAGAGGGAATATCTTGCGCGCATTCAGGAACTTGAGGGGCAGCTCGTCCGTTTTCGTGAAATGGACCGGGAGAACCAGCGGCTCAAGAAGCTTCTCAATTTCAGTCTGCCGCTTGCTGCTCATACCATTGGTGTCCGGGTGATCGGGGAGGATGTGATCCCCTGGAAAAAAATTGTTCTCTTGGACAAAGGAAGCCGCAACAATCTTAAGAAAGATATGGCCGTTGTTGTGCCGGAAGGGTTGGTGGGACGGATCCTGGAAGTCGGGCCTTACACGGCCCATGCGATACTTTTATCGGATCCGGATTCCCGCGTGAGCGCGCTGACCGCGACAAGCCGTGCGCAGGGGATCGTCGCAGGGATCGGCACGGACAAGCTGCAAATGAAGTATCTGGCCTTGGACGCCGAGATTGTGGTCGGGGAGGACGTCACCACGTCCGGCATCGGGAGTGTTTTTCCAAAAGGCCTCCAGATCGGGAAGATCGAAGCGATCGAGCGCGACGGCGACGGATTGCATCTTCTCGCTCTCGTCAAGCCTGCCGTGTCATTTTCCAAACTTGAGGAAGTTCTATGCCTCGTCTCGTCTCCGCAAAAGTAATTCTTTATTTTTTCTTGCTTGCGGTCCTGGACGGGTCCGTGATGCCGGCCTTTCAGATCCATGCTGCGTCTCCGAGTCTCCTTTACCTTTTCATTTGCTATGCCGCTTTTGAATGGGGATCAACCAAAACCGTTTATGTCGCGTTCTGGGTCGGGCTTTTCCGGGACTTCCTGGGGGGTGGCTTGATCGGGCTTGATGCGGCCGTCCTGGTCGCTTTAGCCCCGGCGCTTGATTTTTTGGTCCAAAAAATGGAGCGCCAGTTGCCGGGGATCCATTTCATCATTACGTTCCTTTTTGTCTTTTTCGCGGGAGCTTTAAGACTTCTGGTGAGCTATACGAGTGAATTGCCGCCGTCCCTTATTTGGAAGTATTTGGGGATGATCACGATGACGGCGCTTTACACCACTGCGCTCTTACCCCTCTTTAATTTTCTAACGGACCGGTGGTTCGGCCATTCCACCACCAAGCAATACGAGCTTTTCCGCTGATGTTCACACGGTTTCATTTCTTCCAAACGTTCGTTTTTATCCTCATGGCCCTTCTGGGGCTGGGACTCTTCCAAACACAGGTTTTGCGCGGGTCTTACTACTATGAACTCAGCAAGCGTAACCGCGTTCGCCTTATTCCTCTCGAAGCTCCGCGCGGGCGCGTACTCGATCAGAAAGAGCGGCTGCTTGCCGCAAATCGTCCTTCGTACAACATCATTGCGTTCCCGGAAGATGTCACGCCGGAAGTCTATCCAAGGCTTGCGGAGTTATTGGAGGTTCCGGAAAAAGAGGTCCGGAGACGCATGAGCGCCGGCCGTGAATATCCGTTCGCGCCGGCGGTGATCAGGGAAGACGTTCCTCAAGAACTCGCGTTCCTTATCGAAGAACGGCGGCCGGAACTTCCTGGCGTGAGCGTTCGCGTTGAGGGCATCCGTTATTATCCTTATGGCGAAACGGCCTCACATGTTATCGGCTACATCGGATCGATAAGTCCCCGCGAATACGAAGAAATGGATCGCGACAGGTTTGGAATGAACTCCAAGATCGGTCGGGCCGGAATTGAAAGGGCATTTGACGATACTCTCCGCGGGTGGCGGGGCGGGCAGCAGATCGAAGTGGACGCGCGCGGCCAAATGGTCAGGATCCTTTCAGACCGCAAGCCCGAGACAGGTTCCGATATTACGGTCACGCTGGATCTCGAATTCCAAAAGAAGATCATGAACATGATCAAGGGCCTGCACGCAAGCATTGCCGTCCTCGACCTTGAGACGAACGGGCTTTTGGCGCTGGCCAGCGCGCCGGCCTATGACCCGAATATTTTTGTTTCCCCGGCGTCCAATGAACAGCGTCTCCATGTCCTGAAGGACGGGAATTCTCCGATGCTGGATCGCGGGATCAATGCCGCCTATCCTCCCGGTTCGGTCTTCAAACTGGTGACGGCGCTTGCGGGACTCGATCTCGGGAAGATCACTCCCCAAACACGGTTCCGGTGCACCGGTTCTTTTCGATTGGGTCCCAAGGCGAAGCCCGTGCGCTGCTGGCTTCATGAGGGGCATGGGAGCCTCAATCTTTACGAGGCTCTCGAGCGTTCCTGTAATGTCTATTTTTATAATGTGGCCAAAAGATTGACGCCGGATGAGATCGCGCATTATGCCCACGAACTCGGTCTCGGCGAGCCCTTAAAGCTCGAGATCTCGCGCATGGCTCCCGGTTTCATCCCGGATTCCGCGTGGAAGAGAGAGCGTTTCAATCAGCCTTGGTACCAGGGAGAAACTCTCAATATGGCGATCGGGCAGGGTTATATGCTCGTGACTCCGTTCGAGATCCTTCGTCTTACTTCGATCATCGCGAAGAACGGTAAAGTCGTGGAGCCCCATTTGGTCGTTCAGGACAGCACGGTGATGCCTGAGACTCCCCGGGTGGCCATTCGCGAGGAGAACCTTGAAGTGATTAAAAGGGCCATGCTTCAAGTCGTAGAATCAGATTACGGGACCGGGCAGTTGGCACGCGTGGATTTTGACAAATTGGCCGGCAAGACCGGAACCGCGCAGGCGCCGCCCCAAAAGGCGCACAGTTGGATGACCGGATTTTTCCCCTACAAGGATCCGAAGATCGCGTTCGTGGTGTTCGTGGAGCATGGCGGATCCGGTGGCATCACAAGCGCGCGTCTTGTGAAGCAGATGCTCGAGGCGTGGAGGGACCTTCATGTTGCGCCGGTGGCTTAGAGAGATCTATTTCCCGCTTGTTTTCTCGGTGGTGGCCTTAGCGGCAATCGGCATCCTTTTTATTTACAGTGCGTCCTATCGCGATCCCGGGAATTATGAGGCCAAACAGGTCTTCTGGATTTTTGTGGGTTTGGCGGTGCTGATCGGCGTTCCCTTCATCGGATATCGCCCCTTTTTGAGCGTTTCCTATCCATTTTATATCCTGACGCTCATTTTGCTCGTGTTAGTCGATTTTTTTGGCAGCAAGGTTTTGGGTGCTCAAAGATGGCTGACGTTGGGTCCCGTTTCGATCCAGCCTTCGGAATTCGCGAAAGTCGGAGCGCTTCTGGCCGGCGTCAACTTTTTGGGGTCGCATCATCCGTGGGAAGGACAGACGAAAACGGTAAGTGTCGCGCTTTTGCTTCTGGCGGTGCCGCTTTTTCTGATCATCAAACAGCCCGATCTCGGGACGGCGCTCCTTTTTATTCCCATGTCGATCGTCATGTTTTTCCTGTGGGGTGTGCGAAAACGTTTTCTCATCGCGAGCCTTAGCGCGCTGGCGTTGGCCGCCCCTTTAGCCTGGGGATTTCTCAAGGCTTATCAGAAAAAACGCTTGATGGTATTTCTTAACCCCAGTCTGGATCCTCTGGGTTCCGGCTACACGGCTCTCCAGTCCAAGATCGCCGTCGGGTCGGGGGGGTTCTGGGGCAAAGGATATTTGGCCGGGACGCAAACGCAACTTCATTTTGTCCCCGAACACCACACGGATTTTATCTTTTGCGTGATCGGAGAGGAATTGGGATTTCTCGGGAGTCTTCTCGTGCTGTGCCTCTACGGGTTCCTTTTCCATTCGATCTTTCTGGTCATGCAGCATACGACAGACGTGAAGGCGAAGATGCTTTGCGGGGGGGTGCTTGCGCTTCTTTTTTCGCACGTGATGATCAATATCGGGATGACCATCGGACTGATGCCGATCGCCGGCGTGCCACTTCCCCTGGTCAGTTACGGGGGGTCTTCCTTCATCATGACCTGTCTGTGTTTGGGACTTGTCTTGAGCGTCTACAAAGAACGGTCGATATTCTGAGGAGATATCTCTTTAGTGTCTTTCAACCTTGCCGTAGAATCAGGCCTGTTTCGGGGTGCCCCAATTTCGATTTGTAATTATCGGAAAATTGAGACAACCCCGAAGTTTCGATATAAAAAAATTACAAGGTCACTTCGGGGTGTAGCTCAGGGGCTAGAGCGCTTGCTTTGGGAACTACCCAGGACGGTTTCTGTAACCCTAGTCATTTCCTCTAAATATAGAAATTCATTCAGGTTATAGAAAATCTTCGACTTGTATGGTTCTGTGCCAATTTGTACGAATTTGCACCTAAGTTGGCAAGAATCAGGCAACAGACCCATCCTTGATTTTTATTATGTTTTCCGTGTTGGTTTGGCGATGGGACGTGTAATGCATCGGTAGGCAAAACCGATATCGGCGTTTCAATTCCGCCCCGCGCCTCCA
>JAZDFE010000011.1:0-10602 GCA_043808175.1 Candidatus Omnitrophota bacterium | reverse complement strand
GGGAGCATAACGCGTGATATAACCGATCGTTGCATCAGTCGTGTTATAACCCGGTGTTAAAAGAAGCGGCCCGTATTTTTTGTAAAGCCACTTTGCGGCCGCGTCCATCGCAATCCGCGCACGTTTTGCGTCAGCCACGCCCGTAATAACGGCCCAGGTTTGACAGTTAAGAAAGATCTTTCCTGTCTCACACTTTTTGCTACCAAGCGGCCTTCCATCATCGCGCGTAGCGCCTAGATACCATTCCCCGTCCCATCCTTGTTCGTTGAGCGCTCTTTTCATGGATTCCGCGCGCCGGAGATATTCTGCGGCCTTGGGCGCATCGCCTCTTTTTTCCATGACCGGCGCCATGCGGTTCAAGATGCCGTAGAGAAAATGCCCGAGCCAAATCGACTCGCCTTTCCATTTGGTGCCCACATGGCTCAAGCCATCGTTCCAATCGCATTCACCGATCAAGGGGAGGCCTCGTGGTGAAAATCTTGTGAGGGCCTTGTCGATCGCGCGAAGCATGTGATCGTAAAGCGTTCCCGAGGTGACTTCTTTGGTTTTTAGGTCCGGCAAGAATTTCACAACCGCGTTCAGAATTGCCTCATCAGCGGTTTCATCCAAGTAGTTCAGCGTGATGAAATCAAGCCACAGCAAATCGTCCGAGCAGTGGGTAATGGCGCCGATATTCGTCCCGTGATGCCACCAGTGATAGACCGTCCCGTCCGGAAACTGCTGCTCCGCATGGAGAAGGATCTGTTTTTTTGCGAGTTCGGGCCGGGTCGTAAAAAAGATCTGGCAATCCTGCAGTTGATCCCGGAATCCGTAGCCGCCGCTTGACTGATAATAGGAGCACTTGGCCCAAATGCGCGCGGAGATCGCTTGATATTTCATCCAGGTGTTCGTCATGAAGTTGAGAGCTTCATCCGGCGTCTCGACTTCAGAAGCATGGATAAAGGAGTCCCAGAGGGCTTTCACCTTATGAAGCTCCTGCTCCGCGACCCGGGGATGGGAATATTTCTGGATGATCCGTTCGGCCTCTTCCCGGGTTCGCGTGGAACCCAGCGTGAAGACCACGGTCTTGGACTCCTTGGGATCAAGCTCAACATCCACTTGAAGGCTCGCCGCTGCATCGCCCCACTTCCCTTCGGAATCGCGGCACTTTCCTTCCACTACCGCCGCCGGTGCGTGGATCTCACCGTACCGTCCCAGGAAGGATTCTTTGTCGCCATCATACGCCACGGGCTTGGGGTTCGCCGCATGGAACCCCTGGAGCGGCTTTTCGGTCATGCCCGTTGAAATGAATCCCGGCACGAGCGATGCGCGCTTGACGCCATGAATGCACCCGTTTTTTTTATCGATCCAGGTCTCGATGAATGTTTTGTGGAATTCGCGATGCGTGTCCGACCAATTCCCGAGACACCAGTCAAAATAGGTAAAAAGACTCAGGCGCCGTTTTTTTCCCGATTGATTCGTCAGAACGACTTTCCAAACCTCGACCGGGTCTTCCACGTCGACAAAGATCGTCTTTTCGAGCCGGATCCCGTGAAGCTTGCTGGTCAGGATCGAATATCCTTGTCCGTGGCGCACTTCGAAAAAATCGTATTTCGGCATGCATGGCTTCCAGGTCCCGGACCAATAGTCCCCATTATCCCGATCGCGCACGTAAATATATTTACCCCAGTTGTCGCGGATAAGATCCTGGTCCCATCGTGTGACGCGCGACAAGTTCGAGTTGTCCCTCCATGAAAAGCCCGAGCCGGTTTGCGTTTCGATCGCTCCATAATCCCCGTTGGAGATCACGTTCACCCACGGGCGCGGCGTATCGGGACGTGTGATGACGAACTCGCGCCCATCGGCTGTAAAGTAGCCGTACTTTGAAGCGAATTTCTTTTCACCGCCGTCTTCTTTCAGAAGCATTTTAGCTTCTGCCTTTTTCCTTTCCTTGGATTTTCTGGGCATGGCAACAAAAACTCCTTGGCTTTTTGTTTTAAAACAACTTTTTTATTCGGCTTGTTTCAGCTGAGCGTTGATTTTGGGAGCCATTTCTTTGGCAGCTTCCGCGGCGGTTTTTTTCCCGTTAAAAACAAGATCCAGTTTGGGACGGATATGCTTTTCTTCTATTTCGCGCCATTTCGGATGAAAAGGACTGAAGACCACGTACTGTACCGCCTCGTTCAGCATTTTTTTATTTTTTGGCGCAGCACCGTCTCCGGCAAATGCGTCGCTTTGCGCCACGGAAATGCGTGCGGGTTGAGCAAGCCCCCGTTTAGCGAATTGCCTCTGCCCTTCGGGTCCGGTCAGAGCCTTGACCACTTCCCACGCCTCTTTTTTGTGTTTCGAAGACTTAAGGATCGCATATCCCGTTCCTCCGGTTCCGAATGCGCGAACGCCTTTATCGTTTTTGGGGAACATCACCGCGTCCCAGTCGAATTTGTAATTGCGAAATTGCGGGGTTTCCCAAATGCCGGAAAGGAACATCGCGATGCGGCCGTTGGCGAACATTCGGTCCACTCCCATTCCGAAATTCGTGAAGGCTGTGGGCGTCGGCATGGCTTCATAAAGATTGCTCAGATCGGCGTAGAACTGGAGTCCCATGATGGAGCGGTCGTCGTCGAGCCGGGTCTTTGTAGGATTTTTAACATCATCCACGAGCCCGCCACTGTTCCCATAGATGAAATTTTGCCAGGCCCAGGTGTAAAAACCGTATTGCGTAATGCGGCCGGAACTGTCTTTTTTGGTAAGTTCGCGTGCGAGACGCAGCAGGTCGCTCCAGTTCCAGTCGTCGGTGGGATAAGGGATCCCCGCCTCATCAAAAACTTTTTTATTGTAAAACACGCAAGCGAACGGAGCAATGTCTCGCGGCGCAGCAAGGAGCTTTCCCTGGTAAGTGAAGCGATCGATGATCTGCGGGAAAAAATCGTTCTTGTCGAATCCTGTCGGGGCGGCAGTCTCAAGCGGCGTCAGATCTTCCAGAACGCCTTTGGTCGCGAACGTCACGAAGTAGTCGACCTCGGTGGCAATAATGTCGGGCGCCGCGCCGCCCGCGATTCGAGTGAGAATCTTGCTGATGTAGCCAGTGTAGGGCGTATGCTCGAAAACGATCCTGATCTCAGGATGTCTTACCTGCCAGGGTGCGAGAGCCTCGGTAATGATACCGATCTCTTCGGGCGTTCCCCAGAAGCTCACCTTGATTTCCGTAACTCCCTGGGTCCCCGTCCCGACCGGAGAACCGCAACCAGCCAAAACAAAGATTGTTAAAAGAATGGAAAAACCCTTCATCCAAAAATTCTTCGGCATGCGGAATTCCCTTCATTAGAAAGGTGTCTATCGGCTTTGCGAGGAATCGCCTTTTTAAATGATAAGAACAGGATACGAAAGCGATAAAACGCGGGAATTATAACACACGGGCTAGGCTTTCTGTAAAGGCTCTTTTCTTGTCTTCCGGCAGATCACCCCCGCGGCAAACCGATCTTCTGGAGAACGCGATCGAGATCGTCGAGCGAAAAATACTGGATCTCAACGCGTCCTTCTTTCTGGTTTTTGCGCGGATAAATTTTCGCCTGTGTCCCGAGAAAATGCGTCAGTCGCGTTTCGAGATCCACGATCTCGGCGCTAAGATGCCGGGCGGACTTCGCTTTTCTCTTGTGCGCGTTGCTTCGATTGACAATGGCTTCGACCTGGCGAACCGACAGGTTCTCCTCAACGATCCTTTTGGCCATTTGCCGCTGATGTTCCGGCGTCAAAAGGCCGAGGAGTGCGCGGGCATGCCCCGCCGAAAGCCTCCCCTCCGCCAAATACTGTTTTACTTCCTGGGGCAGACGCAAAAGCCTGAGCGTGTTCGTAACCGTCACGCGGTTCTTCCCCACTCGTTTCGCAACCTCCTCCTGGGAGATTCTCCTTTCTTCCACGAGGCGCTGGTATGCCTCGGCCTCTTCGATGGGGTTCAGATCTTCGCGTTGAATATTTTCGATCAGCGCCCATTCCAGAAAATCTTCGTCGGCGACATCTTTGATAATGGCGGGCACTTCGCTTAGGCCGCAAAGCGCCGCTGCGCGGAATCTTCTCTCGCCGCACACAAGTTCGAATGTTCTGTCGCTTTTCTTTTTTACGATGATGGGCTGTAAAATGCCTTTTTCTCGAATAGAGTCGGCAAGCTCTTCGATGGTTTCCGTGTTAAAAGTTTTGCGTGGCTGGTCTATGTTGGGCGCAATCAGCGATATCGGTATCAGTTGAAATGCCGAACTCTTCTCCGGGAGGATGGCCGCGGGGACGGCGTCTTCCGATCCCGTGGTGATGGTGGCTGCGGTTGTGAGGATCTCTTTCTCGGCCGTCGCCATATGGTCTTTATAGCTGTCAGGGATGAGCGCGCTTAATCCTTTACCGAGGGCTTTTTTCATTTTTCCGACTCCTGTTTTTTATGAACGAGTTTTTTATGGGTTCGTTTGTGCCGTTTGGGGCTGTTCATCTATAGGCGCGACGTTTACGTCTTGTATTTCCTCTTCGGCCGCGGGAATGGTGATCTTTTGCGCGGTCGAAACAAAATTCCTGCGATCATCGTCTGAACCAAACCGCATCAAGAATTCCTTCCCGAGTTCCGTATAAGCTAGCGATCCACGGTTCTGCGGATCATAAATAACGGCGGGTTTTCCAAAACTTGGCGCCTCAGAGAGCTTCACAGATCTTGGAATTACGGTCTGAAAGGTTTTCTCCTTAAAATAATTTCGCACCTCTCCGATAACTTGTTGCGTCAGGTTGGTCCGAATGTCTGCCATGGTGAGAATTACTCCCCCGAGCTCAAGGCTTGCGTTGAGATTTTTTTTGACAAGCTGGTAGGTGTTTAGAAGTTGTCCGAGACCTTCGAGAGCATAATATTCGCATTGAAGCGGTATAATTATATAACTACTTGCAGTTAAAGCGTTTATGCTTATTAGCCCAAGCGATGGCGGGCAGTCAAGAAATATGTAATCGTATTCACCCGAAATCTTTTTCAGTTGTTCTTTAAGAACAAACTCTCTTTTATCCTGGCTGATTAAGTGCATCTCGGCGCCGGCAAGATGCGCATTTGATGGTATGATCCACAGGTTCTCTATGGGTGTTTTTTTTATGATTGTCTCGGGACCATGGTTTTCCACAAGAAGTTGATAAGCTGTTGATTCGTTTTCATTCTTTTCTGTTCCAACTCCGCTCGTAGCATTGCCTTGTGAATCAAGATCTATTAACAAGACTTTCTTCCCTAATCCAGCAATAACCGTGGCGACATTGATTACCGATGTTGTTTTTCCAACGCCGCCCTTTTGGTTAAAAAATGAAAATCTTTTCTCCATATGCCCTCCGGATGTTTCACGTGAAACGTTTTTTTGGTAAGTCTTTTTAAAATAAGCTCCTTCTACAGTTATTATAATATCGTCCATTTCGTCGAATATTTTACATACAATTATTATTATGGCAACTACTTTTGAGATCTCTTTCGCATTAAAGTTTAGTGCAGGTTCCTTCTTGTGAGCAGATTAATTAGTTTTTCAATAAAACCATCATCGGGAGATTTTTTCAAAGAATCCAATGGGAGCTTCATTGGCTTAATTCCGTTGAGTCGTGTTTTTGGATGCTCCTGTGAGTGTGACAGCGGGCCAGGCTTGCGTGTAAACTCTGTTTCACGTGAAACAATATTCGCTGATTGTCATAACCGGCCCGCTCATAGAGGGTTCTGCGAGTTTCTTTCGTGTTTTTTATAACCACCGCATGCATATGCTTCCGCTATTCCTTCGCCTTTGCGGCTATGTCACCATTACAATTGGATTTCTGCAAAACGTTTTATTTTGGTTCTCGACGCGTCTTGAAAGGCGTTTTCTATTTCTTGGAGGTGTCTTTTGTCATCCTCTCAATAAAAACGGCAAGGAGGGAAAGATCGCAGGAGGAGATTCCGGGAATGCGCGCGGCGTGTCCGATGGATTCTGGGAGGATTTTTTTCATTTTTTCTTTTGCTTCCCGACCGATCCCGATGACCTCGTCATAGTTCAGTCCGGGTGGTATTTTTCTTTTTTCAAGCTTCGAGAATTTTTGAACCTCGCGCCGCTGTTGGGCAATATATCCTTCGTATTTTATTTCTGTCTCGACTCGATGGATCTCATCATCCGAGAGACTGCATGAGTGTAACTCATCTGAAACTAGCCTGTTATGACTCATTTCGGGCCGCTTCAATAGCTGGTAGAGCGTTTCGCCTGCGCTTCTTTTTTCCAGGAGCTCCCGCGTGTCGTTCCGCATCCTGTCCACGCGTTCGTTGAATTCCGCGAATTTTTTTTCGGAGATAAGATCGAACTGGTGCCCATAGAACATGAGCCTTTCATCTGCGTTGTCCTGACGCAGCAGGAGCCTAAATTCTGCGCGCGATGTGAACATCCGATAGGGTTCGTTGGTACCGCAGGTGACAAGGTCATCGATCATTACGGCAATATAAGCCTCGGTCCTGTCGAGGACGAACTCGCTGCCGCCGCAAAGCTTCCGGATAACATTAAGTCCCGCCATAAGTCCTTGGGCCGCCGCTTCTTCATACCCGGACGTACAGTTAATCTGGCCCGCAAAGAACAGATTTTTTATTTTTTTGGTCTCAAGCGAATGTTTCAGTTGGGTGGGAGGCGCGGCGTCGTATTCGATCGCATAGCCGAATTTCAGGATCTCGGCATTTTCAAGCCCTCGGATCTGCCGCAGGGCCGCTTCCTGGACGTCCTTGGGGAGCGAGGTTGAGAAACCGTTCATGTAGATCTCGAACGTGTTGCGCCCCTCAGGCTCCAAGTAGATCTGGTGACTTTTCTTATCCTGGAATTTCACGACCTTATCTTCCACGGAGGGGCAATACCTTGGCCCGATTCCGGCGATGCTCCCGGAGTAAAGAGGGGAGCGGCTTAAATTTTTACGGATGATGTCATGAACCCTTTCATTGGTGTGCGTCAAATAGCAGGGGAGTTGCTCAACGATACGCTTTTTTGTTTGGTAGGAAAAAAAAGGAGGGGGCTCATCGCCTTGTTGTTCTTCCAATAATTCCCAACGAATGCTTTTTTGATGGAGGCGCGGTGGCGTGCCCGTTTTGAAACGGACAAGTTCGATCCCGTGGCTTCGCAGCGAATCGGAAAGACCGACGGCGGGAGGTTCGTCGCGTCGTCCGCCCGGAAACTTTTCTTCGCCCACGTGGATCAGCCCCTGAAGAAAGGTGCCTGTGGTCAAAATCACATGCTCGCCTAGAAAGGTTTTGCCTTCTTTCGTGCGAGCGCCGTAACAGGCGCCGTCTTTGACGAGAAGCTCCACAACCTGCCCTTGCCGAAGTGTGAGATTTTTTTCGGCCTCGAGAGCGCGCTTCATATAAAGCTCGTATTCTTTTTTGTCCGCCTGCGCACGCGGCGCCCATACAGCCGGCCCTTTGGACTTGTTGAGCATGCGGAATTGGATGCCTGTTGCGTCTGTTGCGAGGCCCATTTCACCGCCGAGGGCGTCGATCTCGCGAACGATGTGTCCTTTGGCAAGCCCTCCGATCGCCGGATTGCAGGACATGCGCGCGATGGCATTCGTGTCCATGGTGATCACGAGAACGGGAAACCCGCATCGCGCGATGGCAAGAGAAGCTTCGACGCCGGCGTGTCCGGCGCCAACTATGATGGCGGCAAATTTCTGCGTGGAGGTCATAAGGCTTTAGGACGAAGGAGGGCGGATGGGGGATGGAGGAAAGCCGGGCCTTCTGCCCTCCGCCATCCTTAACCCGCTATCCGTTATTATTGATCTTCGTGGTGCAGAACGATCACGATACGATTAATGAAGGTTTGCTGGATGATCGAAAAAACGT
Organism: Candidatus Omnitrophota bacterium; assembly: GCA_043808175.1. Taxonomy (GTDB): domain Bacteria; phylum Omnitrophota; class Omnitrophia; order Omnitrophales; family Aquincolibacteriaceae; genus Aquincolibacterium. Next base: position 2,783 of record JAZDFE010000011.1, on the reverse strand, counting down.
TCTGCAGGGTCCAGTAAAGCGTCAGCCCTGACGGCATGTTATAACAAATGAAGCCGAAAAAGATGGGCATGATGTTCATTATGGTCTGTTGTTCCCGGCTCGCTCCGGGCTGCGCCGGCATAAGTTTTTGATACCAGACCTGCGATGCCGCCATGAGGATCGGCAGGATGTTGAGCGTATTCCACCCCAGGAAAGGCACCGTAAAAGGAAGCGTCATGAAGTGGTCCGGCGCGGAGAGGTCCTTGATCCATCCGATAAAAGGGGCCCCGTGGAGCTCGATCGCTTCGGGTAGAAGCTTGAACATAGCTATAAAAACCGGTATCTGGATCAGCATGGGAAGACACCCCATCATAGGATTCACCTTGTTGCGCCGGTAAAGCGCCATGATTTCCTGCTGGGATTTTGCCGGATTTTTTTTGTGCCGCTCCTGGATCGCTTTCATTTTCGGCGCTAGGACTTGCATCTTTTTCATGCTCGCGTAGCTTAGATGCGTGAGCGGCGCAAAGATCAGCTTGATAAGAAGGGTGAGAAGCACCAGCGCCCAACCAAAATTGTGCGTGTATTGGTCCAGAAACTTCAGGACCGACAGGATCCCCGTCTTAAAAAGACCAAAGAATCCCCGGGAGAAGACCTCTTCGAATCCCACTCCAAAACTCTTGAGCGCCTCGTAGCGCTGCGGCCCGGCATAGATCAGAAAGTTGCGCTCGCCTTCGCCTTCTCCGGATACGGTCAAGGGCTCCAGCGTTATTTGCCCCCAAAGATTTTTCTCATCGACCTTCGCGTTTCCTTCGATGATCTTGCCGTCCGGCTTCACGAGCAACGCGAAATACTTTTTAACGAAGCCCGCCCACGCGGTCGGATCGGGGAAAGAAAAGCCCTTTTTCTTAAAACCGGAAAGATCTTTGGTTTGGAGCTTGTCGGCATAGGCCACCGCGTCGTAATAACCGTAATTTTTCTGATAGCCCTCCTCGTAACCTATTCCATAATTAAGCGTGATCGGAAAGTGTTTTTCGCGCCCGGAAAGATTCTTGATCCGGATGACAAGGTCGATCGCGGGTTGATTTTCGCGAAATGTATAAGTTTTGGTCAGCTGGTATTCCCCGGGCAACTCATAAGAGAACTCCGTGCTTTCTCCTTTGCGGGTCATCTTAAAGATCGTTTCCGCAAGATCCGCTTTTTCGTGCAGAAGGTTCACGCTAAAAATACCGGGTTCGCGCGAGTCCCCCGAAAAAAGGTCCGTCTTGGTAAAAGCCTGGCGATCTTTTTCTCCCAGAAAGGAAAGCTCCGTGATGGTGCCTCCCAGGGTGGAGAATTCCACCTTGTAGAAGGAGTTCCTGTAGGGCGCGATAGCCGGAACAACCGCCTTTTCCAGCGTCGTTTCTTCGCGGGTTGGCGGGGATATCGCCGTCCTTACAGGGGCCGGTTCCCTCTGGGGGATCGTCGCTTTTGCGGGTTGTTGCTGGTAGGCCGCGGGATAGAATTTTTTGAGCAGCATGGGATAGAGCAGCATGACCAGCATGGCGAGAACGATCGCTTTAACGGTATTTTTATCCATGTTTTTTCCTCATTGAACGGGATCGAATCCGCCGGCGTGGAAAGGGTGACACTTACAAAGTCTCCGGAGTGCGAGCCGGGCGCCGGCGAGCGCGCCTTTTTTATTCAGCGCCTCTTCCGCGTAAACGGAACAGCTTGGGGTAAAGCGACAGCAGGGCCCCAAGAGAGACGCACCGCAAGCGCGGTAAAAACGGATCGCAAAGATTAGAAAGTGTTTCACGCCCAGGCTCCTGCTTTTTTGAAAAGACTGACGAGGTCTTTTTCCACGACCACAAAGGGCGGCTTCTTTTGTACGCGACGGACTTTCACCAGGCAATCCGCCTCCGGGCGAAGTTGCGCTTGGTGTTCCCGAAAGATCTCCCGAACGCGTCGTTTCCAAAGATTCCGTCCAACCGCTGTGGGCTCCGCTTGCCGGCTCACGACAATCCCGATCGCGGTTCTCTTTTTCGGCGCCGCCGGCTCCTTCCCGCCTCTCTTGCCGACCCATAAATAAAAATATTCCCCTCGAGCAAATTGCCCTCTCTCGACGAGATGTTTGAAGGTTGTTTGCCGGCGGATGCGCTGATCCGAGCCGAGCCGTTTCTTTGGCTCCAAGGCTTATACTTGGGTCAGCTTTTTCCGACCCTTTTTCCGGCGTCTCGCAAGGACTTTTCGTCCTCCAGCGGTACGCGTGCGGGCAAGAAAGCCGTGCTTGTTACGACGCTTTCTCTTGGAAGGCTGGTATGTTCTTTTCATGAGGCGAGGATTATAGTGAAGTCCGTTTGTAATATCCAGCGTTTTGTTTTGTCCGGGCAAAAAAACACTTTTGCCCCCGGTCCTTTTTTTTCGAAGAAATTTTTTATTGTCCGTAGACAAAAAATTTTTTTGCTGTAGAATGCCCTTCCTGGCGCGTTTCGTCCGCCCTTGTTTTTAGGCAGATGTTGATTTTGTCGTTGTTTTGCTGTTGAAAACATGTTTATAAGCTATTTATTGATTTTGATATATTTTGCTGTTCCTCAATACATTATTTAAAAAAATAAAGTTTATCTTATTAATAACCTGTTTATAACCTTGGAAGGACCTGCACGCACGTGAACCAACCTCTTTCGTCGCCTCCGGACGTCTCTTTGGTATCGCTTTGGAAGAAAATTCGTGCTCTCCTTTCGCGGGAATTGAGCGAACAGTCTTTCAAAACTTGGTTTGAGCCGATCTCTCTTTTGGGGGTTTCTTCCGACTCTCTGACCGTAAGC
>JAZDFE010000010.1:0-62236 GCA_043808175.1 Candidatus Omnitrophota bacterium | reverse complement strand
CGCGCGTGCTTATGAGAGCCGGTTTTAAAGTGACAATGGTACATTCGGGTGAGGATGCTTTGGAGAAGCTTAAAGAATTCATGCCGGACGCTATTCTTACGGATGTGCGAATGCCCGGAATGACGGGGTATGAATGGGTCGCGGAAGCGGTCAAGAAACCGGGACTTGAGCAAGTGCCTATCGTTTTCATGAGCGGTGATGTGGGAGATCAAGCGGTATTTAACGGGGCCGTGGAAGCATTAGCGCAGCAGCATCACATTGATTTTCTAGGCAAACCTTTTAAGATCGGTGACTTGGCAGCTCTTTTTACGGAACTGAACGCGAATTTCCAGCAGTCCCGGCGTTCTGAGATGAGGGGAAAAGCGCTTGAAACGGTCGAAGGGGCTGTCCCTGGGAAGGCATTCATCTCTCCCATTAAAGCGGGAATCCCGGTTAGCGGAACCTTCCTTAACCCTCTTTCGCCGGGTTATGTGACTTCGAATTATATTAACTCATTTTCCCGCTCCGAAATGCGTTCGAATGATGATGTTTCCATGACGGATGCTGAAAAAGAGGCGAGGCATCAGGAGATCGTGGGGGACATCCTCCGGAGCCCGGCGTTCAAGAATATGCGGGACAGGTTGAACTCAGCCGAACAAGCGGCGGGACTTGAAGCCTTTTTACGCTCCGACAGCGAATCTCTGAAACAGATATTCTATCAAGTCGACGCCATGGACATTCCGGCCATGCAAGCGGAACTCAACGAAGCATGGCGTTCCCAAGAGTTACTTATTCAGGGACCCATTCCCGTTCATCAGCTTTTTTATCATCCGTCGGAGGGGTCTGAGGACTGGTGGCAAGCGATCGCCGGTTTTAAACAGACAATCGATTTGGCCGCGATGGGACTGCCGATCGTGGGGAAGCGCGTCCGAGGGATTTTTATGCTCATGCGGCTTTACGCGTGGATGGGCCGCGACCCGCAGGTGCCGCTTTTTACGCCGGAAATGGCGGCGACCGATGCGGGTCCTCTTTCATTATGGGCGTATCTTACATCCTCTCATATATCCCATGACGGGAAACTCGCCCTCTCCCACGGCCTTCGAATGCTTTCTTATGCGGACTTCTTTATTGAACTTCTGCTGGATCTGGATCCCCGCCAGGACTCCGTCCAAGTGACAGAAGCCGACCTGCTTCGGGTCTGGCGATTGCCCGGCAAGGAACACGTCAAAGAAGCCATCCGGAATTATCTTGTTCTTATGAAAAATCTCGAAGACCTTTCCGAGCCATGGCGTAAAGTGCTCCAGGCGGACGGCTCCAATTTCTATCTTGTAAAATCAACACAAAACACGCTTGCCCGCTACAGAAATAATTTAGAAATAATGCGCCGCGTCTCACATTCCGAGGCTGTTTTGGAAACAAGCCGTTCTGAGATGAGGATGGAAGAGGAAACCAGGGCGCTTGAAGCCTTGCGGGCCAGGCTTTTTGAACAGGACGGAAAATTCCTTGATAAGATCCAGCGGATGAACCTGACAGGGCTTCGCCAAAGTTTGGCAAGGCCCTACAAACCGCTCTTCTTTTTTAAGAACTTCAATGATCTTTTGGCCGGATTAACGACTCTTAGACGGAAAGCAGAGACGGACCGGGCCGGGGGGCTGGTGAAACAAATCCAATCTGTGAAAAAGATCATGGACGAGATTTTCATACGTTTTCCATTGACGACAGGACCGTATCAACGTCGAGGTCTTGGCAAGCATCAGGGCGCCTTGACATCTTTACACAATGCTCTGGGGAATTGGTCCATGGGCTGGTACAAGCCGGCCCCTTATCGGGGGGGCGCTCATGAGGATGCCATTCTTCATAACCGTGCGATCCAACGATACATTCGAAAAGAAGCGGACGCCTGGATCATCGGAATGATGCGTTTCATTGAAATAACTCTCGGGTATCAGACGGGGTTTTTAGAATTAGTGAAGGCATTTCCTGGAGCGGTCCGGGAATGGTCGCTTGAACCTTGGAAGACACCGGGCGATAAGAAAAAAAGTCCCGAATACATTATGAGCATTTTGAAGGGTTGGCATAAATTCGGACGGTCTGAAACGGGGGAACTTGTGGATCTTTATCCGCCGGAACGTAAGCGGGCGGGGGAGGATAAGATCGGTTCCGAGCGCCGTCGCCAAATTTTTCTTTTCACGGAAGGACTTTCTTTTATGACGCAGGCCGCAAGCGAACTCGAACCTTATCAAATGAAATTGCTGCTCAGCCCTGCGAGATCTCAGCGTTCGGAAGTGCGGGAGAAGGGGACGCAGGCGCAAGTCTTGAAAAATCCAAGTTACGATTTTCAGTCCTTGCAGAGTAAACTTCACATGCAAGACAGGGAACTTCTCGGCTGGATTCTTCGGAGGGATCTAAACGCACTTCAGCATCACTTGGAAAAACCGTCAAGTCCAAATGCTACTTTGGGAAGGTTTGAACGGCTCTTACGAATGTTGAGATCGCTGAAAGGAGAAGCAGCAGCGATACAGGACAATATTGAAAAGTTGGAACATTGGATCCAAGCCATCAAAGTGGAGATAGACGATATTTATGAACAATTTCAAAAGAAACCCTACCGGAACTCATACGCACATCAGAAAGTCTTGCAGGCTTTTCACGATTCTTTAGAAGTATGGGCCATGGGAGGGTATAAGGCCGCCTCCTTCCAGGGAGATATGGATCAGCAAGCGATCCGGGAATACATCCAAAAGGAAGCGGATGCCTGGAGCGTCGGGTTTTTACGCCTCATCGAAACAACGTCTGGGGAGCACGAAGAATTCTCGAGGGCGATAGAAAAATTTCCGAAAGCTGTTTGGGAATGGTCGCTTGAGCCTTGGAAGACACCGGGCGACAAGGAAAAAAGTCCCGAATACATTATGAGCATTTTGAAGGGTTGGCATAAATTCGGACGGTCTGAGACTGGGGAACTCGTGGACCTTTATCCGCCGGAACGTAAGCAGGCGGGGGAGGATAAGCTCGGCACCGATCGCCGCCGCCAGATTTTTCTTTTCGCGGAAGGACTTTCTTTTATAACGCGGGCTGCGGCGGAATTGCCGTTCGATCCTGCGAGACCCCAACGTTCGGAGCTCAGAGGCCCGACGGCTGCTGCAAGGGACCAGCTTGCGGTTTCGAACAAGACTTTCACTTTAGACGCGCCGGAATTACCTCAAGACGCCGTCATTAATGCCGCGGATGCTGTGGAAACTATTTTCTCCGTGCCGGGGATCGCCTTTTATCTTCCCGAACAAGTTTCCGTGACTGTGGAAGACCGGCAAGTGACACTGTCGCGGATGGAAGCGGCACAGGGATGGGTCGCTGGGCAAATGACACAGAAAGTCCTCACTCAGGCGGCGACTTCAGGGATCTCGAATGAACGACTGGTCAAGGTTCTGGAGATGCTTCAAACGAAGTTGCCGGCCGGCGTCACGCTTCCGTCCAAAACTTTGCTTGAAGGACCTCAGGTTCATGTTTATTTGAAGGATCTTACGGAGAATGACCGGTCGGCGCTGGTCACACATTTTGCGGTAGTGTTGGGAGCTCTTGTGTCGTTGCGCGGGCGTCTTTTGATCAACATCGACACGGACAGCAAGACGGCCCAGGATATCGGTGAAAAGATCCGCGCCCTTGCCAAACGGGAGGGGATCACATTGGCGCCGGACCAGCTCAAGATCGTTTCTTCGCGGCATGAGGATCCGTTCTTGTTGAAGGGAGCGCAAAAGGTTGACGCTCTGGTGGCCCGTAGCAGCGGGTCCTTCGATCAGGTCTCTTATCAACAGGGGATTGGCAGCCGCTGGGTGACGGAGGACGCGGGGGACATGAAGACCCTCGCCGCAGCCCTCACGACTGTGCTTTATGCCGCTTTGGACAAGCAATGGGAGACAGAACGGTTTAATATTCACAGGCCCTCGGAGTATGATCACGGTGCCCTGCTCGCGACCGTACTTCAGGCGATTCAAGGATATCTCCAGATCCGCACTGCGGCGTAAAATTTCTTCCCTCAAGAGAGTCAAATCAGTATAATCAGCCCCTCTTTTGGCGCTCTTCCGCGTCCCCATCGCACTTGCGCTCAATGGCGCAAGTACGGCTCATCAGCAATTTGACGTTGCTATAGGAGCGGGACAAAAGGAAATTGTGTCCCCATCGTCTAGGTCGGCCTAGGACACCAGGTTTTCATCCTGGTAACAGGGGTTCAAATCCCCTTGGGGACGCCACTTACTTTTATCTCTGTGGCAGAGATAAAAATAAATGAGCCTTAGCTCGTTGATCGAGCCAAGGTTTTTTTATGTCCGCACGTTTTCGCGAGTTATGCGAATCAAAAAATGCAGCCACAAAAGAAACATCTGTGGTTTCGAAACCACGAACCAGCGGCAGGCAATTTTCGGCCAACAATTCGCGATTTATCTCTAAATGACCGCATATTAGAGACGATTTGGTTTCGATTCCTTTTGGCGCACTTGGCAGATTTGAAGACTCCGTAAATGTGGCTGAAACCACAATTATGTTGATTTGGCTACTTCCGGAGGGTGTTATCTCTGGTTTAGAGAGGTTTTCCTCATCTCAACATCAATTCGAATCCCTTTAAGGACGTTTTTCCCGCCGAAGTTTTGTGACGGAACCGTTACCGGTTTTTTGCCGGCCTAGTTTTTTCAATAAGATGTGATAAACTTACCCCCAGTATCTCTTCAATGGAAAGGTGACGATGAAAGTTCTGCTTTTGACTAACGAATATCCGCCGAACATTTACGGCGGTGCCGGTGTTCATGTCGATTATTTAAGCCGTGAACTCGCCAGGATTTGCGAAGTAGACGTCCGCTGTTTTGGCGACCAAAAATATTCGGACGGTCCGCTTTCCGTGACCGGATTCGGCCCGGAACATAAAAATTGGGAAGCCCCCAAACCTCTCCAAAGGTCCTTCGAGGCCATTCAGCGGTGCCTTGATTTCAACGGGACTCCCGTTGATGCCGATGTTGTGCATGCGCACACCTGGTACACCCATTTGGGGGGCATCTTTGCGAAACTTCATTATTCAATCCCCTTGGTCCTGACGGTCCATTCCCTGGAACCGCTCCGTCCGTGGAAACAGGAACAACTTGGCGACGGGTATCGTTTCAGCTGCTGGGTCGAAAAGACCGCGATCGAAATGGCGGATGCCGTTGTGGCGGTCTCTCGGGGAACCCAAAAGGACGTGGTCAAATTGTTTAACGTCGACGAAAAGAAAGTGCACATCATTCACAACGGGATCGATCCGGAGGAGTACCGGCTGGTTCGGGCCCCCGAAAAGCTCGAACAGTTCGGTGTGGATCCCAAAAAACCTTTTCTTCTTTTTGTCGGACGGCTCACGAAACAAAAAGGGATCATCCATCTTATGAACGCCATCCGGCACATGGATCGTGGTTTTCAGGTCGTGTTGTGTGCCGGGGCTCCTGACACGAAGGAAATAGAAACGGAAATGAAGGCCTCCGTTGAAAAAGCTCAGCGGGACCGCGAGGGAGTGATCTGGATCCCGGAGATGCTGGATGTCCCGACCAAGGTCGCTTTTTATTCACATGCCGAGCTTTTTTGCTGCCCTTCGATCTATGAACCTTTTGGGATCATCAATCTCGAAGCGATGGCCTGCGAGACCCCGGTGGTCGCGAGCGCTGTCGGAGGGATCCCGGAAGTCGTTGTCGACGGAGAGACCGGTCTTTTGGTGCCGCTTGAGCAAAACGAAACGGCGCCTTTTGAACCTATTCACCCGGAAAAATTCTCCAAAGACTTGGCCGAAAAAATAAATCTTTTGATGGGGAATGCGAGTTTAAGAAAAAAAATGGGCAAGGCCGGTAGAAACCGGGCCGCTGATATTTTTAGCTGGAGATCCGTCGCCCAAAAAACATATGCCCTTTACGCGTCGCTTCTTCGCGCTCAGGCGCAGCCGCAAAAAGCACAAGCTGCTTTTTTTACAGGGCCTGCTTCCTTGGAAGAGGAAACGGGGTCTTTGCGGCAGGGACTGACCGCAGGGCTTATCATCGAAAATGTCCGGCCTTCGATCGAGGAAAGAAAATTCCCGGTGAAATGCATTGTGGGGGACGATTTCCGGGTCGAAGCGGATATTTTCAAAGACGAGCACGAGGTGCTCGGTGCGGCGGTCCTGTATAAGAAGAAAGAAGAGGTGTCATGGAAAGAAGCGCCCATGGTCTTTCTCGAGAACGACCGGTGGTGGGGGGCTTTTGTCCCCGAAGAAAATACCCGTTACCTTTACACGATCGAAGCCTGGGTCGACGTCGTGGCAAGCTGGCTCGGCGACACTGAAAAGAAATGTTCCCGGTATCCCTCCATTCTGAGTGACGTCCTGGAGGGCCTTGAGATTTTCAAAAGGGCCCGGTCCGGGGTCAGAGGGGAAGAGAGAAAAAAGATCGACCGTTTCATCTTGGCCCTTAAACTTTCGAACGGCATCAGCAATAAAGTCGGCGACCTGATCCGGGAGCCGCAGGTCAGGGAGCTTTTTTTCCGGCATCCTGTGAAACGGCTCGTGACACGACTCGAAAGGCCTTTTGAGCTTGTGGCGGACCGCAAACGGGCCGAATACGGCGCCTGGTATGAAATATTCCCAAGGTCGCAGGGGAAAAAGCAGAACCGGAGCGCAACATTCAGGGATTGCATCCAGAGGCTTCCGGAGATCAAGCACATGGGTTTTGATGTCCTTTATCTGACGCCCATCCATCCGATCGGCACCACGAAGCGCAAAGGACCGAACAACAGTCTTGTCACGAATGAAAATTCTCCGGGTTCGCCCTGGGCGATTGGAAGCGTCGCCGGAGGTCACAAAGCGGTCCACCCGGAGCTCGGGACCCTGAAGGATTTCAGGGCCTTCCGCCAGGCGGTGGAAAATCACGGGATCGAGATTGCCCTCGACGTGGCATTCCAGTGTTCTCCGGATCATCCCTACGTCAAAGAACATCCCGAATGGTTCTCGCACCGGCCGGACGGAACGATCCATTATGCGGAGAACCCCCCCAAGAAGTATGAGGACATCTACCCTCTTAATTTTTATTGTGACCAGTGGCAGGAGCTCTGGGACGAATTAAAAAGCATCGTCCTGTTCTGGATCGACCAGGGGGTCAAGATCTTCCGCATGGATAATCCCCATACCAAACCTCTGGTGTTCTGGAAATGGTTGATCGATGAAGTTCAAAAGGACCATCCTGACGCGATTTTTTTTGCGGAAGCCTTCACGCGTCCGAAAGTCATGAAGTTTCTAGCGAAGGCCGGTTTCACGCAATCCTACACCTATTTCACGTGGAGGAACACCAAGTGGGAATTGCGGCAGTACCTTGAGGAGCTTACGCAAACCGGCATAAAGGATTATTACCGGGGCAATTTATTCGCGAATACTCCGGACATCCTTCACGAATTCCTTCAAAAAGGGGGACGGCCGGCATTCATGATCCGTCTCATCCTTGCCGCGACCCTTTCTTCCTCCTACGGCATCTATAACGGTTTCGAGCTTTGCGAGGTCGCGGCCAAGGAGCCCGGTTCCGAGGAGTACCTCGATTCCGAGAAATACCAGCACAAGGTGTGGGACTGGGACCGGCCCGGCAACATCAAAGACCTTATTTCAAAGATCAACCGGATTCGGTCGGAAAACCCGGCACTTCAGGAATACAAGAATCTCGAATTTTACGACTCCAGGAACGATTCAATCCTCTGTTACGGGAAAAGAACGGCCGACAATTCGAACCAGATCGTGGTCGTGGTGAACCTGAATCCTTTTCAGATCCATGAGGACCTGATCAGTCTGCCTCTCCGGAAATTAGGAATCAAAGAAGGGGAGACCTATCGCGCGAAGGACCTTCTTACCGGGGAGACGTATGACTGGGAAGGGTCGTCCCGTTATGTGCGCTTGGATCCTCAGGTCATGCCAGCGCATATTTTTTTGATTAAAAAATAAGTTGTTCGCCCCGTTCGGTAAAAAACATCCCACACCGGTTCCGTTTTACAGTCAAGGCATGGGGGAGCTTTTATAAGCGATCCAAATATCCGATTTTCAAGGATGGACATTTTATATCCCGTTTATTTATATAAAATTATGAAAATCATGGCCCTCAAAAAGGGGACAAAAAAGACAGTTGCCCCCTCTGAGCAATTACTACGGTGTCACGGCTCAATGTCAGCCGTGTACGCCGTTGCATGTTTTCAAGGGTAATTACCCTTAATGCTGATCCTGGTAGTAATGGAACGCTATGATTGCCAGCTGCTTAGAGACGCTTAAACTTTTTGCAATGGCGGCATAGGTCATGTTAAGATGTCGTAACTCCGCAACCTTTTGGGCTATCTTCCTATAGACGGGTACTTGCAGTAGCGGAGGTATTATTATTCTCGCGTCCATCTCAGCGACGGTTCGAATTGGTGTCACTGGGGGACGCTTAATCGCCCGAACTGCCCACTGGTCAGAAGAAGGCCTTGAAGAGCTGTTTCAAGGAGATTGACTTCACCGAATTGTCATGATTGTTGGTATGGTGCTTTTGTAGAAATAAAGCGGGGTGTTAGAGTTGAATTTTCTTATGGTCCTAAAATTTGGAACTATAGGAAGCATTTTGAAAATAACCCAATAAGAGAAGCTAAAATTAATCTCCACAAAAAAATATCCCATCTCGTCTTCGTTTTTTTCCTAGCAGAACACAAAGATACCACTTATCTTGATGCCACTTTAAGCATTGGGCGACAGAAGGATGTTTTGCTCGTCGATACGGCGTGTTACGGATTTAACCCGGGATTTTTTATGTGATGACTTCCATCTCAGCGAACGTGGTTACAAGGCATGGCAGAGGAGATATTCAGAATGCGGGTCGATTCAAATAATCGTTTAGATAAGGTTGGAAAATGAAGGTCGCTTTAGTCCACTGTCCGTTTGGGCACAGGAGCTTTTCTGAAAATCTCAAAGTTGTTGATGAAGAATTCTGTCTCGCGCCTCCCATAGTTTTAGCCTATGTTGCCGCGATCCTGGAGAAGGCGGGGCATCAAGTGATTCTTGTCGATGCCAATGCACTGAAGCTCACGAAAGAGGAAACTTTAGCAATTTTAAAAGATTTTTCGCCTGACATGGTGGGTTTCAGATTGGACACCTATTGGTTTCACAGAGGGGTGGAATGGGCGAGTTATTTGAAAGCAGCCTTAGGGGTTAAAATAGTCGTAGGGGGCATTAACGTCACCCTGTATCCTAAAGAATCGCTTTCTTACTCCTGCTTTGATTACGGAATAGTCGGCGAAGCAAATAAGGCTCTGCCACAGCTTCTCTCAGCTTTGGAGAGAGGCGAGGCAATCCATGATATTAAGGGACTCGTGTTCAAACAGGCTGGTGGGACGATTTTGAATCCGCCCTCTCCGGAGCTTTTGAGCCTTGACGAGTATCCTTTTCCGGTGCGGCATCTTCTTCCCAATCACCTCTATGCCTCTTTTACATCGCAGTTGAAGAATTACACGGTGATGCTCACGAGTACGGGATGCCCTTCTAAATGTTCTTTTTGCGCCATAGCGCCCCTCGCATACCGCGAAAGATCTGCCGTGAATGTCGTGGACGAAATAGAGGAGTGCTGCCGGAGGTACGGTGTCCGAGAAATAGATTTTTTTGATGCCACTTTTTTTATCAATAAGACAAGATCTTTAAAGATATGCGATGAGATCTTAAGGCGTGGCATCCAGGTGGAATGGTCCTGCAGATCCAGGGTGGATGTTGTGGATGAGGAGATTTTGAGGAAAGCGGCGCAAGCAGGTTGCCGAAAGATCTATTATGGGATAGAGTCTATTTCCTCCAAGGTGCTGGAGGGTATCAACAAGGGCATTGACAGCGGGCAGACCGAGCGAGCCATAAAAATGACCCGAAAGTACGGGATAACTACGCTCGGTTTTTTTATGGTGGGTAATCCTCATGATACAGAGGACGATGTTTTGGCCTCCATAAGCTTTGCTAAAAAAATCAGGTTGGATTTTATCCAGGTCTGTAAGACCATCGCTAAGCCGGGTACGGTACTCCATGAGACTTTAATAAAAAAATACGGCATTGATTTTTGGAGAGAATATGTGCTGGATGAAGAAAGATTTAAACGGTTGCCAACCCCATGGACGGCATTATCTGAGAAGGAAGTGGACGAATTGACAAGTCGTTTTTACAGGTCCTTTTACTTCAGGCCGTCTTACATGGTCAGAAGGATTTTGAAAATAAAATCCATCAATGAACTGGCGCGTTATATTGGGGTAGGGATAAAGTGGTTTTTCTGCGCAGAGAAGAATAATGTCTAAATAGTTTTTTGGAGCGAATAAAAATGAATAAAAAAGTTGCGAAAGAAAACGTTCTAATCGTAATCCCGACTTACAATGAAGCAGTAAACATCGAAAATCTCATCGGTAAAATTTATTCCCTTCCCATAGATCCATCCGTTCTTATACTTGACGACAACTCCCTCGACGGAACATCCGGAGTTATTAAAAAGCTGCAAGCCCATTATCCCAAACTGTACTTGATTGATAGGGAGAGAAAGTCTGGGTTGGCGAGTGCCTTAAAAAATGGGTTTCAATTTGCTTTAGAAAAAGGATATGACGTTATCATTCAAATGGACGGGGACTTGTCTCATTCTCCCGATTCCATTTCAGAAATGATTGATTTGCTCAGTCAATATGATCTCGTGATCGGAAGCAGGTATGTTGAAAATGGGGGCGCTCTTAGCTGGAGGCTGGGAAGGTTCTTAATGAGCAGGCTTGGGAATATTTATGCGAAGACCTTGCTTCAGATCCCAATCAACGATTTAACCAGTGGTTTTAAGTGTATAAGAAGAGATGTACTAGAAAGTTTTAATTTTGATTCCTTAAGTTCAAAGGGTTACTCTTTTCAAATTGAAGTCACATTTTTTTCCTTCTTGAAAGGTTTTAAAATCAAAGAACACCCCATAATATTTAAAGGAAGGATGGATGGAAAGTCTAAGATGTCGTCCGAGATAGCCATTGAGGCTTTTTGGAAAGTAATCATTTTATCTTTTTACAGGCTCTTTGCCCGCAGGAAGGCGCCCGTTGTATGAATACAAAAGCTTCGCCTCTGAACCCCTATGTTCCTGCCAGCGAAGATGAGGAGTTCTTTGGGAGCTATTTGTTTTCGCATGAATTTAAATACCTTGAAATCACTTCGAATTTTTTTGTTCCAACGAATACTTAAGATGTAAGACTAATAGTCCCAATTCTTATCAATTGAGGCAAGCGGAGATTGGGGCAATCCTGACTGCCATTTATCAAAAAGAACAAAAGTCAGGATAGACGGATACTTACATCAGCGGGGTTATGATGATCGTTGTGTCCATTTCAGCGATGGTTCGAATGGGTGTCACTGGGGGATGATTGTTCTCAAAATAGACAAACATGGTGTCGGCGCGGTTTCTGAAAAAAGCGCCCGTTTATCAACTCAAGGAGGCGATCTTATGAAATTTCGATTTATCCCCGTATATTTTTTAGTCCTGATACTTATTCCTTTCATGGGCTGTGCGAAGAAAGCGGATCCGAAAAGGCCGGTCGAAAAGATCCGGAAAGAAGTTGTGGCGATGTCCCTCACAGAACTGGAGTCCCGCGCGTCCGCCTACGCGGCGGCGATTCGTGCAAAAAAGGCCGAGATTCGGAAGATCCAACAGGAGATACAACGAATGCCCATGGATAAGGTTTTCGATAATAAGTCCATGACGCGTCGTATCGTGGGGATCGGACGCGAGGGAGAGGCTCTTTTCGAGCGGTACCGGATCTATGCGCAGGCTTTCCAGGAAAAAGGCGGGGATTTCGCCAAGATCCAGATTGAAACTCCCCAATCATAAAATAAGGAAAAGAATTAAAGATTGTGACTTTCATGGTGGGGGAATGTCCGTTCTGTTGCTCCCCGATCGCGATCAAGGCGGTCCGTTGTCCGAATTGTGCGTCCCAGTTTTAATGTCGATCCGTTGTTTTTAGGAAGGGGGCTCCAAGAAGAGCCCTTTTTTTTTTTAAGTTTTTGGGCTATCCTGACTTTTGCTTTTTATTATCAATGGTAGTCAGGATTGCCCCAATTTCAGATTTTCTGAAATTGATAAGAATTGGGATTATAATGCCCTGTCGCGCAGAACCATGTTGAGAGGGAAGTTTGAAGATCCTGCATCTTACGAACCATTTGAATACCGGCGGCATTACCACTTATATCCGGACCTTGGCCAGGGAGCAGGTCAAGGCCGGGCATGAGGTCTTCATCTGGGGCGCCCACGGAACCTGTTCCGAGGATCTGAGGGACGAGGGGAGCACGGTATTGGGAGATGTACCGTGTTGTAAAAGCGAACTTTCTCCGAGGCTTTGGCTCGCGTTACCCAAACTTGTTCATATCCTGAAGACCCGGTTCATCGATATCATCCACACGCACACCCGTACGACTCAGGTGCTTGCCGCGGGAGCGACTTTTTTTGTCAGGATCCCCTATGTTTCAACAGCGCATATGTTCTACAAACGCCGTTTGGGACGCCGTCTTTTCCGTGCTGGGGAAAAACGATCATCGCTATTTCCAAAGTTATGGAGGAGGGTTTAAGGACGATCTTTAAGGAAAGGGAATTGCCTCCCATTACCGTCGTGACGAACGGGATCGATGTGGAGAAGTTGTGCGTAAAATTCGACGGCATCGATCGTGGCAAGATCCGGAAAAATTATGGATACCGGAACGAGGACCTGGTCATCCTGTCACTTTCCCGATTGATCTCCGTCAAAGGTGTCCATATCCTGGTCGAGGCTTTCGCAGTGGCCCACAAAGAAGCCCCGGAATTAAAATTGCTCGTGTCGGGTTCGGGAGATCCGGTTTACACACAAAGACTGAAGGATCGCGTGAGGGAATTGAACCTCGAGAGAGACGTGCTTTTTCTCGGGAATGAACCCGCGATCGAAAAGCCGTTACGCGCCGGGGATATTTTTGCGGCGCCGTATCTCTGGCCGGAGGCCTTCGGACTTGCCGTGCTGGAGGCCATGGCAGTGGGATTGGCCGTGGTGGGATCGATCTCCGGCGGCATTGTGGATCTTTTGGGGCATGGGAAATATGGCCTGCTCTTCGAAAGGGAAAATATCTCTGAACTCGCGTCCTGTTTTCTTCGCTACGTGAAGGACGCGCCGTTACGTTCCCAAATGGGGAAAGCAGCCCGCCAAGAGGCGCTGGAATACACTTCCTCTAAGATGTACGAACGTATCCAGAAGGTCTACAAAAATATTCTGGCGGAAAAGGTATGAAGAAATTCATTCCGATTCTTGCTTATCATAGCCTCGATCCCCAGCGATTTCCGAATAAGCTTGCGATCAGTCCCAGGCTTTTCAGGAAGCAGATGCGTTGGATCAAGCGCAATCGATGCCAGGTGATCGGGCTTGAGGCGTGTGTGAAAGAGGAGTGGAAAGAAAGTTTCTGGGAACGCAAGACCGCGATCACATTCGATGATGGCTATCTGGACAATTACCAGCAGGCCTTTCCAATTCTCATGGAATGGGGGTTTGCGGCCACTTTTTTTGTGACAGTAGGGGATGTGGGCAAGGAAGGCTTCATGACCTGGGACATGCTTCGTGAAATGGCCGCGGTACCCGGGATCGAGATTGGAAGCCACACGCTCGAGCACAAACTGCTTTCCGAAATGCCCGAAAAGGAGGCCCTGACTTCCCTGGTTGTTTCCAGAAAGATCCTAGGGGAAAAACTCGGCCGTGAAATAAGGGCAATCTCTTATCCGTGCGGTTCCTTTAACGAAAGGATCGTTGAAATGGCCCGTAGCGCTGGGTACACGTATGGTTGTGCCGCGAGCCATGTGCATGACCGTAAATTTTTGGGGAATCCCTATCTTTTGCGGCGCATCAAGATTTCTGCCTCTTCGGGTTCCGATCTTGTTTTCGGCCTCCGGCTTTCCGGCTTCTACCATTTCTTCGGAAGGCCCTGAATTTTTCACCATGAAAAGAAAAGAACAAAGGCCCATTGTGGTCGGGATGTCCGGTGGCGTGGATTCCTCCATGGCGCTCGTGCTCCTGAAAGAACAGGGGTGGAATCCGGTCGGCGTTTCGCTCAAGTATCCCGTTTGGCACGACGAGGCGAATTGCCTGAGGGAGAATGTCTGCTGCAGCACGGAGTCCTTTCGGATCGCAGAGGATGTCTGCAAAAAACTCAGCGTTCCTTATCACATTGTCAATGTGTCGCATGATTTCAAAAAAGAGGTCATCGACTATTTTCTTGACCGCTTGCGCGATTACAAGACCCCGAACCCCTGCGTGATGTGCAACCGGTATCTCAAATTCAAACAACTTTTAGACTGGGCGGCACGCCACCATATCGCGCATGTGGCGACCGGGCATTATGCGCGGGTCCGGAAGAATCCGAAGACCCGGAAGTTCGAACTCCTCATAAGTAAAGACGCGGAAAAAGACCAGACTTATTCGCTGAGTTTTCTTTCGCAGGATCAACTTCGTCATGTCGTACTTCCTTTGGGGGGGTATACAAAAAAAGAGATCTACCCCATGGCCGTGAGACAAGGTTTTGAGATCTTCCTCAAGCGCAAACAGAGCCAGGACTTTTGTTTTGTTTCAGGGAGTGCGATGGAACCGTTCCTCGCCAAGGAGATCGGAAGGAACGAGGGCGAAGTCCGGGATGATGCAGGACACGTGATCGGCGCTCATCAAGGGCTTCACTTTTATACGGTGGGCCAGCGCAAAGGGCTTGGGTTCTCTGGCGGGCCTTTCTTTGTAATGGGATCCGATGTGGCTAACAATGTCCTCAGAGTGACCCGTGACAAACGGAAACTTTTGAGCCGGGAAGTGTTTCTTTCTCCCTGTAACTTTATCGGCGGCATGCCCAAACGGTCTCTGCGTGTCAAGGCGAAGATTCGATATCATCAGACGGCAGCGCCCGGCAAGTTTTATTCTCTTCCCGGGAACCGGGCGAAGATTGTTTTTGATAAACCGCAGCGAGCGGTGACTCCCGGCCAATTCGCCGTGCTCTATCGGAGAGCCGTGTGCCTGGGTGGAGGGGAGATCATGCCCCCGGGTTCCAAAGTTACGGCCTGAAAATTTGAGGGGGGGTGCGGCTTTTCGGTAGAGTGGCAAAGGAGATGTTATTTGCAGTGTGACTTGTGCCGGCGGCCTTTGGTTGTGGTGAACAGAAGGATACGCCCTTTTTATTCGCCTATGCCTAGCTCATTACACAATTTATGTTACGCCCCAAGGGGCGTTATTTCCTTTGCCTCAGGACGGGTTTTCCGTATAATACCGCCTCCATTAATCCACATACGAGAGAGGATGAAACCGAGTGTTAAAAGTAGACGTTGGAAATCACGAGCCGCTTGAGCGGGCCTTAAAGCGCCTGAAAAAGAAGATGGAACGCGAAGGGATTTTGAAGATCTTGAAGGCGCGGAAGAACTACGAAAAGCCCAGCGAAAAGAGGCGTCGTAAGTCCCGCATGTCCAAATCCCGTAAATTCAGCTTCTAATTGGGACCCATCCGCAGAAGTTTTTCCATTGATAGCACTAGGTGGAGACTGCGCATTTCCATATTGTGGAAATGCGCTTCTTCTTTTATAGTATGACAAGAGTCCGACACAAGGACTGTGAAGGCTTGGAAACGGGTTAAGAAGGAAAGGGCAGCGGCACTCCATCACTTATGACAGCAAAATATCAGGGTTTCCCCGGGATGGATGACATTCTTCCCGGTGAGATCAAAAGATGGCAACGGATCGAAGAAAAAGCCCGAGCCTTTTTTGAAGTGAACGGATTCAAGGAAATACGAACACCCCTTCTCGAACCCACCGAACTTTTTGTCCGATCCATCGGCCAGGCAAGTGATATCGTCCATAAGGAGATGTTCTCGTTTAAGGACCGTGGTGAACGGAACATGACGATGCGTCCTGAAATGACGGCTTCTGTGGCACGCTCCGTGATTGAAAAAGGACTTCTCACGCAAGCAAAATTCCTCAAACTTTATTACATGGGACCCATGTTTCGTGCCGAGCGTCCCCAAGCAGGCCGCAAGCGCCAATTCCATCAGATTGGTGCTGAGATCATTAACAAGGAAAATATTGGTGGGTTTAATGTCGACTTTGAAATTATCTTCCAACTTTGTTCTTTTCTTCTCTATGTTGGGCTTAAAAATTTCAATCTTCGATTAAATGATTTGGGGAGTTTTAGTGATCAGCAACAATTGGTTCTCAAACTGAGGGAGTATTTTTCTCAAGAGAAATCAAAACTTTGCCCAGATTGTCATTATCGATTAGATAAGAACGTGCTTCGGATTTTCGATTGCAAAAGTAAGAGCTGCCAACCTGTAATTAATAAAGTTCCTTGGGACGAAATTACTCCTCAGAGTGACAAGCTTAAAACTTTGGGCGATTGCATCACATCCAGTTCTGTGATGGATCGTCACATTCCCTTTGAGGTTGATCGTCGTCTTGTGCGTGGGCTTGATTATTACAATGGGATCGTTTTCGAAATTACGGCCGAAGGTCTTGGCGCACAAAATGCCGTAGCGGGCGGAGGTCGGTATGATCATCTTTATCAGGATCTTGGCGGCAAAGTAACGCCTTGCACGGGGTTCAGTATCGGGATGGAGCGGCTTCTGACCGCGATCGAGGCTCAGGATCCGAAGGCATTTGATGTTTCTAAGTCGAAAAGAATCTATTTTGCACCGCTTGAGGACAGTTTGGAAATTCAGAGTGTTATTCAGAAACCGGCGCTTGAGCTTCGCGAAGAAGGGTTCCAAATCGAGACTTCTTCGGATGTCTTTTCACTAAGTCAACATCTGAAGAAGGCAAATCAGCTGGGGCTTCGTTTTATGGTGATCGTCGGTCCGGAGGAACTCCAAAAGAAAAAAATAATAGTGAAGGACCTTGAAAAGAGGGAGCAGGAGGAAGTGGATATCGAACAGGTCGTGGTACATTTAAAAAAGATGATGAATTTATGCTGAGAACTGTGACGTGTGGGGAATTGAACAAAAGTTTTGTCGGAAAACAGGAGACCTTGACCGGATGGGTGGATACACGCCGCGATCATGGGAACTTGATCTTTGTGGACCTGCGCGACCGCTGGGGCATCACGCAGATCGTTCTTAATCCGCAGACTAATCCTGAGATGCATAAAAAAGCGGAGTCGCTCCGCTCGGAATTCGTGATCCGGGTGAAGGGGAAAGTAGCCGCTCGTCCGGCCGGCACCGTCAATTCCAGGATCCCGACCGGGGAGATCGAACTCCAGGCTGAAGAGCTTGAGATCCTGAACACATGCCTGCCGCTACCGTTCGAATTAGAAGAAAAAAGTGTGGGTGAGGAGCTTCGTCTCCAATACAGGTTTCTCGATCTCCGGCGGCGCGAAATGGTGAAAAATCTGACCTTTCGTCATCGCGTGCTCAAACTCGTGCACGAATACCTGGACAAACAAGGTTTTATCGAAGTCGAGACGCCGTATCTGACGAAAAGCACGCCGGAAGGCGCGCGTGACTTTTTGGTGCCGTCTCGTCTGAATCACGGGACTTTTTACGCACTTCCGCAGTCGCCTCAACTTTTCAAACAGATCCTCATGATCGCGGGCTATGACCGTTATTACCAGATTGCCCGCTGTTTCCGCGATGAAGATCTTCGCAAAGACCGTCAGCCCGAGCACACCCAGATCGATCTTGAAATGTCGTTCATCGGCGAGGAAGACATCATGGGCGTGGTGGAGGGGATGATCGCGTATGTATTCAAGCACGCCAAGAAGATCGACATCCCGTTACCGCTTCGGCGTATGAGCTATAAAGAAGCGATGGATAAATACGGGTGCGACAAGCCGGACCTCCGCTACGGGATGGAGATCCGGGATCTCACGCCGGTCTTCGAAAAGAGCGGATTTAAAATTTTTGATGAGACGATCGCCAGTGGCGGTGAGATTCGCGGGCTTGCGTTCACACCACCCGCGGGTGTGGAATTCTCCCGCAAGGATTTCGATGATCTGACAAAATGGCTTCAGCAGGATTTTGGAGTGAAGGGACTTGCTTGGCTCAAGGTGACGGGGCCGGATACGGTCGAATCGCCGATCCAGAAGTTCTTTGATGCGGCACGGATCGGAAAAGCGGTTCAAACCTCAGGTGCGAGGGCGGGCGATATTATTTTTATCGTGGCGGACAGGTTTAAAACCGCGGTGGTAGCGCTCGGCGCGCTTCGGTGTTTTCTCGCGGACAAATATAAAATGATCCCGGAAGGGAAGTTCGAACTTCTTTGGGTCGTTGATTTCCCGCTTTTTGATTGGAATGCGGAAGAAAAACGGTGTGATGCCTGCCATCACCCGTTCACGTCACCCAAGCCCGAGGATGTTCCGATGCTCGATAAAGATCCTTTGAAGGTGCGCGCGCGGGCTTATGACCTGATCATCAACGGCACGGAGACAGGCGGGGGCAGTATCCGTATCCACGACCGGGCCGTACAGTCCAAGATCTTTCAGCTTCTCAATTTTACTCCAGAACAAGCCGAGGCCCAATTCGGTTTTCTTCTCAAGGCACTTACGTTCGGCGCGCCGCCGCACGGGGGCCTGGCGATCGGCGTGGATCGACTGATCACGCTGCTTCTGGCCCGGGAATCCATTCGTGAGGTGATCGCGTTCCCGAAGACACAAAAGGGCACTTGTCTTATGACCGATGCGCCGTCGCCCGCAACCGAGCGGCAGCTCAAAGAACTGAATCTCGACGCAAAGCGAATGTGGATCGAGCGTCCTAAAGCCTAAAAAGGGGATGGCCTTGCAAAAACTGATCAAGCTACATTCGAACGAAGAAGCGAAAGCTCTCTACGGCAATCTGGATCAGAATATCCGGCGGGCGGAGAAGGATCATCGCGTCAAGATCGTGGCGCGCAACGACCGGATGAAGATCATGGGGGACAAAAAGAACGTGGAAGAAGCTTCTCGTTTTTTTGTTCGGATGCTCGAGATGATCCGCAAAGGGAGCCGCTTGCCGGAAAAGGCGAGCGTGGAAGCTAGCCCCAAGAGCGAGGCGCGCGTGACGCCTCCGCAAGGCGGAGGGATACATTTTTTCCATCGCGGAAAAGTGATCCAGGCCCGGAGTGAGAACCAGCTTGCATATCTCAAAGCCATGCAGACACACGATATTGTGATCTCCATCGGTCCGGCAGGCACTGGAAAAACCTATCTGGCCATGGCCGCGGCCATTGAAGCGCTTAAGAAAAAATATGTGGCTCGTATCATCCTAACGCGTCCCGCAGTCGAGGCCGGAGAAAATCTTGGGTTTTTGCCAGGGGATTTGGCGGCGAAAGTGAATCCCTATCTCAGGCCGCTTTATGATGCGCTTTATGACATGCTCGAATTCGATGAAGTGGCCCGGTACACCGAGCGAGGAGCGATCGAGATCGCCCCGATCGCCTACATGCGCGGGCGGACACTGAATGATTCCTATGTCATCCTCGATGAAGCGCAGAACTGCACGCACAGCCAGATGAAGATGTTCCTTACGCGTTTGGGACAGACCTCCAAGGTCGTGATCACGGGGGATATCACTCAGATCGACCTACCGTCCGCGAAGAAATCCGGGCTTGTCGAGATCCGTAATATCCTCGTTGAAATTCCCGATATCCAGTTCATCTATTTGAACGAAACGGATGTGGTGCGCCACCCTCTCGTGCAGGAGATCATCAAGGCGTATGAAAAGCACGAACGCAAAAAAGTCCAGGAAGAATCCTAGGGCTGAAATTTTGTAGAACCGCGCATTTTAAGGATGCTGATTAAGGCGCAGATCGTCAGTGAGTGTCGGCGCCTTAAGGGCGTTCGTTAAGGTCCTGTCATGACGTATGAAATTTACCTGAAACAAGATTGCCCCCGGATCAAGGTCTCAGAAGTCACGCTCAAGAAGATCGCCACGGACATCTTGAAAGACTTGGGTCTTAAGAACGCGGTGCTGAGCGTGGTGCTCATCGACGGTCCCGAGATGCGTAAACTCAATCGCCGTTATCTTCGCCACGCATGGTCAACGGATGTTCTCGCGTTCGGCCAGAAGAAATCTTCCGGGCATCTGAAAGAAATGCTTCCCGCGAAAGTCTTTCGCCGTAAAGATATCGATTTTCTTGGGGATATCGCGCTTTGTCTTCCCACGATCCGTGCGCAGGCCAAGGAATACGAACATGTTTTTGAGGAGGAACTTCACTACTGTCTCTGTCACGGGATCCTGCACCTTATGGGCTATAGGGACAAGGGCCGCGTTGCGTTCAAGAAAATGCATCGCAAGCAGAGCCAGATTCTCGCGTGCGTAAAAAAGAAAAAAACCTAGTTTTATGAGCATCCACAAGACCGAAGCCCTTGTCCTGAAGGCCATGCCGTTCCGCTCCAGTTCCCTCATCGTGACGTTTTTTACGCCACAGCTTGGAAAAGTGCGCGGGGTGGTCAAGGGCGTCCACCGGGAAGGGGAGATCCGCCAGGCGGGGTTCGAGCTATTCACCCATGCGGAGTATGTCTTCTATGAAAAAAGACGTTCGGATCTTCATCTAATCTCGGATGCTTCGATCCTTGAAAGTCATCACGCGCTTCGTGACCAGTTGAGTGGAATTGCGTATGCTAGTTATTTTTGTGAACTGGTGGATGAGCTCACCGAGGTCCAGGATCCGCATCCGAAGATCTTTGACCTGCTGAAGGAAAGTTTTCGTTTTCTGCCTGTCATTCCGCCTCCGCGTCTTGAAACAGTCTTTGTCACCCAGCTTCTCAGGGAAATGGGCTGGCTCCCTTTTCTTGAGAGCTGTTTGGCGTGCGGTGCGAAACCCCTTGAGAAGGGCTTTTTTTCTATCCGTCATGGAGCGCTTTTCTGCGAGCGTTGCCGCTCAAAGGATACAGCCGCGCTGGCCGTGAGTTCCGGTGCGCTTGCGGTTCTGCGTTCATACAGCAAGGACGCGCTGGAGGATTGCCTTCGCGTGTCCCACAGCTCCGTGATTGAAAACCAGATCAAGACTATCATTACCACCTTCCTCAATTACCGTCTCGGGAAAGTCCTCAAAACCCGCAAGTTCCTCGATTCCGTTCGCGCCGTTCTGAAGTCTATCTGATCCATCCTTTTCACAACGTCCCCTTTAGCACTAGGTAAAGTTCAACTCATTTGTAAATTTTCTTGAGAAGTTGCAACCCCTTTGTTTTCAATATATTACGTTGATAATATATTTATTTGGTGGATTTGACTTTTTTATATTGCCATGCTATGTTTCTAATTGTAGACAATAAGTATGTAAAAGATATAATTGCTATATATTGTTATATATGTAAAAAAGGAGGAAACGCAATGAGCGAGCAGAAAGAGCAGGAACCGAAAGCGCCCTATCTGTATTTCAGTCTCTCAAGCGAGGACCGCGAGTCGGCTATCTATTTCCTTTTGGAATCTATCTTGAAAGCCAAAGACCAAGCGCATCGCCTGACGCGGACGCTTTCTTTCGACGAGGATGTGAATATCTATCTTGCCCATCTGCTTTTCGCCGTCTCGCTTCCGGAATACCACGACATGGCGGATCCCTTTCTCTCGAGCAACGCTCACGAGGTTTTTGAATGGGTCCGAGAGACCGACGATCCGATGCTCCGGTATTTTATTTTCAAGGTCAATGCGGACCATTTGCTTGTCCAATCCACGATCTTTAATCCGGATCCCCAATTGGCCAAGCGGTTTCCGCTTAAAAAAGACGCCTCGGATGAAAAAAGCAAAGAACGTTTGTCCGCGATCCTGTATTACAACCAGGCCGCGCGCTTTCATGCCGGAGTTTATGACAAAAAAACCGGAGTCGGAGAAGTGCTTGGCAAGATCGCGGGTCAGTTCGACATTTACAGACATATCCTTACCGACGTCAAAGAAGATTATTTTAAATTCATTGAGTGTTTCCGGGAACAGGCCTTCCAACATTTTCTCATAAAGCTGAGCGGTTATGAAAAAGACCATTTGCGGGACATCAAGATGGAGCAGTTCCTCGAAACCTATCAAAGATGGCTTTCGGCAAAGTCCCCGGAACTTAAAAATTTGATCCTCCAATTAGTACAGGAGCTGAGTCAGTTAGACCCCCAATTCAACTTCGACGTTACTAAACTTAACTAATCAACCTGAAAAAAAGACAAATCCATGGATTTTAGGGCTTAACAGCCGATTCGTAGGCCGTTAGCTCTGGCGACCCTGTTTTCCCCCTCGGGATTTTCCACCAAAGCTTGTTCGTTTTCTTGACTTATGCGTTCTAAAACAGTAGTATTTTTTTGTTTATGAAACCACGCATGCTTTTTTTTCTACGGGGTTGGGTACGGCTGCTTGTGACCCTCATTCTGTTTTGCGCTGTGGCCGGTTCGGCTTATGCCGGGCCGGTGGAGTCCAGCGATTGGACCCACGAGTCTACTTATCTCGGGAAGATATCCCAGAAGTTGGGATTCGGGTTCCTCAATATCACAGCCGGTTGGACGGCCCTCTTTTTCGAACCCGTCAAAGATCAGAATTTCTTCGTGGGTGTTGCCAAGGGGATCGGTTATACCTTTACGAACACAGCAGGCGGTATCCTTCATGCGGCGACGTTCCCCATTCCACTAGATATCCCATTGCCTCAAGGCGGGATTGCTTATGAATATAAAAGATAAGAGATCCCTTTGGGTGTTCGTCATATTTGCTGTTCTTTTTCTATCAGGTCTAATGCCTGCGCACGCGGCATCTCCCTGGACGTCCAAGCAAAACTACGGAGGGAAGACGTGGGGGAAATTTTGTTTTGGCATCAAGAATTCTCTCTTGGGCTGGATGACGCCTTGGGCCGAAGCCAAGAATCCAAAATACCAGGCGCAGTGGATGGGTTATTCGGCAGGGATCGGTGAAGGAGTGGTCTACACGGCCGGAGGGCTGATTCAGCTGGCTACCTTTTTTATTCCCGTGGATTTTCCGGATATGGGTTACGGATTGCCAATCCCGGATCCGGAAAGAGTCAAGAACCCTCCCAAGTCCTACGCTCCTTACAGTAAAGAATAGAAGTGTTCCTCCGTGTTTGCGTCCTGTTTCCAAGCTTCTTGAAGTCTGGTATAATTCCTGCCTGGTAGTACGGGCATTCTTCAAATTCTCCAAGAAAGGATCCTATGTTTAAACCGCTTACGATCGAACCGACGGGACGATTGCAGAAATTGCCGCCTTACCTTTTTGCGGAGATCGACAAAAAAAAGCGCGAGCTCATCACTAAAGGAAAAGATGTGATCGACCTCGGGGTCGGGGATCCGGACATTCCAACGGCAGATTTCATCATTGAGGCCCTGAGCACTGCGGCGAAGAATCCCCGCAACCATCGTTATGCTCTCGACCAGGGGATGCCGGAATTCCGCCATGCGATCCGTGATTGGTTCCAGCACCGCTTCGGTGTGAAGCTTGATCCGGATAAAGAGATCCTTCCGCTTATCGGTTCTAAAGAAGGTATCGGGCATTTGCCGCTCGCGGTCTTGAACCCCGGAAAAGTTTGTTTGATCCCAGATCCCGGGTATCCGGTATACCGTTCGGGGACGCTTTTTGCCGAAGGCATTCCCTACACGATGCCGCTCCTGGAAAAAAACAATTATCTTCCGGATTTTGATGCGATCCCGGAAAATGTTCTGAAGAACACCCGGCTCATGTTCCTCAACTATCCGAATAATCCGACCTCGCAGGTGGCGGGCAAGGATTTTTTTGAAAAGGCCGTGGCGTTCGCATACAAGCACGGGATTTTAATTGCCCATGACGCAGCCTATTCCGAGATGTGCTACGAAGGGCTCAAGTCGCCAAGTATTCTTGAGGTCCATGGCGCCAAAGAGATCGCAGTGGAACTTTTCTCGCTCTCAAAAACTTATAGCATGACCGGTTGGCGTGTGGGCTTTGCGGTCGGGAATGCACAAGTGCTCGCGCTTCTTGCGAAGGTGAAGTCGAACCTGGATTCCGGTATTTTTCAGGCGATCCAGATCGCGGGCATCAAAGCGCTCCAGGACGGGCAGAAGGAACTGGAGAAGAATCTCAAGATCTACCAGGAGCGCCGCGACCTTTTAGTGCAAGGATTCCGGGACCTTGGCTGGAAGATCGAAGCACCGAAGGCCACTTTTTACGTCTGGATCCCGGTGCCGGCAGGTTATACTTCCGCGGAGCTGGCCTTGAAATTTCTGGAAGAGCTGAATATTGTTGTGACGCCGGGGAACGGCTTTGGACCCAACGGAGAAGGATATTTCCGGATCTCCTTGACCGTCGCCGAATCGCGGATCATGGAAGCCCTTGACCGTATCAAGAAAAGCCATCCGCATCACTCCCAATTTTAAAGAACTTTCCCCTCACGTCCGGATGCGTGGAAAAGGAAAACATGCCGCAGGTCTACATCGGTATCGGATCCAATCTCGGGGACCGGAAAAGTAATTTTGGGTTTGCGGCCCGAGAGCTTCTTGCCGATGACCGGATCCGTGAGTTGAAGCGTTCGCTGATCTATGAAACAGAACCCGTCGGCGGAGAGGGGCAGCCGAAGTATTGGAACGCGGTCTGGAGCTTTGTGACGGAACTGTCTCCGCAGGATCTTTTACAGGGGATGCATGACATCGAAGCCCGGGCGGGCCGTCAGAGGATCACGAAGAATGAAGCTCGGGTCCTGGACCTCGATATTCTCTTTTATGGAAATGAAACATGCGAAAAACAAAATCGCATCATTCCACATCCGCGGTTTCATGAAAGAGCGTTTGTACTTGTGCCATTTTGTGATCTCGCTCCCGAATTTATTCATCCGGTATTGAAGAAAACGATCCGAGTCTTATTAAATGAACTGAACGCAAAGGGCGAAGCTCAAAGCACAAAGCGGGTCCTTTGACCTTGTGCTTTGCGCCATGAACTGAAAACTATGAAACTTATCCGATATCCTGGGAAACTTCAGCAAATACTCGAAAAAGAAAGGGCCCGCGGGAAAACCGTGGGTTTTGTTCCTACTATGGGGGCGCTGCATGAAGGTCACTTGTCCCTTGTCCGCGCCTCAGATCGCGAGAACGATGTCACGGTCGTGAGCATCTTCGTTAACCCTACCCAATTCGGCATCAATGAGGACTACGCGAAATACCCGCGTGTGTTGGCCGAGGACATGAAAAAGCTCCGGATGGTCAAGGTCGATTATCTTTTCTGCCCTTCGGTCGTGGCCATGTATCCTGAAGGTTATGCGACTTTTGTGGATGTCAGCCCCAGGCTTGCGAATGTTCTTTGCGGAAAATTCAGACCCGGACATTTCCGGGGTGTGGCGACCGTGGTGGCGAAGCTTCTTAACATCACGGGGTCTTGCCGGCTTTATCTCGGCGCCAAGGATTTTCAGCAAGCTACCGTTATTGGCCAGCTTGTGCGTGATCTGAACTTGCCAACCCGTGTTCGTGTGATGCCTACGGTGCGAGAAAAGGACGGACTTGCCATAAGTTCCAGGAACCGTTATCTCGGTCCTCGCGAACGGCATCGGGCACTTGCGATCTCGCGAGCGCTTTTTACGCTCAAGAAGGACCTCTTAAGGAGAAAACGGGGGGGGCTCGCGGGTCTAAAGGCTCGGGCACTCCGGGAATTGAGAAAAAACGTGGATCGGGTTCAATATTTTGAGATCATGGAACCCGGGACACTTGCGCCGCTCAAAAAGTATCAGAAAACCATGGCTATATTAACGGCTTGCTTTGTCGGCAAGACAAGACTAATCGATAATGTTATAATCCACGCTTAACGGCAATTGAAAACAGACTACTGAAATCTAAAAATCGAGGGTCTATGCAGAAACAAATGTTGGGTGGAAAGATCCACCGCGTGACCGTGACCGAGGCGTGCATCGATTATCCCGGAAGTATCACGATCGACAAGAGACTTATGGATGGGGCGGGCATTCTTCCGCATGAGAAAGTTCTCATTGCGAATCTCAATAATGGTTCTCGCATCGAAAGCTATGCCATCCCGGGGCCTGCGGGGTCCGGCGTGGTCTGCCTGAACGGTGGTGCCGCCAAGCACGGAAAAGTGGGTGATATAGCAATCATTTTGACCTTTATGGTACTTACGGCGGCAGAAGCCAAAAAACACAAACCTAAAGTTGTTTATGTCGATTCCAAGAATCGCATCGTGAAAAAGAAAAAATGAAACAAAAGATCAAGGTCGGGATCATTGGGGGAGGGACGATCGGGACGGCGCTCGCGCAAGCGGTGGTGACGGATCTCCGGGCTTTCGCGCAGCTTAAGTTTTTGTGCGAAAAGCACAAGGAAAAGGCGGCAGCGCTTCAAGAAAAATACAAGTTTTATGCGCGCCTGGTTCCACTGACCGAACTGGTCCGCCGTTCGGATCTGATTATCGAGGCCGCGTCACCCAAGGTTGCGGCGCAGGTCGTAAGGCTTGCTTGCGAATGGAATAAAAAAGTCCTTATCATGAGTGTGGGAGGATTGCTTCAGCCACAGGTTGCCGAAATGCTCAAGAAGAACCGGTCCCGGATCTTTTGTCCCTCCGGTGCGATCACCGGCGTGGACGGTGTCCTGGCGGCAGCCAACGGGAAGATCCGGAAGGTCCGTTTGATCACGCGTAAGCCTCCCGAGGCACTGATGGGCGCGGCCTATTTTCTCAAGAAAAAATTTCCAGTCCTTAAAACCTTTTCGGAAGAAAAACGTATTTTCCGCGGGGCGGCGATCGAGGCCATCGAGCATTTCCCGCAGAACATCAATGTCGCCGCCGTCCTAAGCCTCGCAGGGATCGGACCCGAGCGCACGCAGGTGGAGATCTGGACCTCGCGATCCTACAAAGGGAACCGGCATGAAGTCCTGGTCGAAGGGGATTTCGGTACGTTCACCACGGTGACGCAGAACAAACCGGCGCCCGGGAATCCGAAAACAAGTTATCTGGCCATTCTTTCCGCGATCGCCACGCTCAAAAAAGCTTTCGCCTCCGTTCGCGTCGGGACCTGAGCGGGCCGGCCGGAGGGATTCCGAGCATGGATGAATTCATCGAGATTCGCGGGGCACGGGAACACAATCTCAAGAATTTATCGCTTAAGATTCCTCGCAACAAGGTCACGGTCATTACCGGCCTTTCCGGTTCCGGAAAATCCTCACTCGCATTCGATACGATCTACGCCGAAGGCCAGCGTCGCTATCTCGAAAGTCTCTCCTCTTACGCCAAGCAATTTCTCGAAAAGCTCAAGAAGCCAGATGTGGACCATATCTCAGGACTTTCTCCGGCGATCGCGATCGAGCAGCGATCCGTCACGCATAATCCGCGCTCTACGGTCGCGACCGTTACTGAAATCTACGATTATCTACGACTTCTTTTCGCCAAGGTCGGGATACCTCACTGTCCCTTGTGTCATGAGATCCTTCGAAGCCAGTCCCGTGAAGAGCTTTTTAAGGATCTTCTCGAACGTTTTGCGAAACATGAAGTGCAAGTTCTGGCGCCACTTGCGCGAGGGCGCAAGGGGGAATTCCAAAAGCTTTTCCAGGATTCACTTAAAAAAGGTTTTGATCGGGCGCGTATCGACGGGAACGTGAGACTCATCAAACAGGATATGAAGCTCCGAAAATCCGTGCGTCACGATATGGAGATCGTGATCGATGAACTAACGCCTTTAAAGGATGAGGACAGACGTTTCAGGAATTCTTTTGCCTGCGCGTTGGATTTCACCAAAGGACATATTGCGATCCTGGAAAAGGAAAGTGAGGGGGAGGGGGTTCTTCATTTTTTTTCCACGACCAAAACCTGCGCCAAGTGCCAGATCAGCTTGCCGGATCTCGCACCCAATATGTTCTCATTCAACAGTCCTTACGGAGCCTGTTCGAAATGCAAAGGACTCGGAAAGCTTTCGCAGATCTTCACCCAGGGCGTGATCTTGGCGCCCCAGAAACCGCTTATGAGCGCGCTCAATAAAGACGTTTTTTTCTCGTTCAATAAATATTTTTTTGAAGATCTCTTGCATGATCTGACGGAGAAATATAACTTTGAATGGGATACGCCGTATCAGGATTGGCCGGAAGATGCCAAGGAAGTTTTTTTTCTCGGGGATGGGGACATCGCCGGGCTTGTAGAAGAATGGGAGAGGCTTTTCCATGAAACGAATTCCGAGGAAGTGCGTGCGAAGGTCCGGAAGTTCCTGCGTGAGGAGATTTGTCCGGAATGTGCGGGCAAGCGGCTCCGAAAAGAAAGTCTGAATGTTCTGATCGAGGGAAGAAATATTGCCGAGGTCACGACTTTATCTGTCGACGAAGCGGTGCCGTTTTTTCGGGATCTCTTTTTTCAAGGCGCACAAAAAGTGATCGCAGAGCCCATTCTCCGGGAAGTTCGCGAGCGGCTTTCATTTCTTCTCAATATCGGACTTGAGTATATGACACTTGATCGCACGGTTGCGACTTTGGCCGGAGGGGAACTCCAGCGCATCCGGCTTGCGGCGCAGATCGGACTCGGACTGACCGGCGTGCTCTATGTGCTGGACGAGCCGAGCATTGGCCTTCATCCTCGTGATAATGGGAAGTTGTTGGATTCGCTTGAAAAACTTCGTGATCTCAAGAATACGGTGCTTGTAGTAGAACATGACGAGGAGACGATCCGGAGGGCAGATCACGTGATCGATCTCGGACCAGGGGCGGGTATTGAGGGCGGGGAGATCGTGGCCCAAGGCAAGCTTGCCGAGATGAAGGAGTGCCCCGAATCGCTGACGCTCAAATATCTTTCCGGCGAGCTTTCGATTGAGGTACCCAAGGATCGCAAGGACGCTCGTACGGTTCTCGAACTTATCGTGAAAGGATGCTGTGAGCATAATCTGAAAAATATCGATGTGGCCTTTCCTCTCGGGCTTTTTATCTGCGTAACCGGCGTCTCGGGTTCAGGTAAAAGTACACTTGTTCACGATATTCTCTACAAGGAACTTCACAATCGGATCTTTAAAACGGAGTACAAAGTAGGCCGGTTCGCGACCCTCGAGGGTGCGGATTGCATTGATAAGATCATTGAGATCGACCAAGCGCCGATCGGACGTACACCGCGCTCCAATCCCGCGACCTACACGGATATTTTCGGGTTTATTCGTAAGCTTTACAGCGATATGGAACTTTCAAAACTCCGTCGCTATTCCCAGTCGCGTTTCAGTTTTAATCTTAAAGGCGGGCGGTGTGAAAATTGCCGCGGAGCAGGATCCGAAAAACTCGAAATGAACTTTATGCCAGATCTTTTTGTGGTTTGTGAATCCTGTCGCGGCAAGCGGTACAATGAACCAACACTTGAGGTCCGCTACCAAGGAAAAAATATTGCGGAGGTGCTGGATCTTTCAGTCCGGGAAGCCATAGGTTTTTTTGAGAAGTTTTCCATGATCCGCGAGCGGTTGGAAGTTCTTGAGGCGGTCGGGTTGGGCTATCTAAAACTCGGACAATCGTCGACCACGCTTTCGGGCGGAGAGGCTCAGCGCATCAAGATCGCCTCTGAGCTTATTAAAAAAGCTACGGGAAAAACGCTCTATCTTTTGGACGAACCCACGACGGGGCTTCACTTTGGGGATATCCAGCATCTTTTGAAGGCGCTCTTTGACCTTCGAAGTCAGGGTAACACGGTCGTGGTGATTGAGCACAATCTGGATGTCATCAAGATGGCAGATTATGTGATCGATCTGGGACCTGATGGCGGAAAGGATGGCGGGAGAATCGTTGCTTGTGGCTCTCCGGAAGAGGTCGCCGGAGTTCTGGGCTCCTATACAGGGCATTTCCTTCGCAAAGTTCTCGGAATGGGGGCCGGATGAGTGTGATCGGTTGCTCAAGGGGAAAACAATAAAGTTCTTTTAAACGGAATCGTTTTTTGCTATATTGTGCACGTTGTTAGATGTAAATTCAGTTTCAAAAGGAGCCCCCTCATGATTATGGAAATTGGAATTGTCGCTGGAGAGATCTGGCACTTCCTTGACGATAAAAAAAACGCCACCGCAGATGAACTTACCAAAGGTTTAAAGCGTCCTCACGAACTTGTGCTGATGAGTCTCGGATGGCTTGCTCGCGAAGGTCACATCACTTTGGGGACTCCCGAAAGCGGTTACTCAGCAACGCTTAATCGAAAATAATTTTCGAACGTGAAGTATTGTTGCGTTCTTAACACTGTTTCTAGCATTCAAAAGGCCCGCACCTTAGCGGGCCTTTTGGTTTCTAAACGGCTCGCGGCCTGCGTTCAGATCCTTCCCGGACTGGAATCCCATTACCACTGGCGTGGCAGAAAAGAAACCTCCAAAGAAGTTCTCCTCCTTATCAAGACGCAGGTATCGAACTATAAGAAACTCGAAAAGACCCTCTTAGAAAATCATCCTTATGAAGTTCCCGAAATCATTTGCTTGCCTATCACGAAAGGCAGCCGGTCCTACCTGGATTGGATCTCCAGAGAAGTAGCTGTCAAAAGGTAAATTTCTGTCTCTTCGGCGGGCGCTGATACTCAATTCCACTCAAAAAAGATTCAAAGCCCTGGGTTTGCTTACAGTGAATCGCTTAAATCTTAGAAGGTGAAACGGCGATGAAGACCTTGGCGGTCTTCTGCCCTTCGTTCACGATCTGATGAGGGAAAGAGGCGTCGAAGTAGAGGGTTTCCTGCGCCTTGAGGTCGTATTCCTTATTCTCGAGCTTAACCTTGACGTGCCCGTCAAGAACCCATGCGAATTTCTCCACCCCGCGTTCGTTGTGCTCCTTCTCCGTCTTACCGCCTCCCTGGAGAGTCAGGAGGAGGGGGGTGATCTTCTTTTTGGAGCTTTCCTGCGTGAGCACTTCCACATGAACTTCCTTGGTGTGGTGCGTGGCCGTGCGCGCCTCCTTGGCTTGATGGCTGATCTGTTCATAGCGGCGATCAACTCCCGTATAGAGTTCGGAAAGTCCAATGCCAAGCATCTCGGCGATCTTTTCGTGGCTTTCGACCGTTCCGATCATGGTGCCGGTCTCGATGCGAGAAAGAGTGGCCTGGGCGATGCCGGTCTTTTGGGAGATCTCGACTAGGGTGAGGCCTTTTTCCCTGCGAAGCGTTCGTATACGTTGCCCTAAATTCTTTAACATAAACGTATTTTAACGGCATGACCCTATTCGTCAAGTAGAATATAACAATAATGAATACAATAAGTTATTGTTTTTATTAAATATAATATTGACATATAATCATATTTATGTTACCATCCAGTCAACGTCAAAAACGGAGGTGTCACAATGATGTACAGAAAAGAAGTGAAACGCGCATTCGGAGTCTTGGTTATCGCAACGTTCTTCTTCGGGGGTCTTTCCATGATCGCCGCAGAGAAGGTGCTGGCCGGTCAACCTAAGGCGACATTGCAGCTTCAAGGGCAGCCGCAATCCACGGCGATGGTGAATGTCAATAAAGCCACCGCTGAGGAGTTGATCAAAGTTCGTGGGATCGGCCCCGTGATGGCCAAGCGGATCATCGAGCATCGCGATAAGAATGGCATGTTCAAGTCGATCGATGATCTGACTCAAGTCCAGGGGATCGGCGGTAACAAGCTGCAACGCTTTAAAGATCAAGTGACGGTCTAATACCGGAGCTTGAGACCCGTACGCGAAGGGACGGTCCTGGCGGCCGTTGATCGAAGGAAAACGAAAGCCAGGACTGTTCCTTCAGCGGTTCCGGAGAATGAAAATGGAAAATGTCAAACAAGAACAAACAGAAAACGAGGAAAGCGGTTATCGGCGATGCCTTGCGAAAGCGATGGATAGGACCCAGCAGCTGCTTCGTGAGAATGACATGTCACATGACTACGAAAAGATCCACGACGTGAAATCCATTCTTTATGCCACCATCGAACAAGCTGGAATGGAGACAGATCGCCTGATCTCGTCCCAGGAATTACTCCGTGAGCTTTTGACACTTGTGGCTCTCCAGGCCGATCCTCTTCGGCGCGAACGGCAGGAAGCTCTGAAGGTCTTGGAGGAGCTACAAGCCCGGCATCATCGTGCCTGACGTTTTTCCTTCCGTAACTTGATTCGTCAGTGGGTTTTTGCTACAATGCCGCCTCTTTGAAGAAGCGTTTTTAACCCGCTAAAGACCTTTTGGGGAAGGCAATGCCTAAACCTTTGACGTTCCAAGAGTTAGTACAAAAGTTGAACGACTATTGGGCGAAACAGGGTTGTCTCGTGATGCAGCCCTACGATATCGAAGTCGGTGCCGGCACTTTTTCCCCCCATACATTTCTCCGGGCCCTGGGTCCCGAGCCTTGGAAAGCCGCCTATGTTGAGCCCTCTCGCAGGCCCACGGATGGTCGCTATGGCGAGAACCCGCACAGGACCCAGCACTATTATCAATACCAGGTCATTTTAAAGCCGTCCCCCGAAAATCCTCAGGGGCTTTATCTGAATAGTCTTCGCGCGGTCGGCATTGATCCGCTTTCTCATGATATCCGTTTTGTGGAGGACGATTGGGAATCTCCGACGCTTGGCGCATGGGGTCTTGGCTGGGAGGTATGGCTCGACAGTCTCGAGATCACGCAATTCACTTATTTCCAACAGTGCGGTTCGATCGATCTTGATGTGATCTCTTGCGAGATCACCTACGGTCTTGAGCGCATCGCCATGTTCCTCCAGCAGAAAGATTCTCTTTTTGACATCCAATGGAATGACAAGGTCACCTATGGCGACGTCCATCTGCAGGGGGAGCGGGAATTCTCAAAGTTCAATTTCGAGGGATCGGATCCCGAGATCTACCGCCGCCATTTCGAAGATTATGAAAAACAGGCCGAACGCCTGCTTGAAGGCGGGATGGTTCTCCCGGCCTACGATTGCTGTCTCAAAACTTCACATATTTTTAATCTTCTGGACGCGCGTGGCGCCGTGAGCGTAAACGAACGGCCCCGCTATGTCGCTCGCGTCCGGGCTTTGGCCCGCCGTTGCGCGGAAGGGTATCTTGAAAGCCGCAAGGCGCAGAATTTTCCGCTTATCGGAAAGAAGAAATGACCATGTCTCATTTACTAATCGAGATCGGCGTCGAAGAGCTTCCCGTCGGAAGTTTGGATGTTATTTATGACGAGCTGGCGGTGAAGACACGTCAAAAGCTTATAGATGAACGTATCGCTTTCGGGGAAGTGAAAGTGGAAGCTACGCCGCGCCGCATCGCGCTTTTCGTCCAAGGCATTGCCGTGATGCAGCCTGACAGGGAACTCGAGATATCGGGCCCTTCTTATGAGAAGTGTTACGATGCTCAGGGGAAATCCACGGTGGTGTTGCAGGGTTTTCTTAAAAGCAAACAGGCCACTGAAAAAGATATCGAGATCCGCGAAACTCCCAAGGGGAAGTTCATCCTCCTGAGGAAAAAAGAAAAAGGAGGGGCTGTGTCGACCCTCCTTCCGGGTCTAATCAAGGAGCTTCTCGCCTCGCTTTCCTTTCCTAAACTCATGCGTTGGGAGGCGTCGGGGTTCCGTTTCCCGCGTCCCATCCGCTGGCTGGTCGTTCTGATGGACGCCAAAAAGGTGCCGCTTGTGCTTGCGGATGTAAAGTCCAGCAACAAAAGTTTCGGTCACCGCTTTCTTTCGCCGCAAAGTTTCACAATCCCGAAAGCCGATTGGAAGACTTATGTCGCGCTTTTGAAAAAGAAACATGTCTTTCTGCCGATCGGAATACGTGAGGCCTTGGTTCGCGGGGCCCTCAAAAACCGTTTCGGACAAAAACAAAGCGACGAAGAATTGGCGCATATAAACGCCCAGCTTGTGGAAGAGCCGGTCTTTCTGGAGGGGACTTTCTCGCAGGAGTATCTCGAACTTCCCGCGGAAGTCCTCGCGAGTTGCATGAAAAAGAACCAGAAAGTTTTTGCCTGTTGCGACGGCAAAGGGAAGATGAAGAACCGGTTTGTGGCCGTGATGAACGGCAAGCGCAACAGCCTAGCGAAGATCCGTTCGGATTATGAAAATGTTCTGGACTCGCGACTCAAAGACGCCCGTTATTTTTATGAAATGGACACGCGCGAAACTTTCGAAAAGAAGAAACCGAAACTCGCCGAACTTGTCTATCTCGGCAAGCTCGGTTCTGTCCTCGACAAGACCGAGAGGCTTGAAAAGATGGCCGCGGAGTTTGCCGCAGCGGCAGGACAGAAAAAACTCGCCCGGGACCTCGCGCGTGTTGCCGCGCTTTCCAAAATCGATCTTGTGACCCACCTTGTTTATGAAATGCCGGACCTTCAGGGGATCGTAGGCCGGGAATACGCTCTCGCGGCCAGAGAAAAAAATGAGGTCGCGTCAGCAATCGGCACTCAATACCTGCCCAAGAACCTGACGGAAGATCACGCGAAAGTCGCAAAATCCATGAGTCTTCTCGGCGCGCTCTTCGGGGTCATGGATCGCCTGGACCTTTTGATCGGGGCTTTTGGAACGGGGATGGAACCGTCCGGAAGCAAGGATCCGTTTGCGTTACGCCGTGCCGGAGGCATTGTGGTCAAGCTTGTTCGGGCGTTCGGGATTTCTTTTTCCATGGAGAAAGTTGTCGCAGCGAATGTAAAACTGTATGGTAATGCCATTAATAAACTTGATGAGATGAGACTCGGATTGTTCATCCGCGATCGCATCGTTTTTGAATTAGGAATAAAGCCCGGAACATATGCCGCGGAAATTCTTGGCGCGGTTACCGCGAGCAATGTCGATGATTTGGCCGATATTTTCGACCGCTATAAGATTTTAATAAAACTCCGTGAAAGTCATCCGGAAGATTTTCTCGAAGCAGCCAAAGTGGTTGAGC
The DNA here is from genome assembly GCA_043808175.1 of Candidatus Omnitrophota bacterium. Classification (GTDB taxonomy): domain Bacteria; phylum Omnitrophota; class Omnitrophia; order Omnitrophales; family Aquincolibacteriaceae; genus Aquincolibacterium. The sequence continues at coordinate 27,551 of JAZDFE010000010.1, read as the reverse complement.
GTACCGGTAATATTATCCGAGGGCAGCAAAAACAAATCTCTGAGAAAGTTAACGAGGCATTGTTTCAGGATGCGTTAGAACATGAGCTTTTTCGGCTGTATGAAAGCAAGGTTCCCGAAATTCAGGATTTGATAAAAAAGCGCGATTATAAACAGGCGACGCTCCTTTTTGGGGGGACTTTTTATGAATTATTGCAACGGTTTTTTGAAAAAGTCATGGTCAATGCGGAGGATCCTGGGGTTCGAGCCAACCGTCAAGCTTTGATGAAGAAAATCCATAATCTCTATACGGAAAAGATCGCCGATCTTTCGGTACTTTCCAGAACCGACGAAGGGTGATATAATCCGCGCTCTTCCATCCTTGTCTGAAGCATCATTTCCAGGATGTTGACAAGGATGGCCCCAATTTCAACTTCGTTGAAATCGATATGTATTGGGACCAAACCTCTTTTAAGACCCCTGAAGGTCCTTCGGAGGGCAGTTTTTTAGGCGTAATCCATCAAATCAACAAGAAGTGAAAAGGAGCAATCATGAGTACCGCAACGTGCAAGAAATCCTCGAAATCCAAATCTAAATCTAAGTGTTCAAAATACGTTTATTTCTTTGGCAATGGCAAAGCTGAAGGGGACGCCAAGATGAAGGATCTGCTAGGCGGTAAGGGCGCGAACCTCGCCGAAATGACGAATATCGGCATTCCCGTTCCGGCCGGTTTCACGATCACGACCGAAACATGCGATCTTTATAATAAAAATGGCAAGAAATGGCCCGCGGGGCTTGAAGAACAGGTTCGCGAAAATGTCGCCAAGCTCGAAAAAGCCATGGGCCTCAAGCTCGGGGACCGGAACAATCCGCTCCTCGTTTCTGTGCGCTCCGGTGCCGCGGCTTCCATGCCGGGCATGATGGACACCGTGCTCAATCTCGGGCTCAACTCCGAGGTGGTGCAGGGGCTCATCGTCAAGACAGAGAACGAGCGTTTCGCATGGGATTCCTACCGCCGTTTCATTCAAATGTTCGGGGACGTCGTGATGGAGGTGCCGCATGATGATTTTGAGCATGTGCTTGAAAAGAAAAAGCAGCAGGTCGGCGCGAAATCCGACACCGAGCTCAACGCCAATGACCTGAAGGATGTGGTCCGCCAGTACAAGAAGATCTACTTAGACCATACAAAAGAAGAATTTCCTCAGGATCCTTTCGAACAACTTGTCAAAACCGCGAATGCGGTCTTCAATTCCTGGAACAATCCTCGCGCGATCAAGTACCGCCAGATCAATGAGATCCGCGGTCTTCTTGGCACCGCCGTGAACATCCAGGCCATGGTGTTCGGCAATATGGGAGAGACTTCCGGCACCGGTGTCTGTTTCACGCGCAATCCTTCGACCGGTGAGAACAAATTCTATGGCGAATATTTGATCAATGCACAAGGAGAAGATGTTGTGGCCGGTATTCGCACGCCGGAGCCGATCGAGGTACTTTCCCAGAAATGGCCGGTGATTTACAAACAGCTTAATGCGCTGCGGTTGCGTCTTGAAAAACATTACAAAGACATGCAGGACATCGAATTTACGATCCAGGAAGGGAAGCTCTATATCCTTCAGACCCGGAACGGCAAACGGACCGCTGCGGCGGCCGTTCGTGTTGCAGTCGAACTTGTCAAAGAGAAAGTGCTGACTCGGGGCCAGGCCCTCTTGAGGGTGGACCCCAAACAGCTGGACCAGCTGCTCCATCCGACGTTTGATCCGAAACAGAAAAAGGAGGTCATCGCTAAGGGATTGCCCGCTTCTCCGGGCGCCGCGACCGGTAAAGTGGTGTTTACAGCCGAAGATGCCGAAGCTTGGGCGAAAAAAGGTGAAACGGTAATCCTGGTCCGTATCGAGACCTCGCCGGAGGATATCGGCGGTATGAATGTCGCGAAAGGTATTTTGACAGCGCGCGGTGGCATGACCTCACACGCGGCCGTCGTAGCTCGCGGAATGGGGAAATGCTGCGTGGCCGGCGTCAGTGATATCCAGATCGATTATAAGGGTCGTCAGTTCATAGCCGGAAAAGCGGTCGTGAAAGAAGGAGATTTTATTTCTCTCGACGGCAGTCTGGGGCAAGTTTATCTCGGCAAACTCAACACCATCGAATCCCAACTTTCCGGTAATTTTGCGACCCTGATGAAGTGGGCCGATGAGATCCGTAAGCTTAAGGTTCGCACCAATGGAGACACCCCGCATGACGTCGAAGTGGCCCGCCGTTTTGGCGCCGAAGGCATCGGACTTTGCCGCACGGAACACATGTTCTTTGAAGGCGATCGTATTATTGCGGTCCGTGAGATGATCCTCGCGGATGACAAAGCCGGTCGTGAGAAGGCCCTGGCGAAACTTCTGCCGATGCAGCGCGGGGACTTTGAAAGGATCTTCGAGGCGATGAAGGGTTTTCCCGTGACGATCCGTCTTTTGGATCCGCCGCTTCACGAATTCCTTCCTCAGGAAGCCGCCAACCAGCAGGAAATGGCGGACGTCATGAAAGTATCCATTGAAGTCGTTAAGCAGAAGGTCGAAGCGCTTCATGAATTCAACCCGATGCTCGGCCACCGGGGCTGTCGTCTCGGGATCACGTACCCTGAGATTTATGCCATGCAGGTCCGCGCTATTATCGAAGCGGCTTGCAACCTGAAGAAAAAAGGCATGAAGATCGTTCCCGAGATCATGATCCCGCTCGTCGGGACCAAGAAGGAACTCGAGATCCTGAGGGATCTTTCCGTCGAGACCATCAACAAGGTTCTCGCGGAAAAAGGGACCAAAGTGGAATATATGATCGGAACTATGATCGAGGTGCCTCGAGCGGCTCTCACGGCAGACCGCATTGCGGAGATCGCCGAATTCTTTTCATTCGGCACGAACGACCTTACGCAGATGACGCTCGGTTTTTCGCGCGACGATTCCGGCTCTTTTATGGGGGCCTATCTTGATCAGGGCATCTACGAGAAAGACGTGTTCCAGTCGATCGATGAGGAGGGCGTCGGATCTTTGATTCAACTTGCGGTGGAAAAAGGCCGTAAAACAAAGAAGGATTTGAAGATCGGCATTTGCGGCGAACATGGCGGCGATCCGAGTTCGATCGCTTTCTGTAACAAGGTGGGGATGAATTATGTCAGCTGCTCGCCCTATCGTGTTCCGATCGCAAGGCTCGCGGCAGCTCAAGCAGTATTGCGTCAGAAGAAATAAGCCGGCGTTCTTTTAGGAGCTTTTCCCGGGCTCCGCCGTCGGCGGAGCCCGGGAACCTTGATCTTATGGCAGGTAAAAAACAGAAGAGAAAGAAGGCTCGTTCCGGTCGCAGGACGAAGCCGAAACACTTCAAGAAGAAAGCCGGCCGGGAACGCCTCAAGCGTTCCCGGCCTGTTTCTCACTCCCGTAAACCCTCGAGACCCAAGAAACGTTCTCCGAAAAAATCCCTCACTTCCCACGAAGACACAGAGGCGCTCCTGCGCCGTGAAAAAGAGCTTCAGAAAGGGGCGGAGAATATCCTTAAGGTGGATGGGGTTCTTGATCGTCGAAAACGTGAACGTGAAGACGAAGAGCCGGATGTTCATGCGGATGACGCGGCAGATCAAACTCTTGACCGTACGGCGATGAGGATTTATCTCGACCAGATCGAGCATATCCCGCTTCTGACCCCTGAAGAAGAGATCTCCTTGGGACAAAAAGTCCAGGCGGGTGGCGCGCGGGGCGAAGAGGCGCGGCAGCGGATGATCCGCTCGAATCTTCGTTTGGTGATCGCACTTGCGAAACGTTATGCCCACATGGGGCTCGCTTTCTCGGATCTTGTGGAAGAAGGCAACATCGGTCTCATGCGCGCGGTGGAAAAATTCGATCCGAAAAGAGGCTACCGTTTTTCCACGTATGCTTCTTGGTGGATCAAACAGGGCATGATGCGTTCTCTTTCCAATCATGGGAAGACGATCCGTATCCCGGTTTATATGTATGACATCATTTCCAAGTGGCGACGGATCCGGGATGCTTTAACGCAGCGTCTCAGCCGGGCGCCGACGAGGCGTGAAATCGCAAAAGTCCTTGAGATCCCGACCTCAAAAGTCAAAAAGATCGAAAGCATTGTGAATCGTCCGAGTTCGCTCAATGCGCCGCTTAGCCTCGATGGCAAGGCCGAATTGATCGATATGCTCGAAGATGACAAAGAGCGCAATCCGGACTCGCAGGTCGGGGAAATGCTTAAAAGTGAACGGGTTCGCAAACTGTTGGGGGTCCTGGAGGATCGGGAGCGCGAGGTCCTGGAGCGCCGGTTCGGGCTGGTCCATCATGACCCGCATACGTTGGCGGAGGTCGCTCAACATTTCAATGTCACGCGGGAGCGTATCCGACAGATCGAGGGCACAGTGCTTAAAAAGATCCGCGCTCAGCTTGCTTTGGAAGGGGACCAGTTCGAGAATTATCTTCCTCACTAGGCATTCTGCTTTTCTTAGCGCCGTTCAACTATTTCAAAAGGAGTTTTTATGGACCTGAAAACACTGAAAGCCAAAGTTCGCAGCATTCCTGATTTCCCCCAAAAAGGGATCCTTTTCCGGGACATCACACCGCTTCTGAAGGACGCGAAATCACTCCGGGAGGTTATTGCCCGGTTGGCGAAATCTCTGAAAGGGGAAAAGATCGGCGTGGTCGTGGGGATCGAATCGCGTGGGTTTATCTTTGGGACGGCGCTTGCGACAAAGCTCGGGGTAGGTTTTGTGCCCATTCGCAAGAAAGGAAAACTTCCCTGGAAGACCCAGAGTATCGCTTGCACACTGGAATACGGTGAAGAGATCCTTGAGATCCATCAGGACGCAGTGACGCGTGGGGAGAAGGTTGTCATCGTGGACGACCTCTTGGCGACGGGGGGGACGGCTGCGGCGGCTGCAAAACTCGTGGAAGCCATCGGCGGCAAAGTGGCAAAGCTTGCGTTCGTGATCGAATTGGGGTTTTTGAAGGGGCGGGAAAAACTGAAAAATCACGATATATTTTCACTGATAAAATATTAAAAAATGCCCCCAGCATGAATCGAACATGCAACCCTCTCCTTAGGAAGGAGATGCTCTATCCAATTGAGCTATGGGGGCACGAAACATCAGTGAAATCATAACATGATAAAAGAGAAATTAAATTATCCCAATTGTCCGCCTCCGGTTAATCCGGAGGACGGATCCGTCCTCGCCATGGGCGAGGCAGAAACTATGGGGGCATAAGACCCGTTACGGGCTGGCATTATAGCAAGAGGCGCAGGAAGGCAGAAGGGAAAATGCGAAAATTTACAAAGGCCGCTTTTTTTTGGATCTTAGCCGTTCTTGTTTTATTTCCGGTAGGAATTGCGACCGCCCAGGTCACAGCAAAGACTTCGGAGAAAACCGGAGAGCCAGCCCCGAAATCCGAGCTTGAAAAGCTGAAAACGGAATGGGAAGCGGTTCGCGAACAGCAGGTCCAGATGATCCGTGAAAAGCAGGATCAACTGGAAAAGCTCAAAGAAGAAATTTTCTCCAAAATGAAGGCTCTCAAAGGTCCGGCCGCCTTAGACGACAGCCCGGGACTTGAGGCTCAAAAAAAGGCTTTTCAGGCCGAACGCCAAAAGTTCTCCGTGGAAATGAATCGCCAAAAAGAAAAGCTGCGCCAGCTTCAAGCCTCTCTTGATGAAAAAGCCGGGAAGCTCGAAGCGGAACGAGCCCGTTTCGAACAGGAAAAAAAGACGGCAGCCCGCCAGGTTCCCTGATCCATGTCGGAAAAAAGTTCTCTTAGAAAGGCGCTCCTTGAAAAAAGGGGAAATATTCCGCTTCTCTCGCGGCGCGTGAAAAGTCGTCGCATCCTCAGGACATTATCCCGGGAGCCTATTTTCCGAAGAGCCGAGCATGTCGTGTTTTATTATGGCATCGCGCCCGAGGTTGAGACGAGGTCTTTCCTGGAAAAGGTTTTGAAGGATAAAAAGATCTATCTTCCGAGGATCGATCCGAAAAAATCCCTGGTATTGTGCCGGGTCCGTTCGCTTTCCAGAGACCTGAAAAAGGGCGCTTACAACATCAGGGAACCCAGGGCATTTTGTGAGGAACGGCCGGCCAGTCAAATGGATATCATCATTGTCCCGGGCGTGGCTTTTGACAAAAGAGGCGGGCGTCTGGGACGGGGCGGTGGTTACTATGATCGGCTTCTCCGGAAGGCCCAAAAAGTCGTCAAAGTCGGGTTGTGCTTCCGGGCACAGATCGTGAAAAAAGTTCCGATGAAGGCGCACGATATGAAAGTGGATCGAGTCATAACCGACTGAGTAAATCGCAAAGTCACCAGGCCACCGGCCACTGGGTTTGATTGCTTGGTGACAGGGTGTCATGTGTCTTGGTGATATTCCGAAGGGACAAAAATGGCGCAACAAGAAGAAACAGTTCCGTTTAGCTCGTTGAAGGACGGTCGCAAGATCTTCACGGTTAGCCAGCTGAATCGGCAGAGCCGCTTGCTTCTGGAATCCCGGATCTCCGCGGTCTGGGTGGAAGGGGAGATCTCGAACTTCAAGCATCATAGCTCCGGGCATATCTATCTGACGCTCAAAGACGAATCGGCACAGATCCAGGCGGCCTTCTTCAGCCAATATCAGCGCGGACTCCGATTCGAGCTCAAGGATGGACTCAAGGTCCTTGCGTTCTGTCGTGTTTCCATTTACGAAGCGCGCGGGCAGTACCAGCTCTATATCGAACGTGTGGAGCCGCAGGGCGTTGGGGCGTTTCAACTCGCGTTCCAGCAATTGAAAGAGAAATTAGCCAAAGAAGGTCTGTTTGCCGAGGAGCGGAAGCGGCCCATCCCGAAGTTTCCGAAGACCGTGGGTGTGATCACCTCGCCGGCCGGGGCCGCGATCCATGATATTTTGAACGTGATGAACCGCCGGTTTTGCGGGACCCATGTTCTGCTCTACCCCGTTAAAGTGCAAGGAGAAGGCGCGGCCGTGGAGATCGCGGCTGCCGTTGGGACGATGAACGAGCGGGCAGAGGCCGATGTCCTGATCGTGGGACGGGGCGGCGGAAGTCTCGAAGATCTTTGGGCTTTTAACGAGGAGCCTGTCGCCCGCGCAGTTTTTGGGTCGCGGATCCCTGTTATTTCTGCGGTAGGACATGAGAGTGATTGGACGATCTGTGATCTTGTGGCCGATCTCCGGGCCCCGACGCCTTCGGCCGCCGCGGAACTTGTCGTCTCAAGCCGTCTCGAACTGGAAGAACATTTGCGCGGGCATAAAGAAAGACTGGATCTTGCGATGAACGGGATCTGCGAACGGTACCGGGAGCAGTTTTCGGGCCTCGCTTCAAGCGCGGCGTTCCGACAGCCGCGCTATCTTTTGGACCAGTTCACCGGAAGGATGGATGATCTGGGCCGGCGGATGGAAAGCCGCGTGACGACCCTTGTGAGTTCTAAGAGCCAGATTTTTCAAGGTATCATGGGCCGGTTGAATGCGCTCAATCCTCTCGCGATCCTCGAGCGCGGTTATTCCGTGAGTTTTAATGAAAAAGGCGATATTCTCAAAAATGTCCGGCAGATTTCGAAAGGAGATGTGATACAAACCCGGCTTCATAAAGGCTCTTTAGTCTCGAAAGTTTCTGCTATAACCCAATAGGGGGGATATTCCATGAATGAAAAATTTCAATTTGAAAAAACGCTAGAAGACCTTGAAAAGATCGTGGAAGCGATGGAAAGCGGGGAGCTGACGCTTGACCAGGCGCTCAAGAAATACGAAGAGGGCGTCGGGTTGGTGCGGGCCTGCCAGTCCAAGCTCACCGAAACAGAAAAGAAGATCGAGGTCCTGACCAGGTCCCTGGACGGGTCGCTCAAAAAAGAAGCGTTTGATCCCGACGAACCGGCTCCGAGATCGAAAAAGAAAAAAGTTTCCAACGAAGAGGCTTAGCGAAGTGCTTATGACCTATGAACAATATTTCAAACGCTATCTGGAGATGATTGAACATAAGCTGAAAGGCCTGCTGCGCGCTAGGGAAACCCGTCCGCTCAGCATTCACAAGGCCATGCAGTATGCGATCTTTACGGGCGGGAAAAGATTCCGGCCGGTGCTGGCGCTGTGTGCTTGTAAGGCGTGCGGAGGAAAGCCCCAGGACGCTATGGGGGCGGCTCTGGCGATCGAGCTGATCCATACTTATTCACTCGTGCATGACGATCTTCCGGCGTTGGACAATGACGATACCCGGCGCGGAAAACCTACCTGTCACAAGAAATTCGGCGAGGCAAGCGCGATCCTGGCGGGAGATGCGTTCCTGACTCTAGCGTTCGAATGGATCGCAGAGATCAAGCCCGCGCACCGGGCGGTCCATATTCTGCGCGAAATATCGAAGGCCGCCGGGACACAAGGGATGATCGGAGGACAGGTCGCGGATCTGGAAGCTCCGGCGCGAAAAAAGACGCTTGCGGAGCACAATTTCATCAGCCGCTTTAAGACGGGCGCTCTTATCCGCGTCAGTGCGATGGCCGGAGCGATCGCTGCGGGCGTTTCTGCGCGCAAACTTAAAATGATCATCCGTTACGGGGAATGCTTGGGGCTTGCGTTCCAGATCGTAGATGATATCCTGGACAAAGACGGTTATTGCAAGGTGATGAGCGTCAGGGCGGCCACCCAAAAAGCACTCGGTCTTATCGGCCGGGCGGCAAAAGAAGCGAAGCTATTAGGCGCCGAAGCTAAGGAGCTTATCTTTTTGGCGGATTTTTTAAAGCAAAGGATACCCTGATAGCGCGGAGCGTCAGGTGGTTTTTCTTTGCGCTTTGAGCAAGTTAAAGTGAAAACAGCTCGTTAAGAGCGAAAATAATAAAAAAGTATGGAAATAAACTGGATCGATAAAATAAAGAGCCCGCAGGACTTGAAGCAAGTGCCTCTGGAGAAACTTCCGGAGGTCGCTGCGGAGTACCGCCAATTTCTGATCGAATCCGTAGCCAAAACCGGCGGGCATCTGGGCGCGAGCCTGGGTGTTCTGGAGCTCTCGATCGCTCTCCACTATGTCCTCAATTCTCCCGAAGACAAGATCTGCTGGGATGTCGGGCACCAGGCCTATGTTCATAAAATGATCACCGGACGCAAGGACCGGATGAACACCCTGCGCCAGCCCGGAGGCTTAAGCGGTTTTCCCGCCCCGTGGGAGAACGCGCATGACCCTTTCATCGTCGGCCATGCCGGCACCGCGATCTCGCAAGCCCTAGGGCTCGCCGCCGCCCGTGACATCAAAAAAGGAAATGAAAAAGTCGTGGCCGTGGTCGGAGACGGCGCCATGACCTCGGGACTTTCTTTTGAAGCCCTGAACAGCGCCGGGCAGCTCAAGAAGAACATGCTCATCATTCTGAACGATAACGAGATGTCCATCGCAAAGAACGTGGGAGGGATGAGCCGCTACCTCAACCGGGTCATTACCAACCCCCTCTACAACCGCATTCGCGGGGAAGTCGAAAAACAGCTCAGCCGTTTTCCGCGTCTTAAGAAATTCTCCAACGCTTCGCTTGAAGGCATGAAGCACCTTTTTGTGCCCGGGATCATTTTTGAGGAGCTGGGGTTTCGGTATTTCGGGCCTGTGGATGGGCACAACGTCGTGGATTTAGTAAAAACCTTGCGTGATGTGCTGGCCCTCAACTCTTGCAGTTTTCTTCATATTCTCACGAAAAAAGGGAAGGGTTGCGCGTTCGCCGAAAATGACGAGGAGAAAGGGCATGGCGTCGGCCCTTTTGACGTAAAGACCGGAGAAAAGATCGAGGTCGCGTCCTCAAAGAGCGACGTCACGGGCGTCTCCTACACCCAGGCCTTTGCCGACGCTCTTTCCAAACACGCGCGAAGGAATCCCAAAGTGGTCGCGATCACGGCAGCGATGCCGTCGGGGACCGGGCTGATCCAATTCCAGAAGGAATTTCCCGAGCGCTTTTTTGACGTCGGGATCGCGGAACAACATGCTGTTACTTTTGCGGGAGCTCTCGCGCGGGGAGGTCTCAAGCCCGTCGTCGCGATCTACTCGTCTTTTTTGCAACGTGCCCATGATTCCATTATGCATGACGTCGCGCTTCAGCGTCAAAGCATCGTGATCGGGATCGATCGCGCAGGCCTTGTCGGCGCGGATGGCGCCACCCATCAGGGGATCTTCGATCTCGCCTATCTGGGATCTGTGCCGGGCATTGTGCTGGCTTCGCCCATCGATGAATATGAAATGGAAAAAATGATGGAGCTTGCCTTGAACCACGCGTCGGTTTTTGCGATCCGTTATCCGCGGGCAAACATCCCCAAGATGTTCGACGCTTTTCCAAGAAAAAGTTTCGATGTGGGAGAAGGGGAATTGCTCTTGGACGGCGGGGATGTCACCCTTCTCGCTCTCGGGAGCATGGTGGAGACAGCCTGCAAGGCGCACGCGCTTCTTGAAAAAGAAGGTGTTTCCGCCCGCGTCGTAAACATGCGTTTTGCCCGTCCCCTCGACGAGCAACTGATCCTGGACTCTCTCAAAGAAACGAAATTCCTTTTCATCCTGGAGGAACATGTCGGTGCAGGCGGATTCGGTTCCAAAGTTCTGGAGTTCTTGGAAGAAAAGAACATCCGCAATGTCCCGCTCAAACGCTTCGCCCTGCCGGATGAATTCATCGAACACGGTTCCCGCGACGCCCAGCTCGATGAATTCGGCCTCTCTCCCGAAAAGATCACCGCGTCGGTCTTGAGAGAACTGCACCCCCAGAGGAAGCAACCGGCCTAGCACAGTATCAGGGGATCTTTCGATGAAAAAACTTTCCCTTCTAATCCTTTTCATGATGCTGTTCTTACGGGCTGCGGCCTGCGAAGAGCCGGAGTTGTTCCATGACGGGCCGGCCCCGGGATGGGACCGTGACCAGACCGAGTTCCGCCAGGAACTCAGCCTCTCGGCCCGGAAAGCCGTGGAACTGGCACGGAGCCGGTTTTCCAGGATTAAAAGCATCAACGATTCCTACCAGCTAACCGCGGAGGCCGTCCTGCTCCTCGCGGACCGGGGGGATATCGACGGTGCGGTTCCGCTGCTCCGGGAGGCCTCGAAAAAATTCGACGGAAACCGATTGGCCTATTTATTGCTCGGGGCCGCGCTTGAGAGGACCGGCGCGCGCGAAAAAGCCGCCCGGGCTTATGCCGGATTTTACAGGAACAGCCTGACGCTCGCGCGCGAAGAAAATGAGCTGATCAGCCGGTCCGCCCTGCGGGTCTTCCGGGATTATGTGGAAGCGCGCTTTGCGGCCTGGAAGATCCCTTTGCCCGAATCGAAGATCGGGTTCGCCCTGCGCCGGGAACGCTCCATGGCCATGCTTGAGGGATCCCCGGCCGGCCAAAGGATCAATCTCATCCTGCCTCTGGTCGTGGTGGGCGGTCTTCTTGTTTTGATCCTCCTTCGCCTGACCGGCGCCGAATTCCCGCCCGTGATTTCCTATTTTTTCGTGAGTTTTTATGTCCTTTGCGTCCTGGCGTACGCGCTCTGGGCCGCTCATCTTTTCGCGGGACTTCCGTTTTTTGTTTCGCCGGAGACCGAATACAAGCTTTTCTTCACGGGAGGGGCCGTCCTGATCGCCGCTTTTTACGCGGTCCTCCGTTTTCTCGCTCCCAAAATGAGAAAAAAGATCGAAGGGGCCCGGTATTGCCCCTCTTGCGGTGAGCTCATGCTGGACGTGGAGAGGGAATGCCCGGAATGCAAGTGCCGGACGGGAGAGTGAACGATGGACCTTAAAACTCACGCAAAAAAACTGAAGATTGCGCTGCTGATGGCGGCGCTGATGCTCTGCTTCGCGGTCTTTCCCACGATGCCCTACGCCTTTTACCTCCTGCTCAAATGGGTCGTTTGCGGGGCCGCGGTCTACGGGGCCCTGAATTTCAGGGACGAACCGCAGCTGAGCCGGCATTTTTGGCCCCTGGGGGTCCTGGTCCTGCTCTTCAACCCTTTCGTCCCGGCCCCTTTGACGCCGCTCGTCTGGCTGATCCTCAATCTCGGGACGGCAGTTTATTTTCTTACCCTTTCCAAGAAGTTTTAGAACAGTACCAGGTGTACTAGCTTACTAATTCGGTAACCTTTTGGAGTTTCGATGGGCCCGATCTCTTTTGTCCTCACCACGGAATATATCGAGCTTTTCAAGCTTCTCAAAGTGACGGGACTGTGCGAAAGCGGGGGAATAGCGAAATGTGCGGTCTCGCAGTCGGAAGTGAAAGTCGACGGGCAGGTTGAGACGCGTAAGGCTTGCAAGGTTCGCAGAGGGCAGCGCGTGGAGTTCGGCGGGCAGACCATCGTTGTGCAATAAAAAGGGGACAGTCATCGGAATTTCCAAGCAATCCTTCTTCGCCGTTCGTTTTTCCCCAGCAAGAAAAAACTCTCTCGCGCCTCAGGTCTTGCTCGGCGGACAGAAGGCCGGGAGGCAGCGTTCGAGACCCTGGGAGCTTGGTCCTGCTCCGAAGAGCAGGTCCCAGGGGCGAGATTCGAAGGCGGTCGATTCTCGCAGGAAAAAGCGGCCGCCGGTGACGACAGGCCTTCTGTCCGCCACCTTGCCCGCTCAACCCTCGGAGCGCGCTTCAGGATTCTTGGAAATTCCGCCTGTCCTATTCGATAAAACATGGGAATTGCCGGATAAAAAGCTTTCTTGAAGGTGTGCCCGAAGGAGTTTAGAATAACCCCGTTTTTATGAGAGGAGCGTTCGGAAAATGGAAAAGATCGGGATCGTTGTCAATCAGAAGAAAGAAGGCGCGCCGGAGCTTTGCGAAAAGCTTAAAAGTTGGCTCACAAAACGGGACATTCCCGTCCGGGATTCTCTGACCGTTTCACTCGATGATCTGATCGAAAGCTCGACTCTTTTGGTTTGTCTCGGCGGAGATGGAACTATCCTTTCGGCCATAAGCCATATGAAGAGTCGCGTAGTGCCGATCCTGGGTGTGAATTTTGGGAAACTCGGATTCCTGACCGAGGCCAAGGCCGAAGAGGTTTTTGAGGAGTTGAACGCGTATCTTCTCCAGAAACCGGCAGTTGAGAACCGTCTGATGCTTTCCTGCACCGCGAAAAGCAAGAAGGCTGATCTGGACCGGCGGTTTATTGCTCTCAATGATATCGTGATCAGCCGTGAAGGACTGGCCCGCATCCTTCAGCTTGACGTTACGATCTCAGGGGAGAAATTCACGAGTTTCCGCGGCGACGGGGTCGTGATCGCCTCCCCGACGGGTTCCACGGCCTATTCGCTGTCTGCGGGAGGCGCCGTGGTGCATCCCAAACTCGAGGCGATCCTCATTACGCCCATCTGTCCGCATGCCCTCAACCTTCGCGCCCTGGTGATCGGGGCGGATGAAAAGATCACGATTCGTATCCGCACGGAAAACCCCGACGAAAAAGCCCTCCTTACGGCCGACGGTCAAGAAAAGATCGAAATCGACGATAGCTATAGTGTCGAAGTGACTCGCTTCCACATGCCTCTGTCTCTGGTGAAGAGCACGAAGCGGAGTTATCTCCAGACGCTCAGGGAAAATTTCAAGTTCCCTGATGTCGAATAGTGTTTAAAGACCGTTAGCGCCTTCCGCGCTTCTTATTTTCTCGGGGTGAAGACCATCGTTAAACTCTTGATCGTCGACGACGAAAAAATGATCTGCGAGGAGTTCCGTGAGACCCTCGAGCAGGAAGGCTATGAGGTGGATTGCGCCCTGAACGGCAAGGAAGGGCTTCAGAAGATACAAACCCATCATTACCATCTTGTCTTCCTTGATTCCTCGATGCCATTCATGGACGGGAAAAAAGTCCTGGAGCGGATCCGCCATTTCAGCCGGGTACCGGTGGCCTTGATCACGGGTTTTATGACGGAGTCCAATGAAAAAAAGATCCTGCGTCTTGGGGCCATGGCCTGCTTGAGAAAGCCCTTGGATCTTGATCGCGTCAAATCGTTGATCCATACTGTCGCGCGTCGCGGTCCTGCTTACTCGTTATGATGGTTTTTTTCTTCACAAATCTCAAGATTGCAAACACAGTCTGTCCTGATTTTTATTTTCTTTTTAATAACGGTCCCAATACCAATCAATCGAAGCAGAGCTGAGATTGGGGCCGTCCAAACTACCGTTTTTGAAAAGAAATGAAAAGTTTGGACGGTAATCAGGACTGCCCCAATTTCAGCTTCGCGGAAATTGATAGGAATTGGGACTGCGGTCTTAGGTCTTCAGTCTGAGGTCTCTTTATGTCCGACATTCGAGTTCGATTTGCTCCGTCCCCGACGGGGTATCTTCATATTGGCGGCGTCCGCACCGCACTTTTTAACTATCTCTATGCCCGCCAGCAGGGTGGAAAATTCCTGCTGCGTATCGAAGACACCGACCGTCAGCGCTCGACACCTGAATTTGAACAGGAGATCCTGGGATCGCTCCGATGGCTCGGGCTTGAGTGGGATGAAGAGTTGGTCTATCAAAGCAAGCGGCTTGAACGTTACCATGAGGTCGCGCGAGAACTGGTCTCCAAAGGTCTCGCCTATGAATTTGAGGGAGCCATCAAGTTCAAGATCCCGCAGACCGAGGTCAAGGTCTACGACATTGTCCGCGGGGAAGTGACTTACGATTCTAAAGAGTTCGATGACCTCGTCATCATGAAATCGGACGGGTATCCGGTGTTCCATCTCGCGGTGATCGTGGATGACCATGACATGGGGATCACGCACGTGGTACGCGGGGAAGACCATCTTCCAAATACACCGCGGCATATCCTGCTCCAACAGGCTTTGGGTTGGAAATCGCCGAAATATGCGCACCTTCCGCTTATTTTCGGGTCGGACGGAACCCCGCTTTCCAAGCGTCACGGAGCGGTAGCGGTGACAGAATACCGCAACAAAGGATTCCTCCCGCAAGGGCTTGTCAATTATCTGGCGCTTCTCGGCTGGAACCCCGGAACGCCGCAAGAGATCTTTTCGCTTCCGGAACTTGTGAAGCAATTTTCCCTTAAACGTGTGATCAAATCGAACGCTCAATTCAATCCCGAAAAACTTCTTTGGGTGAACGGCCAGCACATCCGTGCGATCCCGGGCGAAGACTATGAAAAGCAGATCGCCGAGTTCTGGAAAGATAAGATCGATCCGGTCCCGGAAGAGAAATGGCGGAAACTCATTACGCTTTACCGGCCTCGTATCCAGACTTACGGAGAGTTAAAGGACCAAGCGGCTTATTGCTTTGCTTCGCCCGAGTATAAGGATCCTCAACCCATGGCGGCGATCAAAAACAATGCGTCCGTGATGGGACTTCTCAAGCAGTTGAACGAAGTTCTCGGGGAGGTAGGTGATTTCGAGGATGTTCAAACCTTAGATCAAAAAACGAAGCAGGTAGCCGAGGCCGCAGGTCTGAAACCCAAGGACATCATCCACCCGCTGCGCTTTGTCCTCACGGGAGGCACCGCCAGTCCGGGTATTTTTGAGCTCATGAGTCTTCTCGGTAAAGCGGCCTGTCTCGAGCGCCTGCAGCGCTTTCTTGCCTAGGGAGTTCTTGTTTTTGATATAATCCCACCCATGGAAATACCCAAGACACCTTCCAATTTCATACGCGACATCATCGACAAAGACCGCGAGAACGGCAAGCACGGCGGGCGTGTGCATACGCGCTTTCCTCCCGAGCCGAACGGTTATCTTCATATCGGACATGCCAAGGCCATTTGCATCAGTTTCGGGATCGCTCGCGACTATCAGGGGCTCTGCAACCTCCGTTTTGACGACACAAATCCCGAGAAGGAAGAAGTCGAGTACGTTGATTCGATCCGCGAAGACGTCCATTGGCTTGGTTTTGATTGGGGGGACCGGGAGTATTACGCCTCGGACTATTTCGATCAGCTTTATCAGCATGCCCTCACACTGATCAAAAAAGGAAAGGCCTATGTCTGCGACCTCAGCGCGGACGAACAGCGACAGCATCGCGGTACCCTAACGGCGCCTGGGAAGCCGAGCCCGAACCGCGACCGCTCAATCGAAGAGAACCTGGATCTTTTCGAGCGGATGCGCCAAGGAGAGTTTCCGGACGGTACGCGCGTTCTCAGGGCAAAAATCGATATGGCATCCTCGAACATTACGATGCGCGATCCTACGATGTATCGGATCAAAAGAGCCTCGCATCACAGGACCGGGGACAAGTGGTGCATCTACCCCCTGTACGATTTTACGCATTGCATCTCGGATTCCATCGAAGGGATCACGCATTCGCTCTGTACGCTCGAATTCGAGAATAACCGTCCGCTTTACGATTGGTTCCTGATCGAACTCGGCATCCACCGTCCGCAGCAGATCGAATTCGCCCGCCTCAATCTTTCCTACACGCTTCTGAGCAAACGCATTCTTCTCAAACTTGTGCAGCAGAAAACGGTTACCGGTTGGGACGATCCCCGGATGCCTACGATCTCCGGTTTCCGGCGTCGGGGTTATACGCCCTCTTCGATCCGCGCGTTTTGCGACAAGATCGGTGTTGCGAAATTCAATAGTACGATCGACATGGTGGTGCTCGAGAATTCCATCAGGGAAGAACTTAATAAGACAGCGCCGCGTGTCATGGCTGTGCTCGACCCGCTCAAGGTCGTGATCACAAATTATCCGGAAGGAAAGACTGAGGAGATGGAGGCCGTGAACAATCCCGAGGATCCGGCGGCTGGGTCAAGGAAGCTTCCGTTTTCCCGCGAGCTTTATATCGAAAGGGATGATTTCCGCGAGGACGCGCCCAAGAAGTTTTTCCGGCTCGTGCCGGGCGGGGAAGTCCGCTTGCGTTACGGGTATTTCATTAAATGTGAAAAAGTCATTAAAAACGCTTCCGGCAAGGTCGCAGAGCTTCACTGCACGTACGATCCCGAGACACGCGGAGGCAACAATCCTCTGGACGGACGCAAAGTGAAAGGCACGATCCATTGGGTCTCCGCCAAACATGTTTTCAAAAGCGAAGTCCGGCTCTATGATCACTTGTTTGCTGCGAAAGATCCGGGCAACGTCCCGGAAGGCCGGGATATTCTGATGAATCTCAATCCCAGATCTCTCGAGACAGTTTCTGAGACGCTTCTTGAGCCCAGCTTGAAGGACGCGAAACCCGGGGAGCGGTTCCAGTTCGAACGGCTCGGCTATTTTTTCGTGGATCCCATCGATTCCAAACCCAGCCGGCCGGTTTTCAATCGCACAGTCACCCTGCGGGATACGTGGGAGAAGATCGAAAAGGCGCAGAAATAATTCTGCCGGGAAACGGGCAGAACTGCACTTGCGCTCATTGCGCAAGTACAGCTTCGTGACAGCTTCTGGAATGCTGTCTACGAAGCTGGGGGACTAGGATTTGAACCTAGACTAGGTGATCCAGAGTCACCGGTGCTACCGTTACACCATCCCCCAATAAACGCTATGAAATCAAACTTGCTTGCGGTAGTCTGTCATCGCTACGTCAATATTCATCATCCGCAGTCCCGGCTGATCTGCGGCCGGGGCACCATCCCCCAATGGAGGATATGCGATCAAAGGGCGGGAAAAATCAACGGGATTATAGCGGGTCTTCAGCCCACCGACAAGAATTCTTCACATCAACGACATGGGGCATGAAAGGGTAAAATGAAAAGTTTTATCATCATTGCGGCTTTGATCCTGACCGCGGCTGCAACGACGGGTGCTTATCACATGACCCAGCAAGCCGATATTTGCTACTACCAGGGTCACGATCTTTTTGTGAAAGCGCAATACAAGGACGCTGCCTCCTTCTCTTGAAATCGTGTTCCCGAAGGTTTAATGATATACAGCCGTTAATAGAAGACAACCGGGATTCGAAGGCCGTAAATTCCACAGGGGTGGTGCGGCTAAGGGGAAGAGCTAAACTCATGCGGCTAGCAAGAGTGCGAAAGATAGGTTGCCTTTTTGCGGTGATGACGCTGGTTGTCATGCCTTGCTTTGCTGAAAATCTTCCGCCTGGACAGGAACCGGGGGCTCAAGGAGAGCGTGTTTACAAGCAGTTTGAGCGCACAAAGAAGACACTGGAAAAAAAGAAGGTTAAAGCCACGGAAATAGAAATGGAAAAGAGAAAAGAGGCTCCGGCACCCGCTGGGGCCTCTTTTTTTTTAAAAAAAATAAAGATCAGCGGGAGCACGGTTTTCAAGCCCGAGGATCTGCAGCCGCTCTATCAGTCGTATTTGGACAAAAAAGTCTCGTTTCAAGATCTCGACGAGATCACCAAGAAGATAGAAGATCAGTACGTCCTCAAAGGTTATCTGACCGTCAGTGTTTTTATTCCCGAGCAGGATATCAAGGAGGGTAAGGTGGAGCTGAGGGTGGTTGAAGGCCTGCTGGGGAAGGTGACGGTAGAGGGGAACAAATGGTTTTCCCGCGCCCTGATCGAGAAATTTCTCCATATCAAGAAAAATCAGCCCGTAAACATTCCTAAGCTGCAAAAAGACATCTTGCGGCTTAACCAGAACCCCGATCTCGAGGTCAAGACGTTGCTCCAGGCCGGAGAGGCGAAGGGGACAACTGATATTGCCCTGCGCGCGACGGATCGTTTCCCCTACCATGTAGGAATGGGAGAGGATAACCAGGGAACGCGTCTCACTGGAAAATACCGGGCTTCGTTTTATTTGCGTAGCAGCAACCTGACAGGGCATTTCGATTCTCTTTTCATCAGCAATATCCTGAGCGCGGACACCGTGGGGGCATCGGCCGGTTATAGTCTTCCGGTGGATACTTACGGCACCCAGATCGGCATGGATATGACCTACTTTACGATGACGCTCGGGAAAGAGCTCAGAGCTTATCATATTACGGGCGTGACGCAGATTTACAATCCTTACATCTCCAAAGAATTGTACCTTACCGAAAATTGCCAGGCGAATGCCACCGTGGGCATGGAGATCAAAACGATTAAAAAGAAGATCGCCGGAGCGATCTCCACGAACGATCAATTGCGTTCGCCGTATTTTGGCTTCGATCTTACCAAAAGCGATTCCTTCGGAGGGGGAGGAGAAACCACCTTTTTGCCGAAGTTTCTTTTCGGGACCTCGCACTTTCTGGGGGCATCGTCTCGCAATCACCCGAGCGCCAGCCGAGATAAGACCGGTGGTTTCTTTTTTAATTACCAGCAAAATCTACGTCGCCTGCAGAAGATGTTCTGGGACAGCTATATTTCCATACGGTCTTTTTTTCAAGGCACTCCCTACACCCTGCCTTCATCTGAACAATGCCAACTCGGCGGGATCAGCTCCGTCCGGGGCTATCCGGAAGGCGATTATCTCGCCGATATCGGGGGAAGCATCAGCACGGACTGGATATTTCCTATGTATTTCATTCCCAAGCATTGGAAGCTTCCGGGGGCGGATATGCCCTTGCGCCGTCAGCTCGAGCCATTCGTTTTCCTGGATGCCGGATTGGGTATGCTTAACAAAGTCCTCCCGGGGGAAAGAGAGCATAAGTTCCTCATGGGGATGGGGGGCGGCTTCCAGTTCCGCTTCCAAAAAAATTTCTATGTGCGGACCCAATGGGCCAAAGCCCTGGGTGATCAACCGGCAGGGGGTGGCGGACCGTCGACCTTTTACCTATCCTGTCAGGTTGAAATATGATGAATTCTCTGTAAGCTGCAGATGCTTTCCGGATCCTGAGATCGCGGAATCCGCAAAAATCTCCCAAACATTGCGAAAAAAGAAGTCCTAATTCCGTCGCGCTTAAGGACTGCAAATCTTCAATTCTTCAAGTTGCTAAGTAACCCAAAAAGTTTTTTAATGCTTCGCGACTTGTTTCCCTCAGTGGTGCAGGTTTTTCGCCACAATGCGTCGAACGATTCCGTCTTGTTTTACAGGCGGAAAACCTGCTCTTTATATAGATGTGCTCTCGTACATTTATCCGAAAAAACGCCTAATAATCCTTTATATTTTAAAATCCTCTATACAAAACTGGAAATATTAGTATATAAATATATAGCAATATATAGCACAGAATATTGACTTAATAAGATTTATCGTGTAACTTGTCAACAGAACGATATGAATACAAAAAACATAAAAATCCAGACTTGGTTCAAGGGCGTTGTGTTAGCGCAGACCCTGTTGTTCGCTCTCCTGCCTCTTTCTTTTCTCGTCTTTTTTCAAGGGACGGCTCTCGCGCTTCCCGAAGGACAAACGGTTGAATCCGGCGAAGCTTCGTTTGAATATTCGGCAGACAGCACAACCCTCACCGTGACCGCCGCCGATCAAACCGTTATTAATTTCCAGAGTTTTAATATCGCTTTGGAGGAGGCCGTTAACTTTTTTCAGCCTTCCAGCACCGCGTCCGTTCTGGCCAGAGTTTTGGGCGGCGGTCCGAGTTTGATCGCCGGCAGTCTGAGCGCGAACGGAAATCTTTTTCTGACCAACACCGCCGGGATTAATTTTTCGCCGACCGCGATGATCAACGTTAATAATTTTGTGGCATCCAGTTTAGATATCGCCACGAACAATTTTTTGACCGGCAATTATATTTTTGAACGCAGTCCGGGTTCGACGTACGCACAAGTGTCGAACGAAGGAACGATGTCCGGAAATAATATTGCGTTGATGGGCAGCCGCGTGAAGAACACCGGTCTGGTTCTGGCGCGCGTCGGGACCTTGCATTTGGCGAGCGGTGACAAGACCACCGTGAGTTTCGATTCCAAAGGTCTGATCAACGTGGCGGTCAACATGGAAACGGGATCCGGGGATGCCGGGAACCAAATGATCGCGGACGCCGCGATCGAGAACTCAGGCACGTTGGAAGGGAAGCAAGTCATTCTTGAGGCGCGGGCGGCGCGGGGCCTATTTCAAAACGCCGTGAACCAGACCGGGATCGTCAGGGCCACCGGTATGGTGGAGGAGAACGGGGTCATCAAGATCGTGGCCAACCAGAATATCAAGGTCTCGGGGGACCTGGAAGCTGAAAACGGGAAGATCGAAGTGGCCTCTTCGGAGTCCGTCGAGGTCCCTGAGGAGCTACGGACCCTCGGGGATACCAAGATCAGGGCTGACGGGGATATCCATGTATATGCCGATGTAACAACTCTTGACGGCGACCTGAGCTTCCTGGCAGACGCCAATCTGGACGGGGTGGGCTCCTTCCGCCAGGCCCAGAATACCACCCTCTCTACGGTCAATTTTGGCGATATTACAATCCAGTCCTCAGGGGAGACCACCCTAGCCAATATTCTCTCAGTTGGGGATCTTGTTCTCAAGCCAGGGGGTGCTCCGGCGAATTTCACTCAACAGCCGGGTTCGACGATTGTGACAAAAGGATCCATCGTGATAAATGAGGGGGTTACGCTAAATGCCGGTGATACCCAGTATGAGATTGGGGAGAACTGGACGAACCTTGGGAATTTCATTCCCGGAACATCCGTTGTCTCCTTGGTCTCGGATATGCTCGCTCTTGTCCTAGGGTCCAACACCTTCAATGACCTTATTATTATGGTTCCCGGAAAGATCGTCAAATTCGACTCCGAAGAGACCCAGACCATTCTGGGTGTCCTGACGGTCAGGGGCGCTTATGGGAACCTGGTCACCCTGGGGTCCATAGAACCCCCCAAACAGTGGCGTCTTGATTCCATGGGACTTATCGATGTGATGTTCGCCTATTTAGGTGACTGTATCAATATCAGAGGGCCCCCGGCTGTGGCGCTTCACAGTGATTCGTCCGGTAATTTGACGAATTGGGTAGTCAATGTTCTTTGGACAGGAAGTGGTTCTAGCAGTAATTGGTCGGATGCGAATAACTGGGATACCGGTGTCGTGCCGGGGTCCTATTCTCATGTTGTTTTTGATGGCGCCACGGGTCTTAATCCCCATAAAGATTCCCTCGTGGACTCTGCCTTTTTAGGTTCTCTGGATTCCCTTACCCTCAATGGATATACAGGTACTCTTGCCCTCGGCCGTGACCTCATTATGACTGGGGACATGACCCTTAATACGGGTACCCTGTCAGCCGGCAGCCAGACCGCCACTGCGGGAGGCAATATCTCTATTGCCGTGGGTGCTGGTGTTACCGGAACCGACTACTCCCTTTATGCCCGATATATAGAGATCAAGGGCGCTTTGAATGCTTCAGAGGGGGTCCATTTGACGGGTTTGGAGGGT
The DNA here is from genome assembly GCA_043808175.1 of Candidatus Omnitrophota bacterium. Taxonomy (GTDB): domain Bacteria; phylum Omnitrophota; class Omnitrophia; order Omnitrophales; family Aquincolibacteriaceae; genus Aquincolibacterium. Next base: position 5,492 of record JAZDFE010000010.1, on the reverse strand, counting down.
ACCACCCTTGGCTCCGGAGCGGCCATTTTGGTCCCCTCAGGACATGTCATTCTTAATAGTCCCAACGGCGATACCATCCTGGACACCAGCAGCCTGATTGATGTTTCGGCCCCAGAGGCTGATATCGGTGGCACGGTAGAGATCTTCGGTAAGCAGGTCATTTTGGGGGGTACCAGGATCGATGCTTCGGGGGTATCGGGGGGCGGTACGGTACTCATCGGCGGTGATTTCCAGGGCCAGGGGACGGTGCCGAATGCCACCAACACCCTCGTGAACAGGGTTGCTTATATTTATGCCGACGCGACCGGCTTTGGCAACGGCGGAAAAGTGATCGTTTGGTCCGATGGGCTGACTTCGTACTATGGGCATATCAGCGCTCGCGGCGGCTCCGAGGGCGGTAACGGCGGCTTTGTCCAGACTTCAAGCTCGAACACGTTGATATTTAACGGGTTCGTGGACGCGACCGCGCCGGGTGGCGCCCGCGGCACATTCATACTTGATCCTGCCGGTACAAGCGGCTATGCGGCAAGCGTTGCGACCGACCGGCTGGACTATAACCCTGGACAATTGGTCACCATCCTGGGCGCCGGCTGGCAGGCTGGTGAAACGGTCTCGATCATCCTGCACCCGGCGAAAGAGGGGCTCTCCGACATCGAGCTCACGGCTTTTGTGGACGCGAACGGCAATTTCTCCAACGCAGGCTTCACCCCGGATGAATCTCACCGCGGTGTAGCGCTTAATCTAACAGCCTCGGGACAGTCTTCCGGACTTATGGCCATGAGCAGATTTACGGACGCGGCTTTTACGGCGAGTGTCACCGGGAACTGGAGCAGTCTAAACACCACATGGGGAGTTGTAGGTAATTATCCCGGTCAAAATGCCATAGGTGATACCGTTACCATTAGCGCCAGTGCTATTGTAACGCTTGACGTTACCCCCACATTTTCCATAGCTTCTTTAACTCTTGATATAGCAACAGGAGGCACAGGTAATGGTGTAACTTTTGGCGGTGCGTATACACTTACCGTTACCGGCGCTATTAGCACGACCGCTCCAACGACGAATTCTATGAGCGTTATTGCTGTAGGCACAGGGACATTAAACGCAGGTAGCATTGCTATTTCCGGCGGTTCGACTCTTGCCCGGTACTGTTCAGTGTCAGTTTCCACCGGTACGATCACTACCATTGGTGATATTACGTTTCCAACAGCTACCAACAGTTATCTGACGTTTACCGGAGCCGGGACCCTCAACCTTGGAGGAAATCTTGGGGCCGGTGGGACATTTGCCAAATCTACCGGTATTGTAAACTGCAATGGCTCTTCTGCTCAGACGGTTGCTGGGTATATTTACAATGTCTTGAAGTCAAACAACACGGCCGGCGTAACATTGGTTGCTGCTACGACAATCACGACGCTCACCATCGGAGATGTCACTGCAAATAGCATTTTTAATGATGGCGGCTTTGTAATAACCCCTTTTGCCCCAAGCGTGTTGAATCTCACCAATGGAACATACAATCTCGGTTCGGCGACTGTTGGAACTGCTTGGCCGGCCTGGGGAACGCGCAACATCTCTGCCGGAACGACGGTGGGATACGTGAGCGGTGTTGCACAGGCGGTCTCCATAACACCGAGCTATCAAAACCTGACCTTCTCCGGGGCGGGTGCAAAAACGCCCGCAATAGGTGCGCTTTCAATTGCGGGTAACTGGAGTGTTACAGGTGGAGCAGCTACATTGAGCACAAATAATAATTCGGTGACCGTAACGGGTAATATTACCGGCAGCGGGAATATCACTTCCGGCTCTGGAACCATCACTATTGGCGGTAACTGGACAAATAACGGAACGTTTACGGCGAACACGGGTACTGTTACCTACAACGCTGCCGCTGGCGGTCAGACGGTTGCTGGTCTTACTTACTATAACCTGATCTTGAGCAACACCAGCGGTACCAATACGGCAAGTGGCAGCATCGTGGTGAATACCGGAACCATGACCACGACCGCCGGCGGCACATTGGACATGGGGACCGCATATCTCTTGTCCGGCACAGGGACGTTTACCAATAACGGGATCATCAAGACATCTGTTCCTACCGCGACAAGCTCCACTCCCATCCCCGGGGGAAAAGCATGGGCCGGGACTATAGAGTACGGAGCTCTTGCCGGCGCGCAGACGATCGTTTCGCAAACATCCTACAACAATTTAATGTTGGATAATACGAGCGGCACCAATACCGCCGGTGGTAATCTGGTAGTAAACGGCACCTTGACGACTACGGCAGGCGGCACACTGGATATGACCGCTGCATATACTTTAACTGGCACGCTAGCCACCATCACGAATAACGGTACGATCCGGACGCAGAGCCTGTCGGCCACACCACTCACTACCGGGAAGACCTGGGGCGGAACAGTCAACTATGACGCTGCGACCGGCGGTCAGACGATCATGGCGGGAACTTATAATAATCTTACGCTGAGCAACACGAGCGGCACGGATACGGCGAGCGGGAACTTGGTAGTGAACAGCACTTTGACGACGACGGCGGGCGGTACGTTGGACATGACCGCGGCGTATACACTGGATGGGACATTAGGAACAATCACGAATAATGGCACGATCAAGACCTCGGTTCCTACCGCGACAAGCGCCACTCCACTTCCCACGGGAAAGACATGGGGCGGGACCGGCACGGTCGAGTATGCAGGGGCTACCGCTCAGACCATGATGCAGGGTACCTACAATGGTAATCTCACCTTCTCCGGCGCCGGTGCCAAGACCACGGAATCGGGAACGATCACGGTGGGCGGGAATTGGGACGTGAGCGGCGGGACCGCCACTCTGAGCGCCAATAATACCGGCATGACCGTGACGGGGAATATTACCGGGTCCGGTGCGATCACTTCCGGATCGGGGACGATCTCGCTTCAGGGGAACTGGACGAATAACGGAACGTTTACAGCCGGCGCTGGAACGGTGAATTACGCGAAAACCACCGGTGGCCAAACTGTTGCCGGTCTTACCTATAATACTCTGACGCTGAGCAACACAAGCGGCACGGATACCGCGAGCGGAGCGATCACAGCCGCGACCTTAAATACGACAGCAGGCGGCACCTTGGATATGGTGACTTATGATCTGGGGGTCACGAATGTCATGAATAACGGCACGATCCGGACGCAGAGCCTGTCGGCCACACCACTCACTATCGGGAAGACCTGGGGTGGGACAGTGGAGTACGACGCGGCAACAGGTGGCCAGACCATCATGACCGGTACGTATTACAATCTCATGCTCAGCAACACGAGCGGCACGGACACGGCAAGTGGTGCAATCACCGCGACGACCTTGAATACGACAGCCAGCGGCACGCTGGACATGGTGACTTATGACCTTGGAGTCACGAACGTCACGAATAACGGCACGATCCGGACCCAGAATGTGTCAGTCACACCGCTCACAACGGGGAAGACCTGGGCTGGAACGGTCAATTATGATGCTGCGTTCGGCGGTCAAACGATCATGGCCGGTACGTATAATAATCTCACTCTGAGCAACAGCAATTGGGGAACCGATACAGCTTCGGGCGCGATCACGGCGACGACACTCAATACTACCGCGGATGGCTTTCTGGATATGGTGACTTATGATCTGGGTGTCACGAACGTCACCAATAACGGCGTGATCCTGACCCAGAGCCTGTCGGCCACGCCGCTCACCTCCGGCAAGACTTGGGGTGGAATAGTCAACTATAATGCTGCGAACGGCGGCCAGACCATCATGGCCGGTACCTACAATTCTTTAGTTCTGGGCAACAGCCTTTCGGGAACAGATACAGCTTCCGGCGCTATCACTGCTACTGATTTACAAGTTCCAGCGAACGACATTCTGGACATGGTGACTTATGACCTGGCTGTGACGAATGTCACGAATAGCGGTACGATCAAAACGCAAAGTTTGTCAGCCACGCCGCTCACCACCGGCAAGACCTGGGGTGGAACAGTCAACTATGATGCAGCAACCGGCGCTCAAACAATCATGGCCGGAACTTACGGTATTTTGACGCTGAGCAACACGAGCGGCACGGATACGGCGAGCGAAGCGATCACCGCGACGACCTTGAATACAACCGCAAGCGGCACGCTCAACATGGTGATATATGATCTGGGAGTCACGAATGTCACGAATAACGGGACGATCCGTACACAAAGCGTATCGGCGACACTGCTCACCACCGGCAAGACCTGGGCGGGCACGGTCAACTATGATGCTGCGACCGGCGGTCAGACGGTGATGGCCGGCACTTACAATAACTTGACGCTTAGCAACACGAGTGGCACCGATACCGCGAGCGGGAACTTGGTAGTGAACGGCACTTTGACGACGACGGCGGGCGGTACGTTGGACATGACCGCAGCGTATACACTGGATGGGACATTAGGAACGATCATCAATAACGGTACGATCAAAACCTCAGTCCCCACCGCGACAAGCGCCACTCCGCTTGCATCCGGGAAGACCTGGGGTGGTATCGGCACTGTCGAGTATGCGGCTGCCACAGCTCAGACCGTGATGCCGGGTACCTATAATAATCTGGTTTTCTCCGGCGCCGGTGTTAAGACAGCGGCAGGGAACATCACCGTAGGCGGGAACCTGACGATCTCGGCAGGCACTCTTACGATGAGTGGATCTCCCACGTTGTACGTCTACGGGAATTGGTCGAATGCGGGGGCATTTGTTGCCGGTTCCAGTGTGGTGGTCTTCAGAGGCACTTCACAGTCTGACATCACCGGGACGACCTCTTTCTATGATCTTACGATCGATACCACGACGAACGGCGCGAAGACGGTCCGTTTTGGCGCCGGCGAAACCACGACCGTGACGAATACGCTCATCATCACGGGTGCTGCCGGGAAGATCCTTACCATTAATTCAACCGATGGTACCAATTTTGCCACATTGACCATTGCGGCTTCCATCGGTTCGGGTGTGGATTACGTGAATGTATCCCATAACCATATCACCGGTCCGAATACCATTACAGTAGGGACCAATTCCACTCTGGTTGTCGACTATACCGGTTGGAATAGCGGCACGATCACTCTGACGGTCACTGTGACTGCCGACAATAAAGTCTATGACGGAAATGATACAGCATCCGTCACATTATTCGATGACAGGATTCCGGGGGATGTGTTTACGGTCAGCTATACGACGGCGTTGTTTTCGGATAGAAACGTCACGGATGGGAAGACTGTGACGGTAAGCGGTCTTTCGATCTCGGGGGTCGATGCCTACAAATACACCCTGGCTTCAACAACCGCGATCACGACTGCCGATATTACGGTGCGGTCCATCACGGTGAAGGCCGGAACGGATACTAAGGAATACGACGGGAACACCACTTCTGACGGCACTCCGACCGTCACGGTCGGCAGCTTAGTCGGCGGTGACACGATCGGTGCGATGACGCAGACCTTTGATAA
>JAZDFE010000009.1:0-3638 GCA_043808175.1 Candidatus Omnitrophota bacterium | reverse complement strand
ATCCGGGCGAAGACGGGAGCCTGCGTCAAAGAACTCGTTTCAAATCTTCGCGCTTTGATCCTTCACACTTGCGTTCCTCCCAAAAAGATCCTCGGCGTCGGTGTGGGTTGTCCGGGGGCTGTCGATTCCTCGAAAGGTACGCTCCCGCGTTCTCCGAATCTTCCCGGCTGGAAGGGGATCCCGATTCGGAACATCCTTCAAAAAGCTACAGGGCTTCCGGTCTCTCTTGCCAATGACGCGAATGCCGCGGCTTTGGGAGAACAGCTTTGGGGCGCGGGCAAAAAGACCCAAGGCCTTATTTATATCACGGTCAGCACCGGGATCGGTGGCGGGATCGTGATGAACGGCGAACTTTATGAAGGCGCGGGTTATGTGGCCGGTGAGGTCGGTCACATGAGCGTTGTCCCGGAGGGACGGCGCTGCGGTTGTGGAAAGAGGGGATGTCTTGAGGCCTACGCGTCGGGGACCGCGATCGCGAAGGATGTTCGCGCCCGGATGACCTCAAAAAATACATGCCTCTGGAAATTCCTCGCCGGAAATAAAAAAATGAGCGCCAAACAGGTCGGTAGGGCCGCACGCGAAGGGGACAAACTGGCGATCGGAAGTTATCGAAGTGCCGGTTATTATCTGGGGATCGGTATCGCGAACCTTCTAAATATTCTGAATCCGGAAAAGGTCGTGATCGGCGGCGGCGTTCTGAAATCCGCACCGAAGATCTTCTGGAAGACGATGATGGAAAGCGCGAAGCAGCATGCATGGTCTGAGGCGTTCCACACGGTGAGGATCGTCCGGTCGCGGCTCAAAGGACATGTCGGCGATCTTGGCGCGTTGGCCCTCGTGTTTAAGAATCGATGCGGGCGCCCATAGCTCAACTGGATAGAGCATCAGCCTTCGGAGCTGAGGGTTGCAGGTTCGACCCCTGCTGGGCGCGTTTTTTTTGTGTGTCAGGGGGCGAAGGGAGACCTGATTTAAAACATGACATGCGTCATGTTTTAAGGGCGGGTGCCCGTCCCAATTGACCATACATGCTGTAAAGAAAATTGGGACTGCACTGATTTCCAATCAGAATTAATGAAAAATCAGGCGACCTGTAGCGGAAGCGAAAGGCGGCGACCCCTGCTGGGCGCACCCCATTACAGGAAAATTTTTCATGCAAAGGATCATTCCCGCCCTTTTGTGTCTTTTTCTGATCAGCGGCTGCGCAACGACGTCGGAATACGACCGTCCGGCGACTCCATCCACGAACCCGCATCTGACCGAGGAGCAGAAGACAGGTGAGGCGCTCCATCGCGAGATCCTCGCGTCCTTTTATCCCTATACGGATCCGAAAGTCGTGCGCTATGTGGATGATCTGGGGCATATGCTTGCCGCCCAGGCCAAACGCCACGATCTCGAATACCGGTTCACGATCCTTTACAGCGAAAAGATCTATGCGACCTCCGCACCGGGAGGTTATGTTTATATTACGACCGGAATGCTGAGTTTTCTTGAGAATGAGGCGGAGCTCGCCGCAGTGCTCGCACATGAGATCGGGGAACAACAGACCGTGGACCGGCGTTTTACGAAACGGGATGACGCGATCAACGCGGCGGCCCAGGTCGGTTCGGCGGTCGGTCCGATGTTCGGTCCTATCGGGTCTTTGGCGAGTTTGGGCCTAGTGCTTTTACAGGCCTTTAACGAGAGCTCATACAAAACGCCCGAGGAGAGGCTTTTGGAAAGTGACGCTGCGGCCATGACGTATCTGATGAACGCCGGGTACGACCCGCAGGCCTTGATGGATGTGCAGGAACATTTTCTAAAAGCCGGGGAGAAGATGACGCCTTACTTTTTTGATTATTACCAATCCCGTCCCATTACGGAAGAACGCATGCTGGCCCTCAAAAAGGAGTTCCAGAAATTACCGCTCAGCGGGAAATCTTTGATCACCGATGCCGTGGAATATCAGGAAATGACCCGCGGGGTGCGCGAGATCTATAAGACCGTGAGATAATAGCCTGCCGGCTATCCTTGTCTTTCATTCTTTTCTCAAAGGGTGACAAGGATTGCCCCAATTTCAGATCCTCTGAAATTGATAGGTATTGGGACTAAGAGGATTTTTGCTTCCAATCGCCTGAGGAGGATTGGACCATGTCCCCGCGATCGGCTTTTTCGCTTTGAACTTCAGCGAATGCTTTTTGTATTTCCAAGAGTCCCGCGCTGCCGAGCGCGTTCTGTTCCGCCAAGGCTTCATAAAGGACCCTGCGGTCCTGGTTTTCGTCGGCGGTCAGCGTGGCGGCCGCGGCATTGCCTTTCAGACTGGTCACATAACCCTTGTTGTTCTCTCCGATCTCGCCTTCCTGCTTAAGACGCTGAAGTTGATAGTACCGTGACTGGCGGTTTTTCAAGGCCTTTTCAATGTCCGGCGTCATGGTCTTGTAATCGTAGTCGGCGGCGAAGCAAATCGATGTAGCGGCCAGGATAAGCAGGCCGACGGCCAGTCCCAAAGCGTAAATTTGTCTCATGGCGAGACCCTCCTTGCGGTTCATTTTGAGGCTCCCTGGGCGACCATATCCTCAATATTCGTGGCGGTCTGTTTGAGCCCCCGGATATCCACAACGACATTCGCGTTGATCGTAATAGGGCGGTTGGGATCTCCCACGGCTTTGACCGTGCAGCCGGCGATCGCGATCGCGGCCAGGAGCATGCCGATCCCAATACCTGTCAATTTCAACCGAGTTGAAATTGGGGCCGTCCTGACTACCTTTAAATAAGAGAAGACCCAAGTCAGGACAGACATTTTTTGAACAGGTTTCATTTTATTTTACCTCGATAAGTCCCATGAGCCGGGCGATCTGTGAGAATGTGTTCTTCTCATCCGTCCGGATGGTTGAGTTCAGCGTTAGCTTTAGATTATAAGCCGGAATGAAAATTTGTAGGAGGATTTTCATTTTGTCGCTTTGGGACATGTTCGCCCTTAAAGCGGCCCGGCCATACCGGATCAGTTGTTGGCTTTGAGAAACTTTTTGAACCCGCTCTTTTTGAAGCGAGGTTGGGAGATAGGGAAGGAAGAGGTCGAAAAATCGCGCCTGGATATTGCCGCCGGGTTCAGGGGCCTCGAGGTCCAGGCTGAACTCGGGCTCTTGACCGGAGATCTGGCGGAACGTCAGACTGCCTTTCATGTCTCCGGTTGCGCCGCCGAGGTTCTGGGGATCAAGCCATTGCCAGTCCTCCAGGCCCGTCTTTCCAAGATCCGCGTTCAATTCAAAGCGCGAAGCGGGCCCCGTTTGGATTATGAAGTTCCCTGAGATCCCCATGCGGGAAGATATTTCCGGCCGGATGCCTTCAAAGAGAAAATGGACGGGTTTTTGCGAGACGAAAAGAAAGAGAGGATCTTGAGACTCCAAGGATTTTATTGCCAGAGGCACAGGGCCCTGGCGGGTTTGTAGTTTGCCGGTGATCCCCGTAAGATGGACCTTAAAATAACGATCCCAAGAGACTTTTTCGATCCGTATGGAGTCGTCAAAATATTCTTTGGTAGAACGGTTGGCGAGCTGCTCGAGAAGATCCCGCTCCAGCCCGGGAATGCGGGGAAAGACCCAGAGGATCAGCGCCAGGAGCGCCCCTATTAGGAACAAGGTGAAAAAGGTTCTTTTCTTCAT
>JAZDFE010000008.1:0-48725 GCA_043808175.1 Candidatus Omnitrophota bacterium | reverse complement strand
TCCTTGTCACCATTTGAGAAAAGAATGCAAGACAAGGATAGAAGGACGAGCGGGCAGGGACTTTGCGGAGCAAAGGAGCGAGGACTGGAGGGCGAACGAGGGAATCCACGCCGGGGATTCCTGAGTGGTGACGAGACTCAAACCTTAAGCCTTCTCTTGGACAAACGCACGAAATTACGAGTGGGATGCGTTCAAGATAAAAATCTGCTGCTGCTCACACCGGGAGATTCGCAACGCGCGTCTTTCAAACGTGCTTAACGGGATCCTGTGATCTGTATAAAGGATCGTTTTCCGAGACCTTGCGCTTAAAGAGGCGCTGGGGACCGAAAGGTTTCATCATGATCAAGATCGCCGGCATAACCAGAAGCGAGCAAATAAGCGCCAGGAAGATCGTCAGGCTTGTCAGTACCCCGAAATGCACGGTAATGCGGAAACTTGCGCATACGCTCGAGGCGAACCCCATGCACAGGATCAGGGTCGAAACGACCATCGATTGGCCCATGTTACGGTAGGTGTGATGCAACGACTGAATGTAGTGAGAGCGGTGCTGGAACTCCTTGCGAAACCGGTAAAGAAACTGGATCGAGGCGTCCACCACGAGGCCCAGCACAATGCTCGCGATCATCGCGGTCGCGGTGGAAAGCTCGATCCCCGCGAACCCCATGATCCCGTACACCGCGAGGATCGGAATAAGGTTGGGGATGGCGGCCAAAAGCCCGAGCGGAATGGACCGGAAGATCAGAATGATCACGATCAGGATGGAGATGAACGCAAAGGCGAAACTTTGGGTCTGTTCATGGACCAGGCTCTTTGCGATCTTTCCCAAAAGCACCACATTCCCCGTCAGTTTATATTCGAAAAATTCGCTCATGTGGTCCTGGAGATACTCCCGCACTCTTTCCTCCAAAAGCGCTCCCCTCGTCGTTCCGATCGCGCGCATACGCGCCTCCATGCGCACCTCCTTAAAATCACGCGACACCAGCTTCCAAAGTTCCGGATCGTTCGACTTGGCCAATCCTTTGAAATAGAGATTGAGCATCGCGGGATTCCTCGGGATCCGGTAAGCCTCGGGGTCATTTTTACGCGCCTCATTGATCTTTTTGATAAGCGTGGTGATGCTATTGACCTTCGCGATCCCGGGTTCACTCTCCAGATAAGTCTTGAACTGGTCCAGCATGCCCAGCGTCTTCGCGTCCACCATACTCTCTCCGTCCTTGCGGCGGAACACAAACCCGAGCGAATAAACGCCTGTCAAACGCTCGTCGATGAACCGGGTTGCGATCGCAAGCGGCAGGTTCGGCTTCATCTGCTTCACGATATTGGTGTCCACCTCAAGCTTCTGGGCGCCTTGGAACGAAAAGACCAGAACGAGTCCCGTCACGATCAGGATCCACCATTTCCAACGGAATTCGAGTTTCTCGAGAAATCCCAGCAGGACCCTGTTGAAAAAATGCAACTCACTCGAAGCGTGGGGATCCACCGGCCGGTACGGCAGGATCGGAAGAAGCAGAGTCGTCATCACGAGCTCGACGATGTAAGAATAAAAGGTCCCGAGTGCCGCGTAGATCCCGAAACTCTGGATGGCCGGGATCGGGGAGAGCGCGAGCGAACCAAATCCCAGGACCGCCGTAAAATGCGTGAGAAAGCACGGCATCCCGAGTTGCTGGATCGTCATATTCACCGCCTCTTTGAGGCTCTTGTGATGCGGCCGGACCTCAAAAAAGAGATTGATCAGGTATGTCGAATTGATCACCGAGACGATCATGATCACCGGAGCAAGAAGCGAGGTCATGAGATTGAGCTCCTGCCCCAAAAGAGAGATCGTCCCGAGCGTCCAAATCAGCGTCGTGAAAACGATGGACATGGAAAGGACCACGCACGCAAAACTGCGGTAGATCAGGTATGTCATCAAGATCAGAATGGCCGAGATGACCGGCACGAAGACCATCTGGTCGCGGTGGATCAGGTCGATGAACTCGTATTGTTCGACCGGCGCTCCGGCCATGTAGAATTTCACGCCCGGCTGCTCAAAATCATCCAGATAGGCTTTTAACGCCTCGATGAACGCGCCATGGGCCGCAGCGCTGTTCTTTTCGGCGGGCTTCACATAGACGAGAATATTGGCAATCTTCCCGTCCTTGGAAACAATATTGCTGAGGTAGAGCTCGTTTCGGAGCACTTCTTTTTTGACGTCTTCGATCGACCGCTCACCCTCGAACACCCCCTCCAGCGCCGGCACGGTCTTCACGCCGAGCATCTTATGTTTGATGTCCATCGCGTTAGTGAGACTAATCACGCGTTCCACCTGGGCGTAGCTGGCAATGCCGTCGGTGATGCTTTTGAGGGTCTTGAGATTGGCGGGAGTGAAAAGATCCTCCGTCGACATAGCGACGGCGATCATCTGATCGCTGCCATATTTAACGCGATACTGTTGATAATACTGGTATTCGGGGGATTTCTTGATAAAAAGCGTTTCCATGGAAGGATCGACCGAGAGCCTCGAGACCGCGATCCCGAAAAAGAAGACACTGATCAGCATGGCCAGCAGGACCGGCCACCGGAAATGATGGATGAATTCTGCGAATTGGCGGAACATAGAGGTTATTCTAACTGAAAGATCAAAAAAGCCGTACCGTTTTTGTGAGATCGGGCCACGTTCCACGACCCACACACCACGTGGCCCTTGGAGCGTGGCCCGTGGCCCGCTTCTAGCATCGGCAAGTTCCGATGCGCATGATCTTATTTTTGCTCTTGAACCCGCCCACGATCGCGATGCTGCTTTTGGGGACCTTGAAATGCGCGGCCAGCGTCTCGATCACGGCCTCGTTCGCGCGGCCCTCCTGGGGTGGAGCCTTGACCAGGACCCGGAGCTCTCCTCCCTGTCCTTCCAGGACAGTATTTTCTTTGGCGTTCGTTTTGACCTTGATCGTGTATTTCATAAAACCCGCACCACGTTATTCGCTCCACGCATCACGTGGCCCGTGGCTCGTGGCGCAAGTGTTTCAATTGGGTCTGTTGTCTCGGATCGGACAGGAACATCGAGTTCCTGCCGAAGCCGTGCCAAACCATTGGGGTTTGGTAGCAGTCTTTAGTCTGCAGTCTGTTTGGGGGTGATCTCCCAAACGTAGGAAATGGGAGAAGTGTTCCCGGCGATGAGTGGAACGCGGGCCTTAAAATCGCCCCGGAAGCACATGCGGCTTATTTTATCGCAATAATAAAGCCGGGCGTTCAGGACCACGGCCGCGGAGTTTGGATCCGGAAAGAAAGCCAGTTTGTAAGGAGAAACGAGAGGGTTGAAATGCTCATCCGGGACCGGGATCGAGAGTTTCCCCCAGGGACTTTCGGCCTGCCGGGTAAGCAAAAAAGGGGCGCCTGCCGTGAATTCATAATTCTCGGGAAAACGGAACGTGATCGCAAGGACCGTCTGAGGCGGCCGGTTGGTGGTCTCCGGAGGCCTGAAAAAGAAGATCGCGATTGCGGTACAAACTGCGACGAGGACCGTTCCGTAGATATATTTTTTCATCGGACTCCTTGAACCCTTAGACCCTAGCTCGTGGCCGCTACCTCATAGCTTAAGGCTATAGGCTACAGTTTCAGATCTTTCAAGTTTTGGAACTTTTTATCTTTTTCGGAAAGAATGAACGCGCGATCGATCTTGGGCCAGGGAATGGCAAGCCCGGGATCCGACCAGAGAACTCCCCGTTCATGCTCGGGGGAATAATAATCCGAGACCTTGTAAAGGAATTCCGTCCCCTCTTCCAGCACGCAGAACCCGTGGGCAAAACCTTTGGGGACATAAAGCATTTTGCGGTTCTCTGCGGAAAGCAGGACCGGGAAGAACTTGCCGAACGTCTTAGAGCGGGGACGGATATCCACCACCACATCATAGACGGACCCGCGGAGAACTCGCATAAGCTTGGCCTGCGCGCGCGGCGCGATCTGATAGTGCAACCCCCGGAGAACGCCTTTGGCGGAAGAACTGACGTTATCCTGAACGAAATCGTCCTTGATGCCGTTTTGGACGAAAAGCTTCTTATGGTAACTTTCGTAAAAAAAGCCGCGCGGGTCGCCAAAGACTTTGGGCTCGATCACGATCACGCCGTCAATGTTTGTCTTTATAAAATTCACAGATTCACAATCCTTTAGAACCACGGGTCATGATCCACGGGCCGCATGGAGCGTGGTGCGTGGTGCGTGGAACGAATTTATCAGTTAAGCAGCTTTTCTATTTCTTCAAGGATCTTCTCAAGGTTGAAAGGTTTTTGAAGGAATGTGTCACGACCGATCAATTCCGCCTCGTCCATCACATTCTGGTCCACGTATCCCGTCACGATGATGGTCTTGGTCTTGGGGGATTTTTCTTTGCAGGCGCGAAGCACTTCGTTCCCGGAGGCGTCCGGCAATTTCACGTCGATTATGATCACGTCAGGATGGATCTCCTCGATCAGTTTGATCCCCGCTTTGGCGGAGTCTGCCGTACGAACCTCATAGCCTTCCTCCTCCAGGAACTCCTTCATCTCCTGGACGATCCCGGCCTCGTCATCCACGATCAGAATCTTCTTCATAAAGTCCTCCAGACTGCAATGCGAGTATCAAAGTACCAGGGTTAAGACTCTGACACTTCGATGCTCTGATACTCTGACACTCTATTGTACCGTTCACAAGCCAAGTCTCAAGTCCGTTTCGCCACCGGTATCTCCGAATAAATGGGAAGCGTCAGCGTGAACGTCGTTCCTTCCCCGAGCTTGCTCGCGACCGTGATGGTCCCGCCGTGCAATTCAATGATGTATTTGCACATGTAAAGCCCGAGTCCCGATCCTTTTCCCGGCGCCTTGGTCGTAAATCCGTAATTAAAAACCTTCTTCATGACGTCCTCGGTCATGCCCGAACCGTTGTCCCTGAAATGGATCGCAACCATGCCCGGGTCCCCGGGATCGATCTCGGCCTGAACCCCGATCTTGCGATGCCGTTTGCTGGCCATGGCATGATACGCGTTGATGAAAAGGTTCAGGAAAACCTCCTGCAGACGTTCCAGGTCGCCGCGGATCAGCGGGACGTTCCCCGGCACGTTGAAATCGACCTCGGTGCCGGAAAGATTGTCGAGATAGGTCTGGAATTGCACGAGCGGCAAGGTCTCCTCCAGGATCAGCTTGAGCGACAGCGGCTCGAATTTCCCTTTCTCCGACTTCTTGAGGAGCCCCGTCAGCGTGTTCACCACCGCCTTGATACGCTCGATATTTTTCTCCATTTTGTCGAAGACGTCCAGGATCTCCGTCACTTTCATGTCCTGATTCTTGCGGTGTTTCAGGATCACGCGCGACACGTTCATGGAAAGAATGGTGAGTGGGTTATTCACCTCATGTCCCACCGACGCGGCCAGCCGGCCCAAGGTCGCCATCTTCTGCTCGTGAATGAGCTGGGCCTGCGTGTCCTGCAGCTGTTTATTCGCCCCTTCGGCCTCCTGCAGGGCTTTCATGAGAAGTGTCTTGGAGTGCTCGAGCTGCTCATTGATATGCTGCAGTTCATGGGACTTCCGGAGGGCCTCGTCATAAAGTCGCGCGTTCTCGATCGCGATCGAGGATTCCTGCGCGAGCGTATAAAGAAGGTTCAAGTCCTCGTTCGAATAATATTCTCCGGATTTTTTCTCGCCCAGCACAAGGATGTTCCGGAGCTCGCGTCCCAGGAAACTCGGCACGCAGCAACTGGCCTGAAGCTGGTTCATCCGTTCCCGGATCGCTTCGTAATCATAGGCCTTCTCGCTTTTGTCCCGCCGGTACGACGCCGCCTCCACCTGTTCCTTGATGCGTTCGATATCCACCGCCTCTTGGTGATTCGCGAGATAGTGGATCAGGGGATCATTCTCATAAAGCGTAAGCGTCAGGAACTTCTTGTCGAACCCGCGCTGGTACACGAGATGATACTGGTCGCTCGTCCCCTCCCGCATCAGCACCGCCGCGTTCTTCACGCGCATCTTCATGGTGATAAAGTGCACCACAAGCCCCAGGAGACGCTCCAGCGACTCGATATTCGACATCCCCCGCGACGCATCCTTTAGCAGCTTGTGATAATCGTATTTTTTCTGGAAAAGAAATTTATCGGTAAGGTTGACCAACATTTTGCGTATTGGATCAAAAAGAGCTATTGCTATGAGGATACTTAGAATCTGGGTCGCCATTCGTCCCATTCCGAAAAACTGTCCCAAATAGCTCTGCACAATCGCCGTAATGACTCCCACGACCACCATCATTGCCCCAAAAATTCCAGCAAACACAAGCGTGTTTTTGACAAGCTCTTCTATATCTAGAAACTGGTATCTCTGGATCGCGTATCCCAATAGAACAACATATAAAAACATAAAAAATATTCCATGAGGGTCGATCGCCAATCCAAAACCTTGAAGAAATAGTTCGGCTGCCAAGCCATACCCGATACCAGTCGCAAGCAAAAACATACCTAGCTGCTTTTTCTTCTTACCACACAATGTAGTATATTTTTTAAAAACGACGAGAAAAGCATGCAAGTTGCACCATATAAAAAAACCAACAAAAATCCCGTAGAACGGCCCACCTAGCGGTTGATATTTGAAGTTATGAAACGACCATAGTCCTTTGACAAACCAGTCTGTTAAAAGAAGGAGTGTCGCGATAATTGCCCCAATCCAAAGGTAGAAAATATAGATTTTTGTTTTTTTAGGATAATCATCTGAAAGGCATGTGGATAATTTAAAAAAGAAAGGCCCAATCATCGTAGCCATTGCTTGGCATAGCTTGTTGAAGAATAGTGTTGTTGAATAATCAAACAACCCCGAAAGGGTAATTCCATACCCAAAGCTCCAACAACTAACAAAAAAAGACCACTGAAAGTAGGCTCGGATTTTAGAGCTGGCAAGATATCGACTACGAAAAGAGAGGGAAAAAATTAAAAGATTAAATAGAGATATCGCAAAAGCACCAAGTGCATAGTAAAACATGTTTTTATCTTTTGATTGGGATAGCCAGATCAAGAAAAATTTGGGGGACCTTGCATGGCTTATTAGTCCCGCGATTCCAAAAACATACTTTCTGCCACCCTTCACCAATTATGCTTTCAGTTCGAACGTTCCAGTACTCAAACACCATAACAATACTATAGTCGAGTATATCTTTTGATGTGACTTCAATCCTAAGTTCATCTCCGAAAAAACTATGCGAAATGAATTTATGGTACAGCGAGTGGGTAATTAAAAATATATCTGGATTCGCAAGAAGAAAAGCTCCCGCGCTCGGATGACTTAAAAACAACTTTTCCCTGGCCTCCCCTTGCCATTCTATGTAATTTGAAAAATAGGTATTGCCCATTACATTTGTTTGCTTAAAAGTAATGCTTTTTTCGCAAGAAAATTTTTTTTGTGGAAATTTCCACTTACCAATAAGTGACAAAGGGGCTGGAGCATTCATCGAAAAATTCCTTTCATTTACCTTTGTTTTTTAAAACACTCGAAACAAATTCTGTGATATCGTTAATCGTTTTACTCCCAACAACTTTCTCCGCATCAATTGTTATCGCAAACTCTCTTTCAATAAACCCCAGCAAATCCATAAGCTCTACTGAATCAATGCCTAAATCGGTATAGATATTCGTTTCTCCGCTCAGCTTAAAAGATACGCTCCTATTAAATGTTTTCATCATTGCATCAACAGCATTAATGACTCTCCCAGAGATATTCGCTTCATTGACAGTAGAACCCATAATTTCCTCCTAACGCAGTGTTATTATTTTAAAAACTTTCCAAACAGAAGTACCGCATTGTTCGAACCGAATCCAAAAGAGTTGGACATGCTGTATTGAACTCTTGTTTTTATGGCTTCATGGGCAATATTTATATCGCAGTTCTCATCAGGATCATCGCAATTGATGTTGGGGGGGATAATATTATCTCGTGTAGATAGAATCGCAGCAATTGCTCCGATCGCCCCGGCAGCCCCAATAGTATGTCCTATTTGCGATTTAGTACTACTAACGTACGGTTTTCTGGTACCTCCCATTACCAAATTAACAGCCTTTGCTTCACAAGCATCATTAGCTTGTGTCGCGGTACCATGAGCGCTAACAAAGTCCACATCACTGGCCTTCACACCTCGATGCATTAAAGCCTGTTTCATAACCATCGCTGCGTCTTCTCCGCTAGGGTCAGGAGCTGCCATATGGTAGACCCCACAATTACTAGCATAACCGACCAGTTCGGCATAAATTTTAGCGCCTCTCTTTTGGGCTCTCTCCAACTCTTCCAACACAAGAATCCCGGCAGCCTCCCCCAAGACAAAGCCATCGCGATTTTTATCGAAAGGACGAGGCGAACATTTTTTCCCTAAAAGACCTTTAGAAAGCACACGTAGCGACTGGTAGGCTGCATAAGTAAACGGGGTAATGGGACATTCAACCCCGCCTGTAATTACCATATCGGCATATTCGTTTTCTATATGACTAGCTGCAAAGGCTACCGCATTCCCGCCGGAAGAGCAGGCTGTAGATATAGTTATGTTCGGTCCGCGAAATTTATTTTGGATCGCAATATAAGCAGTAACAGCATTTGGAGTAATTCTCGGAACTGAACTAGAGAGAACCTTCCTTGGCTCTTTGTTTTCCACCAATTGAAAAATCTGCTCTTCGTGAAACAGGCTCCCGCCCAAACCTGATCCGACGATGACGGGTATATGATTATTTTGCTTATCATATTGGCCTTCTATTCCGGCATCCTCTATAGCCATTTTCGCAGCCGCCACCCCCATTTGAGCAAAACGATCAATTTTGCGATAAATTTCCGGCAAAATAAAATCGCTGGGATTAAAATTTTTTACTTCAGCGGCAATCTTTGTCTGATAATTATTTGCATCAAAAAGAGTTATATTATCCGTTCCGCAGTCACCGCGCAGACACGCCTCCCAGTACTGTCTTACACCAATCCCTATAGGTGTTATGGCGCCAATTCCAGTGATTACAACGCGTTTTTTCACAAGTACTCTCTAATTGTCATTAGCAGTTTTTCAGCATCAATAGGTTTATACAATGTCTCGCCGAGAAAGGAAGCATTTAATCTTAAATCTTCTCCAGCAAAACCCGTTATAAAAATGATTGGTAAATCTTTCTTTTCGTTTTGCCTCAAGGTATTCTGAATTTCTGAAACAATCTCCGTCCCGTTTTTCCCAGGAATTCGGATATCCGAGATAATAAGGTCAAAATCATTTGTGGCAATTGCCTTAAGAGCTTCCGAATATTCCATGGCCGTGCTTACCACATAATCATGATTCTTGAGTAATTTCTCGATGGTACGAAGCACAAGATCATCATCATCAATTAGAAGAACCTTCTTCGTCATGAAGCACCTGTTTTGATTCATTTTCTAAATAAAAAAACTACAGCATGGCTAGTTCTTTATCGGCCAAGCGATGCTTATCCCTTAGAAAAATAGGGCTATGAATTGAGTGGCTCTATTGAGGAAAAATGAGGGAGAAGGTGGTGCCGAGGCCCTCTTTCGAAGAAACCTCTACCTTACCACCGTTCTTCTCAATGAGTTGTTTGACCACATAAAGTCCAAGCCCGGTGCCGGAGGCCTTGGTGGTATAAAAGGGTTCAAAGATTCGTTTCAATTGATCTTGTGCTAGGCCCGGTCCTGTGTCCCGAATGGTAATGATGACTTTATCAGTCTCCCTCACGCCATCCCTTTCCCACCGGGAGAGGCTAGGTGAGGGCATTGTCGTACTTATCTCGATCTCTCCTCCACCCGGCATGCCCTGGCATCTATTTTCTTCTGACTGAAGGTTGCCAGGACTAGCCCAATTAACCTTTGAATTTTTTGATGGAGAATTGGACATAGCCTGACACGCGTTCACGATAAGATTGATGAATATCTCTTCCAGGGAATGGCGGTCGGCACAAACCATCGCTTTCGGCGGGACATTCACCTGCAACCGGATACGGTCCAAAGCGAGTTCGCTGCACACAAGCGGCACGATACTTTCGAGCACTTCTTTGATGTCCAAAGGCTGCTTGTCAAAAGTTTTGGAGCTTTGCCGTTTGGCATATTCCGAAAAATTCCGGATGATCTCAATCGCTCGTTCTGCCTGCGCCACGGCCCGTTGAGCGATATCCTTAATCTTTGCCGGCTCCGCATCCGGTCTCTCCAAAAGTATTTCTGCTAATCCTTTGATCACGAAAAGCGGATTCCGCACTTCATGATTAATGCTCGTCGCCATGATCCCCAATGCCGAAAGCTTGGCCTCTTGAACATAGTCTGCCAAGGCGTCGACGTCGAAAAGACGGCCACGGATTATCGCGTAAAACAAAAACAGAAATCCAACTCCCACAAAGATATGCGCCACAGGAGGAACCGGAATGTCATACCAAAGACACCAGTTGGTCGCGCCGCCGATCCAACCCGGCAATACGGAAAGCGAAACCCACTTGATCTGCCAACGCTGAGTATCACGGGCGACAAGATAACTCCTCCACAAAAGCCAGTAAGAAATCAAAATGAGAATAAAAAAAATCGGGACAAAAAAATTCATTAAAAGTCCGGGGCGGGGCCAAAAACTGAAGCTCAAAGCCGGCGACACATCCCCTATCATCAGTGGACTGAAACCAAAGGCAGCAAAAAACAAAGGCGCGGCAAACAACGCTGCGGATTCCCAAGATTTACAAGACCTGCCGGTTAGTTTCAGAACAAACCATAAAAAAGAAAACGGAATAAAATAACAAAAAGTCATGAGCAACCGGCTGAAAAAAAGAGCCGCATCTTTATTTGACTGAGCCTGCCAAAGTGCATAAAAAACACACCAAAATCCTACGGAAGCGGAAAAAGCTGCGAAACTTTGGTAGAGACTGTTTTGTCTTTGGCGAGATAAAAGATAAAAACCTACTGCAAGAACAACGATCCCATTGAATAAACTTATCAATCCGTAATAGTTCACAGCTTATCCTCGCGCTTCACTGTTGTTTGCCACCCTTTTCACGTCCCAGTCCCGCGTCAATATTATTGCCCTTCGCCCCGTACCCTTTTGTACACCTCCGAGGTGGTTATGAGCACCCAGGCAGAAGCACTGAAAATTTTGTTCCTGTGCTAACTTCAGAGCGGACTTCGATCCGGCCGTGGATCTTTTCGACGAGTTGCTGGGTAATATAAAGTCCGAGACCGGTGCCCTCGGTTTTCGTCGTGTAAAAAGGGCGAAAGACGTCTTTGAGCTTGTCAACAGGAATTCCGGGACCGTTGTCCTGAATCGTTACAACAACTTTGTCTTTTTCAGTTGCAGCGCCCACTTTGATCTCTCCGGACTTCTCGATCCCCTTGAGTGCCTGGATCGCGTTCACGATCAGATTAAAGAGGATCTCCTCAAGATAACGCCGGTCGGTACAGACCTCCGGCAGATCGGGCGGCATATCACGCGTCAGCGCGATGCCATGCGCCGCAAGTTCGTAGCGGACAAGCGGCAGGATATCCTCGATTACCTGCGCGATCTTGACCGGCTCGAATTTGATCTCGCTGTCGATCCCGGCCTTGGCAAAAAGTGAAAGCCGCTTGATGATATCCATGGCTCTGTCAGCCTGTTCCATGCTTCGCTTCATGGCATCATTGGCGCTCTCAAGCGCTTTCTTTTCGTTGGGGAATATCCCTTCTTTTTGCCGCTCAAGGCAACTCTCCGCGAGACCTTTGATGATGAAGAGAGGGTTCTTGACCTCGTGATTGATGCTTGCCGCCAACACTCCGATTGCCGTAAGTTTGTCTCTGTGTGCCGCTTGGGCAAGTTCTTCCACATCGAAAAGTTTTTGTTTGATCATGAAATAGGCCAGCATAAATGGATAAAATGGAAGCAATATAAGCGTGTATTGAGGAAAAGGAATTCCAAAGCTCGGCAAAAAGGTAGGACTTCCGCCAATATAACCAATCAAAGAGGCTATAAATAACCCCTTTAGCTGCTGTCGTTCATAACCGCTGGAAATCCTCATCTTTTTATAGAGTTCAACAAAACTCAACGGAACAACAGTAAAAAACAGCACCGCAAAAAACAAAAAAAGTGGCCCAGCTTGAGAGTAATACTTAAAACCAACCATAGACTTTACTTCAGGGATAAACCAGGAAGAAAAGCTGAGGCAAGCAATCAGAATGGAAATCGCATAAAGAGCTTTTAGCAAATTACGCTTCGGCTGGGAGCTCCCAGCATAGGTTGTAGCAAAATGATACCAGGTTACTGGAATAAAAACGGCAAACCCATTTCCCAAACGGCCCATAAAAAGACCAAGATCATAGGAGACATCGTTATTTAGGTTAATAGCTATAGAAATAGCCCATCCCGAGTAAAACGAGGCCATCCCAAAATAACGTTTCCCAATCTTATCCCCTCTTTTAAACCAAACAAACAGCCCTAATAGGAATGAGCAAAAACCGAAGCAAAGAATGGATAAATTATACAAATTCATGTTTTGAAAATAGGTGCTAGAGGAAATTTGACGGTAAAAGTCGCGCCTTTGCCGGGGACGGAGGCGACGGAGATGGTGGCGTTGTGGCGCTTCAAGATCCCGAAGCTGACGGCGAGGCCGAGGCCGGTGCCGGAGCCGACGTCCTTGGTGGTGAAGAAGGGATCGAAGATCTTTTTCTGATTCTCTTTGGAAATACCGATACCGTTGTCTGTCACAACGAGCTCGACCGCGTTGGGGGCTTCCCGTGTTTCGACCGTGGTCTTTCCTTTTACTCTAGCTGTCTGAATGGCGTCGCGGGCATTGACGAGGAGGTTCGTAAGCACTTGATCGAGCTCTCCCGCGATCCCTTTCACAGGCGGCACGTTCCCGAGCTTCATCTCGATCTCGATATTCTCCTGCTGGAACTGGAAGCCCAAAAGGGCGCAGGTGCCTTTCACCACATCGCGCAGGTCGACGTCCTTATGGGGCGCTTCTTCCGCGGTCTTCCGGGCGTATTTCATAAGCTTCTGCACGATCCCCTGGCAGCGTTTCGCGCCTTCCTCGATGAGATCAAGCGACTCCTGAACCTCCTCGCCGGCGGTCATCTTGAGGATCTGCGCGTTCGTCAGTACGGCCGTAAGCGGGTTATTGATCTCATGCGCCACGCCGCCCGCGAGCGTCCCCAGCGTCGCAAGCTTCTCGGCCTGGGTCAACTGCTCCTGCGTCTTGACGAGTTCCCGCGTCCGGTCTTCCACGCGACGTTCCAGCTCCACGTTCCAGCGTTTGAGTTCCTCGCTCATCCCGCGAACCTGGGTATAAAGCTCGCTGATATTCTCATATTGCATGGAGTTCGAGAACGCGATCGTCACCGGGATCTTGAGCTCGGCAAGGAACCGGACCTCATTGGGCCCGTAGGGCTTCAGATTCGCCTTGCGGCCGAGACTCACCACCCCGAT
The DNA here is from genome assembly GCA_043808175.1 of Candidatus Omnitrophota bacterium. Classification (GTDB taxonomy): domain Bacteria; phylum Omnitrophota; class Omnitrophia; order Omnitrophales; family Aquincolibacteriaceae; genus Aquincolibacterium. The sequence goes on along the minus strand of JAZDFE010000008.1, from coordinate 35,340 downwards.
GAGCTTCCCGCCCAGCACGAGCGGCACCGCGACCATCCCCTGTGTCGAATGGAAGAATTCTTCGGTCTCTTTTTTAAACGTCTCGACTTCCGGATCGGTGCTGACAAGGTCGCCCATCACGACCCCGTCCTTTTTCTCAAGCCAGGCCAGGAACGGATGGTCCTTCGGAAGGGGCTTCAGAATGCGCAGGCCCTTCGCGATGGCCGGGATATATTCGCCGTTTTTCTCGTCGAGCAGAAAGACCGAAAGACGGCGCACATAAAGCTGCCGGCGGAGCATCCGGGCAAAACTCTGCAGGAGGTCACGGAGATTCTTCAGAAGCACCAGTTCCCTGGAAAACCGGGTCATGACTGCGAGCAGGTTCCTTCTCTGGCGCTGGAACAAATGATCGAGCCGGGGCTGGATAGACCTGAAATAGAAATAGAACGCGATGGCGACCGCAAGGTAATAGAGCGTCAAACCCCAGGCAGAGGAAGGATCCCGAAAGCGCCGGGTCCAGTAAATAAGGGCGGCGAACGGCACGATCGCCGCGGTCGTCGTGGCCAGCCACATGAGGGTCTTGTGGATGACGGTCTCGATATCCATCGCCTTGTAGCGGATGATCGCGTAAGCCACGACCAGCATCCAGAAGAACACGCACAGGGATCCGAGCGGATAAACAGGATTATAGATCAGTTTCGGAAGAAAATCCGAGATGCCGATGAAAGAGACCAAGAAGGCCATCGTGATGAACGAGATCTGTTTCTTGCGGAGGCCCGGGGATTCGCGCCGGTAGGCGGTGATGAAGTTATAGAACGCGGTCAAGATGGCCACGAGAAAAAAAAACGAGGAACCAGCAGTTCACGGGACCGTATTGCGGGGAATAACCCCAGAAGTAACGATAAATACCGGGAAAGCTCAACGAGGAAACAAGTCCTGTCAGATAGAACGCGGTACTCGCCGCAAAAAAGGTCCAGACCAGCACTCGTTGTTTTTTGTAGTAGCCAAGCCAGAGCACGGAAAAGCAATAAATACAAGGGGATATGAAGGCCACGCCGAGAAAGCTCACGCGCCGATAGATCAAAAGCGCGAGACCGGGACCGGATGCCGCATAGACCGCTGCGATCCCGACGAGCCAGAGGATCCCGCAAAGACAGATCAGGAAAAAGGAGAAGTTCACCGGGGAATGGCGGTTCTGGAGATAGATGAAAAATCCCGTGAGGAACATCAAGATACCGATCCCGCCGACCGGCAACGCGTACCAGTTGAATGAAAAAGATTCGAGCAAGGACCGTCCTCCCCGTTGAGCGCCCGGAACCACAGCCCGGCGCATGACTCGTATGATGTTCTACAAGGACACGGCGCGGATCGAGCGGATCTCGTCATCCGATAAGAGTTTTTCTCCCCAGAAAAAGGGCGCGGGATAAAACCCATGCTTGGCTGCTAACCCGAGGATCTCCGCCATTTTTTCCTTCGTGATGTTCCCCTTCCCCCATGAAAAACGCTCGAAACGCTCCTCGAGCGCGAGGACAATGGCCTCGGAAAAACATCCGTAAAGGATCTTCACGTTCGGAAGACCGTGGTCAAATGAATTACGGAACTCACACGGGATCTCGCAGATGCCCCCTGAAAAGACCAGGATGTCCTGACGGTCACTTGAGGAATAAGAAATGTTCTTGGGATAGCCGATGTCGCAGACGATCGCGCCGGGTTTGAGACTTGAGACATCCACGATGGACTTGTGCGCGCTCGCGGCCGCGATCACAATATCGGCGTTCTTGACAGCATCGCGGTTATTAAGACTCGTGCGGACCTTGGCCTTTCCCGCTTTCGCGATCTCCTTCTTGATCCAGCCGAAACTCTTTCCCGTCCGGCTCGTGATCGTGATCTCCCGGACCTTGTCGGCCAGGCCACGCGCACAGGCGCTCCCGATATCCCCTGCCCCGCCTAGGATGGTCACGCTCGCCTGGGAAAGGTCCAGCCCCATGAGTTGCGCCGCTTTTTTTACCTGCTCGACGGCAAGCGCGGCAGTCAGCGTGTTGCCCGTCGTCACGGGAATGCTCACCATCTTAAGAAAATCATCGCCAAAACGTTCGCCCGCGATCGACGTGAAACCGCCGAGCGCCACAATGCCGAATCCGCGGCGTTCGGCAAGCTTACAGGCATCCACGACCTTGCGAACCGCTTTTCCGATGTCCATGTCCAGCATGTCGGGGATGATATTGCAAACAATGAAGGATCCGTTCACGGTCTTTCCATTCGCAGAACGGAACTCCGTGATCGCGTCCGCCTCGAATGAGGGTGTCAGTTCGAAGACTTTTGAGAGGAATTCCTGCGAGCGGATCACCCGGCCCTTTTCGTGGGCCTCGAAGAAATCGATAAGATGCTGAAGGTTGTAGGGATGGCCGATCACGGCAAAACCTGAGACATTCTTCGGGTTGCGGTCTTTTAATCCGAGATAGCGGCGCCTGGACAGCTCCTCCTCGAAGGCCTTCAAGAGCGAATCAAAATAGCGTTGAACTTTGGCCGCAATGATCCCGCCTGCTACAACTTCGAATACCGGTATGCCGAGTTTGATGGTGGCTTCGACAAAAAGTTCAGTGCCTCCGGAGGGATGCTCCACAAGTTTCCAACAGCCCTCGAACTTCTCCAGGTCACCCTCCAGGGCCCGGAAACGGATCATGAAATGACGCAAGTCCAGGGTCTCTTCTTCCTTCCAGGAAATGGGGACTTTTTCCATCTCCACAAGCCAGGAACTGACCACACGATTTCGCTCCCGGGAAAGTACCGTGCATTCCAGAATACTGGGCAAATAACGCGGAAATTCCTGAACGCGCGTAAGCAGGCGCATCACCTGCCAACGCTTGGCGGGTAATACACGGCTTGTGTTTACGGCGAAAATGCCGTCATTTTTTTCCATCAAGGGTACCCTTCTATGATCTCCAGGTACTGAGCCCTACCCTAACATCAATAGCGTCAAGGTCCTGGAGCTATCCTAAGTCAGGATACTCCGTATTATCGGCCAAAACCAGGGTCTTTTAACCCCGGAGATTCTGGAGACTTCCCCCCCCCAATCCAACTGCTGGGGGTGGATGCATGCGCGCTAGTGTCTCGGGGCGCGGATGAGGGTCCTGAAAATTCTGCTTCCAAAGGAACCAGGGACAAAAAAAAGCAGCCCCGCTTTTTCAAGCGGGGCTGCTTGGAAACCACTTCTCCCAAAAACGCCTCGATTATTGCTTCGAGAACGTGATCTGGTCGATCAAAATGCTCCCGGTCTTCGGACTGGAGTTGATATCGTCGAAGACGAAGACGAGCTCGTTCAAAGAGTTCCAGTTTTCAATACGACGGAACTTCTCGAACGGGATCGAGACCTTCTGCCACTGGTCCGTGACGCCGCTCACGATATAAGCGGAAGGCTTGTTCGTCATGTCCTTAAGCTCGATCTTGAAACGCTTGGTGTAACCTTTCTTAGCATCACCCTTGACGTAAAAATTCAGAGTGTTGTAGGCTGTTGCATCCTCGCCGTTCAGCTTCATCCAGAAACCATTGTAAGCCGGATTCGGAGAATCCACATCGTAATCGAGGCGGATCGAGTAACCGGCAGCATCCCCCTGGCTATCGTCCGTATCGAAAGACATCTGGGTTCCCTGGGACTCATCGTTCGGGTCCTTGTCCCATCCACCGAAATCGCCGCCGATATTATTCGGCTTGTCTCCGGTGTCAAAATCCGCGATCACAAGCTCGTTCGCCGCGGGAGCTGCGTATGCGGCAACTCCAAAGCCGACGACCATCAACGCAACGAGCGCTAATGTCAAACTGCTATTAAACTTCTTCATTTTTTTGTTACTCCTTTCGTGAAATGATACTGCATGGCGAGGGTCAAGAGGGAGTATACTCTTTTAAAAAGATAAAGACAAGGGGTCCGACAAAAAAAGTTTAACGCCTATCGGATTTACTCGGAATAATAGGCCCACACCTCATTGATCTATTGATGTCCTGAAAAAAACTATATCTTGTTGTAATGAAATGAGTTATAGAAACTCGGATCTAAATCTTTGAAAAGGAATCCAGTGTCGCCTTCATGTCTTCGGCTTTCTGACGAACGTCCTCCGGTAAAGTGCTTTTCTGAAAATCACTCAATTTAACCTTAAGCTCGGAGATCTTATCTTGTTCCGAGCGAAGGCGCTTCAGAATGATATTAATATCGTGGGCCATATCGTGGAAAAAATCCCCCTCGCGAAGCTTGATGTCCTGGGGCATTTCTCCGCGATTAACTCTCAGCAAGGTCTGACGGAACCTGTAAACCGGACCGGCCACGCGATGGAGAAAGACCACGCCATAAGCACCAATAATGATCAGCGTCAAAATCAACACCAGGGTCACGCGAATGATGATCGAGTAACTCACGTCATAGAGGATTTCGGAGGGATTGATCTTCCCGAAAGTAAAAGCCCCTCCGAAGGCCGCATCACGGATGGTTTGATGAATGACCCAGGCTACCGCTGCCGAAGCCACCATGAAAAGAGCGATCAACATAAAAGAAAATTCCCTCTGCATGGGACGATGAATGATGAGATTTCTCGCCTGACGTTTGTAGGGACGCTGGATCGTAGCCTTAGTATGCACGTTCGCCTTCGTTTCCATGGGTGTCTCCTTTGTCCGTCCCTCGAGGAACGGGAGTAATGTTTCTTAGTTAAATTTAATGACTCTGGATCGCTTTGTTCGCTAACAGGGCGTGTATCTTTTCAGATACGGCCGAAAAAAAGACTTTAAAAATTTCTCGAATATCGTCCGTGATCATAACAAGCGCCGGCAAAACGAAAAGGATCAGGATGGTCGAACTGATGAGCCCCCCGATAATGGTCACCGCCAGAGGCGACCAGAGGTCGCTCGCTTGGCCAAAACTCATCGCCATGGGCGAAAACCCAAGGATAGCCGCAATGGCTGTCATCATAATAGGCCGTAACCGGTCTATGCCGGCTTGGATAAAACGCTCTTTTTTGCTCTGCTCGGAGGGTAAATGAAGGGCATGATCCACCAGGAGGATCGCCGCGTTCACCGAGTATCCGGCAAGCATGATCATCCCGATAAAAACTTGGGTGCTGAGAGGCTTCCGCGTGATGGCCAATGCCGCCCAGATCCCGATAAAATTAAGCAGGATCTTGATCATGATCAGGAACGGATAGAGATAATTCTCAAAAAGACAGGCCATGACCATATAGACCAGAAAAACCGTGATCAGGAGAGCGACCGCCAACTGGGATTTACTCTCCATAAGCTCTTCGTACCCGCCACCGAAACGCCAGTAATAGTCATCGGGAAGCTTCACATCTTTCAGGGCTTTCTTGACATCAGCTGCGATCTTTTCGATCGGCCGTTTCACATCCCCTTTTACGAATACATAACGGTGCTTGTCTTTGCGATCAATAGTTTGCGGACCGGTCGACGGATAGAAGTTCGCGATCTCACTTAAGGGAACCTGCTTGGATTCCTTGGTCTGGACATAGATCTGTCCCAGATCGTCGAGCTTCTGGCGGTAAATGGCCTGGAGCCGTGTGATGGTTTCGATCTCCTCGCCTTTGGAAAGCTCATGGAATTTCGTGGGCCGCATACCACGGACTTGGGCATGCATGCTGTCGGCAACCCTTTTCACGCTAAGCCCGTACATGGCGGATTTTCCCTTATCCACTACCAGTGAATACTCCGGACGCTTGCGAAGGTCTGTCATAACCAGATTGGTCAAACCTTCGATCTTGGACATCTTGTTGGCAAACTCCTTGGCGAGTTTCTCAAGCTCATCCCCATCCTGACCGTAGATATTCACCACAAGTTTTTTCTGTTCGGAGGAACCGGCGCCTTCGTCCACGATCAAACTGTAATCACTGTGGATCTCCTTGACCGCGGCGTTCCCCTGCTCATCAATGATCTTCATGATCTCGTCCTTGGAATACTGGCGTTTGCGGGCGGGTTTCAAGCGAACAAAAAGCCGCAGGTCGTCCTTCGAAACAGTCGTTGAGAAAAGAGTGATATCCGGGATCTTCGAGAGGATCTCTTCGAGCTTTTTCATGGCCTGATCATTGGATTCCAAACGCGCGCCGGCTAGCGGGAACGTGACGATCGCAAATTCGTTCTCCTCGAAAGACGATGGCCAATCGATCGGCGTGCGGACCAACAAAAAAATGGCCAAAAAACAGAGGCCGAAAACCACGGGCATGACCTTCCATCGCCAGGCAATACACCAGCGAATAGCCTTCACATATTTTTCCCGCGCCTTATCGATGAAAGCGCTCGAGGTGTCTTTGCGATGAGCATTAAGCGCCGCGGTCCCGAACTGGCGAATGAGCATGGGAATAAGCATGAGCGCCGAAAAAAATGATGCGACGAGAGAAATGCTGATGGTGAACGCGAACCCGCCATAGGTCAGCTGGACGGTCTTATCGATAAAAATGATCGGCATGAATACCACGAGCATCGTCAAAAGCGACGTCAAAAGCGGAAGCCATACCTCTTCGCTCCCGTCACGAATGGCCTGCGTGTCCCCGAAGCCCTGCTCTTTCTTGGAGAAAATGTTTTCCATGATCACGACTGCGGTGTCGATCAAAATGCCGATCGCAAGCGACAGCCCGCTCAGGGTCATCACATTGATACTGATACCAAAAGCCGCCATAAAAATGAACGTCGCGATCAAAGAACACGGGATCACGACCAGGATAATGGCCGCCAGCACCCAATTGCGGATAAAAACATAAATGACGCCCATGGTCAGGACCAGCCCCAAATAGAGCGCTCCTTTCACGTCGTTGATCGCACGCGCGATCGTTTCTGCCCGGTCGTTGACGACCACGACCTTGATATGCTCCTTATTCTCCTGTTCAAACGTGTCCAGAACTTTATTGAGATCCTTCGCGACATCCAAGGTGTTGGCCATGCTCGCTTTTTTAACGTAGACCGTGACGTTCTGCTCCAGATTCAGGCGCGCTTGGTCCGTAGCCTCGAGATAAGAGTCCTTGATGGTGCCTATCTCCCTGAGCGGGATGATGGATCCCTGGCGGGTGGCCTTCACGCCGATATCCCCCACTTCGTCCACCGTGAGAAAGGAGCCCATGCTCCGGACCGCATACTCGAACTTTCCGGTATCAACATTCCCGGCCAAAAGATTGATGTTGCTCTGACCCAGCACATCCATCACACGTTCGATCGAGATGTTATAAGCCACCATCTTGTCGCGGTCGAGCTCCACCAAGATCTTGCGTTCCCTCCCTCCGTAGACCTCCACGCTCGCGACCCCATCCACGCGGCTGATGACCGGCTTGAGCTTGATGTCCACCATCTCGCGGATCTCTTCCGGGGCCATGTTGTCAGAAGTCACCGCGAATACCATAATAGCGGCCTGCGCATCGTCGTAATTGGCGATCACGGGCTTTTCAATTTCCTTGGGAAGAATGGGTTTGACACGCGCAAATTTTTCCCGGACTTCAAGTGCAGCGAACTTCATATCCGTGCCGGCGTCGAACTCCATGGTCACACGAGACTCCGCTTCGCGCGAACTGGAATAGAGGCTCTTCATGCGGCTCACGGTCCCGATGGCTTCTTCGATGGGTTTGGTGATCATTTTCTCGACGTCTTGGGAGGGTAACCCGCCGCGGGCACGAACCACGATCGATATGATCCCCTGGCTTTGGCCCTGATAGAGTTCCACCTTCAGGCGCATGAGGGAGATGATACCGATAACGATCACCCCGACAAAAAGGATGGCTGTAAAAACCGGACGCTTAAGCGCGAAACTTGGGATTCCCATGATCAGGCCGAAGGAGGCGTTGTGGAGCTTTCTTCAACGGTCTCTTCCTCGTAACCGAGATACTTTTCCATGAACCGGTTCACGATGATGTAGAGGCACGGAAGCACGATCAGGGTCAGCACGGTAGAAGAGAAAAGACCACCCATGGCTGTAGTAGCAAGAGGAGACAGAAGTCCTCCTCCCTCTCCCAGCCCGAGTGCGATCGGCAACATACCCATGATGGTCGTGGTGGACGACATGAGCACGGGACGCGTTCTCGTGCGTACCGCCTCCCATACGGCGACGACCATCTCCTTACCTTCCGAACGGAGCTGGTTGATATACTCCATTAGCACGATCCCGTTCCCCACAACCACACCCCCCAGAAGCACGAGACCCAAAAGCGAGATCACGTTAAAAGAGGTTCCGGTCACTTTTAAAGCAATGAGCGCGCCGGCAAAGGAAAGCGGCACGGTGACCATAATGATCAAGGGCTGCAGGAAAGACTCGAACTGGGCGGCCATGATCATATAGACGAGCATGATGGCGAGCACGAATGCGAAAATAACGCCTCCGAAATTCTCCTTGATCTCTTTGGCCTTACCGGAAAGCCTGACCTGGAAATCCTGCGGAATGTCATCGGGAACCTTCAGCCCCGCGAGGAACTTTTGAACATCGGCGAGCACATCCTTGTCCTGGCGGGTCTTATCGATCTCGGCTGAAACGGTCACCGTGCGCTCCTGGTCCATGCGCCGGATCTCGCTCGGCCCTTTCCCCCGATCGATCTGGGCGATCTCTTTCAAAGGAACGTGAATATCCAGAACTTTCGAGTAAAGCAACAAAGTCCCGAGATTCGAGATATTCTCCTTGTCTTTATCGCTCAACCTTACCCGCACATCGACCTCGCGGCCGGCCTCACGGTACTGCGTCGCGACCACGCCTTCAATGGCCGCCTTCGCCGTAAGCGAAACATCCATCGCGGAAACCCCGTAAAGAGCTGCGCGCTTTTTATTGATCACGAGTTTCGTTTCGGGTGTTTTCTCCCCGATATCGTCCTGGACATTGATAATCCCCGGGATCGCGCCGAGGCGCTCCTTGAGCCGTTTCACAAGAGCTTCCATGGCCGTAAAATCGTATCCTTTGGCCTCGATCAACACAGGCTTGATGCTGCCAGCTCCGACCGCAAATTCACTTTCCTGAAGCATAAACTCGACCTTGGCTTCATCTTTCTCGAAGTTCATCGCTTTGACCTTGTTCTTGAGCGAAGCAACGATCTTGGTGGAAGGCTGCTTTCTTTCCTTATCGAGCGTCACCAGAATAAGCGATTGAGAGGGCCGCAAGGTCTCGATCTTGATCTCGCCCCGACTTGTTTTTTCACTGCCGATCGCAACGGAAATATCCTGGACAGCATCCTCCGAACGCAACACTTCTTCCAACCGTTTGCAGACTTTGTCGGTGACATTGAGTCGCGTCCCGAGCGGCATATCGACCCTCACGTAGAACTGCCCCTGGTCCACCTTAGGCAGAACCTCGCGGTCGATCGTCGGAACTATCAGAAAAGTCGACGCGAGCACCGTGAACACGATGAGCAGAATGCCGATCATGAACCGGTTCTGTTCGCCCTTCGTTGGCATGGCAATGATCTTTCGATCCAAGTTACCCGTGAGGCTGAACGGCTTGTACTCCTGCTGTTTCACCGTCACATAAGTGGAAAGCAACGCGATCAGGGTCAGCGGAACAAAGGTCGAGATGATCTGCGAAAAAATGATCGCCCAGGCGAGATCCTTGAAGATCTGACCCGCGACGCCCGGTACAAATACGATTAAAGGAAAAAATACGGCGATCGTGGTCAGGTTGGAGGACACGACAGGCCACACCATTTCTGTAGCTCCGTCAATGGCCCCTTGTTCCGCATTAGCGCCCTCCTGACGTTTGCGAAAAGTGTTCTCCAGCACCACGATGCTCGTGTCCGTGATCATCCCGATGGCGATCGCAAGCCCTCCGAGGGACATGATGTTCACCGTGACATGCGCCATCGCCATCAGGAAGAACACCCCCAAGATCGTCATGGGCAGCGAGACAACCACCAAGACCGACATCGCGATAGCACGAAGATAGATATAGAGCGTGATCAGAGCCAAAATGCCGCCCTGCATGGCCTCATGCGCCAGGTTTTCGATCGTACCGCGAATAAAAGTGGAATGGTCGTAAACGATCTTGACCTGAAGCCCGCGGGAATTCAGATCCTCTTCAAGGAATTTCAGTTCCTTACGAAGTTGGTCCACGACCTGAATGGTGTTCGCGTTCGACTGTTTTTGGATGGCCACGGAAATATTCTCGGCCCCGTTATAGCGGGAAATACTGGTCTTATCCGCCAGCCCGTCCACAACAATCCCGATATCCTTGACGGTCACGAGGCGCTTCTCGAGCATCTGCTTTTCAACCTCTCCCCGCAATTTCTCGATCGTCCGGCGTGGACCCTCGCTCGTGTCGCGCTCGACAAAGCTTGTATCCTCCCTGCGGAGTTTTTCCATGGTGTCAACCCCGACCACCGCATATCCGATCTCGGCCGGCGAACGGAAATCCCCGACCGTCCGGATCAGGTATTCATAAAGACCTTTTTTGATGCTTCCGGCCGGATAGGACACATTGGCTTCATCAAGCGAATTGACGACCTCAAGGAGTGAAAGATGGTTGGCCTGAAGACGCGGCTGGTCGATCTCCACCAAGATCTCACGATTCACGCCGCCCGAAAGGCTTACCGAGGCGACCCCCTCCACCTTTTCCAGGCGGTCTTTGATCATTTTCTCGGTCAAGAGTTTCATGCGCACCGGAGGAAGATCCGGAGCTGTAACGGAAAGCAGGAGGATCGGACGGGCAAGAGGATCGAATTTCAAGACCACGGGATCTTCGGCCTCCTTGGGAAGTCTTTCTTTGATCAGATCGACCTTTTCGCGAACGGCCAGTGCCGCAAAATCGATATCCTGGCCCCAGTTGAAGGACGCCATGATGGTGCTGCGACCTTCGCGCGAAACAGATTCAATGCGTTTCAATCCTGCAACGGATCCGATCGCCTCCTCCACCACACGCGTGATGAGCGTCTCGATCTCTTCAGGCGCCGCGTTCGAATAATCGGTGACAATAGTGATCTGAGGGAATGTGATCGGCGGAAAAAGGTCCTGCGGAAGACGCTTAAAAGAAAGAATGCCCAGGAGGATCAGCCCGAGCGTGAACATGTAGACTGTGACTTTTTTCTTGATCGAGAATTCCGGAAGACTCATGGGGTAGGGATCATTCTGCGGAGATCTTTTCTCGTCCGCATAACGCTAAAGCTCGGCTTCTTGGGTTTCGACAAGACGTACCTTCTTACCATCCTCCAATCTTTCAAACCCGGTCATGACGATGATCTCTCCTTCTGTAAGGCCCGCGTCGATCTGGGAATAATCGGTGCGGGTGTAACCCACGGTCACGGGACGCTTCTCGGCGGTGCCTTCCTCGATCTTTTCGGAATCTTTTTCGCCCGTCACCTTGCCCGCTTCTTTGCCGCTCTTCTTCTCGGCCTTTTCCTGACCCTTGGCCCCGGCGCGCAATGCAGCCATAGCGCCAAACCCTCCCCCCATGGCCCCTGCGACCTTGGATTCTATGGCATTAGGAGCAGCAGCACCGCCGGCCATTTTAATGACATAAACGAATTTCTCGCCTTCACCGCCCTGGATGGCATCCGTCGGCACCACGAGAGCGTCCTTCTTGCTATAAAGCATGATGCGAACACGGGCGAACATGCCCGGCATCAGGAATCCTTCGGGATTTTCAATGCGCACTTTGGCCGTAGAAGTACGGCTTGTTCCCGAGATCTGCGGCGCAATATTTTCAACCACGCCTTCAAAGGTCTTATCCGGATAAGAGTCCACGAAAACCTTGGCCTTCTGTCCTAGCGTGATCTTCTGAACATCGCGCTCGACGATCCCGAACTCGGCGTAAACATACTCGGTATTGATATGGGTCCCGATCAGCGTGCTTTGGCTGACATTTTCCCCTTCCTCGACGTTCAGATCTCCCAGCATCCCGGAGGAAGGAGCGTAAAGGTTGGACTTCTCGAGCATGGCTTCGTTCGCCTTCATTTCAAGACGTTGGGCCTCTGCTTCGTATTTTGCAGCATCCATTTCTAATTTTTTCTTTTCTACTGTCGATGGCGGTATCGCCCCCATCTTCAGAAGTTTCTCATTCTCCGCAACCTCGTTCTCTGTCACTTTAGCTTGGGACTCCGCTTTGTTGAAAGCCGCTTGGGCCCTTTTCAATCGCAAAAGAATATCATCCTGTTTCATGGAAACAAGCAGGGCGCCTTCCTCGTAATGCTCCCCTTCCTTGTAATTGATCGAACTGATCACGCCCGGAACCTCGAAACTGAGCTTCAGCTCCATGGACCCCTTGATAGTCCCAAGTACGTTCATGGAATCCTCATAATTGAACCGACCGACCTTAAAACCTTTGACCGCCACCGGTGCATCCTTGGCCGCCTGCTGCTGCTGTTTCATCGTTTCACTCAAAGAAGGCTTTGAAGTCTTAAAAAGCCGCCCCACAACCATCTTGCCCGCAAAAAATAACCCTAATACGGCGACCGCGATAATAATAAGACGCATTTTATTCTGAGCAAACCATGTATTTTTAATTTCTTCCGGGATCCGAAACGGCGCTTGGGCGGGTTCCCCCGGCAAGGGGGCTCTGATCTTGAATGGAGAGCTCTTGTCTCCAGGCTTCGCTTCGTTTTTCATGTTCATTTTAAACTCCGCCTGAAATCCTGTCTTTAAAAAATATTTTGCCGCCCCCGGGACTGTTTTGATTTTTTATTTCTTTTACAAAAAGCAGCTTAGACAGCCCAAGCGCAATCACGGTGCGATCGATTGGCATTAAGACCGGCCCTTACTTCTTCTGGGGGCTATCCATGTTAAAGAAATTCTGGATACCTACTGCGTGATTAAGCGCCGCCTTGGCCGAAAAATATTCCTTGAGAGCCTTGTGGAGTTCCGCTCTTTCACGCACCAGATCGGACTCGGCCTGAAGATATTCGGAAAGCTCGATCTCTTTTTTGCTCAGCCGGTGTTCGGCAAATTCGCGCAGACGCTTGCGATATTCCAGACGCTTGACCGTGGAATTCACCTGGATCACGGATTTTTGATAATCGTAAAAGGCTTGTTTGACGTCTTGAAGCACCTGTTTCTCGGCTTTTTCCAATTCCACGACTTGATTGAGTTTGTCGACCTCGGCTTGTTTCACGTTCACAAAAGCATCCAGACCATCCAGGACTCCGAAGGTCATTCCGTTCTTTCTAAGCACGGAACCACTAGCCTGATCAAACTGTGTGATGGACGGCGCTTTTTTATCCCGGGAAAAAGTATAATTCACCTTGTTACCGCCGACGTTCCAGTCCATTTCGAGCATGAGCTGCCACTCTTTTTTCAGGATCGGATCATTCTTGGCGATATAATTGCCGCCAAAAACAGCGCCCGGATTGAGATAGGCCTCGCCCAACGCCCCGAACTGATAGGTCAGATTAGCCTTGGGCAAAAATTCGCCCCATCGGATACGCTCACCGAGTCGCATGACCTGGAGCTTCGCGGCCTCCACCTGAAGTTCCGAACGATGCCCATACGAGAGGTCGATCAATTTTGAAAGTTCCGGAGCTTTATCTCCGCCTTTAAAAATATCGGGCAGGTCCTTGCCCCCGGGCGCATTTCCCGCGGGGATCGCCTGTCCTTGGATCACGTCATCCAGGTCATAGATCTTGGCAAGCGTGAACTGATCGTTCACAGAAAGATCGAGATATTTCTGAAGATCAAGCTTCGCGATCTCGAGCTCCTGATTTGCGGACTCAAGATCGAACTGCATCTGGCTGTAAAGCGACTGCACGTTCAGTCGTTCGATCTCGGAAATGATCTTTTCGTTGAACTTTTCTTCCGACATTTCCGCGAAGCGCTTCATCTTTTCCACCGCGGTGCGATGCTCTTCAGCGGTCTGCAAGGTCCGTTGGTATTCAAAATAAGCGCGGGAAAGATCGAACACAAGATCGGCGAGGGTCTTATCGTATTGTTTTTTCGAAGCCTCCAGGTTCGCTTTTTCCTGCAAGAGCGTATTCCAAAGGATCCCTCCGTTAAAGATGGGCTGGCGAAGCGTGACATGCCAATCGTCCCCCGAGAAAGTATTGCCGTTGATCAGGCCTTCGCGATTGTTGAAGTTCAACGACGCCTCCGGGAAAAGTTTCCGCAACGCCATGAGCACACGCCGGTTGTAGAGCGCGATATTCTCATGTGCGGCTTTGGCCTGGGTGTGTACGGATTGAGCGCGAAGAATGAGATCTTGGAGATCTTTGTTCCCGCCGCTTAAAAATTCCTCTTTCTGCTGGATCTTGAGCGGTGTAATACTGGTCCGGATATAGACTTTGTCCAAATAAGGCATTTCCCGCGTGCGCTCGGCCCGCATCGCTTCTACCTGCTGCGCAACAGCCTTTTCCAGAGCCTCCGTGCGAGCCTTATCTTCCGTCTTTTCGCGTTTGCTCTGTTTTTTCTCTTCTTTTTTATTCACGATCTCGATCTTCGCGTGGGGCGCATCTTTGCGAACGGCGACAGGCTCTTTAGCGCGGTCGGGCGCCTGAGCAGGCTTATTGGGAACAACGGGAGCCGCCTCTGGAACGGGTTGGGACCGTGAATCCTGCCCTGTGATCGCCGACAAAGATCGACGCCACCATGATTTCTTCTCAGGATCCATGCTGGAAATAGATCCGTCTTTGGAAGTTGTGGCAATACCGACCGCCGGCACGGAACCTTCCGAGGCTTGCCCTTGGAAAGCGGGCACGCAAAGACCCGCAGCGCTAAAAAACACTAGGAGAAAGAAAGTGATTTTTTTCATAAACATTGTGTTGGCGGCATTTTACCACGGTTAACTCAAAAATCCATAGTACTTGTCTAGTATTTTATTTCTTTTAAAACTGCCAAAAATGGCCTCCATCACCGCCCTGTGTTAAGGGACCGACATTGGGACTGCTTCGCTTCAATTGTTGGTATTCGAACCGCTCGATCGATATTGGGACAGCCCTTCTTTTATCGGCAAAGAAACACCTAAGTTAATGCCATAAATCTACCTTGAAAACCCCATCCTGATCCGTAAATACCCTTCAAAAAACAAGATGGCACTCGCCCGGAACAATGATTCCTAGAGCTACGGATGAAGCGGCTCCTGCCTCCTAAAAGTCCACTGCGTTTTCAGACAGGACGGCACCGCAACCAGAAGCAACGTGGAGTTGCGCTGGAGGGCATTGGCCAAATGAAATTTCATCCCTCCGTAAAAATAAAGATTATCGCCTTCTTTCAAGGCCACCTTGCGCCCTTCGATCTCTCCTTCGAACTGGCCGATCAGGATCATGAAAAAAAAGGCCCCGGCGCCGTCCCTGCCGAACAGTTTTTGATCAAACTGTTTTTGACCTTCAAGGATCATTTTGCCGCAAAAAAGCTCCTCCATGAGCGGCGTGAAAGAGATCAGTTGAATACCCTGGGACGGAAGATCGATCTTGTAGAGTCCCTTTTGAGAACCCAGGGAGAAATAATCTCGCTGGTCGAATTCGGCCTTTCTGAAAAGATCGCTCACGCTCATGCCAAACCCTTTCGCGAGCGCTTCCAATGTCACCATCGAAGGGTTCCGGATCCTTCCCTTTTCAAGCGCCGTAAGCGTTTTGGGATCGATCCCCTTGCCCCGACGGCAGAATTCCACGCCGCTCAGGCCTCTTTCTTTGCGCAGACCCCTCACCATAGGACCTATCTCAAGTGGACGTACCCATGTTTTCTTTTTTTTAAGTTTTTCTCTTCGGGGCGTCGGCATTCCGGATCTCCTTTTCTTGAACTAAGATAATTTTTCCAAGAACAAAACGCTGGTATTTTTCTTCATTGCGAAAGAACCAAACAAGTTTTCCATCCATGCCTTTTCGGTCCACCTCATGCACAGCCGGACTGAGCCGAATCTCCTTGCCGGGTTCCGGCGTCACTCCCAAAAAATCCCAGCGGATGGCCCCTTCAATGATATAACCTTTTGCGTCGGTATAGCTTTTCGCGAGAACCTTTTTTCCCTCCAGGGGATCCTCCCCACCCTGGAACCACGACCAAGCGGCAAGCTCCCGGTCGTCACGCCCCGGCCTGAAGCCAAGTTGATAATCCCGCGGGTCCTTCCAAAAAAGCCCGTCTCCTTCCGGATCGACGTAGATCTCCAAAAGGTCATCACGCCAGATAGGCTGCCCCGTCCTTTTCGCCACCACATCGTCATCGTCCACTTTCGCGACAAAATAAAGATACTCGTTATCCCAAGCGAAACGGATCTCGGCCCCAAGATCCCCCAGTTCATTAAAATCCCCGAAATCTTTATGCTTTTTCGAGTTCATCACAATGGTCGCGCCGGGAGGCCAATCCTTGAGAAATCCATCCACGTGAATGCCCGGCGAAACATAGGGCGCCCGATACACGGGGGGCTCCGGCCACGGAAGCGCCAGGGCCCCTTTCCGGAACCCCATTTTTTCAAGCGCAGCCCGGACTGGAGCGCTTTGGGACATGAATTTCCATATCAAACCGGTCCGGTAATTTTCGATCATCAGAAGAAGCGGTCCCTGGTCGATCGCCAGGACCTTGTCGCTGAACCAGCCCTTGTCCACGTTCATGGCGTCAGAAAAGCCGTAGGGTCCCCACATCGCGTCGCTGTAATAGGTCCGAATGTTTTCAAGGCAGGCGATGGATTCCTCGGGCGTGAACACGATCGAACTTCCACAGGCCGCGGGCGCGACCGTCCCGTCATGGAAAACCGTCCAGCCCGGAGGCGCGCCGTAAGCACGATACCCCGTGGGGCCCTCGGAGGCTGAAAGTCCCCAGAGATTCGGACCGTAACCCGCAAATTTCGAAGCCTGATCGATACAAAAAGCGCGGTTTGCGCGCGAAGCGTTCACGGAATTCTCAAAATAATCCGCAAATCCGTCGTTTTGCCCTCGAAGATCAAGCCAAACATGCGGGTATTGATGCGCAAAAAGCGGCGGCATCTGGATCAGACGATAATCCCGGTAGCTTCCGGCCGGCCGGAGGATCCCGCGCCAGGCCTCCGCGGAGACCGGATGGGTCGGGGAACCTATCGCCAGGACATAAAGAAGCAGGGATTCATCGAAGTGATCCCAACGAGCTTTACTAAAACCCGTCTCGGGACTCCAGGCAAGCGCAAAGGTCTTCCCCTTATTAAGCATCCATGGGAAATCAACCCGTTCGTAAATCTTTTGGACAAGATCTCGGACTTTCGAGTCATCGTAATATTCGGCCGCAAAAAAAGCCCCCGCCAGAAAAAGCGCCGTGTCGATCGGCGAAAGCTCGGAGCCATTCATTCTTTCTCCGGTCTCGAAATTCAGGAAATGGTAGAAAAAACCTTCGTGTTGCGCGGCATGATCAAGAAAAAATTCCAAAGTTCGCACGGTAAGCGCGTGGGCCGAAGCACGGCTCATCCATCCCCGCTCCACCGCCACCGGATAAATCGTGAGTGCAAACCCGACCCCTGCAATGCCCGCCGGAGCGTTACTCGCGGCGCCGGGCCTGTTGGGCGCACTATCCCGCACGAGACCTGTGTGCGGATGATGATGCTCCTCGAAAAAGCGGAACACACTCTGCTGGACTTCCTCCAAGAATGCCGCATGATCCGCAGGGGGTTCCTGGGCGGCAACGGAGCACGAGATGAAGAAAAACAGTAGATAAAAGATAGTAGGTAGTAGGTGGGAACGGCGAAATAACATTTTTCTCATTTGAACTTTTTTATGATCGCAGTCAACATCCGCCGCGATGTCCATGCCCAGTTGCCGGATCTTCAGATCCTTTAAACTTTGTGTTCCTGTCACGGTTTTCTTCTCGACTTACTACTTACCCCCCACCACCCACTTACTATACGCCAAAGTAAAACAGCTTTTTCACCAGCAGCAGCATCGCTCCGAGCGAGCTGCCCTTATAGCCTTTTTCGATCACCGCCGGATTGCCAAACCGGCGCATTTCTGAAAGTTCCTCGCCGGAAATGGAATCGAAGAAAACGATCACGGGGATCTCAAGCTTTGACGCCTTGAGTTTTGCGTAGAATTCGCGGCCGTCCATCACGGGCATTTTGATATCGAGGATGATCACATCCGGACGCTCGCGCATAACGCTTTCGAGCGCTTCCTTGCCGTTCGCGGCGCATGTGATCACGAACGCGGGATCTCTTCGCCCATGAAAATAATCCCGGGCCATTGTCCCGATCTCTTCTTCATCATCTACGACCAAAAGCCGCAGGGACTCAGGTGTCGGAAGCATCTCGACAAAGCGCTTATTGAGATCGACCTGGGAGGGAAGGGCTGGAAAAATCGCATCAAAAAGAGCTGCTTTCTTATCGACCGCCGGAGGTTCGCCGAGGAGACAGAACCGAAACATCGGGTCCGTGCTTTTACGGACCTTGATCTTTTGAAGAAAAGCCCTGCTTAAAAAACACGGCTCGGAGAAGAGAACTCTTGGAAGGGTCTTGTCGAAAAGGAGCGAAGCTTGCGCGGGCTCTTCGATAACTGAAACAGCCGCCGGCGTGTCACTCAGATATTCCCGCAAAAAAGCTGCCCATGGGCCTTCGTGTCTCTCGAGGATCAGGACAGTCCCAATTCTTATCAATTTCGGCCTCGCGAAATTGGGGCAGCCCTTGTCAACCATTTAGGAAATGAATGAAAGACAAGGACAGAACGCGCTGACATCGATCACTTTCTCTCTTTGGGTTCTTCGAAAAGGGCTTTAAGTGGGCTTGTAAGGATGCGTCCCGGACCAAGTTCCGGCAATATTTAAAATGATCGTCGTGCTGACAAAGCCCGACGCACCCCCGCTGCGCGTGGCAGTCGAGGTTCCGACAGAATCGACCGCGAAAGTGAATTTCGTCGAAGACGGGGCGTCAATGTCAAGACTGGACACACTGGTGGCGTACAGTGGTGAATTCTCAAGATTATAGGCCACTTCAGCTTGACGAAGAGCGCTAAGCATCGCGACCGCCTCGGCAACGTACGCACGCTCATTTTGAGCGAAATAACGCGGAACCACCAAGGTCGCCAATGCCCCAATGGAAAGCAGCACGATCAAAACCTCGATGAGTGTAAAGCCTTTTTTGACTTTCGTCATAACGAACTCTCTTCCGTCATTAAAATTTTTTCATAGAGGAATAAAAACGATCCCTCACCTGGGACTGAAGCCCAGAATCTTAAGCCCTTTATTTTCCATCGTACCGCCTACTTTTTCCGCGGAATGACTCCGGAACAGGTTGATTGGAAAACCAACCTGCCCCGCGATGCCTGATCCTATCTTAGTCACCCCATCATTCTTCCCATTCGTCTTCCATAAACTGAAAGCTCAAACAGGAACCGCCCACAAAAATCCGCACGGCGGATGGCAAAACTCATCCTTCCGGTGTTATGATACCGTACATCCACCATTGGTCAGCACGGTGTAAGCGCCTGTACAGGTCCAGGTATTGCTGGTCGAGTTCATCGTCGCGGTGCTGGCGGTCCCATTCACCGTCCTGGTTGCTGAGCAGGTCGGAGATGTGCAACTATAGACGAACTTCGAAGCAGCGCTTGGGGCTGTCAGCCCAAGACTTTGCCAATTCGCCGCGGCAAGCGGAGACGCTGCGACAAATGTCCCCCCCAGGTCGATTACTGCTTGCTGCGCACGGCACAACGAACCCAACATTTGATTCGCTTCAGCCACAATGGCTTTCTCCGGAGCCGTCAAGAATCGAGGAATGACCAATGCCGCCAAAACACCTATGATCACAACCACGATCAGGACCTCTATCAGCGTAAAGCCTCGCTGTCCTCTTTTTCTGCTTTTCATATTCCCACCCCCCTTGTTAGTTCATTACAAAAACTGTCCCGTAACTTCTCCTTACAACGTTGAAAACATTGTTATGACACCGTACACCCGCCATTGGTAAGCACGGTGTAAGCGCCTGTACAGACCCAAGTATTGCTGGTCGCATTCATCGTCGCGGTGCTGGCGGTCCCATTCACCGTTCTGGCCGCTGAGCAGGTCGGAGATGTGCAACTATAGGTGAATTTCGAAGCGGAGCTTGGGATGCTCAGCCAAAGACTGTTCCAACTCGCTGCGGTAAGCGGAGACCCGGCGACAAATGTCCCTTCCAGGTCAATTATTCTCTGCTGCCCACGAATTAGCGAGCCCAATGCTTGATTCGCTTCCGCCACAATGGCTTTCTCCGGAGCCGCCAAAAGTCGAGGAATGATCAATGCCGCCAAAACACCTATGATAATGACTACGATTAAGACCTCTACGAGCGTAAAACCTCGCTGCTTTCTTTTTCCGCCTTTCATATATCCCCCCGCATCAGTTTATTACAAAAACAACTCCGGAATTCTCCACATAACGTCGCAAATATTATTATGTCACCGTACATCCTCCATTGGTCAGCGCGGCGTAGGCGCCTGTACAGGCCCAAGTATTGCTGGTCGAGCTCATCGTCGCGGTGCTGGCGGTCCCATTCACCGTCCTGGCTGCTGAGCAGGTCGGAGATGTGCAACTATAGACGAACTTCGAAGCAGCGCTTGGGACGACCAGCCCAAGACTTTGCCAATTCGCCGCGACAAGCGGAGACGCGGCAAGAAAGGTTAACCCCATATCCAAACGCACTTGCTGCGCGCGGCTCAACGAACCCAACATTTGATTCGCTTCAGCCACAATGGCTTTCTCCGGAGCCGTCAAGAATCGAGGAATGACCAATGCCGCCAAAACACCT
The DNA here is from genome assembly GCA_043808175.1 of Candidatus Omnitrophota bacterium. GTDB lineage: Bacteria > Omnitrophota > Omnitrophia > Omnitrophales > Aquincolibacteriaceae > Aquincolibacterium. The sequence goes on along the minus strand of JAZDFE010000008.1, from coordinate 14,768 downwards.
ATGATCACAACCACGATCAGAACTTCTATCAATGTGAAACCGTTTTGTTTTTTCATTTCCCCTCCGATTATATTTCCTTCAAACAATATCGATACATATTCACGGGAATAGAAAAAAATTACAAAAGCAACACACATTCCGTGCCTAATCTTGCGTCAAAGTGCCCTGGAACCTCTCGAAGAAAGGGCGGAAACCCCGAGAAATCCCTCCGCATCATAATTTCACGGCCTAAGTCCAAAATAGCAACGCCCTGCGTGTCGGATTTTTTTACATCACAAAGAACGATCTGCACCGAACGAACAGAACCACGAACGCGCTGCATCTTCGCAAGGCATGAGGCCTCGCCCCGGGTCGCTAAGAAAATAAACACCCAAGCCACACTAACAACTACTATAAGAGCTTTTCGCCTATTGATATTCTCACCCTTCTCTGATCTCAAATTTTCTAGTCCTACGCCAGGTAAAAAACCCGATAAAAAGCAACAAAAACCTCGCTCGCAACTCTTGCGAACGGCTTGTTCATCGACATTTTGATTAAATTCCTTAACTAAAGCTCTACTACTGAAAAACTACACGTCTTATCAATCACTGTCAAGTTTATAATCCTTCTAACATTAACTTTTTAAAAAGTCGATTTTTGTCTCGCTAATGCCCTTTTCGACCTTTTAACCGGTCCCTGCACGGGTCGACAACTCAACGATCGGAAGGAACATGGAGATCACTATTGTCCCGATCACGCCACCCATAAATACCAGAAGAAACGGTTCCAGAAGCGTCGTCAAGCGTGCAAGGAACACATCAACCTGTTCTTCGTAATAGTCGGATAATAGACCCAGAAAACGGTCGAGCTGGCCGCTTTCTTCACCGATCGAAATAAGCTGTGTCACAAAAACCGGGAATATCTTCCGGACTTCAAGTTGAAAACCGAGTCCTTGTCCGCCCCGGACCTGTTGGCACACTTTTTTGATACCCTCCTCAAGGAACTTATTTTCCACAAGCCTTCCTGCGATCTCAAGCGCCTGAAGGATCTGTACCCCGGAGCGCAGCAGGGTCCCCAGAGATCTTGCAAAACGAACCACGGCCACTTGCAGCACGATCGGCCCAAAAAGAGGGGCCCGCAGAGACATCCTGTCATACGCCATCTTTATCGGAGGCGCCTTGCTCGTATAAGTCAAAGCGAACACCACCGCAACCACACCGCCGACCAACCATAGAGAGTAAAATCTTAGAACGTTGCTCGCAGCAACGACGATCTGGGTCAGAATCGGAAGCGTTAGTTTTTGAGAAATAAAGATCGCCGCGAATTTTGGAACGATAAAAAGCAAAAGAAATGTAAGAGCACCGATCACCGCGAGGGTCAGGATCCCGGGATAAAAAAATGCTGTGACAACCTTACCCTTGATCCGCGCCGAAGATTCCTGATAATGCACGACCTCTTCGATACATTCCGACAACTTTCCTGTTGCCTCCCCGACCTCTACAAGATTCGCCCAGACCCACGGAAAAACACGAGAATAGGCACGGAGCGAGGAACTGAACGTGCCGCCTTCCGTGATCCTCTTGCGTATATGTTGGATCACCTTCTTGAAGTAAACATTCGCGACACCTCTTTGAACGATCTCCAGTGATCGAATAAGAGGGATACCGGCCTTAAGAAGCGTTGAAAGTTGGATGCCGAAAAAAATGGTTTCGCGCGTCGAAACGCGATCAAAGATTGAGGCGAAAACTTTCCCGGACGTCTTGTCGGAAGAGGAGGACCACTTCGAAAAAATGCTCCCGAAACCCCTTTTTTTCTTGCCCTGCTCCTGGACGTTGATCACCACATACCCCTGGGCGATAAGCTTTTGAACGGCCGCCTCCTTCGTCGGAGCTTGCAAAGTCAAAGACTTGGATTGGCCCGGAAGATCGCGCGAACGAACTTGGCAATCGAAGAGGATCTCCGGATCCTTAGACTTTTCCTGTTTTTGGAATCCCGCAATAGGTTCATTCATAGGCCACGCTTAAGACCTCGTCTAAAGTGGTCACCCCGCGCTCCACTTTTTTGATCCCATTCTGGAGAAGTATCTCATATTTCTTTTCTTTTTGCAGCTGCCTTAATTCATTAAGATTCGTCTCTTTTGTGATAAGACGCCGCATATCTTGATCGATCGGAATCACCTCATAAATGGCCATACGTCCCCAATAGCCGATCTTCCGACATTTGGGACACCCCGTGGCCTTGTAGAGGGTATCGGTATGGATCTTATAATCATCCTGGACCTTGGGATCGACTTTGTACGGTTCTTTGCAGTGGGGACAAAGCACACGGATCAAGCGCTGGGCCGCCACAAGTCCAAGGCTTCCCGCAACGAGGTAGGCCTGGAGCCCAATATCGATAAGACGAAGCACGGCCGATACGGCATCGTTCGTATGCAACGAAGAGAGCACCAAATGGCCGGTGAGCGAAGCGCGGATGGCGATCTCGGCCGTCTCAAGGTCGCGTACCTCCCCCACCAGGATCACGTCCGGGTCTTGACGTAAAAAGGCGCGAAGGGCCGTGGCGAATGTCAGACCGATCTCCGGCTTGACTTGGACCTGGTTAATGCCAGGGATCTGGTATTCGACCGGGTCCTCAACGGTGCAAATATTGATCGTCGGAGAGAGACGTTTGTTCAGAGCCGCGTAAAGCGTCGTGCTCTTACCGCACCCCGTCGGCCCGGTCATGAAAATAAGTCCGTAAGGCCGCATCAGCGCCTGTTCGAACTGCCCGAGCTGTTCCGGCTCAAAACCGAGCGCGGTCATATCCAAAAGGTCCAGACGTTTGTCCAGAATACGCATCACAACTTTTTCTCCGAAAACAATGGGCATGGTCGACACGCGTATGTCGACTTTGTGTCCCTGGTACTGGAGAGCGAACGAACCGTCCTGGGGGATCCGCTTTTCAGCGATATCCATCTTGGAAAGGATCTTGACGCGCGAGACCATAGCGTTATGCAATTCCCGGGGAGGCGGAGGAAGCTCGTAGAGAACACCGTCCACGCGATAGCGAATATTGATCTTGTCTTGGGTAGGTTCGATGTGAATATCGCTCGCACGGTCCTCGAGGGCCTTACGGATCATGATATCCACGAGCTTGACCACCGGGGCCTTCTCGGCCTCCGATTTGGTCGCTTCGAGATCGACCTTATGATCTTCCGGCTCCTGGATATAATCCTGCGAAACATTATCGACCTCCGAGGAAGAAACAACCTCTTGGAAATCCGTATTGCCGTAATACGCCACGATGGCCCGCTTGAGTTCGCTTTCGGTCGCAAGGACCGTTAAAATGTCGTAGCCCGTGATCTTGCGAAGATTATCTAAAAAAATAATATCGTGAACTTTCGACACTGCCACTTTGAGCACCTGTCCGCTACGATCCAAAGGAAGAACGAGATTGGCAAGAGCAAAATCGGTCGGAATAGTCTCCTTGAGACGCTGATCCATGCGGGGCTTTAATTGGTCGGGTGAAAGGAAGGAAACGCCGAGCTGCTCGGAAAGCACCATCCGGAGCTGGGCCTCATCCAGAAGACCCAACTGGATCATGATCTGACCCAGCGCTTCTTTGGTTTCTTTTTGTTTGGCAAGGGCCTGGTGCAGCTGTTCCCGACTGATGAGCCGCCGATCGATAAGAATATCACCCAATAAGGCGTTAATACCCATGCGATTTTGTTTGACTCCCTGTCTTAAGATTGACTCGAAGCGGGTGCCTTTGCGCTCTGATCCAGATTTTCCATCATGGAATCGATCAATCTTTTCCGGAGATTAAAATAATCGTCAAAATCCGTTTTCTTCCCCCGACCGTCCTTCAGCTCCTTATACCACTGCTTCTCCTTCACCTTCCAGAAGGGTGCCTTCTCCTCGTCAAAATCCATTCGCTGAGAGGGCGGAGTCGGCTCTTGAAGCATGGACGGATCCGTGATGATGTAAGGCGTCACGAAAAGGATCAACTCCCGGTCCTTGATCGATTTCGTATTACTTGTAAAAAGGGCCTTGCCGATTATGGGGATATTTCCAAAAAAGGGCACCTTCCGGTCGCCATTGGATTGAGTGCTGAAAAGCATGCCTCCCAACGCGATCGTTTGTCCGTCATTGACCATCAGGGTGGTCCGGGCGGTCCGGACCGTGGGATCTCCCGTCTCTCCTGTGTCGCTCACTGCAATTGCGGAAGGTTCCACCGTTGCAAATGAAGGCTCCACCGTTAATGTGATACGTCCCCCGGTATTGATAAGCGGTGTCACGCGCAAGATAGTTCCGACTTCGTAACGTTCGACATTCCCGGAAGTGTCTGCTGTCCCCGCAGTGGAAGTCGTCGACTGGCCAATGGCCGCATCGGTCGAGATCTTGATCAAAGCGGGCTGATTGTCCAGGGCCAAAATCTTGGGTTTAGCCAGGATCTTGAGCTTGCTGGCATTCTCCAACGCTTTGACCCTGATCGTAAAACTTGAGAAATCCCTTTCGCCGGCAGTGCCATAAACTCCGGCGGCGCTATCGTGAGCGGGATTCAATTGCTTTCCTGTGTTTTTGAACATGTCATAGGTTGTTTTCCAAAATGAGGGGGAGCCATCATTCACGGGCCCGTTAAAGAACGGCCAATTCGTTTCTTGAACGGCTCCCGTAATGACCCCAAAAGTACCGTCGGTCCCACCCCATTCGATGCCGAGGTTCCTGTCAAGGTCCTCGAACGTCTCAACCAAAAGCACATTGATAAGCACCTGGTCCAGAGGACGGTCAAGCTCGGTGATCGCAGATTCAATCATCTTGAGCCGGTCTTCCGAATCGGTCACGATCAAGCTATTGGAACGGTCATCGACCGAAACTTTTCCCCTATCGGAAAGGATCTTTTCAACTGCCTTGAGGATCATAGAATCCGAGGACGATGCTTTCGGCGCGCCAAGTGTCTTAAGTCCGCTACCGCTAGATCCACCCGAGGATCCACCCGAGGATCCACCCGAACTGCCACCGGCATCTTCGATTTCTAAGACGGGAGTTGCTCTCAAGTAGTAAAGTTTAAAAACGCGAGTCAGCAAAGTCGGTTTATTAGCAGCGTCGGACTTAGCCCGGAAAAGATAAATGTTCCTTCCGGGAATAAAATCATAGCTGACGTTACATCCGTACGCGAGCGACTGCAAAACATCCTCAAGAACAACATTGTCGAGGGTCATGCTGACCTTCCGATCCGACACTTCGACTCCAGCGATAAAATTGATCCCGCTCAGATTTGAAAGCACGTTCAACACATTGATGAGTGACGCGGCTTTAAAATCCAGATAATATTTCCCCTCTTTCGTTCTTTCAACCTTAAGTGCCGGTTCTTCTTCCAAAACCGGTTGTCCCACACCCGGAAGGGGCTGTTCCTCACCCGGAAGGGGCTGTTCCTCACCCGGAAGGAGCTGTTCCTCACCCGAAATGGGTTGTTCCCCAACCGGAACCGGCTGTCCCCGAGCCGGAGAGATCGGAGCTGCTTGCTTCTTGTCTTCCGCCATCGCAGGATGAGAAAAGCATAGACACAATAAAAATATCGCGAAAAGACTCCTCCTGAAAAACCGGCCGTTTTTTTTCATAATATCGGTTGCTCCCTTTTTTATAAAGGTGACGGTACTTGTTCCGAAGGATCCGCGGGAGCGTTTTTCACGGCTCCCTTTTTTTTCGCCCGCTCCCTGGCCTTTTCAACTTCCTCCCCGGGAAACAGGGGTACTGTCATTCTTCCCCCGTTCACTAGAATATCGACCTCTCGTCTACGAACTTCAAGCAATTTTATTCCATTGATCTCTTTACCAATGTAATAAATGTCATCCCCGATGAGGGCATAACCAGCATCCTTGCTTCCAAATCCGATCCCCTGGAGCACCACGTTAAGCTCGGGACGCGCCGTCACGGAAGGAGCAGCGGTCACGGCGGCCTCGGTTTCGGCAGCTATCCTAAAAGGATCTCGAATTTCTTCCTGGGCCATCTGGAGCGCACTGTCGATCCCGGAATTCACCCCCGAAGACGATGAAGAGGTATCTTCCTTCGAAGAAACGGCGGCCTGCGAGGATTCCACCGCACCCCATACTAAAGTTATGAGCCATATTACGGCCAGACAAAATTTTAAAAAGAACCGGTTCAGTCTAAGCATTGGTTTTTTTGACCCGCTGCTTCAAAAGAGTTTCGAGCACCAGTTGAATCTGCAAAGCATCACTGCCGCCTTCCTGCTGTTTAGAGAAACTATTCCATAACATGGATATATCCTTGACTTTAATCAGCGTTTGGGTTTTTTCGATCGCTACCAGAAATTTTAACAATGAAAAGAAGGTACCTCGCCCGTCCATTTCCACCCTCAGCTTTAAAAATCCCTCGTTCGGCTCGGTCCGGGGAGTCAGCGTCCCAAAACGGACCTGGGTCCGGCCCGCAATATCTGAAATCCTTCCAAGAAGCTGGGACCGCTCCGTAAGCGTCGCCAAAGGACTCTCCTTTCTTTCCAAATCCTTGCGTAAACCTTGGATCTCCTTGTAGAGTTCAATGCGCTTTTTGGAATTCATAAGATCCTGCCGCGCGGTCAAAATGTCCTGAAAAACAGGCTGGACCACGATCGCATACAAAAATATGCTTACTGCGACTCCAGCCGCAGCTTTGAGGATCCACTCTTTTTCCCCTTCACGGACCTTCATAAGAGACATGCCCTCACGCTCCTCATTCTCCCACGCCCCGGAAACGTGTGATCTCCCGATTCCGAAACTTTTCCCTTTTAATCTCTTCGACCCTGATCTCTGCGAAATTGTCTGCCATGATTTTTTTTCCGCCAAGCGCTTTCAACCAAGCACCGACGGTCTCTGTTTCTTTCTCGGCATTTCCGAGATAACAGATCCCCCTCATATTCAAACGCTTTTGGATTTTTCCGCTTTGCGAGGCTGCAACCCCGTTCGCATCTTCGATCGAAACATAATCCAATGAAATCGATTTTGGAAGACCTTGGCCTAAAGCCGTCATGAGAGCCGCCGCCGAAACCCTGTCGCCGAAAAATTTATTCAGCCGTTCCATTCTCCCGTCCATCATTTCTTTTTCACCCCGCAGGTCCTCCAGGGAGCGGGAAACAAACGCGGGGAACTCTCGTTCCGCGGGACCCATGACCGCTTCCTTCTGATTCTTCAAGCCTATCAGATACGGCTGGAAAACGACGAAACGAACCACGATAAAAAAAATGAGGATCAAAAAAAATTCGATCGCCATGAATCTCAGGAAATGCTCGGGATCGGATCTGCGTTCTTCCTTGGGTAACAGTTGAATGTTTCCGAGGGAAGAACGATACCCGAGGGACCGAAGCGCCAATCCAAAGGCTACTAGCAACTCGTGAAGCGCCTCGGTCGGCAGGTTCTTTGCCCTGGGTAAATTCGCAACATCAAAACGGAGCTTATAATTGAACGCGTGTTCCAAATGCTCGACCCAGATCTTGAGATCTCCTACCCCGGATAAGAAGATCTGTTCGATCGACTCGCCCCCGGTTAACTTGTAAAAATATTCCATCGAGGCTTTAAGCTCACTATAGAATCGCGTTTTATCCTCTTCTAGCTTTCCACCTAAAAGAAAATCACGGGACAGATAAACGATCCCTTTGGAAGCGAGCGTCACGTTCACGTTTCCGTCAGACTGGAGGATCACAAATCCATGGGCCTGGACCTTCCCAACCATATTTAAGGCCGAGAAAACACGGCTAGCGGCGTTATAGACCGGCTCCACCACAAGCACCTTTGCGGATGCCGAACGCAGGCTTTTTAAATATTCATCGAGAATTTCGGTGCGGATCGCTGTGACCGTGACCGAGATGACATTCTTATGGGTCGGGTACGCGTGATAATCCAGCACCGAATCGGTGATCTTGAAAGGAACGTAGCGGCTAGCTTCATTACGGACTGCGTTCAGCTCGTCTTTTTTGGGAACCATCGGCATGATGAAGTTCCGCGTCACGACCTGCAAAGGGCTGACAGCAACATTCACAAAAGCCCCATGTCCTTTGATCTTCGCAAGAGCTTCGAGAAGGGCCTGCGCTTCCGGAGCTGCTCTTTTGATTTTGTGGGCTCCTCTGTCAATGACGGATTGCGAAGAACCTTCAGGATCGATGGGTTCGATCGCGAAAGATGTGATCTCAGGCCCGGTCCTCGTGCGGGTTGCAGAAACTGCGACTACTTCATTGCGGCCGACATAAATGCCAACGCCCTTTGACATGATTCTCCTCAGACCAAAGTTCCGTTAAGAGAATAAAACGCTATCGCCTTCTTGAATCACCCGTAACATTCCTGGATTGCGAAGCACAGCGACGGACATGGTGGGATAAACTCGGTCGATGCGCCCGACCGCAAGCCCTCGGCCGTCCCGGGAGATCGTGATCCAGCGCCCGGGATAGGCCCCCTGAGCAGCACTCATATTGACCACAACAAAACCTTGCCGTTCATTGACCGCGGCAACCTCTCCTCGAAGCACGGAAGTTCTACCCGTTAAAAATCGTTCGTCTGAAAATCCCGCAGCAACACCGGAAAGGGCCGACATACCCCCTTGATCGATGATCTTTTCAAAGGCTTGGCTCTGAGCCTTGAGGGCTTTCACGATGGCATCTTGAGTTTGCATCGTGTTCCGTAAAACATTGATTTCCGATCTAGCCGTTTTCAATTCCGAGGTCGTGTCTTGAAGCTCGCCATTCAACCATCTCATTTCCGCACGTTGATCCTCCAAAGTATTCTTAAGCACAGCGTAAGACTGCTCAAGCAGCTTTTTCTCGTTTTTAATCTGTGAAAGTTTCTGCGATACCTCGCGACTTGAAAAGGTCTCGTGAACGTACAAAAGCATAAGGGCTCCTGCTGCGAGCCACCCTAGCACTAGTAAAAATTTTTCTAGTTTTAAGAAGATTTTTTCCGCCCCAAGAAAGGGATCCCTGGGTTTGGGAATGGGGGAAGATGAGAAAACGGCCGTTTGTGTGCTGAAAGTTTCAAAAGCGGGCAAGGATTGTTTCTCGGGAATTCTCGGCAAAGGAACAGTGCTCTTAGACTGAGCCGTTTTCTTCTCTCTGTAATTACGAACGACACTTTCTCCAAGAGAAACCCAATTCCTGACGGCTGTGAGACCGGCTCGCAGGAGATCAGGACGAGGAGTTTTTGGCAGAGAAACAGCGCCCTTGGACTGAGCTGTTTTTTGCTCCGTATAATCACGAACAACTTTTTCTTCTAGAGCAACACGGTTCTTAATGGCTATGAGATCGGCCCTCGAGGTATCAGGGCGAGAAGTGGTTGGCAAAGGGACAGCGCCCTTGGACTGAGGTGTTCGTTGCTCCTTATAATTGTGAACAATCTTTTCTTCCAGGGCAACCCAGTTCTTGACGCCTGTGAGATCGACCCGCGGAACATCAGGGCGAGGAATTTTCGGCAAAGGAACAGCGGTCTTGGACTGAGCTGTTTTTTGCTCTTTGTCATTGCGAACGACCTTTCCCCATAGAGAAACCCGATTCTTGACGGCGGTGAGACCGGTTCGCAAGAGATCAGAGCGAGGAGTTTTCGGCAAAGGAATGGCGGTCTTGGACTGAGCTGTTTTTTGCTCTTTGTCATTGCGAACGACTTTTCCCCATAGAGAAACCCGATTCTTGACGGCGGTGAGACCGGTTCGCAAGAAATCAGGGCGAGGAGTTTTCGGCAAAGAAATGGCGGTCTTGGACTGAGCTGTTTTTTGCTTCGCATAATCGTGAACGATCTTTTCTTCCAAAGCAACCCAGTTCTTAATAGCTGTAAGATCGGCCCGCGAGGTATCGGGGTGAAGTATTTCTGGAACGGGCTTACTTAAAACGGTTGTAGTATTTTTTCCGGAGGTTTGGGCCCTCGAGAAGTTAAAAAGACTGAAGACTATCCCCTTCCTGGGAGCCAGCGGTGCAGAGACGCTCTGACCATTTGGAGAGATGATCGTGATTCTTTTATCACTGATATCATTGAGTTTTTGCATGTGTTCAACCCCCTGTAGTGGAAAAGCCCGTATGCTCACACGAACCCCTCATAAGATCTAGTTCGGTATACTACATTTTATTGTCGGCCAGCCAAAGGTTTTTCTTAATGAGAATAAAGAAACTTTTGAGCTCATCGGAAGACGAACGAAGTCCGAAAAGGTTGGGTCAGGCGTGGGGGATTTGCGTGTCGTGTCTCGCTTCGAATTCGCGGATAGCTTTTCCCTCCTTGAGGGTAATGCCGATATCATCGAGCCCAAGGAGAAACCGCTCTTTGACGGATGGATCGATCTCGAAATGGAAGGATATCTCCTGAGAGGCATGCAAGGTCGCCGTCTGATCGACCAAGTGGAGGGTCATTTCTAAACCAGGCTCTTTGTGAGCCTCTTGAAAGATTTTTTCAACTTCTGTTTCCGAAAGTTCCAGGGTCAAAAGACCGTTTTTCACACTATTATTCCTAAAAATATCCGCAAATCCTGGGATGCGGTCCTTCCCCTCTCCGGACCATGGAGCAATGACCACCCGGAAACCATACTGGCAGATCGCCCACACGGCATGTTCACGGCTGGAGCCGCACCCAAAATTATTACGTGCGACCAAGATCGTCGCGTTCTGATATTCTTTCCGGTTCAGAATGAATTCGGGATTGTCTTTTCCTCCAGGGAGATACCGCCAATCGTAAAAAAGCGACTCCCCGAATCCCGTGCGTGCTATGGATTTCAAGAACTGCTTTGGAATGATTGCGTCGGTATCGACATTTGCGCGATCCAGCGGAAGGATCACCCCTCGGAAATTCTCGAATGCCTTCATGACAAGACCTCCGGCCATTTCCTGGCGTCCACAAAATGCCCTGCCACGGCAGCCGCAGCCGCCATCTCCGCGCTCACAAGATGCGTGCGACCGTCCTTACCCTGACGGCCCTCAAAATTACGGTTGGAAGTCGCTGCGCAGCGTTCCTGCGGTTTGAGCTGGTCCGGGTTCATGGCAAGACACATACTGCATCCCGGATCGCGCCATTCGCACCCCGATGCCAAAAAGATCGTGTCGAGCCCTTCGGCCTCAGCTTGTTTCTTGACCCGCTGGGACCCCGGCACCACAAGCACGCGAACACCCCGGGCGACTTTGTGACCTTTAAAATATTTTGCCGCAGCGCGCAGATCTTCGATGCGACCGTTCGTGCAACTCCCGATGAAAACGGTGTCGATCTTGATGTCTGTGACCGGCATTCCGGACCTCAATCCCATATATCTCAAAGACTCCTCGACATCCGCCTTCCCATAGCCTTGGACCTTATCCGAATTCGGTACGCGTCCGTCCACATCCACAACCATGCCAGGGCTTGTCCCCCAAGTCACTTGCGGTGCGATCTTGGACGCATCGATCGTGATCTCTTTATCAAATTTTGCTCCCGGGTCGGAAAAAAGAGTCGCCCAATAAGCCTTGGCCTTTTTGAGGTCCTCCCCTTTCGGCGCATACGGACGGTTTCCTTCGGCAATATACCGGAACGTCACTTCATCCGGCGCGATCATACCCGCGCGGGCACCCGCCTCGATCGTCATATTACAAACGGTCATGCGCGCCTCCATGGAAAGAGCGCGGATCGCCTCTCCGCAATACTCGATCACACAACCCGTTGCGCCTGCGGTCCCGATCATCCCGATCAGTTTAAGGATCATATCTTTCGCGGAGACAGGTTCTTTGAGCCGCCCTGTGAATTCGACCCGGAAGGTCTTGGGTTTTTTCTGCAACAAACACTGGGTCGCAAGCACATGTTCCACTTCAGAAGTCCCGATCCCGAACGCAAGCGCGCCAAAAGCGCCATGCGTCGCCGTGTGGGAGTCTCCGCAGACAACGGTCGTCCCGGGTAACGTGATCCCGAGTTCCGGACCGACAATATGCACCACGCCCTGTTTGTCGCTATGAAGATCGTAAAGTGTAACGCCGAATTCCTTGCAATTCCTGGCAAGCGCTTCGAGCGATGCCTTGGCGATAGGATCTTTAATGTGGAAGCGATCCGCATCGGTCGGCACATTGTGATCCATCGTGGCGAATGTAAGTTCGGGGTGGCGGACTTTACGGCCCGAAAGGCGAAGCCCTTCGAAAGCCTGCGGGCTCGTCACTTCATGGATCAGCTGACGATCGATATAGAGGAGTGCCGTCCCGTCCGGGAACGCCTTGACCACGTGCGAATCCCATATTTTTTCAAATAATGTTTGCGCCATAAATTTGATTAGTATAGGATAAGGTTTTGATTCCGCAACTAAAAATTCTTTCTTTTTCTTCTTTTTTACACACGGAGGTCTTTTGGACGAAAAACTTTCATGGGGTGAACTATTCTGGGTCTCCCTAACCATCGCTCTTGGAATGCTCATCTATGGACATTCTTTGAACAATGGTATTATTTGGGATGACCCTATCTATATTTGGAGGAACCCATTTGTCCAATCCTGGACAGGGCTTAAAAACATCTGGCTTTATCAAAAGCCACTTGAATATTATCCGGTCACTTATTCCTTTTTTTGGCTCGAACATAAATTGTGGGGACTCATCCCGGGTGGATATCATGCTATAAACCTGACTTTCCATATTCTTAACGCCATGCTCCTTTTCGGATTTTTTCGGAAAAAGACGCCTCTTCTGGCTGGCATCGTCACTGTGCTGTTCACGGTCCATCCTATTCAGGTTGAAACGGTCGCCTGGATCTCAGAGCAAAAGAATTTATTCTGCCTTTTCTTCTTCTTACTGGCCCTTCATGCTTTTCTTGATTTTGATGCCGCCGGCAAGAAATGGGCTTACGCAAGAGCACTTCTCTTTTTCACCGCGGCGGTTCTGAGCAAATCCACAGCGGTCTGCTTTGCGTTTGTTCCCCTTCTTTACGCGTGGTGGAAGCGAGACTCCCTCCAAAAACGCGATCTCCTTATCGCCCTGCCTTTTTTCCTGATAGGAGGAGCGACTTCACTGTTCCATCTTCATATCTTAAATACTTACGAGAGCTATCCAGAAATCTCCGTTCATTCGTTAAGCGTCATTCAAAAAGTGCTTATTGCAGGAAGAATTTTTTTCTTCTACATCCAACAGATCATCTTCCCCAGGAATTTTATGACTATTTATCCTAAATGGAGTATTGACGCGACCCAGATAAGCGCCTGGCTTTATCCCACAGGAGTCATTATTTTTTATCTAATATTATTTTGGAAACGTCGCCGCTTTGGGCGGGGATTTTTTGCGCTTCTTTGTTTTTATGGCATTTCGCTCATCCCGGTGGCTGGGCTCATTAATTTCTCCTGGTATCGTTTTTCTTATGTCGCCGACCATTTCACTTATCTTTCCGTTGTTTCCGTCCTGTTATTATTTTGTCTGAGCGTTTCTCTTTTGTTTTCCAAAATCCGTAACAGTTCTGTTAAAAAATCCTGGGGCCTCTCTCTTTTTTTCCAAACAAGTCTTGTTGCCACTGTGCCCATAATGATCGCTTATCTGTCCATCCTCAGCTTTCGTCTTACGCCGAACTACAAAAATGAGATCGCAGTTTGGACTCAAGCGCTGCGTCAAAATCCCAACTCATCGATTGCCTACCTTTTCCTGGGAAATGTATGTTTCAACACTTCTGTTTGCACGCCTGACCAAGCTCTTTTTTTGTATCAAAAAAGCATTCAGCTAAACCCGGACTATCTTCGTTCCTATATCAGCCTTGGCGAGTTTTATAGCAAGAACCACCGCTACGGGGAAGCCCTGGGCGCCTATGAGCATGCGATCGGACTGGGAAGGCCTTTTGCTAAAATCCACTGTTATCGCTCTATCTCGGACATATATCTCGCGCAGGATCAACCCGCCGAAGCGTTATCTTACCTTGAAAAAGCTATCGCCCTTGAAACGGATCCGAAATATCAAAAAGAACGGGAGAAGCGGCCAGACGCTTCCTCGCAGGAAGCGGCTATCCGTTGCGATCTTGGAACCATTTATCTTATGCGAGGAGAAAATAAAAAAGCGGTCGGCTTATTTCAAGAAGCTGTTATCTTGAATCCGAAACAAGCCAATGGTTATGCTGGTTTAGGAGTTTCTTTTATGAATTTGAAAGACTATAAGAATGCTGCTCGGGCTTTCCAAGAAGCCACGGAATTCGAACCTCAAAATGACTCCCACAAAAATAATTTAGCTGCGGCACATACTTATTTGAATCAGTCTACAAGCAACGGTCGCTCCTAGAAAAATATCGCCCCTCCCGAAAACGTTCTCACCGCATGCGAATCCCATATTTTTTCGAAGAGTGTTTTTAGCATAGGGATCAAATTGTATGAATTTATGAAGAATGCGCAAGGACTCAAAAGCCGGGAAAGGGTCCTCGGCCTTAAAAGTTCCTTATGCAAAAGACTTGCGAGCCATCTTGAAATCAAACATAATGCGCCACAATTACCCAACACTGAGAGCTTACAATGAATTCAAGACCGTTATCCACACGAACCTGTTTTCTCCTGATCCTGCTTTTCGGGATCGCGGCCTATTCCAACACCTTTACCGGATCTTTTCAATTTGATGATGCCCTCAACATCCTGGAAAACCGTTCCCTCCAGCCCCCGGATCTCGGAAAACTCTGGAGTGACTATCCTTTCCGCTTTATCACCAATCTCAGTTTCGTCTTTAACATTTATCTGGCTGGTTTTGCGACATGGAGCTTTCACGTTGTCAATCTGCTGATACATATCCTTACTTCGTTCATCGTATTCAATCTCACTCTCTCGATCCTCAGCACCCCTTCCATGAAGGATCGGGTGCCTCCCGCACAACAAAATCTGTTCGCT
>JAZDFE010000007.1:0-91911 GCA_043808175.1 Candidatus Omnitrophota bacterium | reverse complement strand
GGAATGTAACCCGCCGGAACCGGCCCGGAAATCGACGTTGGTGAGATCACGACCCTCTTCGCGCGCGTAGGCGCAATTCCAGAGGCAAGCGGCGCAGTGAATGCATTTTTCGCGGTCGAAAAGCGGAACGCCGCCGTCGGAGTTAGCCGTAATAGCCTGACCGGAAACACATCTCGATACAGACCTTAGTCCGGCATTTCTGGCACTTGCCGGCATCCATGAAAATAACATGGTCCGCATAGCCTTCCGCGGCCTGGACTTTGCCACCCAAAAGCAGCGCATCCTGATGGGAAATAAGAAGCTTTCCATCATACTGGACTTTCGGCCATCCCGCCGCATCCATAAGTGTGTCGTGCATATAGGTGTTCGTCGCATTCGCTTCTTTGCGCGCTTTCTCGATCACTTCAGCGGAAACCTTGCCTTTGTAATAGGCTTCCAGGGATGGAATGCGCTCATAAACAGGCTTGAGTTTCGCGGGAATATTCAAAAGTCCGTTCGTGAACCCCGCCATCCCCATCCCCATCATGCCAAGTACGAAATTATGGCTGAAACCGTCGCGCGCTTTTTTTGCGATCCGGTTGTCCTTCTCGACCCAGCTCGCGCGGCGCTTCTTCAAGTACGTCGCTTCGAGATTTTCCTTGGTGAAAGGTTTCTTCTCTTTCAGGAGCTGGATCATGCCTTCTGCGAGCTGAACCCCGGTCGTCCAGGCCTCATCAACCCCGGAACCTTTGAGCATGTTCGTACTGCCGGACCCTTCGCCGATACGGGCAAAGCCGTCGCCTACGATAAAAGGCTCTCCTCGCATGCCGGCTTCCTGCAAACTTTTCCCGCCCCATGACTTCAGGGTCGCGCCCTTGAGATGTTTCCAAAGTTTGGGATGCTGCATCCAGTGCTGAAGATAACGATAAGCAGAGCGCATCGGGTTATCCAGCCAGGACGGAACAAAAATGCCAAGCGACGCCATGCGGTTGGGATACACATAAAGAAAACCGAAGATCTCCGGTTCCGGAAAACCGAACGTATGAATGACGGTGCCCGACTGAAGCGCCATATTCTCCGGAAGTTCAACTACGGCTTTCATGCCCAGCGCCCATTCGCGCTGGTGATTTCCTTCCGGAAGTCCGAACTTCATGTCAAGATTCTGTCCCACAGGACCATAAGGCCCATCTCCCACGACCGTAAATCCCGCATGAATATCCATGCCGGGCATAAAGGCGCCTGCGGGTTTTCCGGATTCCCCAACGCCCTGGTCCACAAGCCGGACCCCCGCGACACGATTCGAATCAAAGAGCGGCTCCTTCACCGGCATTCCGGGCCACACCTGTACAAGCCCCGAGCCCATAAGGTTCGATCCAAGCCACTGCGTAAATTGGCCCATCGAAAGCACCCAGCCGCCGTGCTTGGCCATAAAAGGCGGAATAAAAGGAAGTTGGAATGCGTGATCTTTATACCAAGGAAGGATGAAACTGAAGGTGCGAAAAAACCAATCGACGAGTTTTAAAACCCAAGAACGCCGGCTCGCGCCCACGGGATCAAGAAGATAATAAACTTCCTCATGTTTCACCGGATGTGCCATCGGAACTTGGGAAAGTTCTTCGGCCGTGAACGCAGCCTTGATCCCCTTTGCCTCCGTCACGATCCCCGAAACCCCGAACCCGATATCATCCGCGCGTTCGTAGCAGATCACCTGAAGCGGCATGCCCACCATGACTTTACTCTGGAAATGCTCAGCCGTGGGGTCCTGCTGCATCGCGCGGGTCAGCGTGGTCAAGAACCCGGCTGTAGCAGGTCCAAATCCCACACAAACGACGTCCACATCCATCTTCTGCCGTTCAACGGTCATATTGACACCAAATAAGTTAGGTCACACAACAACGCTTCGTGCCACGGGCCAGGGTCTCACGAGCCACGTGGTGCGTGGTACGTGGAACGGTTTACAGAGGATAATCGAGAGCTTCCGGGATCATGACTTGCGCGACGGCTTCCGCAGCGCGATCCTTGGAAAAACGCAGCCCTGAGAAACAAGCGTCGGTCTTCGTGCGTAACTCCGCGAATGCTTTGAGTTCCGGGCTCACCGTGGAGCAACATCCGCTCGCAGCCTGATATCCATAAACGAGATCAGCGCAGATTTTTCCGACTTCGCCTGCGGCCCGTGCGGACTGAACGCCGCTCAGATCCGAATAAAAATTCACCACGCCGGCCAGACCTTCGGCGAGCGTGGGATTCTCGGGACCTTTTTTCTCAAGCTCAAGCGTATCGAGAATGAGTTGACGCGCGCCCAAGAGCCACGCGAGTGCGTCGGTCATCGGAAACATGACGCCTTGGCGCTGACCGCCGTAAAGCGTTTTCCCGTTCACATCTTTGTGGGACTGGAGGTATTCGAGCGACCAGAGCCAAAGCTCCATCGCCCCGGCAAGGGCACAAGCGCCCATCTCCGGTTTGCGTTTTGCGATCTCGCGAAGCTCCTTGATCCAGTTCTTGAACTGGGCAAGAAAGATCTCGCTCACCATCGTTAGACTTAATTGGCGGCGCTGGACGCATTCCGGACCTTCATACGTCGCCTCAAGCTGGGCATCCGACCATTTCTGCGTCAGGAATCCCGGGCAATCCTCCGTGATCCCGTAACCACCCATCAAACTCACGGCTTCGCGCATCATCGTCGCACCGTAGCCCGTATTCCAGAGTTTACCGGCAGGGCAGTACACATCAGCCAGCGATTCTTTAATAAGGTACTGAACCAGAAGATCGCTTTCAAGCTCCGCGACCCGTTTTGCATCGCGCTGCGCCTCAGGCTTCGCCGTGAGGTTAATATACTCAAGCGCCTTCTTGCGCGGTTCCATGAACGCTTTCATCTGTGCGCGGGCGCCCTTAATCCCCTGCTCGTTGAAGATCTTATCCTTTTCATGCTCCATCACATCGAAGGCATCGAAAAGCCGGGCCCCTTCGAACCCGAGAGACGCGCCCGCTTCCCCGGTCGCCCAAACATCGACCAGACGGTGGCAGGGGTCCTCTTTCTGCTGAATACCGAGATCATAACGAGGAGTCCCCGGGGTGGCTGATTCCCCACCGCGAAAACGCGTGCGCTGATAACGGATCACGGGTTCGATCGCGGAAAGAAGCTTTGCGGTGGACATGATCCCCACGGTCACGCGCGTGCGGCGGAACACGGCTTCGATCACTTCGCTGTTACTGAAATTCGGAATAATCACACCGTCTTTAACGGTGTACCCGCCGATGATGCGGCTGGCCGGAACCTTCAGATTGAAGATGGGATCATGGGTGCTAGAAAGCTGATGCACAAGTTTGAGGGTTGGGGCACCGCGATCATAAAGGCCGGGATCATTTTCTTCGAGGATCACCATACAGCTTGATTTAATGCGCGGGTCATTACTATCGACCGACGTGGTCACGAAATTTGCATAGCCCATATTGGTGATAAAACGGCCGCGCTTTTCGACTTGAAGGATCGGCTCCTGGCCTTCCTTCCACTCCGCGACACGGATACGTCCCGAAAGCATTCCGGCGTCCACACCGACATAAGGGAGCGGTTCGGTGAGCGCGAAAGAACCCCGGATTATTTTCCGGTTTTCTCCGGGTTTCGGAGGAACGCAACCGCCCATATATTTCTGGATCTGCTCGGGAGTGCCTTTTTCGTGGATTGGTTCGAGCGCGAGATTATTCGCAAGGCTCGCCGTCGCGGCGCCCGCATCTACCCAGCAAAGCTCGAACGCGATCATGGCAAGCACGAGGTTCTTGGGCCCCGCGATATAACCACCCTGTTCGGGTTCCATGAAAGCGGCCGTAATGCCGGCCTCGTCAAAAGACTTGAGCATGGCGGCCTTCTCAGGTGTCCAATCATGGGTGTGGCGCTGTTTATCCGCCACCATACGCGCCACCATCCCGCGTGCTACAGCACGGGTCGACTGGACCACCATCTGGAGGTCATAACGATCCGTGAAGCGCCACATGATCTGACGGACATCGTCCCCCGGAAGAGTGCTCATTAAAGCCCTTTTTTCGGCATTCGCAGTACTCATGGACATTGATTCCTTTCGTGATGTTGCGCTATGAGATTAAACCCCGGAGAAGGGATTATAGGACCTATTTCGTAGAAACAAAGTTACGTTATCTTATTCAGAGAAGACCTGCGAGGCAAGGGGAAAAACGGAGGAATTATTGACGCTCATGTCATCAGTAATCCGCGCGCACTTATCCTCAATGTCTTCAGGATCCTGTCTATAAAGTAATGGCGCGTCGCCTCAATTCGAAGAAACATTTCGCGCAACAAAGCACGTCGGCCGCCGCATTGTGCTGATCTTTAAAATCCGAATCGAACAGTTTGATGTGAAGCTCGGATAATTTCGGCCACTTGTCGCCGTAAGGCCCCGGGATCTTGCAATGCTTCGTCGAGTTTTTCATCGTGCATATTTTTTGGTGTGCCGGGACAGACTGCAACACATCCGGCATTCCCTGGCGCAAAAGCTCTACCCGGACCATCTTTTCATCGAAATCCAGATTATGCGCGATAAGACGCGCGGCCCCGCGGACCCCCTCAGAAAATTCTCTCAAAACCTCCGCGATCGGCCGTCCTTTTTTCAATGCCTTTTCGGTACTGATACCATGGATCGCCGTCGCGTTTTCGGGAATCACGAAACCTTCCGGTTTGATCATGTGATCGCGAAGCGCAAGCTGCGCCCCGCCCTCGTCAAAAAGCGCCCACGCGATCTGAACGATGTGCGGCCAGTTCCCGAGATCGAAAATAGGGGCTTTCCAACTTTTTGGGAGTCCGGTCGTTTCCGTATCAAAAAAAAGATACATCTTTAGGCCTTCACCGGGATGTGTTTCCCGGCATGGCAATAATAGATCTCGGGTAAGGTTCCCTGGCGGGACTGCTTTTCCTTCTCGAGCCAAGCGTGCATCCTTTGTTGCTGGCTCTCATGGGCGGAGTCCCAGACGGAATGAACGCTGAGATCATGCACGATGTAGATCGCGTTGGGTTCTTTGCCGCTTTCACTCAGAAGCTTTTTTATGAACAAGTCTAACTGCCCCCCGGAACTTTTTTTCTTTGTACCCCCGCCCAAACTTTGCATTCCTTTTCCAGAATGGTAGTTTGGACGGCCCCAATCTCCGCTACGCTTCGATTGATTGGTATTGGGACCGCCGGTTAAAGCTTCCCTGACGCTGGCTTCGGTAACATCCGTCGAAAGAGACGATGCAGGTTCCTGACTGAAGAATTCCACATGCGTTTTCACTTCGATCTTTCCCCAATCGGCTGGCGCGCGATAATGCAAGAGAGCAAAAAGTTGCCCATAACGAATGAGCGCCTTTTGGTCCGGCCCGAGGTCTCTAGCATGATTCGTGATCAGGCGGCTCAGCGCTTTCGGATCGAAATTCCGGATGCCGTTTTGAATATCCACGGAAAGGACGTCGAAACCGAAAAACCCGCGCATGTTGTTCTGGGCAGGGGTCATCATGTGCTCCAAAACATCTTGGAACGATTGCCAGGCCATCTTTTCGTCTTTGGAGATGATCGAGGCCAGATAAAGAGGCCGCGGGTCTTCCCCTTCCGCCATGACTTCAAACTTGAGGATCTTGGCGGCCACTTCGCCTGCAAAGGTTATGGATTTCCAGGAGGGAAAACCGGAAAATATATTCGCGTCTAAAAGATCTTTCATAGTGTTATTTCCCGGCCACAAATTCGAGCACTACATCCGCTTGTTTAGCTGCGGCAATATTGACCCGGGGCGATAAGGCCGGAGTTCTCTCGATATCCGACGCAAGGTCCCCAATCAGAATGAGATTGGGTTTGAGCTTTCGGACCTTCAGATCATCGCTTGAACCCCATCCCCCGAGCCCGGAAGCGGAGACGATCAATTTTCCGGTCGAGAGCATGCCGGACACGAGCATGCTCTTTGCCTCGGCCCGGTCGAGACACTCCACCACGACGTTGCAGTCCCGAAATATTTCCGGGATATTGGCAGGCTCCAGCTTCACCGGGAGCACTTGAAGTTCGAGCCCGGGATTGATGCGGAGGAGATTGGTCCGCAACGCCTCGACTTTTTTCATTCCGACCTGATCCGCGAAATAGAATTGCCGGTCCAAATTGGAAGGGTCGACGCGATCGAAATCCACGATCGTAAAATGCCTGAAACCGACCCGGACGAGGCAGGCCGCGCAATTGGAGCCCAGGCCGCCCGCGCCCGCAATGCCGATCTTCGCTTTCTCGATCTTTGCGAGCTTCGCTTCGCCGAGTTTTTCAATAAGGTCCTGCCGGAACGCGTCCATCATCAAATTTGCATCCAGTCTTTCATCACCGGCTGGTACCCTTTGGCAACGAGCATCGCTTTGAACTCTTCAACGCTCCGCGGGTCCGAGATCTCAAATTGGGAAGTGTCCTCCCCCTCGGGAGATCCGATCGTATGGCCACCGACGCGCGTCGTCGAACCCGCTGACATGCGCGTGACCCCAAGAGGCAAGAGATGCTCGCGCAGCGAAGCGCTTTCCCGCGTGGAAAGCGTGATCCCGATCCGCGGAAGGAAAAGTCTCAAGGCCACAATGATCTGTGTCATGTTCCTGTCGCTCACCTCCGTAATTTCTTTGAAATCCCCGGCATGGGGCCTCAGACGCGGAAGCGAAGCTCCGATCTCGACCTCTCCGTAGCGGTCCTGCAAATACCGGGCGTGAAGGCCCACCCAAAAAACTTCTTTCCTCCAGTCATTCAGTCCCAAAAGTGCCCCGACGTTCATGCTTCTCATTCCGCTTTTTGCGGCGCGTTCCGGCGCGTCAAGCCGAAAGCGGAAATCTTTTTTAGGCCCCGCCTTGTGCACCCGTTCATAGACCTTCGCATCATAGGTTTCCTGATACAAGGTCAAGCCATCGACGCCTGAGCACGCAAGATCCGCATACTCCTCTTCTGTGAGCGCGTAGATCTCGACGGAGAGAGAGCTGAAATGTTTTTTGAGTACTCCCAGGCATTTCTTGATATAGGGTAGCGGACTTTTTTCCCTCGAATCTCCCGTTAAAATAAGAAGATGCTCGATGCCTGTCGAAGCGATAAATGCGGCCTCTTTTTCCACTTCTTCCAAAGTCAGCGTTCTCCGAGGCATTTTGTTCACGGCGTTGAACCCGCAATAAGCACACTCATTCTCGCAATAATTCGAAAGATACATAGGCGTGTAGAGTTGGAGGATCCTTCCAAAATGCATCAAGGTCAAAGCATGCGCCTTTTGCGCCATCGGCTCTAAAAGTCTTTCCGCGGCCGGAGAAAGAAGTGCCAAAAGCCGCGCGGGATCCTGCGCATCGGAATGGATTGAACGCTCAACTTCTTGGAGTGAAATTTCGCGAAAGATCTTCTTGGAAGGAAGGTCCTTATATTTCAGAAGGGTATCGTAGTAGCTCATTCTTAGCGCGTTTCATTTCGAAGAAAACCGGTCAAAGGCGAGGAGGCACTGGCACCGTTCTCGATGGAGGCAAGCCCGGCGAGATAAGCGGCGCGGCCTGCGCTTACAGCCTCCTTGAACGCCCTCGCCATAATCACGGGATCCCGCGCAATCGCGATCGCCGTATTCACAAGCACGGCCGCACAACCCATTTCCATACATTCGCAGGCATCCGAAGGACTGCCCAGGCCCGCGTCCACGATCACAGGCGCTTTGATCTCACGCACCAGGATCTCCACAAGCTCTCGGGTCTTCACACCGCGGTTACTGCCGATGGGCGACCCGAGCGGCATGACCGCCCCCGCGCCCGCATCCACCATGCGTTTGGCCATAGAAAGGTCCGGACTCATGTAAGGAAGCACGATGAATCCTTCTTTGGCGAGGATCTCCACCGCTTTGAGCGTTTCAAGATTATCCGGCAAAAGATATTTATGATCCTGAACCACTTCGATCTTGATCCAGTTCCCCTGCCCGCCCGCTTTTGCGAGTCTCGCGATCCGCACAGCCTCATCCGCGTTTCTTGCGCCGGAAGTGTTGGCCATGAGCATGCAGGCCTTTGGAATATATTCCAAAATATTGTCCGCCTGAGAACCGAGATCGACGCGCCGGAGCGCAACGGTCACGATGTCGGGTTGGGCGGCCTCCAGAGCTTTTTGCATGAGGGAATAGCTCGAGAATTTTCCGGTTCCGATCAAAAGACGGCTCTTAATCGAACGGCCGCCGAGCGCAAGCAGGTCTTCCATGGTCATCCGCCTCCGACAAAACTGACGATCTCGACCCTATCCTGATCCTTGAGCGCGATCTTGGGCCAGTCCTCTTTGGAGATGATGCTGAAGTTGTGCTCGACCACGATCTTGTCGGGACACAATCCCTTGGCCGCGACAAGCGCGTCGAGACTCAAGGACTTATCGATCGATTCTTGTTTGCCGTTCAGGGTGAGGATCATGTACTCTTTTCCTTATTCGTGGGAACCATGTGCGTTATCTTAAACGAATTTTGTCTCTATTGAAAGGCCGCGGATACCCCCTGTGATTGTCGATATTTTAGATCTTTAATTTCGAGAAGTTAACACGCACGTCCTCCGCGGAGGCATGGAGCGCTTTCCGTTCACC
This sequence comes from Candidatus Omnitrophota bacterium, assembly GCA_043808175.1. Taxonomy (GTDB): domain Bacteria; phylum Omnitrophota; class Omnitrophia; order Omnitrophales; family Aquincolibacteriaceae; genus Aquincolibacterium. The sequence continues at coordinate 83,360 of JAZDFE010000007.1, read as the reverse complement.
GTCGCTTAACGGAATCTCGACGATCTTCTTCACGCCTTTGCGCCCGAGTTCCACCGGCACGCCGCAATAAACATCGCTCAATCCGTACTGCCCTTTGAGATAAACACAGGACGGGATCACTTCTCCGGTATCCTGAAGGATCGCACGGACCATTTTCACGACAGAAGAAGATGGTGCATAATAAGCGCTGCCGGTCTTAAGGAGTTTTACGATCTCTGCCCCGCCGTCACGGGTCCTCTGGTTGATCTCCTCAATCGTTGCGGCGTCCAAAAGTGTGGTGACCGGCTTTCCGTTGACCTGGGTCAGCTCCGGCACCGGGACCATTTGATCGCCGTGCCCGCCGAGCACCGTCGCCCTGACATCGGAAGGTTTGCAGCCAAGTTTTTCCGCGATGAAATAAGCGTACCTTGACGAATCCAGTTCGCCAGCCATCCCGATCACGCGTTCGAAAGGAAATCCCGACTTTTTCTGAGCGAGCCAGGTCATCACATCAAGCGGGTTCGTGACCATCACCAGGACCGCATTCGGAGAATACCGGGCACACTCCGTCACGATCCCTCCGACGATCTCGGCATTCTTGAAAAGCAGGTCGTCCCGGCTCATGCCGGGCTTGCGGGCAAGTCCCGCTGTGATCACGACGACGTCTGAACCAGCCGTGTCTTGATAACTGTTCGTGCCGGTGATCTTGGAGAGAAATCCTTCGACCGGCGCGGATTCCATCATATCCAGGGCCTTGCCCTGCGGGAGTCCTTCCACAATATCGATAAGAACAACGTCCGCGAGATTTTTCTCGACGATGCGTTGCGCGGCTGTCGCGCCGACAAAACCTGCTCCGACAACGGTCACTTTGAAATTCGTCATAATACCATCCTCCGTTAAAAGCGCTCTTAAGGAACCAGGAACATGTTTTCGCGTTCACGGATCGCTCCGTGAAGACCTTTTTTATATCAAAAAAGAACAGGGATTAGTAGTTAAAAAGGTCCCGGTGTGCGAATTTTTGTTCGGGGAGCGCGTTGTGCAAGGCGCTCAGGATCTTGGCCTTGGCCCGGACCGTAAGGCGCCTCCCCTTGCGTGCCTTTTGCACCACCTTGTGAGACAGCTGCTCGGTCGAGGCCGCAACAAGCGCGTGGTTTGAAAGCCCATGCTTGGCCATAAGGGCATCCAGGGGCTGCGCACCGAGGTCGTTCGTTCCCTTGATCGTCATTGTAACTTGCTCACGGCAGTGAGAAGGTCTTTTGTCACAGGATATTTCTTGAACTGTTCGATCAACGCGCTGATTGCTTCGATGGGCTTAAGCCCGGCCAAGGCGCGGCGTATCCGGCGCGACGGTTCCAGTTCCTGTGGCGTAAAAAGAAGTTCTTCCTTACGCGTTCCGCTTTTGGATATGTCCACCGCCGGATAAATACGCTGGTTCGAGATCTCACGCGATAGAAAGATCTCCATATTTCCCGTTCCTTTGAATTCTTCAAAAATGAGCTGGTCCATGCGGCTCCCGGTATCCACAAGGATCGTCGCGAGGATCGTAAGCGACCCTCCGTGTTCGATCTTGCGGGCCGATCCGAAGATCCGCCGCGGCACTTCCATGGAACGCGCATCCACGCCCCCGGAAAGTGTCCGGCCGCTGGAACGTTGTTCCGCATTATGCACGCGCGCCAAACGGGTCAAAGAATCGACTAGGACCATCACGTTCGCGCCGGCCGCAACCTCGCGATACACTTGTTGCATGAGCTCCCGGGCGGTCTGGATATGATGGTCATAAGTTTGGTCGGATGAAGACCACCGGACTTCGGCCGTCACGCTGCGACGGAAGTCCGTGACCTCCTCGGGCCTTTCATCGATCAAAAGACAATAAAGCTTCATCTCCGGCCGGCTTTTTGCCACGGCCTGACAAAGATGCTTGAGAAACGTTGTTTTTCCGGAACCCGGAGGCGCCACGATCAGTCCACGCTGACCCATCCCGATCGGTGTGATAAGATCCATGACGCGCATCGTAAGTTCCTGAGAGCCGTCTTCAAGCCGGATCCGTGGCGAGGGATCGACGGCCGTACTGGCAAAAAACTTCTGCTCATCTTCAGCCACCACGCGCTGAGGTTCCCCATGCGGCGGTCGGTGAGCATGACGATGGGAATGGGAACCCCGGTTGGGGCGACGCTCGCCGCGGTGTCTTTGATCGGTATTGGGACCACGCCCTGAACGCTCCCGGTGTTCAAAGTTTCTCATGCTTGAAATTTCCCCATTTTTTTTCTAAAGAATTCCACTCCGCCTCGGCAGCTTCGATCTGGATCTGCAGTTCTTTTAAGCGCACATTGCGCTCCTTAGAAAAATGAAGCGGGTTCTTCGCCATCTCCTCCAAGACCTTGTTCCGCTCCTCTGTGAAATGCCGCGCACGTCCTTCGGCTTTTTCCATGCTCTTGCGGAGCTTCGTAAGCTCGACCTTGTGCTCATTCTTCTTAGGCTGCTGAATTTCGACAGGGGGCTTGGAAGCCTTATGGGGGAGAGACGCAGACGCGTTGTTTTCATCGCTGTCTTCTTCCTCGCCCCGGGCCACCTGCTCCAGGTGATAAACATAATCCTCATAGCTTCCGGGGTAGTGCAGGATACGGCCTTTCTTCACTTCGAGAATGCTTGTCGCCAGAAGATTGACAAAAGTCCGGTCATGGCTGATGAAAAGCACGGTGCCGGAAAAGGCTTTAAGCGCCCGACCCAAGGCCTCCACCGTTTCGAAATCCAAGTGGTTCGTCGGCTCATCGAGAAGCAGGACATGGCTCTTGGAAAGAAGCAGTCCGGCCAGAACGAGACGCGCGCGTTCACCGCCGCTTAGAACCTTCACTTTTTTTGAAACGTCATCTCCTTTAAAAAGAAAGCACCCGGCCATGTTCAGCACATCCTGATTGCTGACCCCTGCCGCGCTTTCGCGCGAAAGATAAGTGTAAATATCATCCTCCGGGTCAAGCACCGCAAAGACATGCTGCGCGTAATAGGCCACTTTGAGCCCGGTTCCCCAACGAAAACTGCCCCCTTTGGGCGCGAGATCCCCCGCGAGCGTCATGAGAAAGGTCGTCTTCCCCTCACCGTTATTGCCGAGCACCGCGACATGCTTTCCCCGGTCGATCTCGACTTGGATCTTTCGCGCGATATCTTTTTCCGGATAGCCGATGACAAGATCTTCACAGCTGACCGCCACTCCCGCTTTCGGCTCCACAGGCGGGATATGGATCTTAACCGTGCTCATGGGGTGTGCGATCTCGATCGTTTTAAGTTTTGCGAGTTGTTTCATTTTCGACTGTGCACGCGTCGCCGTGGAAGCCTTCGCCTTGAACCGGTCAATGAAGATCTGGAGTTGTTCCCGTTTCTTGTCGAGACCGCGGTTATAGGCCTGTTTCTGGGCGAGTTGCTCCTCCTTGAATTCGAAATACTCTTCAATGTCCCCGGGATAAAGGGCAAGCCCTCCGTTCTCGACCTCAAGCGTGTGATCACAGGTCCGCTTCAAGAATTCCCGATCGTGGGAGACGACCAGATACCCGCCTTTGAAATCGAGCAGAAAATTTTCTAAAAGGATCAACGTGCTCAAATCTAAATAGTTGCTAGGTTCGTCAAGAATCAGGAAATTGGGGTCGCCCAAAAGCATTGCCGCAAGCTTCACGCGCGTCTGAAAACCTCCCGGAAGATTCCGTACGGATTCTTCAAGGATCTCATTTTCAAGCTGGAACCGCGCGGCGATCTGCCCGCACTCCCAATGCTCGCTCCGCGTGGTGCGCATCAGGAAGTCCACCACCCGCTCCCCGGGCTTGAACGTATCATGCTGTTCGAGATAGGAGAGGCGCAACGCAGCGTTGCGCGTGACGGTACCGCTTTCAGCCGATTCGTGTCCGGTGATGATACGGCAAAGCGTGGATTTCCCGGCCCCGTTGCGGCCGATCACACCGATCTTTTGATCATCTCCGAATGACGCGGTGGCGTTATCGAGGATCGTTACAGCGCCATAGGCCTTGTGCAATTCATTGACTTGTAATAAGACGGTCATTGTCTAAGATTCTTTTCCATTAGGGTTGATGATAACCGCCCAATTTCCGCCCAAGTCTTTGTTTTCTTTTAATCAATGGCGACTTGGGCGGCACTGATTACCTTCATTTTGAAACAGAATCAAGTGCCGCTACGTAGAAATTGATAGGTGTTGGGACAGTCATTGTCTAAGATTTTTTTCGGTAAATTTAATGATCTGGCTCATCATTTCAACGCATTGAACGGGATAAAGGCCAGCGGCAGATTCGGCGGAAAGCATCACGTAGTCCGTTCCATCGAGAATTGCGTTCGCCACATCACTGACTTCGGCGCGGGTCGGGATGGGATGTTCCGTCATGCTCTCAAGCATCTGGGTCGCCGTGATCACGAATTTCTTCGCCTTATTGCATTTCTTAATGATCTTCTTCTGAATCGAGGGCACTTCATAAATCGGAACAGAGATCCCCATATCCCCGCGTGCGACCATGATCCCTTCGCAAACGCTTATGATTTCATCGATATTTCGGATCCCTTCCCGGTTCTCAATCTTGGCGATCACGTCGCATTCGTGGGAGTGGCTTTTCAGATGAGACCGGAGATCTAAAATATCCCTTTTATTCCGTACGAAAGATTGTGCGATATAATCCACTTTATGCTCGATGCAAAAATGAATGTCCTCCCTGTCCTTCCGGGTCAGCCCCGTGACATCCAATTGCACGCCAGGCATATTGATTCCTTTGCGTTCTTTGATCGCACCTCCAACGATCACGCGAGTCTTGAGATTTTTTTGATCACGAGCCTCGACTTTGAGGGCAATAAGACCGTCGTCAATGTAGATAAGCTGGCCTGGTTTGATAGGTCGCAAAGAACCCACCCAATCAAAGGGAATATGGGAATTTTCTCCGACCGTGTTTTCCGTCGTGAGCCAGAGAATCTGCCGCTTCTTGACCTCGACCGGCTTCTGCCCCTTCAGCTCACCAATCCTCATTCGATAACCTTCGAGATCTCCCAGGATTTGGATGCGGCGGCGATATTTTTTGTTCAGCGCTCTGATGAGACAGATCTTCTCCCGGTGCTCCGCAAGCGTTCCGTGGGAAAAATTAAGCCGTACCACATCCATTCCCGCACGCATCATCTGCCGCAGGACATTGGCCCGGCTTGAAGCGGGACCCAGCGTGCAAATGATCTTTGTGCTCGTCATGGAGATGCTCCTTGGGTAGAAAACTCAGACGCGGGAAGCAATGATCTTTGCCACGGCATCAGGCGTAATGTCGCCGTGTTCACCAAAAACAGAGTCTCTCTCTTTGAAGCGTTCACGCACTTTGCGAGCGGCCTCCTTGGCGGAGATCTTGTAGTCGCCAAGACGCGTCGGCATCTTCATGGAATGAAAAAACGTTTCGGTTTTCAGGATGGCCTCTTTCGCGGTCTTAACATTCCAAATGCGTTGCCCATACTGTTCCAGTTTTTTCTTTTTTGCGGTCAATTTATATTGCCAGACCCCCGGAAGAACAATCGCCAGGGTTTCCGCGTGATCAAGCCCGTAAAAAGCGGTCAACTCGTGGGCGATCATGTGTGTCGACCAATCCTGCGGCACGCCGCAACCGATCAAAGTATTCAACGCAAGCGCCGCGCTCCACATGAATGTCGCGCGGGCCTCATAGTCCTTGGGCTTGTTCAAGGCCAAAGGCGCCACTTCGATCAAGGTTTGAAGAAGCGATTCCGCCATCCGGTCCTGGAGCGGAGCATGCGCCGGATATGTCATGTACTGCTCCATCACGTGCACGAACGCGTCCACGATCCCATTGCGCACTTGCTTGACGGGTAATGAAAATGTCGTTTCGGGATCCAAGACAGAGAACCGGGGAAACACGTGAGGCGAAAAAAAATAAAGCTTTTCCCGGGTCGCCCCCCGGGAGATCACAGAATTTCCGTTCACTTCGGAGCCCGTCGCGGGAAGCGTCAACACGGTGCCGATCGGGAGCGCTGTTTTGACATTGGCGCCGTCTTCCAGAAGAATAGTCCATGGATCTGCTCCGCTGAAGCACGCTGCGGCCGCGATGAATTTCGCGGCGTCCAGGACCGAGCCACCCCCCACCGCCATGATAAAACCGATCTTTTCCTTTTTAACAACCTCGACGGCTTTAAGGCAGGTTTCATAGAGCGGGTTGGGTTCGACACCGCCGAATTCGGTCACGCGATGGCCTTTGAGCGCGGCCTTGACCTGCGTGTAGACGCCGTTCTTTTTGATCGATCCACCGCCATAAAGAAAAAGCACGCCGAGATCTTTGGGAACACGTCCCGTGATCTCGCGGATCATGCCTTTGCCAAAAAGGACCTCGGTGGGATTTTTGTAAATAAAATTTTGCATGAATAGCTCCTATCAAAGTGGACGCAAAGCCACAAACCATTGCCGGAGGGCTAGCTCAGGATGAGGCACCGCGACAACCCGCCTGTTTAATATTTATAATGCTCGGGTTTGTAGGGACCATCGAGAGGAACGTCAAGATACTCGGATTGTTTTTTCGTAAGCCTTGTGAGCCGGGCGCCCAGTTTTTCCAAATGGAGCCGGGCCACTTCCTCATCAAGCTTCTTCTCAAGGCGATAAACGCCGGGCTTTTTAGGGTTCATCACCAGATCGATCTGCGCGAGCGTCTGATTCGTGAAGGAGTTCGACATCACAAAGCTCGGATGGCCCGTGGCACAGCCAAGGTTCACGAGACGGCCTTCCGCAAGAAGAATGATCGAATGCCCGTCCGGGAAAACATATTTATCGACCTGCGGTTTGATGTTGATCTTTTTGATGCCCGGCCACTTTTGAAGCTGAGCGACCTGGATCTCATGATCAAAATGTCCGATGTTGCAGACGATAGATTCGTCCTTCATCTTGGACATGTGTTCGGCGGTGATGACGTCGATATTGCCCGTCGTGGTCACATAGATATCCCCGATATCAAGCACATCCTCCAGTCGCGCGACTTGAAAACCGGCCATTGTCGCCTGGAGCGCACAGATCGGATCGATCTCGGTCACGATGACGCGAGCTCCGAAACCGTGCATGGCCTGGGCGCTGCCTTTGCCCACGTCCCCGTAGCCTAACACCACGGCAACCTTGCCCGCGATCATTACATCGGTCGCTCGTTTGATGCCATCCGCCAGGGATTCGCGGCACCCGTAGAGATTATCAAATTTGGATTTGGTCACAGAATCGTTCACGTTGATTGCCGGGACCAGAAGTTTCCCCTGTTCCTGCATTTTGTACAGGCGATGAACGCCCGTCGTCGTTTCCTCGGAAACGCCTTCCCATTCCTTGACCACTCTGTGCCATTTCCTGGGATCGTCCTTCATGACCTTTTTCAGAAGTTTGAAAAGTTCGATCTCGTCCTGAGTGCCGACCTTCTTGTCGAGGATCTTCGGATCTTTCTCCGCGTCATAACCCAAATGGATCATGAGCGTCGCATCGCCCCCGTCGTCCACGATAAGATTCGGGCCCTTGCCGCCCGAAAAGTTGAGCGCCTGGAGCGTACACCACCAATATTCTTCCAGAGTCTCTCCTTTCCAAGCGAACACCGGAATGCCCTTCACGGCCAAAGCGGCCGCGGCATGGTCCTGTGTGGAAAAAATATTACAGGAGCACCAACGAACATCGGCCCCAAGCTCGATCAAAGTCTCGATCAGTACTGCGGTCTGGATCGTCATGTGGAGACTGCCCATGATCCGCTTGCCCTGAAGAGGTTTCTTGGGCCCGTACTTCTTGCGGGTCGCCATCAGCCCCGGCATTTCTTTCTCGGCCATATCGAGTTCCTTACGGCCCCAGTCGGCAAGCGAAAGGTCCGCGACCTTGAAATCGTTCTTCACTTTGAAAGCATGGACTTTCTTTTTGCCTTTTTTTGTCATGGTCTTTTCTTCTAAGTTAAGCTGCACAGACGACTTTTCTGCAACCACAGTTGTCTTTGAGCTTCAGCGCTTTTCGAAGTTGATCGACCGCATCCGTTTTTTCCCATGTAAAACCGGCTTCCGAACGGCCAAAATGCCCGTACGCGGCGGTCTTATTGTAGATAGGACGGCGAAGATCCAAGGTCGCGATGATGCCTTTAGGCGTAAAATCAAAAACTTTCCGGACCGCTTCCACGATCTCTTCGTTGTCGAACTTGCTGGTCCCGAATGTTTCCACGCGGATCGAAACGGGTTCTGCCACGCCGATCGCGTAGGAAACCTGGATCTCACAACGCTTGGCGATGCCGGCGGCAACGATATTTTTTGCGACATAACGGGCAAAATACGCGGCCGAGCGGTCCACTTTGGAAGGATCCTTACCGCTGAACGCGCCGCCCCCGTGACGGCCCATGCCGCCATAGGTGTCCACGATGATCTTGCGACCCGTAAGACCTGTGTCTCCATGTGGTCCGCCTACCTCGAAACGTCCGGTCGGATTGATGAATATCTTGGTGTTCTTGTCCATCAAGTTGGCCGGGATGACCTTCTTGATGACTTTTTCGGTCAGGTCCTTGGTGATCGTCGGAAGCGTCACATCCCCATCATGCTGAGAACTAAGCACCACGGCATCCACGCGCACCGGCACATCGCCATCGTATTCCACCGTAACTTGGCTCTTCGAATCCGGCCGAAGATACTTGATCTTGCCGCTTTTACGAACGGCGGTCAAATAACGGACGAGTTTTTGAGCGAGCATGATCGGAAGCGGCATAAGTTCTTTTGTCTCATTTGACGCAAACCCGAACATCATGCCTTGGTCCCCGGCGCCGCCCGTATCCACGCCCATCGCGATATCGGGCGACTGGGTATGGAGCGCAATATCCACCCGGCAGGTCTTATAATCGAAACCGATCTTGGGATCCACATAACCGATCTTCCGGATGATGTTTCGCGCAACTTTTTCGGCATCGACCTTGGTTTTGCTCGTGATCTCGCCGGCAATGGTCAAGCGGTCAGTCGTGGCCAGACATTCGCAGGCCACGCGCGACGTAGGATCTCCCGCAAGGTAGGCGTCCAGGATCCCGTCCGAAACCTGGTCGCAAACCTTGTCCGGATGTCCCTCGGAAACAGATTCAGATGTGAAGAAATAATGCCCTTTTTTCATAGTGGTGTTACTCCTTTGGATTTGTTGGGGTATTAACAATGGCGTTGGCTTTCCGATAAGAGTCGAGGTCACCGATATCCAACCATTTTCCCTTAAGAGAAAAAGCAAAGAGACCCGATGTTTCAGCCAGCCAACGCATATAATGGCCGGGTTGGTCGGTATTATGGCCGCTTGTGATATACCTGTCAAGCAGGCTCCAAATTTCCTGGGGAAGCCAATAAATACCACTCGAGGCCAGCGTGGTGGTCGGTTGGGGTGGTTTTTCCTGAAATTCCAGGATCTTTCCCTGCGCATCGATTCTGACAAGACCGTAGCGTTTGGCCAGCTCTTTATCCCCAACATCATAGGCCGCGATCACTCCGTGCGGCCGTTTCTTTGTTCCAAAATGAACGAACGACGCCAGGTCAAAATCGAAGAAATTATCTCCCGCGATCACTAAAAGGTCGCAAGGACTGACCTTCTTCGTTTCGATCACGTACGCCAGGTCCCCGATAGCTCCAAGACGCGTCTCATTACTCGTAGTGTGATCGTTCACGACCTCGATCGGCCAGGGATATTTCATCTTCGCCGCCCAAGTTTCAAAATGCCCGGCGAATTTTTGATTACTCACGAGATAAACGGTCTGAACGCCTTGAACTTTCTGGACACGCTCCAGGATCCACTCCAGAATGGGCCTATTGCCCACCGAGAGCAGGGGCTTCGGCATATTCTCGGTCAGCGGATAAAGACGCGTCGCATATCCCGCGCAAAGAATGATGACCTTCATAAGTTCACCCCGTTACAGGAAACGCCTGCGGCGCTTCCGTATGATCCGAAAAATCTCATCCGTACCTCTCTCCCTGTTTTCTTATCAAACCCAAGCATGCTACCGTCGGTCTCTAACGGGGCAGGCCTTTTTGATCCGGTCGATCACCTCGACCGACATGGAATCGACCTTGTAAAGTTTTGCCAACCCGCAACTTGTCCAATCCCCCAGCATGATCATAGAAAAAATCCGGGCAAGAACCCCCTCGCCCCGGGCCTTGACCTCCACAACCTTGGCGCCATGTTCCCGGATCGCCTCCATCGCGACCTTCTTTTTCCTGCGAAGCCACTCGGGTTCGTTCCGATCCGTCAGAAAAACAGCCACTGAGCGCCTGACCTTGAACTTCGGGAAATGCCAACCTTCGACCTCATGATGGAACATCTCAGGCAGTGCTTCGCAAGATGCCAGTGTCTTTGCGTTCTCCGCGAACTGGGTGCGCCACCTAAGCGCCACGGATTGCATCAGACCGCCGCCGTAGATCGCGATATTCTTGTCGAAAAGCAGCTTCGCGAGTTTGCGTGCTTCTGCTTCAGGAAAATGACGGATCCCACGAAGCGCTTCCCTGATCTCTTTGTCGGAGACCGAGAACCACCGGTAGCGCATAAAAAGAAAAAGAAGCGAAAAAGTCGTGTACCCGATCGCAAAACGCGGCGGGTACCCCTGGGGCAAACGGAAAAACGGGATCTTTCTCTTGAGAGCTTCCTCCGCGAGCCGTCCCCCGGACGCCACGACAAGAAAATGTGCTTTGCGCGCAACCGCTTGTTCAAAGATCGATTCGACTTCATCCGTGTTGCCGGAGTAGCTCGAAAGGATCACGATCGTTTTAGAATCGACCCATTCGGGAAGCCGCGAAGTCCGGTTCACCGTCCAATGGATACGCGAACGACTCTGGGCAATGGTCCCAAGGATATCTCCGCTGATGGCAGAACCGCCCATCCCGCAATAAAGGACTTTTTCCGGCCTTTTAATGAACGAGGACGGGAGGCTGATGCCTCCGGCGATCGCACGGGCCTTCACGACCTGATTGGCGAGATCCTTCAGATAAACTTCCATTATTCGTCGGCAAGCTCCGCGCAAACGTCTTTGAGCTTTTCCTTCAGAAAAGCATAGGTCTCTTTACCAGTGTGGAACGCGAGAGCCTTTTGGGCGATCTCCTTGGCGTCGGAATAGCGGATCGAACGGATCGCTTTCTTGATCTTGGGCAGCATGACAGGACTGGCGCTGATCTCGTCGATCCCGAGCCCCACCAAGAGGATGGCGATCGCCGGATCTGAGGACATTTCTCCGCAACTTCCCACCCAGATGTTGTGACCGTGACCGTTCCGAATCGTCAGATCAATCAGGCGGATGATCGCCGGATGGGTCGGCTCATAAAGATGCGCTATCTTCTCGTTCATGCGGTCGATCGCGAGCACATACTGAATCAAATCGTTTGTCCCGAGAGAAAAGAAATCCACTTCTTTGGCCAACACGTCGCTGGCCAACGCTGCCGAAGGGATCTCGATCATAGCCCCGACAGGAATGTTCTTGTTAAACGGCATGCCTTCATTTTCAAGTTCGGCTTTTGCCTCGTTTAATATTTTACACGCGTCACGAATCTCGTAAACACCCGTGATCATGGGATACATGATCTTCAAATCTCCGTGGGCACTCGCCCGGAGGATCGCCCGAAGCTGGGTCTTAAAGATGTCCGTGCGCGTCAGACAGAAGCGAATGGCGCGCCAGCCAAGATAAGGATTCATCTCATGGGGGATCTCGAGCGTGGAAGCGAACTTATCGCCTCCAAGATCGAGCGTGCGAATAACCACCGAATGCGGATGCATCGCTTGCGCGATATTGCGATACGCCTCGTATTGTTCCTGTTCGGTCGGAAGCGTCGCCCGGTTCATGTAAAAATATTCCGTGCGGAAAAGCCCGACCCCTTCGCCGCCGTGAGAAATGACGGACGATGCCTCGTGATAAAATTCGATATTGGCGGCCAGTATGATGCGTTTTCCGTCCAGTGTTTCGGCCGGAAGGTCGCGCAATTTATCCAGCTCTCCGGTGAGTTGGATAAGACGGCTCCCCTGAGAATTAAATTTGTCAATGGTCGCTTGATCGGGATTGATGATCACAACCCCATGCGTCCCATCTACGATGATCGTGTCGTCATCCTGGAATTCATTGATGATCTTTTCAAGTCCCACGACGGCCGGGATCTCAAGTGAACGTCCGAGGATCGCCGTGTGTGACGTCGCCCCGCCGATCTCGGTCACGAACGCTATGACTTTGTTCCGATCAAGTGAAGCCGTATCCGACGGCGAAAGATCATGGGAAGCGATGATCACTTTCCCTTGGAATTCCTCAAGGCGTTTTTTCTCTTCGCCGCAAAGATTTGCGAGAAGACGCTTGCCCACATCGCGAATGTCCGAAATGCGCTCTTTGAGATATTCATCATTGATCTGGGAAAAGGCCTGAAAGTAACGCTGGATCACAGCCGCGAAGGCGTACTCCGCACCGACTTTCTCGCTCTTGATGACTTCGATCACATCTTCGATCAGGGTCCGGTCTTCGAGGATCAGAAGATGTGCCGTAAAGATATCCGAACTCTCCCGGCCGATCTGGCCCGAAAGTCTCCGGCGAATGCCAAGGATCTCGGTGCGGGTGCGCGTAAGGGCTTCTTCGAACCGGGCGATCTCGTTGGAGATCTGCTCGGGACCCACGGGACGTTTGGGAAGATTGAAAGATCCCCCGCTATGCAGGATAAACACCTTGCCGATCGCAATGCCGGGCGATACCCCGATCCCTTTGTACTCTTTCATTGGTTTATTCCCCGAAATTAGATCCTATGAGTTTGGCCAACGCTTCCATGGCCTCCGCAGCGTCCTTGCCGGTCACGCGCACCGCGATCGACGAACCCATTTCAGCCGCAAGCGTCATGATGCCCATGATCGATTTACCATCGATCTTGATATCATCTTTTTGAACCTCGACCGACGCCTCAAACCGATTTGCCGTCTGGACAAAAACAGCGGCGGGCCGGGCGTGAAGGCCCAGTTTGTTGCCAATCATAAAAATCCGTTCGATCGTCTCTTGCTTGATTTTTTTAGGTCGTTTTGTCATGATTTTCCTTAATTAAAAAAACGAATCGAAAATCATGGCGGTCCAAGTCGCCATTCATGAAAAAAATAAAGACTTGAACATCATGGCCCCATCATTCTTCCGTTCGCTCGGCATATTCCCTGTAATGTTCCAAAATAAATTTCATCAAAAGCTCAGAATTATGGCGAACCTGCTCGCCCTCCTGAAGCACATCCCCTTGGATGATCTGGTAGCCTTTTTCCCGGATCTTCTCGACATCCAATTTCACTGGCATCGCGCCTTGTTTAGCATAACGTTGAAGCATCGCCGCCGGAATGATCGCCGTATTCACAAAACAAGCATCCACGATCCTTGGGTCCGTATGGTCCAGAATTACGTTCAAATGATCCCATGCGCTCATCCCCATAGTCTCACCAGGCTGCGTCATCGCGTTCATGATATAAACCTTGTACGCATCGGACCGAAGCACGGCATCACGAATATCCTTGATCAAAAGATTCGGCAAAATACTGGTGTAAAGACTTCCCGGGCCCATGAGAATAAGGTCTGCGATCTCGATCGCGTCCAGGGCTTCCTGACACGCCTTGCAATCGTCCGGCCGGAGACGGATGCTGCGAAGCGGTCTTTTCAGATCCGTAATGTTCGTCTCGCCTTCGACCGAAGTCCCGTCCATGAATTCGCCCACAAGCGTCACTTTTTCAAGCGTCGACGGAAGCACCCGTCCTCGGATAGCCAGAACCTTGCTGGATTCCGCGATCGCTTTTTCAAAGTCTCCCGTCACCTTCGAAAGCGCGGTAATAAAAAGATTCCCAAAGCTGTGTCCCTTCAGTCCTTCCCCGAGTTCAAAACGGTACTGAAATAGATCGCGAATGAGCGGCCCTGCATCGGCGAGCGCCACCAGACAGTTACGGATATCGCCCGGTGGCAGCATGTCCATTTCGTCGCGCAAACGGCCGGAACTTCCACCTGTGTCCGTCACCGTCACGATCGCAGTGATATTACTCGTAAACGCCTTGACACCTGAAAGCATGGTGCTCAAGCCGGTCCCGCCTCCGATCGCCACAACGCGCGGTCCATGCAACAGAGACTCCACCCGGCGTTTCTGGTAAACAATATCCACAAGCGAATCGTTCCCGTTCAAAGGCATCAGCGCGCGCACGAAGATCCGGACCATGTTTTTTATCGAGGTATAGATAAGAAAGATCCCAAGAATCAAAAATGCCGTTGCGAACGAGGCCAATAACACACTCGTCTTGGCCATGGTCTGCACGGTCAAAAGAGCCACCAATACGATAAATCCGAGCCCCAACGCGCAGAGAAAGATCCACCGCTTGATTCCGATGCCAGGATAAAGCCATTTAAAGAATTTCATAGAAGGCTGTCGCGAAGACGGTCCGGATCAGACCTTGCGGTTCTCTTCTTTTGCGATCAAGTCGAAAATATCCTTTGGGGTTTTACACTTTCTGATAAGTTCGCAAAAATAAGTGTCCCGGAGAAGTCTTGATATCTGTGCCAACGCTTTGAGATGCGGTCCGGCGGTGTCCTTGGGTGCGACAAGAAGGAACAGGATATAGACGGGTTCGCCGTCCAATGCTTCAAAGTTCACTCCTTTGCGGCTTACGCCGAGCACAGCCACGAGTCCGTCCACCTTATCGGTCTTTCCGTGCGGGATCGCGATCCCCTGCCCGATACCCGTAGAACCCAGGTTCTCGCGCTCAATCAGAGCACGAAGGATATTTTTTTTATCCCCCACGTCCTTGACCTCGGCCAGAAGATCGACCATTTCTTTGAGAATGCTTTCTTTGTCGGTCGCTTCCAGATCAACCTTGATGCCTTTGACGTTGAGAAAATCGGTAATCTTCATGGATGTATTCCTCCTGATTGAAAAAGGTTGTGGAACTATCCTGACTTTCATTTTTTTTGATGAATGGTAATCAGGATTGCCCCAATTTCCGTCGCGACTTTTATTTTCTTTTCATTTATGGTAGTCGAGACGGCCCCAATCTCAGCTACGCTTCGATTGATTGGGATTGGGACCGCTTCGCTTCAATTGATAAAAATTGGGACTAGAATCCCGGCTCGATCAGCCCGTGATTCCCGTCCTTGCGCTTATGGATCACATTCACACTGTTGGTATTTTGGTTTAAAAAAACAAGGAAGGTCTCAGGAGAGATCTCAAGCTGAAGACTGGCCTCTTCGGCAGACATCGGCTTGAGTGCAAACACTGAGGAACGAACGATCTTCGGATGATCTTCGGGCAAAATGCTTTCCGTTTCGATCATTCCGAGCGCCCGGGCGACCTTCGCTGAAGCTTTGGCATTTTTTTTATGATGCCCCTTTGATTTCGAGCGGAATTTTTTCAACTGTTTCACAACGCGCTCATAGGCCTCGTCGATCGCCGCAAAGATATTATCTTTAGCTTCACCCATCCCGAAAGCATGAAAGTCCTTGGCCGCAAGCGTGATCTCCGCCTTAAAGACGTATTTCTCTTTTTTAAGGAATACATGGGCTTCTATGATTCGCGGAGCGTACTTTTCGAATTTGGGAAGTCTTTCCTCCAAATGCTCCTTCATCCCCGCGGTGATCTTAAGATTCTGCCCCGAAAAACGAATATCCACTGTCATTTCCTCCTTGAGGGTCTTGGGTGAATGGATGTAAAACGCGGATGCCGGATCAAGCTAAGGTGAACCTCTCCCCAAGATAGATCTCTCTAGCTTTGGAATCGGAGGCAAGAAACTCCGAGGTTCCGGAAACCTCGATTTTGCCCTCGAAAAGAAGATAAGAACGGTCGGTAATGGAAAGCGTTTCGCGAACGCTGTGATCCGTCAACAAAATGCTAAGACCCTGAGCCTTGAGCCGTTGGAGGATCTTCTGCACCTCAAAAACCGCAATGGGATCCACACCGCTAAAAGGTTCATCCAAAAGAATAAGAGACGGATTTGTCACGAGCGCGCGCGTGATCTCAAGTCGTCGACGTTCGCCTCCGGAAAGCGTGTAGGCTTTGTTCTTCGCAAGATAGGCGATATCGAGATCGTTTAAGAGCCGTTTGAGGCGACGGTCGCGTTCCTCCTGAGGGATCTCTAAAGTCTCCAGGATGGCCATGATATTTTCTTCCACGGTCAATTTGCGAAAAATCGAAGGCTCCTGGGAAAGATAACCGATTCCGAGCCGCGACCGCTCAAACATCGGAAGGTTCGTGATCTCCTCGCCCTGGAAAAAGATTTGTCCGGATTCCGGACGGATGACCCCGACCACCATGTAGAATGACGTGGTCTTTCCGGCGCCGTTGGGACCCAAAAGTCCCACGATCTCGCCACGTGAGATCTGGATATTCACATTGTTTACGACCGTGCGACCTTTGTAACTTTTCGTCAGCTGTTTCGTCTCAAGTAAATTCACGATCAGACCACTCCCTTTCCAAGACCGTTGGGAGCATCCCCGCCAAAATAAAGGGCTTCCGTGTCCCCGCCCAAAATGATCCGCCCTTCGTCCGCCAGATAGATCACGCTATCCGAGTAGGTCTTATTCCCGTCGGGGTTCTCGATCACCACGTCGCCCGCGGACACGATCTTTGAAACGCGACGGCTCACGCGGTTGTAATAAACATCCATCGTATCGGCCGTAAGCTTCCCGCGGGAATCCTGCGCCACGACGTTGTCTCTGAAATGCGCGATATTCTTTTCGTAGTCGACCACAAGGGGCCCGTCGCAAGTGATGGTCGTCGGCCCGGTTTCTTTATCCTCGTTATTCTGTACTACTACCGTCACATTTTTTTGAAATTTCACTTTTTTCAGGTTCGTCTCTGCCCGAGCGCCGGTGCCCTCCACATTAATATTGTCCTTCTTGACCTGTGTCGGTAGATCGGTTTCCACAATGTGCTCCGAAGGACTCATGTCCAGAGCCTCGGTCATGAGGCGCGTCCCGTCATCGGTCGTAGCCACAACATTTTTTTCAAGATGGATCTTGTTCTTTTTCTTGTCGTAATTGCCGCGATCTGCCGTGACGGTCACGGGGACTTCTTCGGCATACGCCTTGGCCATCACATTCATCAGCTGCACCGTATTAGAGAGAATATTTGCGGAATCGCCTTCGATCTCGATTTCGCGTTGCCCTTCGGTCGTGTACTTGGTGAATGAAAAAGAGAGGACTTTCTGCGGTTTCTGTTCGGAGGGTTGCACGGCCCCTTGTTCGGCCCTTTGCTTGCGGGCGATCACCACCTGCATCTGCACGAAAAACACATAGAACACCACAAGCACGACAAAGATAAAAACAAGACGCTTGATCATGAGTGTTTCACTGTCTCCTTAAGTTCCGCCGCGGCAACCTCGTCAGGCTTCGTTTTCCAGCGGTCATGCATCCATCCCCATTGCTCCGGGTAATGGCGGATCACTTCTTCAAAATCTTTCATCCAGGCTTCTGTGTATTTTCGGATCGAGGCCGTCCGGTCATTGCCTTCGATCTTCGGCCGTATCAGGTTACCTAAAAAGAGCTTGTAGCGATTCCCGGGCATCCGGATCATAAAAGCCGGAAGGATCGGCGTTTTTGAAGCCATGGCAAATTTCACTGGCGCCACGGACGTATAAGCCGGCTTTCCAAAAAAATCCACGAAAATACCACGGACATTATCTCGATCCTGATCCGGCAAAAGCCCGACGATCTCGCCCGCCTTCAAACAAGCATGAACTTGCCTGACCGCCTCATCTTGATAGATGGTCCGGACCCCTACGGCGCTCCGCAAACCTACGATCCACCGATTGTACGGCTCATAATAGATGCGTCGACCGACGACGGCGCCCCGGAAACCCTGCAGGCCAAAAATCCCGGCTAAAAGTTCCCAGTTGCCCATGTGCGCCGTCATTATAATGAGCCCTCTCCCTTCTTGCAAAATATCTTTGCAAAAAGAATAGGCATCACCCGCCTCCACAAACAAGGCCGCCAGGTCACGTGAAAGCGTGGCAAAACGCAGGAAATCCACAGCCGTCTGGAGCATATGTCCCATCACCCGACGGCCAGTCGTTTCCAATGCCGCAGGACTTTCCGTGTTGCCGTACGCAAACTTCAGATTTTCAAGGATCTTTGTTCTTTGGCGCGAAACGACCCGGTATCCTAAATACCCGACCCCCTTCGCGAGCGCCAATGCCCAACTTCGAGGCAGAACCAGCAGAAGCTCCGCTCCGAGCCTTGTTAAAAGATAAAGCGGATAGCGATAGAATTTGCGCTTGGCCATAGGCGGATCAAACCCGTCCCGCCCTCATGAGGTCCTGAACGTCCAGGAGACCTACGACGCGCCGGGCTTTGTCCACCACCGGCAATTCATCGATGCGGAGAGACTCCATGATATGGAACGCTTCTTCCGCGAGTTTTTCCTTCCGAATATAGCGGGGTTTGAGGGTGGCTAATTGGACCACAGGCCGGTTCAGGATCTTTTCGCCCTGGGATCTCAGGTGACGCCGGAGATCTCCGTCTGTAAAGACGCCCATCAATTTTCCCTGCCCGTCGACGATCGTACAACTGCCGGCCCTTGAGGCCGTGATCTTAAGAAGCGCGTGACGCACCGTGGTCTTCACCCCTACGAGCGGATTGGCCTTCCCGGTGCGCATGATCTCCCCGACCTTCAGCAACCGTCTTCCGAGACTTCCCGCCGGATGCAGCGCTGCGAAATCTTCGGAGCAAAAATCTTTTTTCTTAAGAAGTGAAAGCGCGAGCGCGTCCCCCATCGCAAGCGAAGCGGTCGTCGAAGCGGAAGGCGCCAAATTCAAAGGGCACGCTTCGCGCCGCACGCCGAGATCAAGCACCATGTCCGCATTTTTCCCAAGAGCGGATCCCGGGACACTCGTCAGCGCGACAAGTTTCACGCCTTTTTTCTTCATTAGAGGGAGAAGCCTCACGATCTCTTCGCTTTCCCCGCTTTGCGAGATCGCAATCACAAGGTCCTTGGAAGTCACCATCCCAAAATCACCGTGCACCGCTTCGGCAGGATGAAGAAAAAAAGCGGGTGTCCCCGTTGAGGCCATGGTCGCGGCGATCTTGCGGGCAATAAAACCGGGTTTTCCTATCCCGGTAAGTATCACGCGTCCTTTGCAATTCGCCATCCATTGAACCACCGTCTCAAAATTCTTGCCGATCCCGGAGCGAAGCCGCGAGATAGCTCGGGCTTCCATCCTGAGAACCTCTTTGGCAATTCGTATCACATTCGACGTTTTCATAGTCTTAGTCTTCTCTGCCGACGCATTTTTTGAGCGCAATCAGTTTTTGGAGCAAGGGTCCCAATTGAGAGAGGGCGAGAGTATTCGGCCCGTCCGAAAGCGCCTTGTCCGGAGCCTCATGGATCTCCATAAAAATAGCATCGGCCCCGGCCACGACCGCACAGCCTGCGAGCGTTGGAATAAATTCCGACATGCCGCCCGAGGCCGTGCCCTTCCCGCCCGGAATCTGCACCGAATGGGTGGCATCATAAACCACGGGATACCCGAATCCACGCATGATGGGTATCGCGCGAAAATCGTTTACGAGATTGTTATATCCGAAACTCGTACCGCGTTCCGTGAGAAGGATCTTCTTGCATCCCGCTTCTTCAAGTTTACAGATCACGTTTTTCGCTTCCCACGGGGAAAGAAATTGTCCTTTTTTCACATTCACAATTCTCCCCGTCGCCGCGGCCGCGAATAAAAGATCGCTTTGACGGCAAAGAAACGCCGGGATCTGGAGAATGTCCGCGACTTCGGCCACCGGCCTCGCCTGCTCGGGCGTATGGAAATCTGTGAGAATGGGGAGTTTAAACTCTTTTTTGACGCGGGCAAGGATCTTCAGGCCTTTTTTAAGACCCGGGCCGCGGAAGGAATGGATCGAGGAGCGATTCGCCTTATCAAAGCTCGCTTTAAAAACATAAGGGATTTTAAGCGCTCGAGTGATCTTTGAGATCTTTTCCGCAAGCCGCAGCGTATTTTTTTCATCCTCGATGACGCAGGGGCCGCCGATCAGAACGAGTTTAAGCGGATTCCCGAAAACAATGGGCCCTAAAGCGACCTTATGCATGAACTTCGCTTTTCTCCTGCGCGAGGCTTTCCGGCTTAGCGATCTCCGGCTCCGCCGGAACGGGGATCTTCAGACCATGTTTTTCCTGAAAATCGAGCGCGTGGTGGATAAATTCGCGGAAAAGCGGATGTGCCTTGTCCGGCTTGGATTTGAACTCCGGATGGAATTGGACCGCGAGGAACCAAGGATGGCCTTCCAGCTCGATCATTTCGACGAGTTTCCCATTCGGGGAAATTCCCGAAAGTTTCATGCCGGCCTTCTGGAATTTTTCGCGGTATTCATTGTTGAATTCATAACGGTGGCGATGACGTTCCGAGATCTCATCCACTTTATAGGCCTTGTACGCTAGCGTGTCTTTTTTGATCTGACACGGATACGCGCCAAGACGCATGGTGCCGCCCATGTCCTTTACTTTCTGCTGCTCTTCAAGGAGGCTGATCACAGGGAACGGCGTCTTTTTGTTGAATTCCGTGGAATGGGCGCCTTTCATATCCAAGACATTA
This sequence comes from Candidatus Omnitrophota bacterium, assembly GCA_043808175.1. Lineage (GTDB taxonomy): Bacteria > Omnitrophota > Omnitrophia > Omnitrophales > Aquincolibacteriaceae > Aquincolibacterium. The sequence continues at coordinate 62,836 of JAZDFE010000007.1, read as the reverse complement.
CGCGCAAATTCAATCGCCGCACACTGTATCCCTAGACAGATCCCGAAAAAAGGGATCTTTTTTTCGCGGGCGAATTGGATCGCTTTGAGCTTTCCTTCGATTCCGCGGCTTCCGAAACCGCCCGGCACCAGGATCCCGGAAACGCCCTTGAGCTGCTCCAGCGAACGCCCCGTCTCGAGCTTTTCAGAATTGATCCTCTTGATCACTACACCTGCGTCGTTAGCGATCCCGCCGTGCTTCAAAGACTCATAAATGGACTTATAGGCATCCTGCAATTCGATATATTTACCGACCACGGCGATCTTGACCAGATACTTGGGATGAAGCGCCGTGTCGACCACGTTCTTTTTCCATTCGTGCAGACTTCCTGCCTTGTATTCGATCTTAAGCTTCTGGCAAATAACCTTGTCGATCCCTTCCTTTTTGAACATGAGCGGGCATTCGTAGATCGAGGCTACGTCGCGCGCTTCGATCACGGCCTCGGATTCCACATTACAGAAAAGCGCGATCTTGTCCTTCATCGCCTGGTCGATCTTTTTTTCCGTGCGGCAGATCAGGATATCCGGCTGGATGCCGATCTCACGCAGGGTCCCGACGCTATGCTGCGTGGGCTTGGTCTTGAGCTCGCCGGCGGCTTTGATATAGGGAACGAGCGTCAGGTGGATGAAAAGAGAGTTCTCGGGTCCGACCTCATGACGAAATTGCCTGGCGGCCTCAAGGAACGGTAGGGACTCGATATCGCCGGCCGTGCCGCCGATTTCCGAGATCACGATATCATAACGCTTGTTCCGCGAAACATTCCGAATGCGTTCCTTGATCTCATTGGTGATATGCGGCACCACTTGCACTGTACCTCCCAGATAATCCCCTCGCCGCTCTTTTGCGATCACGCTGTAATAGATCTGACCGCTCGTCACGTTGTTCTCGCGGCCTAAAATGCTGTGCGTAAAACGCTCGTAATGGCCGAGATCCAGATCCGTCTCCGCGCCGTCGTCGGTCACATAAACCTCGCCGTGCTGGAAAGGATTCATGGTGCCGGGATCCACGTTCAGATAGGGATCGAGCTTCTGGATCGCGACCTTAAGGCCCTTCGCCTCGAGGATCTTCGCGATCGACGCGGATGCGATCCCCTTTCCAAGGGATGAAACAACGCCGCCTGTCACAAAAATATGTTTTGGCATTTCTAATTCCTTGTGGGGTTCATACGCAAACGCTTTTCAACTTCCCGCAGGTCCTCTTCCGTGTCCACGCTGATGAAATCATACGCCGTTTCGATCACGCGAATGGAACGGCCCCTTTCAAGGACCCTAAGTTGTTCTAATTTCTCGTTATCTTCCAAGATTCCAGGCTTCCAATCAACAAATTTTAAAAGGAAATCGCGCCGGTATCCATAAACTCCCAGATGTTTCAAAAAACTGAACGCACAGTCCTGTTTTCCTTGAAAAAACGGGATCCCCGCGCGCGAAAAATAAAGCGCGTTACCTTCCGCATCACAAACGACCTTGACGACATTGGGATTCTCGAAACTCGCTTTGTCTGTCATGCGCACGGCCAGGGTCAGCACCTCGACATCCTTCGTTCTTTCAAAAACGCTCACCATCTCATCCAGCGCCTTCGGGTCCACGAGTGGCTGGTCGCCCTGGATATTGATCACAAGACTTTGTTTAAAACGGCCCACGACTTCTGCGATCCTCGACGTCCCATTCGGATGGTCCCGGCGCGTCATGAAAGCCTTGCCACCGAAACCTTCCACACATTGCTGGATGCGCGTGTCGTCCGTGGCCACGATCACATCCTCGAGCTTTTTCGCCTGCCTCGCGCGTTCCCAGACATGTTGGATCATGGGCTTGCCGCCTATCAAGCGCAAGATCTTCTCGGGTAAACGCGTGGAGTCTAAACGCGCGGGAATAACACCGAGGGCTTTCACGGAACCGGTACTCATGCCTTCCGGATCGCTTCTTCAAGTTCGTCGGGAGCGACCGTTGCAGTGCCAAGTTTTCCGACCACAATACCAGCGGCAAGGTTCGAAATCTTCGCGGCTTCTTGCATTTTCGCGCCCGCCGCCAATGCAACCGCAAGTGTCGCAATCACCGTATCCCCGGCGCCGGAGACATCATAGACTTCGCGCGCAGCGGTCGGGACTAGGGTTAGTTTTTTATTTTTTTCAAAAAGCGCCATGCCATCCTCGCCGAGCGTGATCAGCACGGAATCAAGTTTCAATTTTTTCATCAGGCCCCACCCCACCTCTTCGAGCCCCGGCGTTTTGTAACAGGAACCATGCGTGCGTTCATAGCCTGTGTAGGCTTCACTACGGTTCGGGGTGATGCAGGTCACGCCCTGGTAATAGACGAAATGTTTTTCCTTTGGATCTACAAGCACGGGTTTTTTGAACTTCTTGGCAAGGCGGACAATCTCTTTTAAAAGAAAGGGTTGCATCACACCTTTCCCGTAATCTTCAAGAACCACCACATCCATTCGGCTGATGTTCTCGCGGACAAATTTCAGGATCTTTAAAAGATATGCCTTGGCGACGTCATCTGTTTTTTCACGGTCAAAACGGACCACCTGCTGGGAATGTGCAATCACGCGGGTTTTAAGGGACGTCGGACGCGCCGGATCATAAACGATCCCGCCTGTCTCGATCCCCTGTTTGCGCATTGCTCTAAGCAACATACGCCCATAAAAATCGCGGCCTACCACTCCGCAAGGACAAACCTGACCTCGAAGAGACCGGATATTATTAGCCACGTTAAGCGATCCCCCGGGCATAAAAGATTCCCTCTCGACCTTGACTACCGGAACCGGCGCCTCGGGGGAAATACGTTTCACGCTCCCCCAGACAAATTGATCCAGAATGAAATCCCCGATCACGAGGATGCGGACCTCCTGGAATCTTTCAAGGATTTCGAGAAAACGTCTTTTTTCCAAATTACTCAGCGGCAAGGATGTGGTCTTCATAGATTCCTCTCATACCAAAAAAGAGGACAGGCTTGTCCTTCTCTGCAACCCGCCTGTCCTTTAATAATTCAGAATTATAGGGGCGCATTCTAACATCAGAGAGAGGCCGTGTCAATGAAAGGAAATCTCTATAAGTCTTTTAAATATGGTGGGTTAGAAATGATTCGTGGCGAAAAATCTTATTTCTTCTTTACATCGCAGGACGAGCAATCGCTGGGACAGGCTGGGGCCGGGGGAGCATCTTTTTTGGGAACATCCTTCTTGGCTGACTCCTTGTAACCCTTGGAGCAGTAATCGGTCTGATAAAAGCCGCTTCCTTTGAAAAGCACCCCCGCCCCTCCAGAGATCACGCGCCGGACCTTGGCTTTTCCGCATTTCGGACATTTCTTGATGGGCTTGTCGCTCATGGACTGGTATTTCTCGAACCGGTGCTCGCACGCCCCGCATTCATACTCATAAGTCGGCATACATTATTTCTCCTTTGCTTGGAACGGTTCCATAGAATAAGCCCTATCATTACTAAAAAAACGGAAAGCCTCCGCGGCTTCCGTGTCCTGCGCGGACCCTGGTTTTCAAGAATGACTTTTTCCTTAAAAAGTCTTACGCGTCGAAAAGACTCACGGTAGAAAAATCCGTATCGCTAGTGACATTGATCCCAAGACGTTTAAGCCCTTTATCATCCCCGGAGGTCGGAATATGGGTCATATGGGCTTCGCACCCGCTTAATTCTTTCAGTTTCGCCATGGCGGCCTCGGCCGAGGGATTTGTTGCGGCGCTGATACTCAAGGCCACTAAGATCTCATCCAGGTTCAGGCTCACCGCGTGAGACCCCATAATATCCTGTTTGAGACGTCCGATGGATTCGATCACGCCCAGTGATAGGAGATGAATGCTGTCGGGGATACCGGCGAGCTTCTTGACGGCATTCAACACGAGACTCGAGGCTGCGTGCATAAGCGGCGTATTCTTCCCGGTCACAATGGACCCATCGTGAAGCTCGATCGCTGCTCCACAATAAATCCCTTTATTGCCCTCTCCGAGACGTTGCGATTCCTGGGCCATTTCCCGCGCGGGGAGTACCACGCGCCGGTCCTCGATCTTCGCATCCAGCTCCTTCATCAAAAGTTCCGTCCTCTGCGCCGCTTCTTTTTCTACAAACCCCATGACGTATTCGCAAGAATAGCGGAAATACCGCGAGATGACTTCCTGAACAGCGGCCTTCCGGACCACTTCATCATCCACGATCCCGAAACCGGCGCAGTTGACTCCCATATCCGTGGGCGACTTGTAGATCGAGCGTTTCCCCATGATCTTTTTCAGGATGCGTTGAAGCACCGGGAATATCTCGAGATCACGGTTGTAATTGACCGTGGTCTTTTTGTGGGCCTCCAGATGGAACGAATCGATCATGTTGATATCGCCCAGGTCCGCAGTCGCAGCTTCATACGCCACGTTCACGGGATGCTTGAGCGGCAGATTCCAGATTGGAAAAGTCTCGAACTTCGAGTAGCCGCTTTCGAGGCCCCGTGTGTGATCGTGGTAAAGCTGGGAAAGACAGGTCGCAAGTTTTCCGCTTCCGGGCCCCGGCCCGGTTACGATCGCGATCGGATTTTTGGTCTCAATGTATTCGTTCGCCCCATAACCCGCAGGGCTGACGATCATCTCCACGTCCGTGGGATATCCTTTGGTGAACCGGTGCGTATAGACGCGAATACCGCGCCTTTCCAGCTTATTTTTGAAGATCGTGGCGGCCGGCTGCTCATTGAACCGCGTGATTACCACCGCCGTGATCGCAAGCCCCCAGGTCTTCAGATCATCGATCATTTTAAAGGCATCGGCATCATAGGTGATGCCAAAATCCGCCCGCAATTTCCGCCGTTCGATATCCCCGGCGTGAATGCAAAGGATGATATCGATCTTGTCCTTAAGCTTTTGAAGAAGCCTCATCTTGACGTTCGGATCGTACCCGGGCAGGACCCGCGCGGCATGATGATCAAAAAGCAATTTTCCGCCAAACTCGATATAAAGTTTGTTGCTGTATTTCTTGACCCGTTTGAGAATGGCTTCGGACTGTTCTTTTAGATATTTTTCGTTATCAAAACCGGTCTTCTTCATGGATCCAGCCCCTTTTCGCAAGCGATGACGCCTTGCGATCTCCCTTGGGATTCATACTTGTGTTTAAAGCGAGTTGGATTTTATCACGTGAGACACAAGAAAGAACGGGTTAATTTACGGGGGGAGAACCTTGCAAGCAACGGAGTCCGGCTAGGAACTGACGCCGGGTTCGTAGCCGGCGAGCGTGGCGACGACTTCGCCGAGAACGGGAACCTTGACCTTCATCACAAGCGGGATGCGACGCTCGTCCATGCTCATCCAGCCACGGACTTTTCCGCGCCGGACAAAAAAACCTTCGAACAAAATGATCGGCTCGATCTCAACCGCCTGAAAAACGCCTACAGGGTCAATCTTCATTTCCTTGACGCCATGCGTAATGACTTCAAGATCCCAGTTCTTCTCGTCCGCATTCACCGGGATCAGGGTCTTGGAACCGGGTTTAAGATCCTGGAGCCGGAGCCAGTAGCAACAGGAGATCTGATCCTGAACGTGTTTGGGGATGAACATCTCTTTTCGGCTGTTGTCCTTGCGGGAATGAAAGCGGCCGATGTGTTCGTCCTGGTCGTATTCCATTGACTCGTCCGTCCAGTAGCGGCCCTCCTTGATCTTCTTTTTATATCGGAGGGAGTAAAAATGCTCGGCGTCGATATAGGTATGATGTGTGTCCCGAACCTTGTAGATCCAATCGATCACCGCTCGCGAGCGAATGTTGATCTCTATGTGATAGGCGTCGCGACCATTCACTTTAACGATTCCTTTGACCTCAGACTCCGCTTCCCCCACGATGATCCCGAGATAATTGATTTCGAATTTTATTTTCTCTCCCAGAAAGATCTTCGTAGCGGATTTTTCGGAGTAGGAGAAGATCTTTTCCGTCTCTTGGGCAGAACTCATCGGAATAAGAAAGACCAGCGCTAGAAGAAAGAACGCGGATTTTTTCATGGGGATCAGTTCCGGATAGTTCCGTCAAGTGTTGTTAAAGGAATCGGACACCTTTTTTCAAAAAGGCACCTGACCCTTTGTCTGTTCAAGCGCCTCTTCCGGCTTTAAATCTGTAAGACACGCGATCGTTGGACACTTTTTATGATAGCGGAATTTGTAGTAACACGGACGGCATTTTAATCCTCGTTTGAAGATGGCGATCGCATCAGGCGATGGCGGGTAGGGTCCGTACACTTCGGGCGGCACGGGCCCGTAAAAAGCCAGGAGCGGCACATGAAGCGCATGCGCCAAATGAACCAGGCCTCCGTCGTTGCCGACAAAAAGCGCGGACTTTTTGAGGACCATGGCCGTTTGCGTGAGGCTTGTCTCCCCCGCCAGCACGACTGAGGGTGGCTTGTCCTGACTTCTATTTTCGTTTCTTAAAAGGTTGCCGGGACTAGTCCCATTAACCTTTGATGCTTTTGATGGAGAATGGGGCTCGATCATCGCCTGCAATTCTTCACACAGCGCCCGCTCGGAACGACTGCCCAGGATGGCGACGCCGCGGATGTTTCGTTCCATTTGAAGTTTTTCGATCAATGCCGCGAAATACTTCACAGGCCAGCGCTTGAAAGAAGCTTCCTTCCCCCACGAATCCCCGCCGCCGGGAGCGACCGCGAGAAAACGTTCCGGCAGAAGTTTTAACTTTCCGGCAATCTCTGCTTCGATCAAAGATTCGTGCTTGCCCTGGCATCTATTTTCTTTTCCTAAAAGGTCGCCAGGGCTAGTCCCATTAACCTTTGATCCTTCTGATGGAGAATGGGGCTTGGGAAAAAAATATTCCAGAAAACGGTCTTCCACGGGAATCCTGGCTGCCTCCGCAAGATCACAATAAAAATCCACGGCATGCCGTTTCCAGAACCCCTCTGGAAGTGGAAAACGGATATTGTGGAATGTCGCGCGCTTTTTATACGCAAACCCCGCGCATTTCGGAATACCGAGAAAGAACCGACCCCAAAAAGCATGTTCGCGCTGCAGCGAATAATCCAGGATCAGGTCGTAATGCTTGGCCCGGAGTTTCCGGCCCAGTTTCCAGTGGTCGCGAAGATTTTCGAGCCAAGTCTGACGATGAGCGCGGTCCTTATCCACGACGAAAATATCATTGATGTGAGGATTATTCTCCACGACCTCCCGCGTGCGGGATCCCAAAAGAAGATCGACGGTCTCGACCGTCGGGACGAGACGAAGCGCCCGCATAACTGGCGTCACAAAGAGAAGATCCCCGATTCCGTAGGGGTGCACGATCAAAACCCTGCGGATCTTTTGCGGATGGCGGATGACGGATGGCGGATGGCGAGGAACCGTTTCTGCCATCCTCCCTCCTCCACCCGATATCCCTTTCGTGGAAGGCTCCTCTTCACGCAAAAACTTTTTGCCGCTACTACCCAATAGATCATTTGCGGTCCGAAAAACTTCATCCACCGTGATCTCATCGATGTAGGTGAACTTCCGCACGGCTTCCGGAATGCGCGAAACATCCTTCGCGACCACGCGCGAACGCTCCCCAAGCGGTTGCCAGCGGTTGGGCCCAAGACCTGCCTCATACCTCCCAAAAATGGAAACCACCGGCGTGCCAACCGTCGTCGCGATATGCACGGGCCCGGAATCGTTGGAGACAAGCAGGGCCGATCGCTTCAAAAGCGCGCCTAGCATTCCAAGGGAAAGTCTTCCGCTCAGATCAAAGACCGGAACCGGAGTGTTTTTGATCAATCTTTCGATGAGAGAACGGTCCTGGACGGTCCCTATCGCAATAAAAACGCTTGGATGATTCTTTTGGATCCGGGTCACAAGTTCGGCAAAGCGCTCCGCCGGCCACATTTTGGTCACATCGCTCGCCGAGGGATTGAGAACGATCCAGGGCCGATCGTACGGGATTTTGCGAAACACACGCAAACTCTCGAAAGAGCGGACGGATCGGTCCGTGATGGGGAAAAAAGTCTCGATCTCTTTGGGAGGGGTCACGCCCAAAAGATCCAGAAGCTCAAAGAGATATTCGGCCTCCTGTTTTTTTCCTTCTTTTTTATTATAAGGATGAACATGCGTGAGCGTCCACGGCGCGCGGCGCGCGTAACCTATGCGCAGGGGGATCCCCGCGAACCACGCGGCAAGATGCATCCTGTTCGTACCATGGGCATGGATCACCACATTAAATTTTTTGTTCCGGAGTTTTTGGCTAAAACAGAACTGCCCCCAAAGACCGCGCTCGCTCCCTTTTTTATCATAGAGGATCACCTCATCCAGAAAAGGATTTTCCTGTACGATTTCGCGGTGTTCGAGGAACACAACCGCCGCGATCCAGGCTTTCGGGAATTTTTCCCGCAAGGCTTTGAAGAGCGGCGTGGTGAGGACGAGGTCCCCGATGCGATCGGTGCGCGTGATGAGAATGCGCGGAGTGTCAGGAAGATTGAGTGGCATTCAGAAGCTCCAAAGAAAGTCCGATCACTTTTTCGGGTTTAAGTCCGTGAAAACAACTCCGCTCGGCGCGAGGCAATTGATCGGACCTGCAGGCACAACCTTGGGCCTTTTCCCGCGCAATGCGGAATTTCGGACCTTCGTGTCCGTATTTCTCATGGTCTGTCGGTCCGAAGATCCCGACAGTCGGCGTGCCCAATTCGAACCCAAGATGCATGATCGCGCTGTCGTTAGCGATCACAAGCGAAGCGTTCGCGATAAGCGCTGCCGTCTCGGGCAAAACAAGGTCACCGCAAAGGATCCCGACGATTCCTGGAAGTTTTTTCAGAATGCTGTCGGCCACCGGTCTTTCATTAAGGGTTCCCACCAGGAGGATCTTCTTGCCGGTCCTCTCGTGAAGCGCTTGGATCACTTCCTTAAAGGATTGAACCGGCCACCGTTTTCTCTCGCTGGCCGCCCCTGCCGCCACCAGGATCCATCCTTTCTTTTCCGTGATCCCCGCAGCATCCAGAGTGCGCATCGCAAAGATCTCATCCTCTTGGTTAAAAAAATGAAAAGGAGAGGGATGGGGAATGCCGGGTTCCACTGTCGCGAGCATTTCGAGGTGACGATCCCGCATGTTGACCTTGGTGAATTTCCTGAAAAGAGGGGTTTTCTTGCCGCAGGAGACCAGGAACGGAATGGCGGTATTACGCAGGTCCACGACGCAGTGATATTTTACTTTGCGAAGTTCTGCGATGAATTTTAATTTTTCCAGGAAAGAAGCCTTCTTGTCGTAGATCACGATCTTATGGATATCGGGGCTTCTCTGAAGAACACTTCTCGCGCGCGGCCCCACCACCACCGTGATCCGAGCCTCGGGATATTTCCGGGCAAGTGCCATGATCACGGGGGTCGTCAGGATCACGTCCCCGAAATTGCTCAACGTCACGACAAGAATATTCATGTTTTTCTCAAGATTTTCTCGACCGCATTCAAAACCTCCTTCGGAGTGATGCGCGAAAGCCAGCCTTCTGCCGGAAGTTCCTTGCCGAAAAAAGGGACCATGTAACCTGACGGAACATATTGCAACACGATGCTCTCGCCTCTCCCGCGGGGTCCGGTGAGTTTCGGGTCCGTGGGACCAAAAAGGGCAACGACCGGGGCGCCGACTCCGGAAGCGATGTGCATAGGCCCGGAATCTCCGGTCACAAGACATCCCGCATGCTTGTAGATCACGGCGGAAATGCGTAGTCCTGTTTTTCCGATCAAAGAAATGATCTTCGCACGACGGACCCTGGATAGGAAATCTTCAAAGAGGGGCTCGTCATTTTGAGAGCCGGTTACTACGACCGGAAGTTGCCATTTCGCTTCGATCTTCTCTGCGAGCGCGGCAAAATGCGCGACCGGCCAGCGCTTGGGCTCCCAATTCGCACCTAAATGAAAGCAAATGTATTTCGTGCTCTTTCCGATACCATACATCTCGAGAATCTCACCCGCGACTTGTTCATCTTCTTCTTTGTAAAAAAACCGGTATTCCCTTTCCGCGGGAAGCTCAAATCCGGCCCTTTTCATCATATTAAAAAAATAATCCAGCTGGTGCATCGGCAACGCGGGCTCTTCGACCGCCCACGACAAGAATCCTTTTCTCCCTTTTCCGTAACCGATGCGTTCTTTCACTCCAGCGAGCGCGAGAAACGCCGCTCGCGAACGGGAACGATGAAAGAGATAGCCCTGGTCCCAGGGTCCGCGCTTTCTCAGTTCCAGAACGAATCGCATTCTCGCGAGCCAGGAACGGTGCGTGCTTTTTTCGTCAAAGCTCAGGACCTCCGAAACCACCGGGTAAGCCTCGAGGATTTCCCGGCACCTTTCGGGTGCGATACAAACGATCGAGGCTTCGGGGTATTTTTGTTTGATCAAATCTAGCGCGGGCATCTGGAAAAGCAGGTCCCCAAGCCAATTTTTCATCACGGCGAGGATCTTCATAGCGCCCAAGTCTTCCTTTGTTCTTCATGGATGGTGACTTGGACTGTCCCAATATCTATCAATTTCAACGGAGTTGAAATTGGGGCTGTCCAAACTACCGTTTTGGAAAATAAATGAAAAGTTTGGGCTATCATGATCACCCATTTATTTTTTTGATTAAGGAAAATCATGGCACGAGCGCTCTTTGGCAATGTTCGAAAACTTCTTCCACGGAAATATGCGTAAGACAGGCCTTCGTTTCTTTGGCTTTGCAGACACCCTCGTAGCAGGGCTGGCATGGCAGATGATGTGAGAGCGCGTCGATCTTTTTTCCGGGAGGAATATGACGTTTGGCGTCCGTCGGGCCAAACAAGGCCACGACCGGGACATTCATGGCCGCAGCCATGTGAAGCGGCGCCGTATCCCCTGTTACCACCAAATGAAGCTGTTTGAAAAAAGCCGGCAGTTCCTCCAACGCTGTTTTCCCGATGAGATCGAGGATCTTGCCGGACCCGAAAGAATAAAAAGGAGTCCCGAGATCCGTTTCTTCAGGAGAGCCGATAAGGACGATCCGCGCGTCATATTTTTCAAAGAGCCTTTTTGCCAAATCGACAAAATGCTCCGAAGGCCAGCGTTTGCTCGGCCAGTTGGGGCTGGACCCCATCACGAACCCGACGATCCGGGTAGATTCTTTGGGCTCGAGCGTACCGATCATCTGGCGTGCTTTTTCAAGGCTCTCGGATTTCACCCAAAGCTCCAACATGTCATCGAATTTGATGACCCCGGCCTTGGACAGCACCCGGAATTGATGGCGGAGAGGCGAATCCCCGACCTCAAAGGTCCTGTCGGGACGGTTCAAAAGCCATCCCCATCTCCCGCGCTCAAAACCGAAACGCTGGACCGCGCCGCCGAGATACGCCAGAAGATGCGTCCATTTGTTGTTATGGAGATCGATGGACATGTCAAATCCTTCCCGGCGGATGCGCCGGGCGGTCTTTAAAAGATAAAAAATGTTCGAAAGTTTTTTCCGGTCCACCAGGATCATATCGTCCAGGTAAGGACATGCCGACACGATCGGCGCGAGTTTGCGATCGACCAGGAGCGTGATCACCGCATCCGGGAAGCGCTCCTTGAGCATCCTTAAACTCGGCACGACCAGGATGAGATCTCCCATGGCCCCAAGCTTGATCACGAGGATCCTCCGCCGCTTGCGGACTTCCTCATAGATCTCGAGCGTTTTCCGGACCATTTGTTCCAGATTAAATTGCTCTTCTACTTTTTTTCGAAGCTTTACCGCGAATGCTTTGGCCTTTTCCCGGTCCGTCAAAAGTTCGTACATGGCCTCGGCCATCGCGGGAATATTTCTTGGAGGGAATAGAAGGCCTGTCTCGTTGTGATCAATAATATCCCGCACGCCGCCCAACCAGGTCGCGACCACAGGGGTTCCCACGGCACCGGCCTCAATGACCACCCGCCCAAAAGGCTCCGGGATCAGCGAGGAAAGCACCAGAAGATCGGACTGGGCCAAAAGTCCTGCGACGTCACGCGTCGGCGGGAGGATCTTGACGCAGGTCTCAAGCCCGAACTGTTGCACCGTTTTTTTCATCAGATCTGTGTAACGGTGCCTGCCGCGGGCTTCGGAGCCGACGATCCAAACTTCAAAATGAGGGAGCCGGCTACGCAATAAATGAACGGCCTTAAGGAATTCCACCTGGCCTTTGGCCGGCGAGAACCGTCCGATATGGATGATCCTCATCGGCCCCTTGTGCTTTTCGAATTTCGCGAATGAGAATGTGAACTGTGAAAGATCCACACCGCGCGGGACCAAACGGATCCTGTCCGGCGGAACATGAAATTCATCGATCATTCTCCGGCCGATGGCATGCGATGCCACGATCACACGCTTCCCCCACCCCATGACAAAGCTCATCGGATGAACAGAATAATGTCCGTGGCAGGTCGTGATGAACGGAATGCCGGTCTTGCGGGCCGCGAGCCACCCGAGCCAGGCCGGGACGCGGCTGCGGGCGTGAATGATGTCCACGCGCTCCCGCTGGATGATCTTCACCAGCTCTTCGACCAGGAATAAACTCGCCAGAGATTTCTGATGCACGGGTAGCCCGTAATGCGGGATCCCGATCTTCTGGAGTTCGGCCACAAGCGCCCCGCCGGATGAAACGACCAGGGTCGCGTGCCCTTCTTTTTTCATGGCTTTCGCAAGATCCACCACCCCGCGCTCGGTCCCGCCGAGCTCAAGCGCCGGCAAGAGCTGCATCACCTTCATATTAAAGCTCCCAACCGTTCGATGAGCGCGTCTTTTTCACGTTGAAGGACTGGCGTGGCCGGCTTTTTAAGAAGTCCTGTGATATTCTTTTCCAGGTCCGCCAGACCACTCAAGGTCACGAGTCCCCGTTGGACAAGGATCTGATGAAAACGGTAATGCTTTTTGGGAAGCTCTCCTTCCCCGAGGCTAAGCACGATCACGCGTTTACCCGTTCCCACAGCTTCCGAGATCATGGCGAGACTGTCCTCCGTCACGATCAGGAGGTCCGCGAGCCCTAACATACCGCCCGCCGCATAAGACGGATTGTCTTCATTCGCGATCATAAGAAACCGGCAGGCCGGATCCCGCGCGAGCGCGTTCTTCAGAAATCGTTCCACATGCACGGAAGTCCGCCGCGACGTGGTGATCATGTAGTCTCCCGCGCGCGAGCTGGCACGCTTTAAGGTCGAGCAAAGTTTTTCCGCGTCCGAGACCGTCAGATCATAATTTCGTGTTGCGCCGCCGAGAAACACCGCCAGGGTCGGCCGAACCCCTTCGCCCAGTTTTGCTTGCAGCTGTTTCACATCCTCCTCGCGATCCGAAGTCTTGTAACCGCTCGGCATGATCACGCAGCGGAACGTCCGTTTAGGGACCCTGCCACCATCATGCGCCGGCACGATCGCGAGATCATAATTCGTCACGGAATAAGGAAAGGGCGGGTTCATGATCACGATCGACTTCGCGCCGGTCTCTTGAGCGAGAAGCCTCTGAAGCGGCGCGAGCCCGGAACCCGCCGCAATAATGAAATCCGCGTTCGCTTGTTCGATCGCCTTTTGAGTTTCCGGCGTAAAAAAGCGCGCGAGCCAGTGAAGTCTTCCCTGGATCCAGGGTTTCATCAAAAGTGCCGTCAAGAATAAAGCCGTCCGGTGGAGCGCCGAGCGGTATTCCACGTGGATCTCTTCCGTTTCAAACTTAAGACCGGGGCGTCCGTGAAATTCTTTGAAACCTGCAAGCATTTCCGCCACAACCTCGGATTGTTTGAAATGCCCGGCCTTGCCGTCCGAGAGGATCACGATCTTCCTGTCCCAACAGTATTTCCACCGTTTGTTCTCCCAGAGCCATTGGTTCGGAAATTTCCGGATAAAACCTTCGAGCACCTTCAGGTATTGCCGGGCTTGAAACTCGACACGCGCCTGCGGCGCGAGAGAGGGATCGTCTTTCAGAACTTCCCCGGCATAAACCTCGTGCTCCGGGCCTCCGGTCCTTACGATAAAAAATGGCATAATCAAGGCATCCGTACGGTGAGCCAGCTGGAAGGCCCCAGTCGGGACCGTAGTCCTCCGGCCCAAGAACGGCAAGATGATCCCCTCGGTCTTACCGGCGGACTGGTCGCCCAGGACCCCAATCATTTTTTCCTCCCGGAGCGCCCGAATCAGCCCACGGATGCCGGCACCCCGGCTGATAGAAACCGAACCATGGCTTTCGCGAAGCTCGTTGATCAATCCGTTGAGTCTCGGATATTTCTGCTCGCGTGTCAGCATATGGATCGGCGTACCGCGAAGCCCGGACCAGACCTGAAGAAGCTCCCAGTTCCCGAAATGAGCGGTGATCAGAACGCCGCCGTGTCCCGAACGAAGAAGCGCTTCGTACCGCTCGAGGTCATGGGTTTTGACGTTAAGATCGTGATGCTTGCGTTTCATCCGCTTAAAGGACATCACCTCCACGACCGATTGCCCCATAAATCCAAAATGATCGCGCACGGTTTTCCAGCGCTCGGCCGGCGTTAATTGGCTTCCAAGCGCCGTTTTCAGATTGATATAAGCAATGCGCCGTTTTTTTGAGACAAAAAACACACAGTGCCCTAAAAAATCGCCTATCCGAAGACCCGCGGCAAGCGGGATTTGGCCAAAAAGAAAAATGAGCATGCGGGCCACAAGATAAGCGGTCCGATCGAGCAGATCTTCCATTAATTTCTCACTCCTAATAAACGGAAAAGCCGGTCGGTGAGGATTTCCTCTCCCGACACGACCCGGAGCCGCGCGGCAAGAACCAGCGGATTCAGCATCTCCGTGATTAACCCGCGGGAACGGTAAAAATCCTTTTCCGTTGTGATGATCTCCTCGGCGCCGGCCGACTGCGCGACTTCCTTGATCTTCAAAAGATCTTTCTTCGTATATTCATAGTGATCCAGAAATTCAAAGTTCCGGACGGTCTTGAGTTGAAAACGCTGCAAGACGAGCTGGAAGGACCTAGGTGTTCCTACCGCTGCGAAAGTTGCGACGCGCCGGCCGGTCATCTTCTCGATCGCCGTCAGAACCTAGCTCTTGGCGCGATAAAGGAACAACACTACCATGAGGGTCTCGACCATTTGCGCCTGAGGTGCCAGGGTCTTGATCTTTTCCTTGAGCTTCCCCAGCTCCTCGGGACTTACGAGATTCACGTGAGTTAGCACGATGATGGCCGCACGCTTCAAGACGGTAAGAGGTTCGCGCAAAATGCCGCGCGGAATGAGCTTTCCGTTGCCAAAAGGGTTCAAGGAGTTGACGACCACGATATCGACGTCCCGTTGAAGGATCTGATGCTGAAGTCCGTCGTCGAGGATGGCGATATCCACATGCCGTTTTTCCGTTTTGACGCGCTCGGCGACCTTCGCGCGATCCTTGCCGACGCCGATCACCGCGGTCGGAAGATGATTCTGAAGTTCCAAGGCCTCATCATGACTGTAGCCGCGCGTGAGGACCAGAGGCACGCGCCGGTGTATACCGATCTTGCGCGCGAGGTATTCCACAAAAGGCGTTTTCCCCGTGCCGCCCCAAGTCAGATTGCCGACACTGACGACCGGATACGGAAGACGTTTGCGCGCCAACACCTTGTTCTCATAAAGCCAGCGAAATGTCCGGACCCCGAGCCCGTACCCCCATGCCGCAAGAGAAAGAAGCGCGGAGAGAACTCCGCTCGTCGGATCATTTTGCTTGTCCTCTGCCAAGAGACGAAAGTAATTCTTCATGCTGTCCATTGCTTGTAATCCTTTCTTGAGAGTACCGGCTCCTGAGAAACGTCAGGATCCACCCGGCCTGACGTTTGCTGGCACCCCGTAGACGGTTGACGATCTGAAAAGCTTTTTGCCCCATTTCATGACGCCTGCTTTCATTCGCGAGGATCTCCGCCGCCGCGGACGACAGTTCGTCCGGAGCCGAGATCCTGAAAGCGCCACCGTCATGATCGAGCTGGTGGTAGATCTTGTGAAAGTTAAAAACATGTGGTCCATGGAGGATAGCTTTGCTAAAACGCGCGGGCTCGATCGGATTCTGACCCCCGTGAGGGATCAGGCTCCCGCCCATGAACACAAAGTCTGCGATTCCGTACAGATTCTTGAGAATGCCCAGCCGATCCAGGATCTGCAGATCAGGTCCCGGGCCTTCTTTTTTTTGATGGAGAACTGGGCTTGTTGACGAAGCCATGTTAAAACCATATTTTCCCAATTGCTTCAAAAGACTCTCCGAACGTTCGATGTGGCGCGGCGCGAGGATCAATTTGAGCGCCGGAAACCGTTCGCGCAACGCTTTAAAAGCGGCCATGAGCATTTCTTCTTCCCCCGGATGCGTGCTGCCCGCGATCCATACAAGATCTTCGGCGGCATACCCCCAGGCCTGCCGCAATCCCGCCACGTCCACCCCACCCTCGGCGGCCCATTCTGCCTGATCGAATTTCATATTCCCCATATCTCGCACGGATCCTTCCGTAACGCCCAACTTCCGAAAACGGGCCGCATCTTCTTCCGATTGTGTGAGCACAAAATCTAGTTTTTCCCACAAGGGTTTAAAAAGCCATGGAAAAAGCTTATACCTTTTGAATGAACGTTCCGAGAGCCGGGCGTTCACTACACCCACCGGAATGTTCCGTCGCTTGGCTTCGGTCAAGAGGTTCGGCCAGATCTCGGTCTCCACGAGCAACAAACAAACCGGCCTGAAAAGATCGAGAAAATGTTTCACGACCGGGGTGAGGTCGAACGGGAAATAACAGACATGGACCCGCTCGCCCGCGAGTTTTTTCGCGATCCTCTGCCCGGTCGGCGTAACGGTCGTTAGCAACAGTTCATATCCCGGCGCGGAGGCAAGCCATTCGTGAATGAACTTTTCAATGGCCATCACTTCTCCCACGCTCACGGCGTGAAGCCAGACGATCTTTTTTCCGGCAAATTTTCCGGCCCAGTCCTTCGGAAAGATCCCACGGCGTTCTTTCCACAGCGCCCCCGGATCCTCGGCTTGACGGAGTTTTGTCAGGAAAATCGGGAAATAAAAGACCCCGAACACCATGAACCCCAGATTGTATAAAAAGGTTCTAATCATTTGTTGCCTTCGCGTTCCTTGTGTCATGAACTACGGGCCACGAAAAGCGTGACGCGTGGATCGTGGCCCGCATTGTTTACGCCCTCGGATGCGCCGCCGTATAGGCGTCCTTAAGACGCTGGGTTGTCACATGCGTATAGATCTGCGTAGTCGAGAGGTTTGCATGTCCCAAAAGCTCCTGAACGCTCCGCAGGTCCGCTCCGCGATCGAGCATGTGGGTCGCGAAGGAGTGACGGAACGTGTGGGGTGAGATCTCTTTTCCAAGCCCCGTCCGTTTCACATATTTCAGGATCATCCGCCGGACACTCCGGTCGGTAAGACGGCTCCCGATCCGGCTGAGAAAAAGAGGCTTTTTGATCACGTTTGCGATTTCTCGCGGCGCCTTCATGTCCCAATAGGCGCGCAAGCTGTTCAACGCCGTTTGCCCCACGGGGACAATGCGTTCTTTTTTCCCTTTGCCACGCACCCGGACCAGGCCTCCGAAAAAATCCAGATCGTCATGATTGAGCCCCGCAAGTTCGCTCACGCGAAGCCCGGAGCTGTAAAGCATCTCCAGGATCGCCTTATCGCGCTTTTCTTCCCAGGAGTTCTTGGCCGGAGCGTCGAGAAGTTTAGTAATCTCGTCAAGATTCATAAAAGAAGGGAGTCGTTTTTCCTTTTTCGGGGTCGCGATCCCCGCCGCGGGATTTTGCGCCAGGACGTTCTCGCGCACTAGATATTTAAAGAACGAACGGAGGCAGGCAAGTTTGCGGGAAATAGAACTTTTACTATATTCGCGGGTCTTTAAGAACGCCAGAAAGGAACGGATATCAAGATAGGTCAAGCCCTGGAGTTCTTTCTCCGCAATGAATTTCATGAACTCCCGGAGATCGATCCCGTAATTTTTGGTCGTATGCTCCGAGGCGCCCTTCTCGGTCGTCAGAAAATTCAGAAAATCTTCAACCCGCTTATTCATATTTCGTGGCTCATGGTGCTTCGGACGAAGCTTCGGCGGCGTCTTCTTTTTTCGGCAGCTCATTGACCACGTACGTGCACTTCGGATAATTCGAGCAACCGTAGAACGCCCGGCGACCTTTGGCCCGGCGTTTCACCAATTCTCCGCCACAACCCGGCTCCGGACAAAAGAACCCTGTCGGGAGAGACCGCGTATACTTGCACTCCGGGAATCCGGAGCAAGCCATGAATTTGCCGAACCGCCCGAACTTAATAAAAACCTGTTTGCCGCACAAGTCGCATTTGTGATCCGTGGGGATGGGTGCCTGCTTGACGCTTTTCATTTCGGTCTGCGCGCGCGCTAGAAACTCGCTGAAAGGGCCGTAAAAATCCTTCAGGACTTTGACCCATTCCATTTTCCCTTCTTCGATCTCATCCAGCTCCTCTTCCATAAGCGCCGTAAACTCCACATCCAGGATCGTCGGGAAATGCCGCACTAAAATATCCACGACCGTCTTGCCAAGTTCGGTGGGTATCAGCGCGCCGTTCTTACGCTCGGCATAAATACGCCCCAGGATGGTCGAGATCGTGGGCGCGTAGGTACTCGGGCGGCCGATGCCCTTTTCTTCGAGCAGTTTGATCAGACTCGCGTCATTGAATCGCGCCGGCGGTTTCGTAAAGTGCTGCTCGCCCAGGAGTTCATGAAGCGTCAGTTTCTGTCCCACTTTGAGATCAGGAAGCTCAGACGCTTCCGGAACTTCGTCTTCTTCGGCTTCCTTGGAATTCTCTGTTTCGATCTTGATCTCGCCGAAGGCAGCGGTAAATCCCAGAAAGAGATTGCGCTTGCCGGTCGTACGGAATTTGTATCTTTCGCCGGCCAGGATCGAAATAGCGGTGTGTTCATCGACCGCAGGCACCATTTGCGACGCCAGGAATTTCCTCCAGATAAGTTCGTAGAGTTTCAACTCGTCGCTTTCGAGAAAATCCTTCACCGAATCCGGGATGCGAAAGGCCGAGGTCGGGCGGACGGCTTCGTGAGCTTCCTGAGCGCCTTTGCGGGATTTGTAGACCGGCGGTTTTTTAGGAAGATAATCTTTCCCGAATTTCTCCCGAATATAGCGCACGGCTTCCTCTTGCGCGGAAACAGCAACGTTCACGGAATCTGTTCTCATATAAGTAATAAGACCGACGCTGCCTTCGTCTCCGAGCTCCACGCCCTCATAAAGCTTCTGCGCGATGCGCATTGTATTCGTCGCCGAGAACCCGAGCCGGCTGTAAGCTTCCTGCTGGAGTTTGCTTGTGGAATAAGGCGCCTGCGGGTTGCGGCGCTTTTCGGTCTTTTCGATATCCGAAACCTGGAAGGGAAGCTGGTGGAGTTCTTGCTTGATTCGGTCGATCTCGGCCTGAGTCTTGAGTTCGGGTTTTGCTTTGTCGATCTGAGAAAGACGGGAAAGAAAAACTTTTGACTGCTCGGGACCTTCCGCAGCGGAAAGCTTTGCGTCCAGTGTCCAGTATTCTTGCGGCATGAATTTCCGGATCTCGCGCTCGCGATCCACGATAAATCTGAGCGCCACCGACTGCACGCGACCTGCGCTGAGTCCCCGGCCGACGTTGCGCCAAAGGAGCGGGCTCAATTGATATCCGACCACGCGGTCCAGAATGCGGCGCGCCTGTTGTGCATTCACAAGATTCATGTCGATCTTGCGGGGATGGTTAAAGGCCTTTAACACGGCCTCTTTCGTGATCTCGTTGAATTCCACCCGGAGGATCTTCGGGCCGTGGCCTTCCTCTGAAAAGATATGGGCAAGATGCCAGCTGATGGCCTCGCCTTCACGGTCCGGATCGGGCGCGACATAGATGGTTTCCTTATCCTGAGCGTCCTTCTTAAGTTGTTTGACCGTTTTGAGGGCCCGCCGGATGATGATGTATTCCGGGGTGAAACCATGTTCGATATCGACAGCCATTCGGCTCTTCGGTAAATCCCGGACATGACCCATGGACGCTACAACATGGAAATCTTTGCCAAGGAACTTATTGATGGTTTTAGCCTTGGCCGGTGACTCCACGACCACCAGATGCTTGGGTCCCTTCGCAGTCTTTGAAGCTTTCACGCCCTTCTTTGCTTTTACCACAATGCCTCCCTGAATAACTCGTGGTTCCAAAATAATTGCCTACCGGAAGATCAGAAGTCCCACGTATCCGCCATACAGCGCGGCGGATCCGTCCTTCGCAAACAACCCTTTGCGAAGACGAAAAGTGGAGGGATTCTAAACAAAATGCGGATGATTGTAAACGGCAAGTTTATCGGACGCTTGTAACCCGTTTTATTAAAACGGGTTAGGGAAATTGATTGGACAATGCGTTTTGGCTTAAGTAAACCATTACGTCATCTGCCAAAGGTAGCGCATCCCTCCAAGGATGACCTCCTTAAAAATCTCTATGGCTCAAGAAATTTGCTCCCAAGGGTCGTCTTTGGGTTTGATGTTGGCCGAAGGTGTTTTCTTTGAGTTCCCGTGGGAAAGCTTATAAAGGGACTCTAATTCCATAATCTGGGAATCGCGCACCGCTTCTCTTTCAACGCGGCGAACCAGACGTCTGAGCGCTCCGAGACGAATGCCAAGTTTCTCAATGCAAAGCGTGGTCAAAAGCCGAGCCAGGATATTCAGATGAACTTCCATGCTCGTCAGGCGATCATTCGCCCGCTCCCCACCCTCCGCCGCCTTGACCACCTCTTTTTTGAAGTCCGCGAGCTTCGCATAAAGGGAAAGGACTTCTTTAAATGCCCCTCCTCCCCTTTTGCTGACAGACCTGGATTTTCTGGAACGTTTTCTCTTGGGCATGATGTCTGTCTCTCAAATCAAAGCATAACATATAAAACAACACAAGGCGTAAAACGTAAAATTTCTACCCTCGGGCTTTAAGCTATGAGCTTTGTGCTATGACTTATTGCCGGTGAATCCTAGCAGATCGTATTCAGGATAAAGGCGCGTCAAATACGCTAATGCGAACACTCGAAAGAAGATCACCACCGGCAACATGACCATACCGATCACCACGATCACAGCCAGGAAGAGCGCCGTTGCCGCAAGACTCCCAAGAATAATAAGTGGAATCTTCAGAAGGGGAAGAGCCTTGAACAGAATGATTCCCGGGATAGCCACGATACCGCCTGCGATCACTCCGCCGATCACGGCAAAAATGCCGACGATGCTCTGAGCAATTATGGCGAGAAGCCATAGACCGAAGACCACAAGAAGATATTGAAATGTCTTTCCAAAAGTAAATGTACCGGCCTTCAAAAATTTATTTAGGGCGCTCATCGCCGGAATCTTTTCACGATACATGATCGGAAGAGCAAAGTCGCGCATGATGGTCCCGACAAAGACTATGGCCACCATCACCGCCAGAGCCAAAAGACCCCCAAGAACAATGAGAGGGATCCCCATCACCGAACTCCATTTCATAATTCCCAAAGAAAGCACTATGAGCAGCCCTGCCGATAAAAAAGCGACAAGACCGATCCCTATGAAAGCCAACGTCCATGCAAAATAGGAATTCCCTGCCTCTCCGTGCTTTCTGAACGGTCCCCTGATCGCCGGTTCTTGTGCTAGAATCATATCCAGGAGCACGAAATTGAACCGACTCGATAGCCACATGAAAAATACCGCAAAAACAAGCCCAAGTACGATCACTCCGGACACAAGCAGCGCCACAAGAACAGGTTTCGCTTTAGCTTCCGGGCGTTCCGCTTTCGCCCCAAGTTTCGCAATGCGATCCGCGCCCTGGGCAATCGAAAAGGAGTTCACCCCCTTTTGAGGCGGCTTTTGGACTTGCGCCATAGAAGAAGGAGTAGGAGAGCTAACGAACGCCGGGGCCTGAGATGCCTTTCCCATCAATTGCGATAGCATGTCTTTCGGAAGTGCGGGCATAGCGCCTTTTTGAGACGCAGTAAAAGGCTGCGCTGGTTTTGCCGGGGCTTTAAAATTCGTGCTGAACCCCTGGATGCCCACACCCGCGAGCCAGACGACGATTAGGATCTTGAGCCAGCGTTTGAAATGGAACGGAAAAAGGATCTTCAGGCTTTTTGCCCAAGAGAACTTGATCATGTTTCCGATTGTGGGAGCGTCGTTCATGCTTTACCCCGTAAGAGACAGGAAGTGTTTTGAGAAACACTTTCGTCAAGTTATCAGAAAAACCGTTTAAAACATTCGCGTCTTAACGACTATGAAGGAACCGTCTTTTTGCCCTTAGAATCTCTAACGGGGAGAAAATAAAGATTCTCCTCCACGGTCGCCCACGGAGGAGAATCTTCAAAACTTAACAAAACCCTGACAGCCTTTAGGCTTCAACGACCTGCGTCTTGGCCCAATTGTCCGCGAGACGATGCCCTTTGGCGATCAGCATCACGATCTCGACGATATACCCAACCACAAGCACGAACGGAATAATCAAAAGAATGTTCCGGATCAAAGCCTGCAACCACGTCACCTTTTCCCCCGTAAGGCTGATGAGCTTGATCTTGACCATCGCCCGTCCTGGAGAATAGACCGCGTCACGGAATACCAACCAAAGGATGTTGACGATCACAAGCACGATACTACGCACCATGTCCGGAGCCGCCAAAAGAACCAAACCGATCACGACCCCTAGAACGATGGGAATAACAACCAGATCGATCAGCCCCGCCGCGAACCTCTTCCCTTTATTTGCTGGCACCAATCCTTCCATCTTTGACTCCTTTCGTTTTAAGAACTTTCTTTAACAAGACATGGTTCTCACGTAAAACTCTATAGAGGAAAGACCCGTCTGTCAAAACTTTTTTCCCGCGCTACTCTATCCAATAACGACCTGCCCATGCCGAAGCTTAACGGACGAAATAGGCGCAAATTCACCCAACCCGTCATTCCCAGAAAAACAAGTGAAAGTCACCTGCTGTTATACTTCCCATCGCTTCCCTTTTTGATCTTTCCGCCCAGCTCCATCTTCAGCAAAATGACTGGTAATTTTGTGGACTCGAGTCCCGTAAACTCCATCATCTCGTCCGGACCCAAAGGACCCTCATCTTTAAGAAGTTCTAAAATAATCGACTCATCTTCCATGTGGGTGTCCCCCAAAAGGTGCCCGTCACCTGTCTTGAGCGCTATCTCTTCTGGACTCGCCGTATCGGATTCCTCAACGGGAGCTTGGAACGCTGCCTCGAATTTATTTTCCCATTTCAACCGATCAGCCAGAGCAAGCAGAATATCCTCGGGAGTCTCCACCAGGTACGCGCCTTCTTTAATGAGTTGATGGGCTCCGCGCGACGTCAGCTGGTCTACGGGCCCCGGAAGCGCAAAGACCTCCCGCCCCTGTTCAACCGCCTGATGCGCCGTGATAAGGGATCCGCTTCGTGAATGGGCTTCGACCACGAATGTGGCATACGAAAGTCCTGACAGGATCCTGTTGCGGCGCGGGAAATTCTCCAAAAGAGGTGGTGTTCCCAAAGGATATTCGCTTAAAACCGAGCCCCTTTCCAAAATTCTCTGAAAAAGGTTTTCGTTCTCCTTGGGATAGATCACATCGAGCCCGCATCCCATCACTGCGATCGTGCGACCGTAAGAGATATGAAGCGCGCCGTCGTGCGCAACCTGGTCGATCCCACGCGCCAACCCGGACACGATCGTGAGCCCCCTTGCGGCCAACTCCTGGGCAAAGCGCCTTGTCTGCATCCGCCCATAAAAACTCGGATGCCGCGTCCCCACGATGGCGATGGCATTCCGGTCATTCTCGATTAAGGTTCCTTTTTTATAGAGAAGAAGCGGCGGATCCGCGACTTCTTTAAGCATGGCTGGATAATCCCTGTCGGAGTAGAGCAGAAAATCGATCCCTTTTTGAACACAAAGTTCGACCTCTTTTTCCGCATTGAAGGGCGTCGCATTTTCCGGGACCGGAAAGTCTCTTATCAAATCCTCGGACTGTATGCGTTCTACGACTTCTTGAGCGCTCTTCCCCTCCGAGAGAATTGCCAAGGCCCTGCGACGGCCTTCGATCCGCAATCGGTTCAGCGCTAAAAACGCCAGGATCTCCTTCTCCTCAATGGACGTCATGGATGGGCTCTTTTCATCCGCTATGGACTGGGACAGCTTCGTTTTTTCATAGGAGAAGCATAATTGATTATTGATTTAAAATCAATATTTATTTAATTAAAATAAACTTTCAGTAAGAGGCTTTTTGCAGCGATGGGAACTGGGATTGGCGGGAGGTTACTTTGCGCCGGCGAAACGAAGGATCTTGCGAACGTTTTCGATGGGGATATCTTTCTCGACGGTGACTTTACCGATGCGCCGGGGCAGGACAAAATGCAACGCACCTTTGTTTTTCTTCTTGTCCGTCATCATGGTTTTCAGGATCGCAGCGGCTTTGAGGTTGAATTTCTTGATCGAAACAGGTAGTTTTATGGAAATAAGAAGCTTCGTCTGACGCCATGGAAGTTCTTGCGGGCAAAGCCCGAGATCCGCAGCAAGCTGCGCCGCCATCATCATCCCGATCGCAACCGCTTCCCCGTGCACCAGGCCCTTATAACCCAGCACCCCTTCGACCCCATGCGCGAAGGTATGGCCATAGTTAAGGATCGCACGCTCCCCTTGGGTCTCGAACTCATCACAGCTCACAACCCCGGCTTTGATCTTTGCGCAGGCAAGAACGACCTTCTCGATCGCCCCAAGATCTTTTCGCAGTATTTTTTTGAAATTTTTCTCCAGGAAATTGAACAAGGCGGGATCGCGGATCACACCGCATTTCACGACTTCCCCCAGGGAAGCGCAAAGCTCCCGCTGCGGAAGTGAACGAAGTACGCTTACATCCGAGATCACAAGGGCTGGGGGCCAAAAAGAGCCCATGAGATTCTTTCCTTCCTTGAGGTCGATCGCGGTCTTCCCTCCGATCGCGCTGTCCACCTGGGCGAGCAAGGTTGTCGCAATATTTACATAACGGATCCCGCGCAGATAGACCGACGCCGCAAACCCCGCAAGATCGCTCACCACGCCCCCGCCTACGGCCACGATCCCGTCTTTGCGCTCAAATCCCTTCGCGAGAAGATCGTTGGAGAGCCGGAACAGTTCTGCCCCGGATTTCGCGATCTCACCGTCCGGAAGCACATGGACATAGACCTCGAAACCTTTTTTGGAAAGCGATGAGGAAATGACTTTCAGATAAGGCGCAAGGTTCTTCTGGGAAACGATCATAAGCTTTGTCCCGGGCTTAAAAACCCCGGCAATCCGCGCCCCGGTTTGCGCCAAGAGATCCCGGCCCACGCAGATCTTGTAATTTCCCTTCAAGCTTGTTACTTGTATCGTTCTCATGTTCCAGGCCTCAACATTTTCAGGATCTCATTGGCGACGTCTTCGGCTCTTTTGCCATCCGTCAGTACGGAAAAATGGCTGGCTTTCTCGTAGAAGGCCCCCCGATCGCTTAAGATCTGCCGAAGCGCGCCCAAAGGATCGGGCTTATTAAGGAGCGGGCGGTCCTTCGAATAACGGACGCGTTGCCACAAAGATTCGACGGATGCGTCAAGCCGTACGACCTTTCCGGTCTCTTTCATGCGTCGCACATTTTCTTCACGCAGCACAATGCCTCCGCCCGTCGCGATCACTTGCTTGGCTTGCTTTGAAAAATGCTCCAGGACCGACGACTCCGCATTGCGGAAATAAGGTTCCCCGAATCCCGCAAAGATCTCCGGAATAGAACGTCCTTCTTTTGCTTGGATCTCGACATCCAAATCCACGAACGCGTAGCCGAGCCGTTCCGCCAGGGCTTTCCCGGTCACAGTCTTGCCCGAACCCATCATACCGATCAGATAAATATTGTCAGGCACGGACGTGTTTTAAATAACCTTCGTAATTACGACGGATCTCTCCAAGAGAATCGCCGCCGAATTTTTCGAGAAAAGCATCCGCGAGCGTGTACGCGACAAGCGCTTCCCCGATCACGCTTCCGGCCGGCACGGCGCAGACGTCGCTGCGCTCAAAATCAGCCTTTTCCGCTTTTTTCGTTTTCATGTTCACCGACGCGAGAGGTCGCGCAAGTGTCGATATCGGTTTCATCGTGAGACGCACCACAAGATCCGCCCCGTTCGTCATCCCGCCTTCAATCCCCCCGGCATGATTGGTCTTATGAAAATAACCGCGAGTCTTCCCATAGAAGATCTCGTCATGCGCTTCGGAACCCGGAATCCCGGCGAGCCCCACTCCCTCCCCGATCTCGACCGCCTTCGCGGACTGCTGGCTCATAAGGATCATGGCAAGGCGTGCATCGAGTTTTCTTTCAAAATGAACGTAAGAACCCAAACCGATCGGCAGACCCGTGACACGGACCTCGTATTTCCCGCCCAGCGAATCCCCGCTCTTCATGACTTTCGCGATCGCCTGCATCATGGCTTTTTCGGTCTTTTTGTCAACGCACCGAACGGGTGAATCCTCGGCCCCTTTTCGAATTTCTCCGACGGTAATATGCCGTGCCGGGAGTAGAACGCTCCCGATCTGGACCACGTGAGCGGCGATCTCGATCCCGAATGTCTTGAGCAAGAGTTTGCAGGCCGCACCCACCGCAACACGCATGGCGGTCTCGCGCGCGCTCGAACGTTCCAGGACCGCACGGATCCCCTGATCATATTTAAGAGATCCCGCAAGATCCGCATGGCCGGGCCGGGGACGGAAGAGCTCCGGCATTTCTTCGATCTTAAAGTCCTTGTTCGAAAGAAGAAAGCCCAGCGGCGCGCCGGTCGTGACCTTCTTGATCACGCCCCCCATGATCTCAACGCCGTCCGTTTCGATCTTTTGCCTGCCTCCACGGCCATACCCTCCCTGACGACGGCGCATCTCTCCGTTGATAAAATCAAGGTCGAGCATAAGGCCGCTTGGAAAACCTTCCAGGATGGCGGCCAAGTAATGTCCGTGAGACTCTCCTGCAGTAATATATTTGAGCATATTAGCACTGTTCTCCATTTGATTTTAGGGGTTAACAGTACTATACCGCATACCCCTAAATTTAAATGTGATGCGGTATTAGACTCCGTAGGTTCTTGATAAAAAATTCAGGACGGCGTCCCCTTCCATAAAAATGAACGCCCCCGTGAGAGCCAGGAACGGCCCAAAAGGAATCGTTTCTTCTTTTTTTACAAAACGCTGCCAGATCGCGAGCGGCAAGGCCGGAAAAGGCGCAAGAAAAAAAATAAGGACGACCTTCGTCACTCCCACAAAAGCGCCGATCATGGCCAAAAGCTTCACGTCCCCGCCTCCCATGCTGTCCTTGCGAAAAACCAGTTTCCCGAGCCATCCGATCAAGAGAAGGATCCCGCCTCCCGTCAAAAGCCCGGCCCCGGAAGCGAGGAGTTTTTGATACCAAAATGCTTGTGTAAAATGCCCGTAGCCGGCCACGCTGAGCCCTAATCCCAAGATCATCCCTGCGTACGTGATCTGATCCGGGATCAGCCCGGTCTCAAAGTCCGTCATGGTGACTACAATGATCATGGCAAAAAAGATCGCGCTCGCCACAAATTCGACCGACAGACCGTACCGTTGCCATAACCACAAGGCGATCCCGGCCGCGGCCAATTCCACGAGAAAATAGCGAAAGGCGATCGGTTTTCGGCAGCGGAAACATTTTCCACGAAGCAGGAGATAGCTCGCGAGCGGTATATTCTCATACCAGGGTATCTTCGCTTTGCAATGCGGGCAAAAGGACCGGGGAAGCACGATCGAAAGATCGCGCGGCATCCGATAAATACAAACATTCAAAAAACTCCCCACGACCGCCCCGACAAAAAAAACAAACCACGACGTCATTGGATCCAAGTCATTTCCCCCGTTCGCTTAGAGCGTTAAGAAGCGCCCGGCGCATCACGCCCACCGGCGCCTTTCGTCCCGTCCAAAGCTCCAAAGCCCGAGCGCCTTGATGAAGCAGCATCCCGAGCCCGTTTAGGGTCCGATGCCCTTTCTTTTTTGCCATCTTTAAAAAAGGTGTCACGGCCGGATTATAAATAAGATCCATAAAAAGCATCGAGCCGCAGCTTGATCTTTTCGAGGCTCGCCCCCGCGGAGTTCCTCGAGCCCTTCCCGCTCGAGGGATCCATCTTTCCGGGACCACCTTTGGGTCTTGAGACTTCAGCCCGATCGGAGTCGCGTTGATAATAACATCGGCTTTTTGAAGAGCCTCCTTGACCTCCGGTGTTCCGGCCATTGCAGCATAGTAATTCACCCGTTTGAAAAGTTTCCGCATGTCACTCGCGATCTTCTGGGCTTTTTGGGGAAAGCAATCCGCGATCAGGATCTCCCGGATTCCCTCTCTCGAAAGACCATAAACCACCGCGCGTGCCGCGCCACCGGCCCCGAGGATCACGGCCTTTTTCCCGGACGGGCGAAACCCGCCTTCCTTCATGATCGCCGTAAGAAAACCTTCCATGTCCGTATTGGTACCTATCCACCGTTTCCCTTGTTTGAAAACCGTATTGACCGCGCCGATGACACGCGCTTCCGGCCGGATGCCGGCGAGATCTTTCATCACTGTTTCTTTGTAGGGCACTGTGACATTAAAACCTGAAAGAGAAAGTTCGGAGGATTGGCGCATGAGCTTTTTGAAATCGGCGGGAATCAATTCCAGAACGATATAGTGGGCGTCGATCCCGAGCCTGCGGAACGCGGCTTCGTGCATGGTCGGAGAAAGAGTGTGCGAAAGGGGGTACCCGAAGATTCCGTAAAGCTTGAAGGTCTTGTCCTGGCATCTATTTTTTCCTGACTGAAGGTTGCCAGGACTAGTCCAATTGACCTTTAAATTCTTTGATGGGGAATTGGGCTTGTCTTTTTTCACACCGGGGAAGACTGGCTCGCGGCCCGTTGAGAGTTCGCCGAAACTTTATTAATCGCGAAAAGATAGGCGCGTACGCTGGCTTCAATAATGTCAGTACTCGTGCCGCGACCGGTCACTTCCTTGCCACCGATCTCAAGCTTAACCAGCACTTCGCCCAAAGCATCTTTGCCGCTCGTGACCGATTGCAGACCGTAATGAATAAGTTGTGCCCTGGAATTGACGATCTTCTCAATGGCCTTGTAACAAGCATCCACGGGACCGTCTCCGTTCGAAACGGCTTGCTTGGCCTTGCCTTCATAAGAAAGCTTGATCTGAGCATGAGGCTTTGCGCCGGTTTCAGACACCACCTTCATGGATGCCAGCTTCCAGGTCTCCGGGATCTTGGCGATTTCATTTTGCAAGATGGCCTCGAGATCTTCGTCAAAAATATATTTCTTCTTGTCCGCGAGAGCCTTGAATTGAACGAAAGCCTGATCGAGTTCCTTGAGCCCCAAGCGGAACCCGAGCTTTTTCACACGCACCTCAAAGGCGTGCTTGCCCGAGAGTTTCCCGAGCATCAGCTGGTTGCCGGAAAGCCCGATCTTTTTCGGGTCCATGATCTCATAGGTCTGGCGCTTCTTGAGCACCCCGTCCTGATGGATGCCGGAAGCATGCCAGAAGGCATTGCGCCCGACGATCGCTTTGTTAGGCTGAACGACCATTCCCGTCAAATTAGATACCAACCGCGAAGCTTTGGTGATCTCAGAGAGTTTGATATCTGTGTAACAATTCATGAAATCCGCGCGCGTATCGATCGCCATGGCGATCTCTTCCAGCGAAGCGTTCCCCGCACGTTCGCCAATCCCATTCACCGTACACTCCACCTGATTCGCACCCGCCAGGACGGCGGCCAAGGAATTGGCTGTCGCGAGACCGAGGTCGTTATGACAATGAACCGAAAGCACGACCTTTTTGCCCAATTCGGGGTTTTTCTTGATCAAGAAACGGATCAGCTCCGTGAATTCCTGCGGGACCGTGTAACCCACAGTATCCGGAATATTGATCGAAGTGGCCCCCGCATGGATCGCGGCCCGGACGGTCCCCGCCAAAAAGTCCCGTTCGGTACGTGACGCATCCTCAGGCGAAAATTCGATCTGCTTAAAATCCTTAGCCGCAGATTTGATGTTCTGTTCTACCATCGCTAAGATCTCTCTTTTGTTTTTTTTGAGCTTGAACTCACGATGAATCTGGGAGGTTGCGAGAAAAAGATGCAGGCGTTTTCTCGCGGCCTTTTCAAGGGCCCGTCGGCAGGCATCGATATCCCGTGGGATCATGCGCGAAAGACCGCAGATCACGGGCTTACGCACATTTTCCGCGATCATGGAGACGGCCTTCATCTCCCCAAGTGAAGATGCCGGAAACCCGGCTTCGATCACATCGATATTCAACCGCTCAAGCTGGCGCGCGATCGTCAGCTTCTCATCCGGAGTAAGCGACGCCCCGGGTGATTGCTCGCCGTCTCTCAGCGTGGTGTCAAATATGTGAATCTTCCGTTTTCCCGCCATGACAGTCCTGGTAACTTCCTTTCTTATTTTGCTTTGCGGATGAATTCCATCATCCCGCGCAGCTGCGCTCCAACTTTTTCGACCAGATGTTTGTCGCAATTTTCGCGCATCTTTTTAAAATTGGGGCGCCCTTTTCTATTCTCTTCCATCCATTCCTTCGCGAATTTCCCGGACATGATCTCTTCCAGCATTTTCTTCATTTCCTTGCGGGTGTCCTTCGTGATCACGCGTGGCCCGCGGCTATAACCGCCATATTCCGCGGTATCGGAAACGCGTCGATACATACCGCTGATCCCGTGCACGAACATCGCGTCCACAATAAGTTTCACTTCATGAAGACATTCAAAATACGCCATCTCCGGCTGATACCCCGCCTCAACCAAAGTATCAAAACCGGCCGTGATCAGTTCGCTCAAACCGCCGCAGAGAACCGCTTGCTCGCCGAAAAGATCCGTCTCGGTCTCTTCCTTGAAAGTAGTTTCGATCACACCCGCGCGAGCGCCGCCGATCGCCTTGGCATACGCAAGACCGATCTGGAGTGCTTTACCGCTGGGATTCTGTTTTACGGCCACCAGACACGGCACGCCTCCGCCTTCCACGAATTGGGAACGCACGAGCGAACCCGGTCCCTTAGGGGCGACCATAAATACATCGATCTCCTTTGCGGGCTGGATATAGCCGAAGTGGATGTTGAACCCGTGAGAGAAACAAAGCGATTTACCGGCCTTCATGTGCGGTGCGATATGTTTTTCATAGATCTCGGCCTGAAGATGATCCTGCGTCAAGATCTGGATAATATCCGCTTGTTGAGCTGCTTCGCTCGCGGCCATAGGCTTGAAACCGTCTTTCACCGCTTGTTCATAGTTCGGCGTCCCGGAGAGCTCGGAGACGATCACATTCACGCCCGAATCACGAAGATTCAGTCCCTGCCCGCGGCCTTGGATCCCATACCCGATGATGGCGATTTTTTTGTCTTTTAAAAGGTTTAGATCCGCGTCTTTGTCGTAATAGATTTTGACTGCCATTTTATTTTCCTTTCGTTGACTTTGGCGCAAGGCTCAAAGTTCAATGCGCAAGACCGGTGTTTTTCCTTGCGCTTTGCCCTTTGCTCTTTACGCGCTTTGTAAAATTATTTCCTTTTTGTTTTTTTGCCGTCTTACAAGTGCCGGTCTTCTCGCCGCATTTTAAGGGAGCTTTCAGTTCGTCCCGGCGAGCCATGGCGATCTGCCCTGTCCGGACAACCTCTTTGAGATCGAACGGCTTCAAAAGCTCGAGCATGGCGTCGATCTTACCTTCGCTTCCCGTGACCTCGATCGTCAGGGATTCCGGGCTTACGTCCACAATCTTCGCGCGGAACGTATTGACGACATGCATGATATCGTTACGATTGGACGCGTTCGCGCTGATCTTGATCAGCACAAGCTCCCGCGTGATCATATCTTTTGCCGTGAGATCTTCCACACAGATCACGTCCACCAGCTTATTCAGCTGCTTCATGATCTGCTCGACCACGCGGTCATCCCCGTTCGCGATCACGGTCATGCGCGACACTTCCGGATCCTGGGTCTCCCCCACCGCGAGACTGTCGATATTGAATCCGCGCGCCGAAAAAAGTCCCGCGACGCGCGCTAAAACACCGGCGTGGTTTTCCACCAATACTGAGACCGTATGTTGCATAAGAGCTCCTTTTCAGTGATAAGTGATAAGCGGTAAACCTTTTTCTTATAACTTACCGCTTAACTGGATTACGCCATATCCATAATTTGGTCCAAGGCATTCCCGGCCGCGACCATCGGATACACATTCGCTTCTCTGGAAACAAGGCATTGCACGACCACAGGGCCTTTGTGAGCCAGCGCCTTTTTGATCGCCGGCACCACTTCCTTTTCCTGCGAGACCCGAAACGCAAGGATCCCGTAAGCGCCCACCAATTTTACAAAATCAGGGTTGGTAGGACCGATCACGGAACCCGAATAGCGCCGTTTGTAGAAAAGTTCCTGCCATTGGCGTACCATGCCATAGTAACCATTATCCATGATAAACGTCTTGACCGGCACTTTGTTATAAGCCGCGGTTGCAAGCTCCGTCATGGTCATCTGGAACGACCCGTCGCCTTCGATGCAAACCACGGTATCTTTAGGTTTTCCGAGCTGCGCGCCGATCGCGGCGGGAAAACCATAGCCCATGGTCCCAAGCCCACCGGAGGTGAGCATGGTGCGCGACCGGTCGAATTGATACCATTGCGCCGTCCACATCTGATGCTGTCCCACGCCGGTAACCACGATCGCCTGGTGCTTCGTTAGTTCTCCGATCTTTTTGATCACGTACGCAGGATGGATCTTCGGCCCCGTGCTCTCATATTTCATCGGATGCTTTTGCTTCCAAGCCGCGATCCGGGCGAGCCACTCTTTCATGTCCGAGCGCTTGTCCGGAACAAGCGCGATCAATTTCCCGATCGCTCGCTTTACGTCGCTTACCAAAGGCACGTGCACCCGAACGGTCTTCGAGATCGATGATGGATCGATATCAATATGAATGATCTTGGCGTGTGGTGCGAACTTCGTCACATTACCGGTCACGCGATCGTCAAAACGCGCGCCGACCCCGATCAAAACATCGGAATTCTGCACCGCATAATTCGCGAAATGAGTGCCGTGCATCCCGAGCATCCTCAGCGACGACTCGTGCGTTTCCGGAAAGATCCCGAGTCCCAGGATCGTCGTCGTAATAGGGATCCCCGTTTTTTCCACGAATTCGCGGATCTCTTTTTCAGCTCCGGAAATGATCGCCCCGCCCCCCACATAGAGCACGGGCCGTTTGCTTCCACGGATCAGCTCGGCGGCCTTCCGAATCTGCTCTTCCACCCCGGGACATTCCACATCCGGTTGATAACTCCGGATAAAGACATCTTTCGGCCAGACAAACTCTGTTTTGGCTCGACTGACATCCACAGGAAAATCGATCAACACCGGGCCGGGCTTCCCGGTCGTCGCGATATAGAATGCTTCACGCACGATCCGCGCAATGTCCCGGACATCTTTGATCAGAAAATTATGTTTCGTGATAGGGCGCGTGATCCCGACGATATCCACTTCCTGGAACGCATCACTCCCGATCGCATTCGTAGTCACCTGCCCGGTGATGCAGACCAAAGGCACGGAATCCATATAAGCGGTCGCCAAACCGGTTACGGTGTTCGTGGCTGCGGGTCCTGAAGTCACCAAACAAACGCCAGGACGTCCCGTCGCGCGAGCGTACCCATCCGCCATATGCGTCGCACCTTGCTCATGCTTGGTCAAGATCAGTTTCATCTTGGAATCATAGAGCGCATCGTAAGTGGGCAGAATGACCCCGCCGGGAAGCCCAAAAATGTGCTCCACGCCTTCCTTTTCAAGACACCGGATCAGAATTTGAGCGCCTGTAAGTTTCACGATCTATTTTCCATGATGAGTCTTGGCCGCCATTTCATTGAATAAAAATCGGAGAAAAATCAAACTGCGAAGAAATCCTTAACGCCTTTTTTGAATTTTCCCTTCCAGGTCTTTTGGCCCTGAGCCACGGAAGCTTTCCAACTCTGCCCCGTGGATTCCATCCAATCAAAAATTGATTTTTTAAATTCCAGGTCATTCAGCTCCTCATCCCGATTGTAATCCACGAGATGGAGCGGATAACCCTTTTTTTGAAGCTCATCGAACCAAGCCTGGTTCCGGGACCGAGCTTCGCCATTCACTTTCATGGCGATGTAAAAGGGAACCTGGTCTGCTGCATCCGTGCGGGGCCGGATCAGTTGAGAAAAAGGCCCGTCCCACGCTTGGCCCAGCAAAGCCACTGCCGCAAATTCTTTGGGATATTTGATCGCCATGTAAGCCGCATAGTGGGCTCCCAAATCTTTTCCGACAAGATAGACACGCTCTTTACTTATGGGGAAGCGTTCCACCATATCTCTTTTCACTGTGAGAAGCCATTCGTCCAGCCTATAAGGTGTGTCCCCCGCTTTCGGCCAGAGAACATAAGGAGCTAGGATAAAGATGCTCTTTCTTTGAGCGAGCCCCGTCAAATACTCGATCTGTTCTTCCGCTTTCGCATCCTTGGCCGGCGCGATCATGATCATCGCATAGGTCCTGTCGGTCTTGTAATCCTTCGGGGCGAAAAAAAAGACCGGATATTTGTAACCGCTGACCTCCACAAGCCCGGAAGGGTTTGAAGCTGTGAATACCTGGGCTTCCGGCATCTTTTGGGAAACTAATTTTGGTGCCGCCGGCGGGGACTGTACCGTTCCAAGCGCTTGAAACCCCTCCGCTTGAGTGGCTGCCGGGACTACTCGGACCGGCGGAACGATCACTTGCGCAGGCTGTACTCCCGTGGAAACTTGTGGGACCGAAGAAGCCCCTTCGACCACCCGGGCTTCCCCAGGTGCCGGTAAAGTCTCGTCATAATTCGCTGCGGCTTTTTTTTCTTCAACCGTTTCAGCGCGAACAGCTACGCTGAACGCGATGAAAAAAACGGCGAAAAAAAGAAATAAAACCCTCGTGCGACAGTTTTCCATTGGACCTTCAATCCCGTGGGGACTTAAATTGATGTAACTTGCTGCAATGAAAGAGGTTATTATTATATGGATAACCTTTGGCTTGTCAACGCGACTGAAAGGGTCCCCAAAGCATGCCTTTTGGGAAACCTTTAGCTTCTTTTGGGGATCAGGTCAAGTGACAGGCCGAGGAGTTTTTTTCTTGGCAACCTTAGGCGTTGCATCAGCCAAGGAAGTCGCTACCGACATGGGAGACATTCTGGCCTTTTCAGGAGCAGACCGTTTAGAAACGGAACTGCTTTGGCCATCAGAGGTTGCGGAGATCCCCGAAGACGCTTGAGGAAGACTTGCAGGGTTTTTCTTTGTGATAAGCTCGTAGACGATTTCACCCGGTTTTACGAACCCAAGCTCTTCCCGGATCACTTTCTCAAGATAGGCCACATCGGTCTGAAGAAGATGGCGTTCATCTGCGAGGTTTTTGATCTGTGCATCGATCTCCAGGATCTTCTGGTTCAGGCGATCCTCCTCCGACTTCAGTTCCCGATAGCGCGTAACCGAAGGCAGATAGATCCAGCACAGGATCAAAACGACCGCGAGCGCGATCGCTAAAATAACGAAGAATTTCTTCAGCATCGAGCTGCGAGTTTCGGCCCCGCATACACCGCCTTCGAACCCAGGGCTTCTTCAATCCTGAGTAAACGGTTGTATTTGCAAACGCGGTCGGTACGCGAGGTCGATCCGGTCTTGATCTGTCCGGTGCTCAGAGCGACCGCAAGATCCGCGATCGTCGTATCCTCGGTCTCACCGCTCCGATGACTCATGACCGCCGTGTAGTTATTTTTATGGGCCAAACGAACCGCCGCGATGGTCTCGGACAGGGTGCCGATCTGATTGACCTTGATCAGGATCGAGTTTGCGCTCCCTTCCTGGATGCCGCGCTCGAGACGCTTTGTGTTCGTCACAAAAAGATCATCCCCCACGATCTGTATCTTTTTGCCGAGCCTTTCATTGAGCTTCTTCCAACCGTCCCAATCATCTTCCGCAAGACCATCCTCAATGGAGAAAATCGGATATTTTTCACAAAGCGCAGCGTAGAATTCTATCATTTCTTCGGCCGTTTTCACGGGCTGCCCTTCCGCACAAAGAACATACTTTCCGGGGTTCGGGTTACTGCCCAACTTGTCTTTGCCGTAAAAGCTTGAGCTCGCGGGATCAAGCGCGATCTTCACGTCCTTACCCGCCTGATACCCGGCCTTTGCGATCGCGTCCATGATGACGTCCAAGGCCTCATTGTTGGAAGTAAGGTTTGGCGCAAATCCGCCTTCATCGCCCACCGCCGTGGAGAGCTTCTTATCATGCAAGATCTTTTTGAGATGATGAAAGACCTCGGCACCCATGCGAAGCGCATCCCTGAAAGTCCCGGCTCCAAAGGGCATGATCATGAATTCTTGAAGGTCGACGTTATTATCCGCGTGCACGCCTCCATTAATGATATTCATCATGGGGACCGGAAGAAGATTAGCGGATTCGCCGCCGAGATATTGAAAGAGCGGAATGCCGCGAGAACTCGAAACCGCGCGGGCACAGGCGAGTGAAACTCCCAGAATGGCGTTCGCACCCAATCGGGATTTGTTCGGCGTCCCGTCCAGGACGATCATGAACCGGTCGATCTCTTCCTGGTGGGCCGCATCTTTCCCCTTAAGCGCTTTCTGGATCTCGGTATTCACGTTCTCCACAGCCTTGAGCACTCCCTTACCGAGATAACGGGCTTTATCCTCATCACGGAGTTCTACGGCCTCATGTTCGCCTGTCGAAGCACCGCTCGGCACTGCCGCCCGGCCGACGATACCATCCCGGAGTTTCACATCGACTTCCACGGTGGGATTTCCACGGGAATCCAGGATTTCACGCGCTAGGATTTTTTCGATAATAGCTCGGGTCATTTGAGAGCTCCTTTTTGATGGTTAAAGAGAATGCCAGGCAAGAAAACCACTTGAATTCGAGCATGATTATAACAAATCCCCAGAGGGTGTCCAGCACCGTGGGCAGTTAAAACCCGCTCATATCGTTAATTTTCCGGACAATACGAGATTCAAGGCCTGGGGGTAAATTTCGTATTCGAGTCTGTGGACGCGGGATTCTAGCGTCTCAAGCGTATCCTTGGGGAGAATCGGGACTTTGCGCTGGAGGATAACGGGGCCGGTGTCCACCCCCGCATCGACAAAATGAACCGTTACGCCGGTCTCCTTCACTTTCGCGCCCCAGGCGTCTTTAATCGCGTGAGCTCCCGGAAATGCCGGCAAAAGCGCGGGATGAATGTTAATAAGCCGGCCATGGTGTTTTTTTACGAATTCTTCGGTCAGGATGCGCATGAACCCAGCCAGCACAATGATATCGACCTTGTGTTTTTCAAGACATTCGCTAAGGGCCTGATCAAAAGCCGCCCGATCCGCGTATACCTTATGATCGATCACGACCGTTTTCACCCCAAGCGCAGCCGCCTTCTCGAGCGCCTTCACGCCGGGCTTGTTTGAGATCACGACCGCGGCTTCGGCATGGATCTCCCCCGCCCGAATCCGTCGGATCAAATTCTCCATATTGGTTCCAGAACCCGACACCAAAAACGCGATACGCTTCATGGGGTTTTCCTCTTGGGTAAAACGCTTTTCCGGTCCTTGCCCGATATCAGAACCACCATCTCACCTTTGCGGGGCTTTTGCGTCATATCCCGGATGAGTTCGGACAGGTTGCCGCGCAAAATCTCTTCGAATTTTTTCGTAAGTTCGCGTGCAACCGCAGCTTCCCGATCTCCCAAAATCTCGCTTGCATCCTGAAGCATTTTCACGATTCTGAAGGGGGACTCAAAAAAAATGAGCGTTTCTTCCCGCTCTGCGAGCGCCCGGAGCTCATGCTTGCGCCGTTCACCCTTATTGGAGAGAAAACCCAAAAAACTGAAACTGTCCGTCGGAAGGCCGCTTAAAACGAGTGCTGTTGTGACTGCCGACGGCCCCGGCAACACCTCCAGCGGCAGTTGCTCCGCAAGCGCCGCGTGAACGACCTGGAACCCCGGATCGGATACCAGCGGCATTCCACCGTCTGAAACCAACGCGAGACGCTTTCCTTCCCTGAGAAGAGCTACAACCCCCGCTGTCTTCTGCGGAGTGCTATGATCGTGATAGCTGAGCAGCTGTTTCACGATCCCGTAATGCTGGAGAAGTTTCTGCGTCTGTCGCGTATCCTCACAGACGATGATGTCCGCCTGTTTCAAGACCTCAAGCGCCCTGAACGTGATGTCTGAAAGATTACCGATCGGCGTCGGGACAATGGTCAACATGGCCGGTCAACAATTCCGCCCAAGAGCATAATCCGCAAGCTGTTCGAGACTTGTCCTGAAAATGGACGGCGGGAAAACCTCGAGTTCGCGTTTGGCCATGTCCATAAACCCTTTTGCCTTGGCAAGCGCATAATCCAGGGCCCCGTTTTTTTCAAGAGTCTCCCGAAGTATGGAAAAACGTCTTTTGTGGCTGCGGGAATAAAGAATGCGAACGACTTTGTCCCGCTCTCCCGATGCGAGGCAATGAATCACGGGAAGCGTGTAGACTCCTTCTTCCAGGTCCGACCCGAGAGTTTTTCCGAATTTGCTTTCTTCGCCGGAAAAATCCAGATAGTCATCCGTGATCTGGAACGCCATTCCGAAAAATTCCCCGAACCGGCCGAGGGCCTCTGCTTTCTCCGGTTCGATCCCCCAAATAAACGCCCCCGTCTGAAGGGCGCACGCAAGGAACGACGCTGTTTTTTTCCGGATGATCTCGAGATGGATCTCTTCGGTCATGTTGATGTTCTTTTTTTCACTGATCTCCTGAACCTCTCCTTCACAGATCTCGCCGGCCGTCCGGAGGAAAAGCGGAATGATCCGGTTATCGCCATAACGAAAGATTGTTACGATGGCGCGGTCATGAAAGTAATCCCCCGCGAGAACCGCCGCCTGGGACCCTGATCGAATGTGAAGGGCTGAAACACCCCGCCGTAAGGGTGCGGAATCAATGATGTCGTCATGAATGAGCGTCGCGGCATGGAAGATCTCGGCTGCTGCGGCAAGATGAAGCTCCGCTGTTTCGTTGCGCTCGGACGAGATCTCCTGTTCGTATTTTAAAGTCCTTGAAAGACCGGCTCCTAGAAAAACGAAGGCCGGCCGTAGGAGCTTCCCGTTCTTCGAAAAAAAATGGTCCACCATCTCTTGCATCTTGAGAATGGGAGTGTCGAGCGTCTCCCGGATAAGCGATGGGACCCGGCTCATGCTGGCTTGCACCGGCGCATAAATCGTCTCGAGATTCAGTGTGGTGGTCATAAGAGGGCGGTATTATACAACAAATAAACAACTGCGGGAAACGGCTAACGGGCCGTTTCCAAAGCCTCCGCAAGAAGGCCGAATTGCTCGAGAGAAAGGGTTTCGCCTCGGATTTTGGTGGAAAAGCCGAGCTTTTCGAAAATACGCTCAAGATCTTCACGCCCATGCTCGGACTTAAAATGATGCGCCAGTAATGACAAAAGGGTTTTGCGCCGCTGGCTGAACGCGACCCGGATGATCTCGAGAAGGAATTTTTCGTGACCTGGTTTGATATCGCTTCGAAAAGCATACCGCACGACCCGCGAAGTAACTTCGGGCGGCGGGAGAAAACACTTCGGCGAAACATCGAAAAGGAACTGCGCTTCTCCGTAGAGCCGGCTTGTAACGCTCAAGCGTCCATAGTCTTTATCCCCCGCTTGCGCGGTAAGCCGCGCAGCCACCTCTTTTTGGAGCATGAGCACGGCTTTCGAAAAAACTTTGGCGTGCTCGATCAAATGAAAAAGAATGGGCGTGCTGATGTAGTAAGGAAGATTCCCGATCACCTTTGCCCTGACCCCGGGACCGGCCCATTCGCGGATCATTTTCGTAGGATCGCTTTTAAGAATATCGCCCTGGATCAATTTGAAGCGATCGGGATGCTCCGGGCTAAGTTCTCGCGTCAGGATCTCGACGAACTTCTTGTCTGTTTCCACCGCGAGCAAAGGAAACCCCCGCCGCAGGACCTCCCGCGTCACTGCCCCCAGTCCCGGCCCGATCTCAAAAACGTGTTCGCCGGGTTGAAGATCCAGGGCGTCCACGATCTTGCGGATCGTGTTTGGGTCCATCAAGAGGTGCTGGCCAAAATGGCCACGGATCCGGAGCGCGTATTTTTTAAGCAGCTCTATCTGCGTGAGCATTTCGCAAGTACGGCTTTCTCGGCAAGGCGGAGCGCCGCAAGCATGGAGGAAGGATCGGCCTTGCCCTGATAAGCAATATCAAAAGCCGTGCCGTGGTCCGGAGAGGTGCGGACATAGGGAAGCCCGAGTGTGACGTTCACGCCGTCGTGGAACGCGATCAGCTTGAACGGCGCGAGCGCCTGATCATGGTACATACCGATCACCGCATCATATCGACCCTGATAAGCGGCATGGAAAAGAAGATCGGCCGAAAACGGCCCCGAAGCGTCCATGCCCTCGCGGCATGCCGCACGGACTGCAGGTTCGATCACTTTCGTCTCTTCCTCCCCGAATTCTTTGCCGTGCGGGTTCAAAGCACAGATCGCGATCCTGGGTTTTTTGATGGCGAGCCCTTCTTTAAGCATTTCATTCGTCAGGCGGATCTTTTCAAGGATGGACTTTTTTGTGAGCAGCCCGCTTACTTTTTTGAGCGGCACGTGAATGGTCGCAAGCGTCACATTAAGGCGAGGGCTCATGAACATCATGGCAAATCGCCGGACCTTGGCTTTCCCGGCGAGGAACTCCGTGTGGCCGATGAATTTTCCGTCGACAAGGCGGATCGCTGTCTTGTTCACCGGCGCGGTCACGATCGCATCGATGATCCCTTGTTTTGCCAAAGAGGCTGCTTTTTTGATCGCCAAGAGCGCAAGCCGCCCGTTTTCGCGGTATAACTTCCCTATTTGAAATGTCTCGTTACCGGAAGGTCCCTGTGAAACATCAAGAAAGTAAATATTCCCGGCGCGAAGGGACCCGGAAAGAACGGAAGGAGCGGTTTGAAACGGAAGCCAAAGGCCTGTTTTTTGACACAGTGTTTTAAACGCCTGCCGGGACCCTATCAGAAGATAGGCCAAGCGCTTGGAGGGTTTTTCCTTTTGGAGGGCCTTCACGAGGATCTCGGGGCCGATGCCGCCCGGATCGCCCATGGTGATTGCGATCACCGGATGCCGGATGGCGGAGGATGGATGGAGTCTTGGGTTTTTCGTTATTAGCTTTCTGCCCTTTTTCATCCTGTCTTTCTTCGTCATCCTCCTTCCGCCCTCCGTCATCCTGTTTTATTTGATTGAAATATAGGCCGCCTTCTTGATTTCCTCCATCCAGTCGTGGAACCTCACGTTACTTTTTTCCTGAAAGAGATATCCCGCAATCTGATCTTTCACTTCCTCAAAAGTCCGAACCTTCTCAGGCTCTTTCGCCTCGATACGAAAAATATGATACCCGATGGGAGTCTCCACAACCCCGGTGATTGCTCCCACGGGAGTTTTAAAGATCACTTCATCCACGGATTCGATCATGGCGCCGCGCTCGATCCATTCTCCCAGGCCTTCCTCTTTGGCATGGCTATCTTCGGAAAGATCCTTGACGATCTGATCAAAATTGCGATCGAGCCGGATCTTTTGCGCCAAAAGCCCGATCCGTTGCTTTGCTTTTTCGTCCGTCAAACCCTTCGCGCGCGCTTCTTCGCTTTTCTTGATCGTAAGCGACTTGACCCGGATGCGCTCCTTGCTCTTGAACTTGTCAGGATTATTCTTGAAAAAAGCTTCTATCTCGGCAGGAGACACGATCACCTTGGAACGGATCTCGCGATCCTGAAGCTGACGGACCATCGCCTGCTTCTTGAGCCGCTCGCGCAGAGCTTTCATCGTAAGACCTTCCCGCTCAAGCATCTCGTCCAAGTCCCCGGGTTTTTCCAGCTTGGACTTGAACTCCTGGAACTCCTTCTCCTCGTCTTCTTCCTTGATCTCGATCCCCATCAGGACCGCTTCCTGGTATACAAGCTTATCCTCGATCATCTGGCCTAGGATCTTTTGGCGAACCTCGTCGATCGCTTTCACCAATTCCGCGCCGCTGTATTCCTTGCTGTATTGTTCATAGATCGGGCGGAGGAAAGTATCCAGTTCGGCCTGGGTGATGACCTCGTCATTGACCACCGCCACCACGCG
The DNA here is from genome assembly GCA_043808175.1 of Candidatus Omnitrophota bacterium. Taxonomy (GTDB): domain Bacteria; phylum Omnitrophota; class Omnitrophia; order Omnitrophales; family Aquincolibacteriaceae; genus Aquincolibacterium. The sequence goes on along the minus strand of JAZDFE010000007.1, from coordinate 20,747 downwards.
ATCCAGCAATTCCTGTTCCGCGGCGCGGGCGAATGGCACGGATAAAGTCATTATTAGAGAGAATAGAACGATTTTCATCATAGGGGCCACATTATAACCCTTATTGCGCAACGCGCAACGCGCAACGGTCAACGCAGATAAGAATCATACGCTCCACGCACCACGGTCCACGTACCACGTGGCTCGTGGTATCGTGTCCCGTGGTACGACTTATTTACGCTGCTCTTCCACGGCTTTTTTGAGCATACGGCAGTAAAGATCAAAACCCACAGCCTGAATGAAACCGCTTTGCTCATGCCCGAGCAGGTTCCCGGCGCCGCGGATCTCGAGATCCTCCATCGCGATCTTAAAACCCGAGCCCAGCTGGGTGAATTTTTCGATGGCGGAAAGCCTTTTTTGGGCGTCCTGGGTCATCACCCAGTTCTTCGGGATCAGAAAATAAGCGTAGGCTTGCCGCTTTTCCTTGAAACGCCCCACGCGGCCCCGCAGTTGATAAAGATCCGCGAGCCCAAAGCAATCGGCCCGGTCCACAAGGAGCGTATTCACGTTCGGGATATCGATTCCGGATTCCACGATGCAGGTTGAGATAAGACAATCAATCTCGCCCTTCAGGAATGCTTTCATCACGGTTTCAAGCCCATCGACCGGCATCTGCCCGTGCATGACCCCAAACCGCACGTCGGGTAAAATTGTTTGCATCCGCTCATAGACTCGTTCGATCGACTGCACACGGTTGTGCACAAAATAGACCTGCCCCTTGCGCGTAAGTTCCCGTTCGATCGCCTGCTTGATAATCGTCTCATGATATTCCATGACAAAGGTCTCGATCGGCATCCGGCTCTTGGGCGGAGTATCGATGACCGACATATCGCGCACGCCGAGGAGCGCCATATGGAGTGTCCTCGGGATGGGCGTGGCCGTAAGCGTCAGGACATCCACTTGCTTGCGCATCTGTTTCAGCTTTTCCTTGTGTCGTACGCCGAAGCGCTGTTCCTCGTCGATAATGACAAGTCCGAGATCCTTGAACCGGATATCCTTGGAAAGCAGGCGGTGCGTGCCGATCACGACGTCCGTCGCGCCTTCCTGGAGGGACCTGACGATCACTTTTTGTTCTTTCGGGGATTGGAATCGGGAGAGAAGCTCGACTGTGGCCGGAAAATTTTTCGCGCGCTCTTTCAGTAAAACATAATGCTGTTCGGCAAGGATCGTGGTCGGCACCAGGAAGGCCACCTGCTTGCCTCCCATCACCGCCTTGAATGCCGCGCGCATCGCGACCTCGGTCTTACCGTAGCCCACGTCCCCGCAAAGCAGGCGATCCATTGGCCCCGAGGATTCCATATCCCGTTTTACTTCTTCGATCGCGCGCTTTTGCCCGGGCGTTTCCTCAAAAGGGAATTCTTTTTCGAACTCTTTTTGCCACGGCGTGTCCTTCGGGAAAGCCAGCCCTTGCAAGAGACTGCGCTTGGCCTGGATCTCAAGAAGGTCTTTGGCGACCTTGTGGAGCGCCGTTCGCGTCCGGTGCTTGATCCTCTCCCATTCCTGGGTATTGAGCTTGGTAAGTTTCGGCCCTGCGCCGGAGCCGCCGATGTAACGCTCCACGGGCTCTTCAACGGAAAGGTAAAGGATCTCACGCTCGGCGTATTCGATCGCCATGCAACGGGTGCGGACCCCCTGCATTTGAATGGTCTTGGTACCGAGAAAACGGCCGATGCCGTACTTGAGGTGCACCACGAGGTCTCCGCGCTCGAGGTCTTTGGTGCCGGCCACGGGTTCGAAGGTCTCAAGCCGCTCCTCCATACGCCGGAGTTTTTTCCGGAACATCTCGGAGACCTGGATGAGGAACACCTCTTCAAAGGTCGCCGTGCTTTCGCCGGTGGCGAGCGAGAAATCACGGATCTGGACGGGTGTGTCGCCCCGGAACTGAACGCGGACCGGAAGCCGGTAGGTCACGGGATAGATGTCCACCACCCCGCCGCGCACGGCGAATTCCCCGGGCAGGGCAACATATTCCCGCTTCTGGTATTGGAGCCCGGTAAGAAGCTCCTCGAGCTGCCCGATCCCGATCTGCGCGTTGATCCTAAGCCGTCTGATCTCCATAGGGGGGATATTTTAACACAAAGTGGCCTTATTCATTTTTTCAAGAAAAGCGATTTTGGTCGGGCGGGAACTACTTGAAGATAGAGGCGATGCGTTGGACGGCGGTTTCGATGTCTTTTTCTGAGGTGGCGTAACTCATGCGGATATGATGAGGACTGCCGAAAGGCTCGCAAGGGATCACCGCGACATGGACTTCATCAAGGAGTTTTTTCGCGACTTCAAAGCCGCTCAAGCCCGTTCCTTGAATGTCCACGAAAAGATAGAAAGCCCCGTTCGATTTGAACGGTTTGAAGGACTTTACGGCTTTCAGTTTTTCGATGAAAAGGTCGCGGCGTTTCTGGAATACTTCGCACATCTTTTGGGCTTCTGCGTCCCCCTGGTCCAGGGCGACCACCCCGCCGGGCTGCGTAAAAGAGACCGGATTCGATGTCGAGTGGCTCTGGATGCTCTCCACGGCCTTGGCAAGGGTTTTTTCCGGGAATGCGGCATATCCCAAACGCCAACCGGTCATCGCATAGGCCTTGCTGTGTCCGTTCACGATCACCGTACGTTTGGCGATCTCGGGATCCAAGGACGCGATCGAAACGTGTTTACGGCCGTCAAAAACAAGTTTTTCATAGATCTCGTCGCTCAGCACGGTCACGTTCGGGAACTTCTCAAGCACCGCGCAAAGCGCCAAGAGCTCTTCCCGGGAATAAACGGCCCCCGTAGGATTCGACGGTGAGTTCAGGATGAGGATCTTGGAACGCGGCGTGAGTGCTTTTGCGAGCACCTCGGGCGTGATCTTGAAATCCGTCTTTTCCGTCGACGGGAGAAAAACGCTTGTGCCGCCGAGGACAGTCACCATTTCGGGATAACTCAACCAGTAGGGCACGGGGATAAGCACTTCATCGCCCGGGTTCAGAAGGGCAAAAAGCACATTAAAGATCACATGCTTGGCGCCGCAACCGACTACGATCTGCTCGGGAGTAAAATCAAGGCCCTGATCACGCTTCAGTTTACGGCAAATGGCCTGGCGGAGTTCGACGGTTCCGGGGACGGGGGTGTATTTGGTATTTCCTTTTTTGAGGGATTCGATGCAGGCATTTTTAATAAAGGCCGGTGTATCAAAGTCCGGTTCGCCGGCGCTCAAGGAGATTACGTCGATCCCCTGCGCTTTCATCGCCTTCGCCTTGGCGGCTATCTCAAGCGTAACGGAAGGTTTTACCGCGAGAACTCTGCTTGAAAGTTCCATACCCCAGACTCCTAGTATTCGTCGCCCTTGAAGAACTTCCGGAGTTTCCCGAGAAAACCGCCTTTTTTCTCCGGATCCTTCTTCTCTGCCTGTTCCGCGACTTCAGACCCTTTTTTCGTATCCGCGGTCTTGGGAGATTCCTTGGCAGGTGCCTTCTCAGCGGGTTTTGTTGCTTTCTTTTTCTTGGCTTTTTTGGCAGGAGCTTCAAAGACCGCGGTCCATTCCAAAAGAGCCATTTGGGCTCCGTCCCCGGCACGATACCCCAGCCGGAGCACGCGAGTATAGCCGCCTTCGCGGCCCTTAAAAAGCGGGGCGATCTGGGTGATCAAAACACGCGCGATCTCCGGATCCCGGACTTTGGAGATCAAAAGCCGGCGGGCATGAAGCCCCTCGCGCTTCGCGATCGTGATCATCTTATCCGCGAACGCGCTGGTCTCTTTGGCTTTGGCGTGCGTCGTCTCGATCCGTTTTTTTAGGACGAGCGCCCGCACGAGATTCCTGAGCTTCGCCGTGCGATGAGCGGTGACGACCCCTAATGTCCTTCTGCGACGTTGATGGCGCATGATGAATCCTTATGATTCTGCCGAGGCCGCGTGCGTCGCGCCCTTGTTCGGTGAAGAGTCCTCGATGTTCATGCCGAGATGAAGGTTCATCCCGACCAAGATCGCGTTGATCTCGTTGAGGGACTTTTTCCCAAAGTTTTTGTATTTGAGCATTTGCCCTTCCGTCTTCTGAATAAGCTCCCCGATCGTTTTGATATTAGCGGCCTCAAGACAGTTGGCGCTTCGAACAGAAAGCTCCAACTCGCTGATAGGCTTGTGGATCATATCCAAAAATTCTTTGTCCTCAACCTCTTCTTCTTCCTCTTCTTCCGGCAATTCGCCGTAGTTCACGAAGACATCGAGATGCCGTTGGAGAATGTTCGACGCGTAAAGGAGCGCTTCTTCCGGGCCCATAGCGCCGTTCGTCCATATCTCCAGGACCAGACGGTCATAATCGGTCACTTGCCCTACGCGGGTGTCTTCCACGTAGAAATTCACTTTGTTCACGGGAGAAAAGCACGAATCGACCGTCACCACGCCAATGGAGGCACCTTCTTGCTTGTTTTTTTCGGCAGGAACATAACCGCGGCCACGGCCCACTTCCATTTCCATCTTGAAGGTGTGGGATTTGCTCAGGGTGCAGAGTACGAGTTCGGGATTCACAATCTCGACCGTCTCATCCGCTTGGATATCGCCGGCCTTGACCGGGCCTTGTTTCTTGACGTCGATATAGATCTTCTTCGGGCCCTTGCCATGATAACGAAGCACGATCTTCTTGACGTTCATCACGATCTGAGCGCCATCCTCGACCACGCCTTCGACCGCAGAGAATTCATGCAGCATCCCGTCGATCTTGATGCTGGTCACCGCAGCGCCATCGATCGAGGAGATGAGTACGCGTCTGAGCGCGTTCCCGATCGTGGTCCCGTAGCCCCGTTCGAACGGTTCGGCAATAAACTTGCCATAATTGGGCGTCAGCGACCCTTGTTCCGCTTCGAGGCGTTTCGGCATTTCAAACGTTTTCCAACGAATACCCATGATGTTTCCTCCTTATGCGAACCAAGATAAAAAACTTTTTAAGAAAATGACCCGGTCTCTATTTCGAATACAATTCCACGATAAGCGCTTCTTCCACCGGGAGTCCCGCGTCCGCTTTTGTGGGAAGTCTCGTGATCTCTCCGATCAACTTCTCGCGATCAAGCGCAAGCCATTCCGGAGCATTCAGATCCTTCCACTTCTCCATGCTGGCCTGCACCCTTTTGATCTGCGGCTCTTTCTGCTTCACACTGATCTTCTCCCCGACCTTGCAAACATAGGAAGGGATATCGACCTTCCGGCCGTTGACGGTGATGTGCCCGTGTCCGACCATTTGACGCGCTTCTCTGCGGGAACCGGAAAAGAGGAGACGGAACACCACGTTGTCCAAGCGCCGCTCGTGAAGCTGGATCAACATTTCACCGGTCACGCCTTTCATCTGGACCGCGCGCGCAAAGAACACGCGAAACTGACGCTCGGTCACCCCGTAAATCCTCTTCATCTTTTGTTTTTCGCGAAGCTGCACACCGTAGTCGGAAATTTTCTGCCTGGAAAGACCGTGCTGCCCCGGCGGTTTCGACAAACGCTTATCATGTTTTTCATCGGTCGTACGCCGGCCTTTAAGACCGAGGTTCACCCCCTCGCGACGGTGCAACCGGATCACTGGACCGCGATATCTCCCCATAATTAAACTCTCCTCTTCTTCGGCGGACGGCAGCCATTATGCGGCACCGGCGTAATATCATGGATCGCGCTGATCACAAGTCCCGCGGCCTGAAGCGCGCGGATAGCTGATTCGCGGCCTGCGCCGGGGCCTTTGATATAAACTTCCACTTCTTTCATCCCGTATTCCATGGATTTTTTGGCGGCCTTCTCAGCGGCCATCTGCGCCGCAAAAGGTGTCGACTTTTTCGAACCCTTAAAACCCGCCGAGCCCGAAGATTCCCAGCAAACACAATTGCCGCCGGCATCCGTGATCGTGATGATCGTATTATTGAAACTTGCCGCGATGTGCGCGACGCCGCGGACGATATGTTTAATCTTCTTTTTTGCCATAGAATTCCTTTATCTCGGTGATAAGCTCGGATTATTTAGGCGCAGGCGCCCCTTTAGCAAGTCCGCCCACGGTTTTACGTTTGCCTTTACGGGTACGCGCGTTCGTATGCGTTCTCTGCCCGCGGCACGGCAGACCCTTCAAATGCCTTGACCCGCGATAGCAGCGGATATCCATCAGACGTTTGATGTTCATCTGGATCTCACGCCGGAGATCCCCTTCCACTTTCGTGGTCCGCTGAATAATGCCCGTGAGGGCGGAAACCTCAGCCTCGGTCAGGTCCTTGGCGCGTTTTGCCGGATCGACCTTGGCTTCCAACAAGATCTTTTTTGAAAGCGTTTTCCCGACCCCGTACAAATAGGTCAACGCCACATCCACTCTTTTTTCTCTCGGGATATCCACCCCAATGATACGCGGCATACTCTGGATCCTTTCTTAAAAAATCAATTAACCTTGTCGCTGTTTGTGCTTCGGATTACTGCAGATCACATACACGTAGCCTTTGCGGCGCACGATCTTGCAATTCTCACAGATCCTTCGGACGGAACTTCGGACTTTCATTTTTCACCTCAGATAATTCATTTAACTCGAAAAGTAATTCTTCCCCGTGTCAGATCGTACGGAGAAAGCTCCATCTTCACTTTATCCCCCGGAAGGATACGGATGTAATGCATCCTCATTTTTCCGGAGATATGCGCCAGCACCTTGTGCCCGTTCTCAAGCTCGACGCGGAACATCGCGTTGGGCAAGGGTTCGATCACAGTCCCTTCCACCTCGATCGCATCTTCTTTCGGCATTGTTTAGAGAGCCTCATTGCCTGTTAAATTCATAAGTCCGCTTTCCGTAAAAACAACCGTATCTTCATAGTGGCTGGCGTTCTTGCGGTCTTTTGTGACCACCGTCCAACCGTCCTCAAGCGTCTCCACTGCATAATGGCCTTCCGTCACCATCGGCTCGATCGCGATCACCAACCCCGGCTCGATCTTGGCTCCCCGGCCGGCTTTTCCGTAATTCGGGACCTGAGGATCCTCGTGAAGCTGCCGGCCGATCCCATGCCCGGCGTAATCACGAACCAATTGAAACCCACGATCTTCAACATACCGCTGGATCGTCTCTGAAATATCCCCGATCCGCCAACCCGGCTGATAAGCCGCAAGCACTGCGTCGAAGGAGCCCTTCGCGGCATTGATTAACGCCTGTTTTTTCGGATCGGCCACACCCACCTGCCAGGTCCTCGCCGCATCCGCATAAAACCCGTTCCACTTCACTCCAATATCAAAACTGACAATATCGCCATCCTTCAAGCGACGCGCATCAGGAATTCCGTGCACCACGGCCTCATTGATGGAAATACAAGTCGCCTTCGGAAACCCGCGATAACCTTTGAACGCCGGTTCCCCGCCATTTTTAACGATCACTTTTTCCGCCGCGCGATCCAAGGCTTCCGTCGTAATACCTTCAACGATCATGGGCTTCACGACCAAGAACACTTTTTTCAGGATCTCCCCGGCTTCTAGGATCAGCGGAATTTCACGTTTTGATTTCAACTCGATCATGCAAACCTAGCGGATCTTTTCAAAGAGCTTTTCTAGGACTTTCTGTACCGACGGGGCATTGCCCCCTGCCGAAACATCATGCAGCAGTCCTGTTTTGCGATAGAACTCAACGAGCGGCTTCGTCGACTCGTGATAGACCTTAAGCCTGTGACGGATCGTCTCAGGCTCATCATCCTTACGGGTCGTTAACTTCTCCCCGTCGACATCGCAAATCCCGTCCTTTTTCGGCGGCATATTACGAGCATGATAGATCTTTCCGCACTTGGGACAACCTCGCCGGCCCGAAAGCCGGTCGACAAGCACTTCTTCCGGCGCTATAAAATTAATGACGGCCGTCAATGCGATCTTTTCCTTGGCAAAAAACTTCTTGAGCGCCTCGGCCTGAACGAGGGTCCGAGGGTAACCATCCAGAATAAAACCTTTGGAACTTTTTAATGCCAAAATCTCGTCGAACATCATGTCGTTCACAAGTTCGTCGGAAACAAGTCCGCCGCGTTCCATGACGGCCTTTGCCTGCAACCCGAGCGACGTGCCTTCCTTGACATTCTTCCTTAAAATGTCTCCTGCGGCCAACTGCAGCACGCCGTACTTTTCACAAATAACCTTGGCGTGGGTGCCTTTTCCGGCTCCCGGAGGCCCCAAAAAGATCAAATTCATTAACGGCGCCCCTTCAAGCGGCCCCGTTTGATGAAACCGTCATAATGCCGCATCACCAACTGAGACTCGATGGATTTCATCACATCCAGCACCACGCCTACGATGATGAGAAGCCCGGTCCCGCCGAAAAAGCTCGCGATCAGGAACGGGATATTCAACACATGCGGTGATGAAATGATCTTCGGAAAAAGCGCGATCAAAGCCAAGATCACGGCGCCCGCCGTCGCGATCCTTGTCATCAAGTAGTCCAGATATTCCGCCGTGTTCTTCCCCGGACGGATCCCCGGCACGAAACCGCCATATTTCTGAAGATTGTCGCTTACTTCGATCGGATTGAACGTGATCGCTGTATAGAAAAACGTAAAAAATATGATCAGAATCGCGTCCAGGGCCATATAGCCCCCGCTTCCGTAACTGATCGCCTGGGCGATCCTGGTGAAAGCTCCGGCATTCGGGAAAAAACCCGCGATCGTTGCCGGGAACAAGATCACCGACTGGGCAAAAATGATCGGGATCACGCCCGCCTGGTTCACTTTGAGCGGCAGATACGTGCTCTGACCGCCGTAAGTCCTATGCCCCCGGATCTGTTTTGCGTACTGGACCGGGATCTTTCGCTGTCCCTGAATGATCAGGATCAGAAAGATCACCGCTCCCACGAAAAGCCCGCACATGATCACAAATTTCCACCACGCAAGCTGCTGGCGTGACAGATCGAGCGGTGAAAGCAATACCCAGGTCTGACGAAACGCCTCCGGAAGCGACTCAATGATGCCCGCTGTGATAATGATCGACATACCGTTGCCGATGCCGTAATTATCGATCTGTTCGCCGAGCCACATGATGAACGCTGTGCCCGTGGTCATGGTCAGCATGCACATCAAACGAAAACCCCAACCCGGATCCGGCACGATCACCGTTCCCCCGAAAGCCGCCGGATTTTCCAGCCAAAGAGCGATAAAGAACGTCTGCAAAATGCTCAGGACAATCGTCCCGTAGCGCGTGTATTGTATGATCTGCTTGCGGCCTTCCTCGCCTTCTTTCGCGAGTTTCTCCAAAGCCGGGATCACCACGGTCAAAAGCTGTAAAATGATCGATGCCGAAATATAAGGCATGATCCCCAGTGCGAAGATCGTCGCTTTCTGGAGCGCGCCTCCGGTAAACATCCCCATAAAACCCAGAAGCGATCCGCCGGACATATGCTGTTGGAAAAACCGCGCGAGCGCAACGCCGTCGATCCCCGGGGTCGGCACGTAGGTCCCTATCCGGTATACGGCGATGATGCCGAGCGTAAAAAGGATCTTCTTGCGCAGATCCGGGACTTTTAAGATATTTCCGAACGCTTGTAGCACCAGAACTCCGTTCTTTTTATTTACCGAGCAGGACGGCTTGACCGCCTTTAGACTCGATCTTTGTCTTCGCGGAACCGCTGAAAAGATGGGCCTTCACGATGACAGCTTTCTTAAGTTCCCCGGAGCCGAGGATCTTCAATCCATCATGCAGTTCTTTAATGACATTCTTAGTGAGCAATAATTCCGGAGTGATCTCTTTATCCTCGAGCTTTGCCAACGTCTGAAGATTCACAATCGCATAGACCTTCTTGAACGCGCTGCGATTAAAACCCCTCTTGGGAAGACGGCGATAAAGAGGATTCTGTCCGCCTTCAAAACCAGGATTTAAGGTAAAGCCCGAACGGGCCCGCTGTCCTTTGTGCCCTTTGGTCGAGGTTTTCCCGTGACCGGAACCGATCCCGCACCCCAAACGTTTTTTACGCTTCTTATAAGGGGTCTTGTGTCTCATGCGACTTTTTCACTTTCTGAGTCATAACGGACCTTGCGGTCCACAAGCGCGGTCAAGCCGTCGATCGTAGCCTTCAAAACATTAATGGAATTATCGCTGCCAAGGCTCTTCGTTAAAATATCCTTGATCCCGCAGGCTTCGCACGCCGCACGCACCGAACCGCCGGCGATGATCCCCGTACCGGGAGAGGCCGGCTTCAAAAGAACTTTCGCCGCACCGTAGCGCCCGATCACCTCGTGAGGAATCGTCGTTCCCTTCAGCGTGACCTTAATGATGTTCTTGCGGGCCGCCACAAGCGCCTTACGGATCGCATCCGCGACCTCGTTGGCCTTGCCCTGAGAATACCCCAGCTGAGCAGTGCCATTACCCACCACCACCAACGCACTGAATGAAAAACGTTTTCCGCCTTTCACGACCTTGGCACAGCGGTTCACCTGAATGACCTTTTCATAGGTCGTCGAACCATCCGCCGATAGGACGGGAGTTCGGGAAGACCGCGAAGGGAACTGAGGAGCCCTCGGACCCGCTTTCTGCTGTGTTTTCGGCGCTGCAGCTGTTTTTTCCATGCTTCGTGGATTTCCTTTCGGTAATTACTTTAAAATTGAATGCCGTTCTTACGGATCGCTTCGGCCAAAGCCTTCACGCGACCATGGTAGAGATAACCGCCGCGATCAAACGATATCTTTCCCACACCCTTTTTCTTAAGTTGTTCGGCAAAAAGTTGCCCCAACTGTTCGGAGACGTGGATCTTTCCCTTCTTGGTGGCTGCTTTTGCAATCTTTTTATCTAAGGAAGATAACGAAGCAAGCGTTTTTTGAGAAACATCGTCAATGGCTTGTACAAAAATATTTTTCAGGGAACGGTGCACGACCACCCGCGGCCTCTCGGCCGACCCGATGACCTTTTTCCGGACCCGGCGATGCCTTTGGATCCTCCCCCATTCTTTTTCTTGGACCATAAATCCTAAACTCCTCTAACTGACCGTTTTACCCTGTTTGCGACGCACATGCTCGCCAAGGTAGCGGATACCCTTCCCCTTGTACGGTTCGGGCTTCATAAAACTACGGATCTCGGCGGCAGTCTGCCCAACACGTTGCTTGTCGGCCCCTGTAATGGTGATCGAGGTCGGCTTCGGGCATTTGATCTCCACGTCCTTACCGAACGGATAATCTATCGGATGCGTAAATCCGAGCGAAAGAGTCAACACGCTACCCTTCACGGAGGCCTTCATACCGACGCCCACGATCTCGAGCTCCTTCGCATAGCCTTGCGTCACACCGGTCACCATATTCTGGATCAGACTGCGCATCAGACCATGAAGCGCGCGATCCGTACGGATATCCGTGGGGCGAGTGACCTTGACCTCAGTCCCCTCGACCTTGACCGTGATACGGGGATGAACGCTCAAAGTAAGTTCACCCTTAGGCCCCTGGACTTTCAGGGTCGTACCCTGAACCGCAACTTTTACTTTTTCAGGGATCGTAACTGGTTTTCTTCCGATGCGTGACATAATTCCCTTTGATTATCCGTTTAATGAATCTTTACCAAACCGTGCAAAGAATTTCACCGCCGGCCTTGGCCTCACGGGCCTGCCGTCCGGTTAAAACACCCTTGGGCGTTGAAAGGATCGCCACCCCGAATCCCCCGAGGACCTTAGGGATCTCCTGATATCCGACATAGCGACGCAACCCTGGCGTGGAGATGCGCTTCAGCCCCTGGATTGCCGCTTTCTTGCCCCCGGAGAGATATTTCAGATGGATGCGCACAAAATTCTTATTTCCGTCATTGAACGGTTTCACGTTCTCGATAAAACCCTCTTTCTTCAAAAGTTCCGCGATCCGTACCGTGATCACAGAAGCCGGGGCGGTCAACTTTTCCTTATGCGCCTTCGAGGCATTCCGGATCGACGTTAAAAAATCTCCGATAAAATCATAGCGCGACATGAAAACCTTTCCTCTTGATTACCAGCTGGATTTGACCACGCCCGGCAGCATGCCCGTGTTGGCCAATTCCCGGAAACAGATACGACAGATGGAGAATTTCCGGATATAGCCGCGCGGACGTCCGCACCGCTGGCAGCGGTTGTATTTTCTGACCTTGAATTTCGGTTCCAATCTCTGCTTGACGATCAAACAAGTCTTTGCCATTTGAAATCCCTTATTTCCTGAAAGGAAAGCCCATAAGCTCCAGGAGCCGCTTTCCTTCTTTGCTGTTCTCGGCCGTGGTCACAAACGTGATGTCCATGCCCTGGGTCTTTTTCATCTTATCAAATTCCACTTCTGCGAAGATCGTCTGCTCGGTGAGCCCGACCGTGAAATTCCCGCGCTGGTCGAAACTCTTATCCAAAAATCCGCGGAAGTCACGGATGCGCGGCATGGCAAAATTAAAAAGGCGGTCCATGAACTCGTACATGCGGCTTTTCCGAAGTGTCACCTTCAGGCCGATCGGCGAACCTTCGCGAAGCTTGAAAGCCGAAATGGACTTTTTCGCACGCGTCACCACCGGTCTTTGTCCGACGATGCGGGAGAGCTCGATCGCGAGCTGGTCCAGGATCTTGATGTCCTCCTGGCCTTCTTTCACGCCCATATTGACCACGATCTTCTCCATCCGCGGCGCTTGCATGGGGTTCTTGTAGCCGAACTCCTTTTGGAGTACCGGCACGACCTCCGTTCGATATTTCTCAAGCAATCTTGGGGCTACGGTGACTTTTTGGTTCATGACCTTTATAAAACCTCGCCTGATGCTTTAATCATGCGGTGCTTGGTTCCGTCCGCGAGGATGGAATACCCGACACGCGAAGGCTTGCCGCTGCGCGGACAAATAAGTTTGACGTTCGAAACATGGAGTTTCCCTTCCATCTTCGTGATCCCGCCTTTTGGATTTTCCTGGCTTTTGCGCAAATAACACGTCCGGTAATTGATCTTCTCGATCAAAAGCCTCCCCTCTTTCGGAAATGCGCGCATCACCCGCCCTTTTTTCCCGCTATCCTTCCCCTTTGTTACGATCACTTCATCGCCTTTACGGATCTTCATAACTTAAACGACCTCCGGCGCAAGCGAGATGATCTTGGAGAAATCACAATCACGGAGCTCACGGGCCACGGGGCCAAAAATACGGGTCCCGCGCGGGTTCTTTTGGTTATCGATCAACACAATGGCATTCGACGAAAATTTTACGGAAGAGCCGTCCTTACGACGGATCGGGGATTTTGTCCTCACGACCACCGCCCTCACGACCTCTCCTTTTTTGACCGCACCGCTCGGAAGAGCTTCCTTCACGGATGCGGTAATAATGTCGCCCACTTCGGCGGAACGCTTGCTGTGACGACCGATCACACCGATCATGGCCGCTTTTTTTGCGCCGCTGTTATCGGCGATCTCAAGAACGCTTCGCATCTGGATCATGACGGCAACACCTTCACGAGACGCCAGCGTTTGGTCTTGGAAAGCGGCCGGGTCTCGACGATCTGGACGCGGCTTCCTTCTTTGGCCTCGTTCTTCTCATCATGCGCGAAATACTTGACGTGCCGCTTGATGATCTTCTTGAATTTAGAATGCTTTAACAGGCGGGTCACAAGCACGGTGATGGTCTTGTTCATCTTCGAGCTGACGACCACCCCTTCACGAACTCGTTTACTTTGAGCTTCAGGCCCGTTCTCGGTCATGACTTTTTCTCGCCTTTCTTCGTTTCGGTGATCACGGTCTTGACGCGCGCGATGTCACGTTTGGCTTCCTTGAGCGCGGACTGCCGTTCGAGCTTACCCGTCTTATGCTGGAACCGGAGCTGCATCAAACCTTTTTTCAAAACGTTGACCTTCTCGTTTAATTCTTCAATGCTGAGCTCTTTTAATTCCGTGACTTTTAACATATTAAGCCGCAACCTCGCGTTTCACGAATTTTGTGCGAAACGGGATCTTATGGGCGCAAAGTCTCATGGCGGAACGCGCCATCTCTTCCGGGATACCCCCCATTTCAAAAAGGATCTTGCCGGGCTTAACGACCGCGACGTAATGCGACGGAGCGGCTTTCCCTTTGCCCATGCGGGTCTCAGCCGGTTTTTTGGAGACCGATTTGTCCGGGAAAACACGCAACCAGATCTTGCCGCCGCGTTTGACGTGACGCGTCAGAGCCACACGGGCCGCTTCGATCTGGACTCCGGTCAGCCAGTGACATGCAAGAGCCTTCAGACCGAACTCTCCGAACGACAAATTACTGCCTCGCGTGGCAACCCCGCGCATCCAACCGCGCTGATGCTTTCGGAATTTAACCCTCTTAGGCTGTAGGGGCATCGCTCTTGGTCTCCTGCGTCCCGCTATTCTGAGGCGTTTCCGTTGTTTCTGTTTTTGGGGTCTCTTCTTCTGCGACCTTGAATTTCTTCTCGAGCTCTAGCTTCTGGGCTTCCTGCTCTTTTTTCACGAGCACATCCCCCTTGTAGATCCACGTCTTGCAACCGATGGTCCCATAGGTGGTGAAGGCTTCGGCAAAACCGTAATCGATATCCGCGCGAAAAGTACTGAGTGGAACTTTTCCTTCATGATATTTTTCTTCGCGGGCGATTTCTGCGCCGCCGAGACGGCCCTTGCACTGAACTTTGATGCCAAGCGCGCCCTTCTGCATCGCAAGCTGGATGGATTTTTTCATCGCGCGCCGGAACCCGATGCGCTTCTCAAGCTGCAGTACGATATTTTCAGCCACAAGCTGCGCGTCGATCTGGGGCATCTTCACTTCCTTGATGTCCAGGAACACCTCGTTCTTCGTTAGAGCCGCAAGATCCTCTTTGATCTTATCGATCTCTTGACCTCGCCGCCCGATGATGACGCCTGGCTTGGCCGCGAAAATACGGATGCGGACCCGGTTCGACGCCCGGTCGATCTCAATCGACGAGATGCCGGCGATCGCCAGCTTTTTCTTCAAATACGCACGGATCTTGAGATCTTCCATAAGAATAGTCCCGGCGTCACGCTTGGCGAACCAACGCGCTTTCCAGGGCTTGATGTACCCGAGCCTCAAACCGTAAGGATGAACTTTCTGACCCAAAATAACCTCCCTTATGCCTTCGTTCTTTTAGGCCGCCGCCGCGGTCTTTTTCTTGTTCTTCGCTTGGGCGTCTTCCAACGCTCTTCCGCCCCAAACATGGACCCCTTCGCGGACTTCCACGGTCAAGTGGGTGGTCCGTTTTAGAATTTTATCCGCGCGCCCC
The DNA here is from genome assembly GCA_043808175.1 of Candidatus Omnitrophota bacterium. Classification (GTDB taxonomy): domain Bacteria; phylum Omnitrophota; class Omnitrophia; order Omnitrophales; family Aquincolibacteriaceae; genus Aquincolibacterium. The sequence continues at coordinate 5,576 of JAZDFE010000007.1, read as the reverse complement.
ATCGAACGGGTCAGGAACCGCTTGAACACCGGCCCTCCATCCGCACGCACGTTTGACACATAAAGACGATTTTCATTCAACCCCAGGTTTTTGGCGTTCGCGATGGCGCTTTTCAGGGTCTTGACCGCCATCTTGGCACCCTTTTTTTTGAGAAGCATCAGGATCCCGACGGCTTCCTGAGCCGGCTGCCTGCGAATCGTATCGATCACAAGACGCATCTTTCGCGGAGCGATCCTTAAATGCTTTGTGAGCGCTCTAACGACGCGCGGCGACGGCGCTGCGTCCACTTTTGATTTTTTTTCGTCTTTAGCCATGATGCTCTTTCAGATTAGGTCGTTGACCCGGCGGCAAGAGCTTTCGCCTTATCGCCCGATGCGCTGTGTTTTCTGAATGTCCGTGTCGGGGAAAATTCCCCGACCTTGTGCCCCACCATATTCTCGGTCACGAACACATTGATAAAAGTTTTCCCATTATGGACCGACAGCGTAATGCCGATAAAATCCGGCGTAATCGTCGAACGCCGCGACCAGGTTTTGATGGGACGACGGTCTTTTTTTTGATTCGCGATCTGGACCTTGCTTAAAAGTCTGTCGTCAACGTAGACGCCTTTTTTTGCTGAACGGCTCATTTTCTGCGATCCTTCACAATGTATTTGTTCGATGCTTTATACTTGCTGCGCGTCTTATAGCCCTTGGATTTTACCCCGGTCGGGCTCTGCGGATGATTCCCGCCCTTCGACTTACCTTCACCGCCGCCAAGCGGATGGTCGACAGGGTTACGCGCAACGCCGCGCGAAACAGGACGCCGTCCGAGCCAACGGGCGCGACCGGCTTTCCCAAGGACAATATTCTCGTGATCGATATTGGAGCACTGCCCGATCGTTGCGTATGACTTCGCCGGGACAAGTCTCACTTCCCCGGAGGGAAGTTTAATATGCGCCATATCATTTTCTTTTGCGAGGATCTGTGCCACCACGCCGCCGGCACGTGCTAATTTGCCTCCCAAGCCGGGACGAAGCTCTATATTGTGGATCATGGTACCTTCCGGGATCTTCTCAAGCGGCAAATGGTTCCCAACCCTCACTTCCACGTCCGGTCCGCTCATCACTCTTTCACCGACCTTGAGACCGTCCGGACAAAGGATATAGCTCTTGAGACCGTCCGCGTACTGCACAAGCGCAATGCGTGCGCTACGGTTCGGATCATATTCCACGGTTAAAACCGTCGCCTCAATGCCAATGCGATTCCTTCTGAAATCGATCAAACGGATGCGGCGCTTATGACCGCCCCCGATACGCCGCGAAGTAATATGGCCGTGGTTGTTGCGTCCGCCCGAGCCCCTCTTGATATAGGTCAAAGGTTTATAAGGCCGATCCGTGGTGATCTCGGCAAAATCGGAAACATTCCCGTATCGCCGCGTCGGTGTTGTTGGTTTGAATTTAATGAGTCCCATAGATCCTTTTCTTTTCTTATTTCGTCAGATCGATCTTTTCGCCCTTTTTCAGGGTCACGATGGCCTTTTTCCAAGCCGCCGTCTGTCCGGGGACGTGACGCACGCGGCGCCATTTCCCGGAAACGTTCATCGTATTCACACCTTCCACGTGCACGTTGAAGATCTTCTCGATGGCCGCTTTAACTTCTTTCTTATTTGCCTGCGGATGCACGCGAAAACCGTACTGGCTCGCAACTTCGGCGGCCTTGGAGAGCTTCTCGGTGATGAGCGGCTCGATCACGACATCGTAAAGATTAAGCTTCATGCAACTTCTCCTTCGCCGTCACCGCTAAACGCTTTTCGATCAACTCAACTGCCGCCTCATCGATCACGAGCTTTTCGCGCTGCATCACATCAAAAGCTGTGAATTCCGCCGCCGTCTTGACCTCGATCCTCTCGCGCATATTGCGGCTTGCGCGTTTGAGATTCGGGGTCGTTTCTTTTACCACGTAAAGCGCCCGTTTTTTCAAAACCGGTAACGCCTTCGCAACCGCAGCAAATTCCTTCGTCTTCGGCGTCTCAAATTTCACCGCTTCAAGAAGGATCAAGTTCTTCTCCCCCGCGCGCTTGCTCAGCATAACTTTCAAAGCCAGATTGCGGATTGTCTTCGATAGATTTACCGTGTAATCTCTCTGGTGCGGACCAAAAACAGTACCACCACCCACCCAGATCGGAGAGCGGATCGAACCGTGGCGGGCCCTTCCGGTCCCTTTTTGTTTCCAAGGTTTTTTACCGCCGCCGCGCACTTCGCCGCGTGTCTTGGTATCGACAGTCCCTTTGCGAAGATTGCCCGAGTAGGCATTCCTCACCAATTCTAAAAGACGGTCGTTCGCCCGGACCCCGTAGATCTCGGGATTCAAGACTACCTCTTGTTTCTTCTTACCCTCTTTCGAGTAAAGAAGCGCTTTCATCTCTTATGCCTTTCTTTCGATCCTTAGACCGTTCAGCCCGGACCTGATTGCTAGGAACTTGCTTTTGTTCCGTCCTGAGGATTTTCAGCTTTGGAAGTTTCCGAGGAAGTTTCCTTCGGGGACCCCTGCTTACTACTTCTCACTTTCCAGGAACCTTTCTTGCTGCGCTTAAGCGCGCTGCGGATGATCAAGTAACCGCCTTCCGCTCCCGGGACACTGCCGCTCAGAGCGAGAAGATGGTTCTCCGCATCCACTTTCATGACCTTAAGATTATGAATACAGATCTTTTCATTGCCCATATGCCCGGGAAGCCCTTTCCCCTTGCGAACCTTTTTGCGGCAACCCACACCGCCGGCCTTTGAACCGATGGAACCCGGAACACGGCCGAACATGGAACCATGACCCGCACCCCCACCCTTGTAATTGAGGCGTTTCACAACGCCTTGAAAGCCTTTTCCGATCGAGACGCCTTCGATATCCACATACTCCCCAATCTCGAAGTTCTCCGCGCGAAGCTCGCTTCCAACGCTTAAATTCGCAATGTCTTCCGTTCGGATCTCGCGAATAAATCTTACCGGCGGAACATTCGCCTTGCGAAGTGCGCCCAACTTGGGTTTGTTTAAGCTCTTCTCCTTCACGGTATCGAATCCAAGCTGAACGCCAAGATATCCGTTCTTCTCCTTGGTGCGAAGCGCCGTCACAAAACACGGCCCCACCTCAATCACTGTCACGGGGATCTGCTGCCCTTCCCCATCGAAAATCTGGGACATTCCTACTTTTTTACCTAAAAGACCGATCATAAGTTTCTCTTAAAGTTTAATTTCCACATCCACGCCTGCCGGGAGGTCAAGTTTCATCAACGCGTCCACGGTGCGGGAGGTGGGTTCTTCCAGTTCAATAAGACGTTTATGGGTCCGGATCTCGAATTGATCGCGTGCTTTTTTATCGATATGCGGGCCACGGAGCACCGTCGTTTTCCAAATATGCGTCGGAAGAGGGATCGGACCGATCACTTTGGCGCCCGTCTTCTTCGCAGTCCCCACGATCTCCTGCACCGACTGGTCCAGTACACGGTGGTCATACGCTTTCAATTTGATACGGATTTTTTCTTTAGCTTGTGCCATTTTTTTTTATCCTGCGATGATCTTTTCTGCGACCATTTTTGGAACTTCTTGATAAGTGTGCGGCTCCATCGAGTAAGTCGCGCGTCCCTGCGACAAGGAACGGACCGAAGTCGCATAACCGAACATCTCGGAAAGAGGTACGAGCCCCTGGATGGCCTTAAGATGGCCACGGTTTGTGAGCTCCTGAATGACGCAACGGCGGGAGTTCAGATCGCCGATGATATCCCCCATGTACTCCTCGGGGACCAGGACCTCCACAAACATAATAGGCTCCAAGAGAACAGGCTTCGCTCGCTTAAAGGCTTCCTTGAATGCGAAAATTCCGGCCATTTTAAAAGCAATTTCCGAAGAGTCAACGTCATGATAGCTTCCGTCATAGACCGTGGCTCGGACGTCTGTGACCGGATAACCCGCCAACACTCCGTTCGCACAAGCATCTTCCACCCCGGACTCCACGGCAGGGATGTACTCGCGGGGGATGGAACCTCCCTTCACTTCATCCTCAAATTCGTTTCCGGTGCCGCGCGGGAGAGGTTCAATCTTGATGTAGCAATGCCCATACTGTCCGCGACCCCCCGTTTGCTTAATGAATTTCCCTTCGGCTTCTGCCGCCGCCCGGATCGTTTCCTTGTAAGCAACCTGCGGTTTCCCGACATTCACCTGAACGGCATATTCCCGCTTCATGATGTCGACTTTGATCTCTAAATGAAGTTCCCCCATCCCACCGATCAAGGTCTGAACCGTCTCCTGGTCCGTTCTTACACGGAAGGTCGGATCCTCGTTCACAAGCTTACCCAGCGCATCCGACATTTTGTCGCGATCCGCCTTTGTTTTAGGCTCAACCGCCATCCAGATCACGGGCTCCGGCACGAACATCATTTCGAGCAGAATAGGATTGCTTTCCACACAAAGGGAATCGCCCGTCTTAACCTCTTTAAGACCGACTGCGGCCACAATATTCCCGGCGCCGGCCTCATCGATCTCTTCGCGCTTGTTGGCATGCATGAGAAGGAGACGGCCGATACGCTCGGTCTTGTTCGTGCGCACGTTATAAATATAAGAGCTCGAAGAAAGCGTCCCGGAATAAATACGGATGTAGGTGAGCGACCCCACGAATTTGTCACTGGCGATCTTGAAGGCATAGCAGGCCAAAGGAGCTTTATCGTCCGCTTCGCGATGGATCTCGGTTTCGGTCCCTGGTTCCGTCCCCTTCACCGGAGGAATGTCTTTGGGCGAAGGAAGGTAATCCACCACGGCGTCTAAAAGCTGCTGAACACCCTTATTTTTGAGCGCGGAGCCGACAATGACGGGCGCCATCTTGAGGCTGATCGTTCCCTTGCGGATCGCCGACTTGATCTCTGCGACCGTGGGCGCTTGCCCTTCGATAAATTTATGCATCAATGCGTCATCGTATTCGGAGACCTTCTCGATCATGAATTCCCGAGCCTTTTTGGCCTGTTCCGCATGCTCGGCCGGGATTTCCTGGATATCAAATTTCGCGCCAAGGCTCTCGTCATGAAAAACATAGGCTTTCATCTCGACCAGATCAATGACGCCGCGATGCTTTTCCTCAAGCCCAAGCGGGATCTGGATCGGAACAGCGTTCGCGCCAAGCTGATCGCGCATCTGCTGGATATTCTTTTCAAATTCGGCGCCGGTACGGTCCATCTTATTGATAAAGGCGATACGCGGCACATGGTAACGGTCCGCCTGACGCCATACCGTCTCGGATTGCGGTTCTACGCCTTCCACCGCGCCAAAGACCGCTACGCAGCCGTCCAGCACACGCAAAGAACGTTCAACTTCGATCGTAAAGTCCACGTGTCCCGGAGTATCAATAAGATTGATGCGGCAGTCTTTCCAAAAACAGGTCGTGGCCGCCGATGTGATCGTGATCCCGCGCTCCTGTTCCTGCTCCATCCAGTCCATGACCGCCGTTCCTTCGTGCACTTCCCCGATCTTGTAGGTGCGTCCGGTATAGAAGAGAATACGCTCGGAGGTAGTCGTCTTGCCCGCGTCAATATGGGCTGCAATGCCAATATTGCGTATC
>JAZDFE010000006.1:0-22819 GCA_043808175.1 Candidatus Omnitrophota bacterium | reverse complement strand
CGACACGGTCAAGGGCGGCGGCGTCACCGTGGGAGCGGGCACCGTATAACTGTAAGTGATGGTCGGCACGTTCACTTCGGCGCTTGGATTTAAAGCCTCATCTGCCGCGACGATCCTGAAATCATTGGCTCCGTTAACAAGATCCACCGCAGCGGACCAGGATGTCTCTGTGTTCTCCGCCACAAACAGCGTGTACGACCTGTCGCCGTTGGGAGAGATCCAGAGGCTCTGCCCCGGGGCCTTGGTCCCGCCGAGGGTGAGCGTTCTCGTGCTGACGGTCTCGGGCGGCGGCGCGACGCCGGGGGGTGGCACGACCTCCGGCGTTCCGGGAGGCGTCACGGTTTGCGTTTCTGCACCGGCCGAAGGAGCGGAAAGAGCGCCGGTTGCCAAAAAATCAAGGATCGCGGGAGGAATCCGTACCGCGGGGGGTGCGGGGACCGTTTCTGCTACGGAGTTTTTTTGCGCCAGGGTACCCGTCTGAGGCTGGCTCCATTCGGCCCGGATGCCGGCCGCAAGCTGCGTCGTTGCCGCGAAGCCCGGCAGAGCGGCTTGCGAGAGAACAAAAGAGAGGGCGGCGATCAGTACGAGACCCTTTTTTGCGGCGAGTATTTTCACGAACCTATCCTGGATCAAGGCGATCTCCGCTTCTCTTTTAAGTCCCGATTTTCAGCACCGTTCTCATTTAATTTTAAAGGTTAACGGTACAATACTGCAAACCCTAAAAATCCATCGGAGTGCAGTATTAGGGGTCCTTTTACGACGCCGAAAAGGCTAACATCAGGAACGTTTTTTTGCAATAGCTTCGGGAATAATAAAAGTAGTAGAGTAGGCGTACTGGTTTATCACGACTGAGGAGGGTATATGAAAGATCACGGAGTCGCGCAAGGGCTTCTTCATATCTTTCGGTTATTGGGGAAAATAACGGCTACGGTGATCATCACGGCCCTGCTGCTGGAGGGAGGCGTCCGGGTCGTTTTGTATTTTTCACTCAACCACTATTTAATGAAAACTCTAAAACAACCTTACGGACGCATCATGCAAACGATCGGAAATTTCACCCTTTTAAATATGGGCAGTCAGAACCGGTTCGATCCCATCTGTTATTTCCTTCCCAAGGCCGGTTTTTTTAGAGGTCCGCAAGGAAGGATCGATTGTCCCAAAGAAAAGGAAGAGGGTGAAATCAGGATCATTTGTATCGGGGATTCGACGACGTATGGCTTTGCGATAAACTATGATGACAGCTGGGTTTATCTTTTGGGGAAAATGTTAGCGGAAAAATATCCGGAGAAAAAAATCCGGGTGCTGAACGCGGGGCTTCCCGGGGCCATCTCGAAACAGGTCAAAAGATTTTTTCAATTCCATATAGTCGCCTATCAGTCCGATATACTCATATGGCGGGAAAACGATGCCGCGGCAACAGACACCTATTTTGTCAGCAACACATTCACGGATTCGGTCAGACTTTTTTTATGGCATTGCCTGTATGAATCACGTGTTTTCAGGGTTGTTTGTGTTTTATTAGATCATGCCGAACCCAGAAGGCCGAATCGACCGGCCAATTCACTGTTTAATTTTTTGACAGGCCGTTTTCCCAAGCATCCTCAGAGATTGTCTGAAGGGTTTGATTCTGATTTTAGCATCGTCGAGAAGATCGCGCGGGAACATGGGGTCCGGCATGTATTGCAAGTCGAGTATTTATATTACAACAAGGGAGTTATTTCCGGTGGATTTAAGTTCCGTAAGCCGAACGACCGCAAAGACATAGTGTATCTATTGAGCGCCTTCGAAAAGTACCACAAAGAGAATCCGGCAAAAACGCTTTTTGTGGATCCCATTCACCTTACAGAGATAGGGGAGGCTATTACGGCGGAGGAAGTTTTCGAATTTCTTGTAAGAAAAAAATGGATCGAGACCTTTCCGTGACCCCCCCCAAGGCGGCGTTCGAAGTGGATCACAGCTCCTTATTTCTAAGAATGAGCTTATCTTAAATATTTCCTAAGGGTGTTCACTTGGAGGACGCCTACGTTTCGGGTGTCTCCCAAAACGCTGGCAAAATTTTATGATTTGGGTCTAGAATACGGCCATTCAAAACCGGAGGGGATCGCAGATGCGGAAAATGATTTTCAGGGTCCTAGGGATCTTCCTTGCCTTGGTGACCGCCGGCGTTTTTGCGACAACAGTATTGGCTTCCAGCGAAGGGCCGGATAAGTCCGGCGGGGGCACTGACCGAAAAACGGGAGAGTCCCATAGCCCGCAGAGCTCCACGGCATCTTCCGCGACCCCAGCGTTGGAAATCGCACCCATTCCCCAGGTGAATCCCCCCGGAGTTTCCTTTATTACGGACATCATTGATGGGGATAAGCTGCTCCTCTCTACCGGGGAATGGGTGCAGCTTCTCGGGGTGGATATGCCTGGTTCCGTCAACCAAGCGTCCGTAAAAGAAGCGACTGCGTTCATAAAAAAGATCAAGGGTAGAAAAAAAGATAGAAAAAAAGTCCGCCTCGAATACTACGTGGAAGCGAAGGACCGGTACAACAGGACTTTGGCTTACGTCTATCGAGTGAGCGACGAATTGCTCCTGATCGCAGAGCTCACTAAACAAGGTGAAAGCCGGGCTTACGTTGTTTTCCCTCTCAAACACATGGGGGAATTAAAGAAATATGATCAAGCGGAGGGAGATCAGCACCTGTGGCTTTACAAATTAACCCCCAAAAGTGCCGAGAATGAAGCGATTTTCGACGAGATCCAAAGTCTTACGGAAGACCAGAAAAATCCGTCCAAGAATATATGGATGAATTGAAACATCCGGACTTAAAGAAGGGAAAAGAAAATGGCGCCTCTGATGCCCAAAGTCAGGAAATATTGTACGCGGGGTTAAGTAAAAAAACGAGTGAGGATCTGAAAAAAGAGGAGGAGAAAAGGGAGAAGGAAGCCAAGGCCCAAGCTAAAAGAGCGGCGGCCGCGGAGTTTGAAAAAAATTTGAGACAGCTGACGGCAGCGCAACAAGTGATCTTTAAAGAAGTGAAGATGTATGAGGAAGCCGGTGAGCCATGCATTGACGTCAGTTTTATGCACAATTCCTACACGGAGTCTCAGGGGGACAAAATAAAAACTGACGAAGCGCGGGAAAGTTTCCGGAAAGAACTGGAAATCCTTAAGAAGAAGGGATTTATTATTGAAAGGCCAAATGAAAGCGGTACGACTTGCCTGAAGTCATTGAAATAGTTCTCAGGGGTTGCGGCGTTCATGCTGAACGGCCGGAACGGCACCTTTCTCATTTCTAAAAATTACTTTGATATTCAGGTAAACGCGGAATAGAATCTCTCTGTTTCATCCAGTGTGCGGGTGTTTTTGATAGATCGTAAAAACGTCCGGACCCTTTATCGAGGTTGAAATGTCAGAGAATAAAAAATGCATCCTGATCATCGATGACGAGGCGGATGTCTGCCAGATCATCAAAGAGAAGTTCGAGCCTTTGGGCTATACGATCCTGACTGCTTCCGATGGGGCGGAGGGTTTCCGGAAGACCGAGGAGGCGAAACCCGATTGTGTGCTTCTGGATGTTCTCATCCCGAAGGGTGAGGACGGACTGACTTATCTCCGCAAGGTCCGATTTTATCGCCACCCTGATCTTCAAAAACAGACCTACATCAGGAACACCCCTGTGATCGTGATCACCGGCGCGGGGGTGAAGATGCGGCCTCTCTTCGAGTTCGAGGGGATCAGCGGTTTCATCGAGAAGCCTTTTGACCTGGGCAATCTCCGCGGCAAGATCGAGCACGTCCTTCGGACGCGTTAGTCCGCGTCACTCCCCGGGGCATTTCCTTGAGTTTCTCTCATGACTCCCGCGCCTTCTTTTCCCTCTTAAGGTCAGCCCTCCTGAGGCCCCTCTTCCCGTCTGTTCCGGCCCACGACGGGGACTTTCCGCCAAGGAAGGGTGACGCGAAAAGAAAGATTTTTGATTGCGTGGAAATGTATTACAATTTTAAGGAAGCTCATTCAACACTCCGTTTTCCGGGCCCTTTCGAGTAAGAAGGATGCGTGTGTTCAAGGAAGAGGTTCACGGGAAAAGAGTGTCCGACCCGTTCGTGCCGGGCATTATAAGATCCGATATTCGAGGTGTTATTCGAAATGAAAATTTGTCTGATCAATCCGCCCTTTACAGACCGGTTCTGCCGCGGTGCCCGTTGGCAAGCCTCCAGCAAAGGCACGGCCCTGTGGATGCCGATCTGGCTTATCTATGCGACCGGAGTGCTTGACAAGGCGGGGCACAAGACGCGTCTGATCGACAGCCCGGCCAAGAAGCAATCCCGTGAGGAGCTTCTGGAGGAAGTGAAGGGATTTGATCCTCGAATGATCGTCGTTTATACGGCGACCGGGAGCATTGTCAACGATCTGGAAATAACGGATCTACTGAAGCGGGCGTGTCCGGAAGCGACCACCGTGCTTACAGGGCCCCATGTTTCCGTCTTGCCCGAGGACTCCCTGCGTCGCTCGCCGGGAGCTGATTATGTGATCCGCCGCGAATTCGACTATGTGTTGCGTGACATGGCGGCCGTGATGGACCGGGGAGGCGATCCTGCGGCGCTTCCTGGCCTCGCGTATCTTCGCGACGGCAAATTCATCGCCCATGATGAGGCGCCCCTTATCGAGAACCTCGACGAACTGCCCTTCTCCATCCAGGTCATTGAAAAACATCTGAATATTTATCATTATCACATGGATTATCTGCTCTATCCGTGGGTCCAGACCTATTTTGGGCGGGGTTGCTACGCGCAGTGTATTTTCTGCCTGTGGCCTCAGACCCTGATGGGCCGGAAGTACCGCAAGCGCAGTCTCGACAGTATCTTTGCCGAACTGGATTATATCCGCGACCGGGCGCCTTACGTCAAGGAACTGATGATCGATGATGACACTTTCACGTTCGACCTGGGGCGTGTCCGGGAATTCTGCGAGCGGAAGATCGCAGGGGGGTATAAGATCAACTGGTGCGCCAATGTCCGGCCCAATATCACCGACATCCAGCTTCTCCGGCTCATGAAAAAAGCGGGTTGCCGCGCGATGGTGGCCGGGTACGAATCCGGCAGCCCGGAGATCCTGAAACGGATAAAGAAAGGCATCACCCTGAGGCAAATGGAGTCTTTTGCCGGGGCCGCCCGCAAGGCCGGCATTCAGGTGCACGGCGATTTCATCATCGGCCTGCCCGGCGAAACTCCCGGGACCATCGAAGAGACTTTCAGGGCGGCGCTGCGCCTCAGGCCGGCGACGATGCAGGTCTCGATCGCCCTGCCGCTTCCCGGTACGGAGTTTTACGACTGGCTTAAGGAAAACAGATATTTAAAGACCGGGGATTTCTCGCAATTCCTGACCCCGGAGGGAGCGCAGAATGTCATGATGGATTATCCGGGTCTTTCGAGCGAAGACATGAAAAAAGCCATGCATCGCATCGTCGTCCGTTACTATCTGCGGCCGGGCTACATGGCCGGTGCTCTTTGGAGGATCGTGAAAGATCCCCGCGAAGCCGTGAAGTTCTGGCATGCGGGGCGCAAGTTTTTTAAATACGCCCTTTTTGGAACCTGAGGAACGCATTTTGGATCTACTTCTTATCAATCCCTATTCTTCGAATCCCCATCCGATGATCCCGCTCGGCCTGGCGTCCCTGGCTGCCGTGGCTTTGGAGGCGGGCTATTCTGTCGAGGTCGTGGACGCTTGGGCTGAAGGTTTGCGGGACCCCGGTCAATTGGCGGAGAGACTGTGTGCGTTGTCCGTGCCTCGAGTGACGGGAGTCAGCGTGCTCACGACCAACCTGCGCAGCGCCAAGGAAGTCGTGGCTGCTTCGCGAAGGATCTTTTCCGGCACTCTGCTTGTGATCGGGGGGCCTCATGTGTCGGCGTTACCCGATGAGGTTTTGAAAGAATTTCCCGACGCCGATCTGGGGGTCTATGGCGAAGGGGAAATGACGCTCAAGGAGATCCTCGCGGCTTTTATATCGAAGGGCAGGCTGCCCCGGAATCTGCCGGGCACCCTTTGGCGGAATGCGAAGCAAGCGATCGTCAAGGCCGGACCGAGGTCTCCGATCAAAGATCTGGATAGCCTTCCGCGGCCCGCCCGGCATCTTTTCCCGCTGGACAGGTATCATCCGCATGCTCCGTACGGCCGGCGCTGGCATTATATGAATGAGATCACATCGCGAGGCTGTCCTTTTCATTGCGCCTATTGTTCTAAAAGCGTGTTCGGGGATTCCTACAGGGCGTTTTCTCCGGAACGTGTCGTAAGCGATATCCGGGAGCTTGTGACCCGTTATCACACGCGTGAGATCCATTTTTATGATGACGACCTGACGATGAACCGCAAACGGGCGGTGGAGATCATGGAGCGGCTCATCGCCGCAAAACTTGATCTGATCTGGTCGTGTACGACCCGGTGTGATCTCGTGGACGCTGAACTCCTGGGCCTGATGAAAAAGGCCGGATGCTGGATGATCAGTTACGGCATCGAATCGGGGAATGAGGCCCTGAGGCAGATCGTTCAGAAGGAGGTCACCCGGGAACAGATCGAAACCGCGGTCCGGGAAACGAAACGCGCGGGGATCCGAGTGACCGGATATTTCATGATAGGACTCCCGGGCGAAACAGAAGAGACCGTGAAGGAAACGATCAAATTTGTCCGGCAGTTGGACCTGCACTACGTGAATTGGGCCGTGATGATGGTGTATCCCGGGAGTCCTTTTTTTGTTAGCATACAAAACGGTCGCTATGGTTCCGGACGCATTATTACAAAGGGCGAAGGGGACCGCTCGCCGTTCCGGGATTCGTTTGTGCTCGGTCTTGAGGGAGCCCTGACCTATGAGCGTATGGAAGCATTGACGCGGAAGGCGTCCCGTGATTTTTATTTACGTCCCCGGACCTGGCTCCGGATCCTGACGGACATTCGCTCTTTCCGGCAGCTGCGTTCCACCCTGAAGTCCGGATGGCAGGTGCTGTGTTGGTTGGTATCAGGAACGGCAAAATCACCAGAATAGCTGTGCGTTATCATCGGAGAGATCATTCATTATGAAGGTGATGCTGAGTTGTCCCAGCGATAGTCCTTTCGCAGGTCCATTCATGGAAAAGGGTCCTATTTCGGTCCCCCTGGGACTTGCGTACCTTGGCGCTTACATCAAAGATCTGCCCGGGATCGAAGTCGTCGGGTTCGACAACAATGCGCTGAAACTGGACCGGGAAGAATACCGGAAAATCTTCCGGGAAGAAAAGCCCGATATCGTGGCCATCAGTATCCTAACGCCCACCGTTTACAGGGCCTGGGAAATGGCCCGGGCGGTCAAGGAAGTGGCTCCGGTCGCGATCGTGGTGGCCGGCGGAGCGCATTGTTCCGCTCTTCCCGAAGATACGCTGAAAGAACAAGCGATCGATTACGGCGTGGTGGGTGAAGGGGAGGAAGCTTTCCGGGAACTCGTTCTGGCCCTCCGGGACAAGCGGGATCCCACCAGCATCAGAAATCTTGTTTACCGCGCGAAGGACCGCGTGATCGTCAATCCTAAACGGCCCCGCATCGAAGATCTAGACCGTATTCCGCTGCCCGCCCGGGAGATCTTCGGTGATTCGAGGTACGGCATGAATGTCAACCGGCGGGTGACCTCCGCTAAGAACACCACGGTCCTGACAAGCCGCGGCTGTCCGTACGGCTGCATTTTCTGTTCCAAATCCATTTACGGCCGGGAGTTCCGCCAACGTTCGCCACAAAATGTTATCGACGAGCTAAAACTTCTGGAGCGGGAAGGGTATGGAGAGGTTCTTATCCTGGATGACACGTTCACGGTCCACAAAGAGTGGGTCCTGGAGTTTTGCCGCCTCTTCGTTGAGCAGGGTCTGAAGACCATCTGGAATTGCCACGCGCGCGTTGATACTATAGACGAGGATGTCGTCAAGGCCTTGAAACAGGCGCATTGCAGCGGACTGGCGTTCGGGATCGAGACGGGAAACGCGGAGATGATGAAGAAGATCGATAAACATATCACTTTAGACCAGGCGCGAGAAGCCGTCCGGCTTTGCAGGAAATACGGGCTCATCACCCTTTGCAGCTACATCTTCGGTCATCCCGGCGATACGTGGCGGTCCGTCAATGACACGCTCCGTTTTTCCTTGGAACTCGATTCGGATTACGCGAATTTCAGCGTGCTCTTTATCGCTCCCGGTTCCAGGATCTTCGAGGAGTTGCGCCAAAAGAAAGCCATTGAGGAAGGCAACTGGGACCATTGTATCGGCCAATCTAAAAAATTGCCCGACAAGAGCCTTTGCGAGCTGACGCCGTCGGAGCTTCAGGCCGTAACCCAGAAAGCGTTCAGAAAATTTTATTTCAGACCACGGTATATTTTGAGAAAATTGTCGCGCGTCCGGTCGCCCGCCATGCTGGGAGGGTTGATCCGGGGCGCCTATTTGGTGGCACTTTTTCAGCTTCAGGGAGTATTCAGGAAATTTTCCCGTGTCGGCAAGAACGCGCACGCGCCGGCATGACCGGTCCCGGTGTGAACAGGCCGCAGGATAAAGGGTTATTCGTAATGCAAAAAAAGAAACACATCACACTCGTGTATGTCTGTCCTTTCAGGACGTGGAATCTCTACCCGCCTCTAGGGCTTGGTTTTCTTGCGGCGTGTCTCAGAGCCAAAGAGCATCCGGTGACGATCGTCGATACGACATTTCAATCGATCGATCGCATTTTCGCCTCCCTGGCAGAAAATTCCAGCGCGATCGTCGGATTTGAGATCCTTCAGTCGAACTATACGCAGTCGCTCGCCATTGCCGGAAAAATAAAGGAATGCTTTCCGTCCCTGCCGGTTTTATTCGGCGGACCTTTTCCCACGGCCATGCCCGAGGCGATCCTGCAACCGGATGTGGTGGACCTGGTCCACGGCGGGGAAGGAGAAGAGGCCATTGTGGAGATCATGGAGCATTTGGACGAGGGCCGTACGCTTTCCGATATCGAGGGGCTGTCCTACAAGGAGAACGGGAAACTTGTGGTGAAGCCGCCGCGTGAGCCGGGCCGCGACCTGGATGCGATTCCTCCGGCCGCTTACGATCTGTTGCAGATGGAGTCGTATCTGGAGATCCCTTTAGATATCCCCATGTCCAATCCCGGAGCGACGCTTTCGGTGACCCGCGGGTGTTACGGGAACTGCAATTACTGTCAGCCCATTTCCCGGAAACTGTTCGGCCGCGGTATTCGGCGATGCTCGCCCCAGCGAGTGGTGGATGAGATCCAGTGGTTGCTTAAGACCTATCATTTGAGAAGCATTTATTTTGCGGACGACGAGCCGCTTTGGAAAGCAGAAGCGTGGTGGGAGGAGATCATCGCCTTGGTGCGGAAAAGAAAAATGAAGTTTGATCTGATGCTGAATTCCCGGGTCGATACGGTCCACGAAGATCTTTTGAGGTCCCTGAAGTCAATAGGGCTCAAGTACCTTGCCTTCGGCGTCGAGTCCGCGGCCGATGAGATCCTGAAAAAAATGAGAAAAGGTTATACTGCGGACAAGATCATTCCGGCGTTTGAGTTGTGCCGGAAATTGGGGATCGTCTCAAGAGCCAACATCATGGTCGGATCGCCGGGAGAGACCTGGGAAACGATCAAC
The DNA here is from genome assembly GCA_043808175.1 of Candidatus Omnitrophota bacterium. Taxonomy (GTDB): domain Bacteria; phylum Omnitrophota; class Omnitrophia; order Omnitrophales; family Aquincolibacteriaceae; genus Aquincolibacterium. Next base: position 13,194 of record JAZDFE010000006.1, on the reverse strand, counting down.
AAGACCCTCAAGATGTTGTCGATCGCGCGGCCGGATGTGGTCTCCATTTCCGTGACCTCTCCGATCCCCGGGACAGACCTCTTTGAAAGCATGAAAGACATTTTTGGCTCCCAGTCCATCGGTTCGGACATCTTCGATAGAAAGCACTACATTCCGATCGCGGAAAATTTTACGGAAAGTGATATCAAATTAGCCACACGGAAGATCTTTAAGCTTTTCATGAAGATGACCTTCACTGACTTGAGCTTCCGTCCGTGGAGAAAACTGCCGCTCATCAAGATGATGATCGCCCGCGAACTGTCTCTGGCGCGCATCAGCCCTTTGCTCCCCTTGCGGGATATCGCATTTCATCTTGGATATATGGAAAGGACCTTCATTTGAGAGAACGGATAAGTTGGCAACGACAATGCGGGGAATGGACGACGGTATTTGTGCGATTCATTTTAAAAATTTTAAGAAAAGCAGCCAATAGAGCCGGCTTTGATTTTATCGTATCAAGAAAGACAAAATCGGAGGGTGATTATGAGTTGATATTGTCCGGCGCAAGTTACGCTCCATGGCTTTCGGACCATTCGTTCAACGAAACGTTCAAGATCATCAGCAGCCACACGTTAGTAGATAAGTACAAATGCTACGAATTGTGGCAACTCGTGGGTGAAACCGCAAAATTAAATGGCGGTTTGATCGAAGTCGGTGTGTGGAAAGGAGGAAGCGGCATCCTGATCGCGCAGAAAGCAAAACTTAGCGGCATTAGAAATCATGTGTACTTGTGCGATACATTTAGAGGGGTTGTTAAGGCCGGAGAAAAGGATGCGAGGTACATGGGAGGAGAACATGCGGATACTTCGATGGAAATAGTTGAAAAATTGGCGGATGACCTGCGATTGGATAACATCAAAATAGTTACCGGAATATTTCCCGAAGAAACACACGGATCGGTCATGGATAGAACCTTTCGGTTCTGTCATGTGGATGTCGACGTCTATGAATCCGCAAAAGATGTTTTGGAATGGTTATGGCCTAAGGTGGTTGTAGGTGGAGTGATGGTGTTTGACGATTATGGATTTCAAGGATGCAATGGCGTTACTCGTCTTATCAACGACGAACGAAACAGAAAGGACAGGATCACCATCCATAATCTCAACGGACACGCTATCTTGATCAAAGTGCCAGAGCAGCCAGAGATAGGTGGTGATGCGCCAGATGGTAAGTAAATACCTGTCCCTAAAAACCCTGTCTGAAATTCAAATGCTGGCGCGTTCCGCGCTCGGTCTTTCCCCGGAGTGTGTTTACAATTACCTCAAGTATAAATTTTCCGTGCCGCAGGAAATAATGCGCCTGTCGCGGTTCGCGCCCGTGCTTTGCGGCATTCTGATCACCAGGCGTTGCAATCTGAAATGTTCATTTTGCGTCATTCCCCAACCGGCCCATCCTGCAAGTCTTATGGATTATGAGGCCGATGTCCCCCGCGTCGAAAAGATCATGGAACATCCCGTTTTTAAAAACGGACTTTACTACGCGTTGACGGGAGGGGAACCTCTCCTCAACAGACATGTGGTTGATATCGTCCGGCTCATTAAGGGGAAGGGACATCTTGTCGGGATCTCCACCAACGGGATGCTGCTCGACAATTATCTCAAAGATCTAGCGGCGAGCGGTATCAGCCAGATCAATGTTTCGCTCTACGACAGCAATAAGGACTCTGTGGCCAATGTGCTGCCCAAAGCCAATGCCATCCTGCAATGCAGGTTAAGCAAAGTGCTCCTGCGGTCCGAAGTCGAGGACCATCCCGAGAAAATCGAAGAAGCCATCAAGTTGTCCATGGAAACGGGGCTTAAGAGTATCTACTTCATGCCCTGCATGCCCCATGGCAGAAGTGCGGATGAGGTGATCTTTGATGATAACATTCGTTACGCGGAGCTCACGCGGCATTTATCGAAAAAGTTCAAAAAATGCCGGATCTATTGGCCCACGCCTCTCAAGCGGGTTTTAACTCAAAAAGACCGGCGCTGCCGTATGCTCTGGCTGTACGCCCAGGCAGATGCTCTTGGAAATCTCGGATTGTGTTGCAACTATCCGACCGATGGTTCGGGAAACCACGGGAATTTGTTCCGTGGCGATCCTGAAAAAATTCTTAATTCAAACGAAATGACCAGTATGAGAAAGGTTCTTCTTTCCAGGAGCGATGCCGTTCCCGGGGTCTGCAAGAACTGTCCGGTCATGTGCGATCAATGGATGTCCACTTACTAGCGATGCGTGCAGGCAAAAAACAAAGAGAGTGATTTTTAAATGCGTAAAGGATCTTTCCTCAAGAACAGCACAAAACTCCGCATGGTGGCAGAAACCGTTCTTACGGTCTCTCCCGCGTGCGTGCTGAACTATGCCGCGTACAAGATCCGGCAGCCGCAACCGGAAATAAAACTGTCCCGTTGCGGGCCTGTCAGCGCCAGTATCCTGGTGAACCGGCGCTGCAATCTGAATTGTCCGTGGTGTGTCAACGGGACCTTATCGCCGGGCCTGAACCTGCGGGATTTCGATATGAACACGGAACGGATGAAAAGACTTTTACTGCATCCCGCGGTCAAGCGTTGCCTTTACATCGGCCTCACGGGCGGAGAACCTCTTTTGAACGAAAAGATCGCGGAGATCGTCCGGCTTGTGCGGAAATACGGACACATCGCGGGGATCGTGACCAACGGTATCCTGCTGAGGGACCGAATCCGGGAACTCAAGCAAAGCGGGGTCAATCAGGTCAGTGTGTCTGTCTATCATGCCCAGGTGAACGCGCTGTCCGATATCCTGCCCGAAGCGAACAGGGTCTTGCCGGCGCGCACCACGGCCATCCTCCAGCGCAGTGAATTGGAGAACACCCCCGGGAAGATCGAGGAGATCATCCGGTTGAGTTACGAGAGCGGCTGCCGTGGGACCGTGCTGACATTTTTATTTCCTCAGGGCGGGGACCGCGAGGAAGTGGTCTATGACGACAACCCGGCGTATAAGGATCTCAAGCGGCGCATGACGGAAAAGTACCCCAAGTACCCTTTGTACTGGCCCGCGCCGCTCGTTCGCACACCGTCACGAAAAGACAAGAAATGCAGAATGCCATGGTTTTTCATCATCGTCGACGCCCGAGGCAACTTGGGACTTTGCTGCAACTATCCACCGGATCCGGCAGGTCGGTACGGGAATTTATTCGACAGCTCTGCAGAAAAGGCGTTGAATCTTTTCGAGGCCCGCGAGCTGAGGACCGGGCTTCTTCCGGCCTCTCCCGGCGTGCCCGCAAAATGCCGCGATTGTTTTATTATAAGTGATAAATGGCTTTCTGATGTATAACCGGATCCCGGAGATTTTTTCATGAATATCGCATTTCTTGTCATCGATGCCTACGATCATGAGCGGCTTGGGATCATGCATCTTTCCAGCATGGCGAAGCAGCAGGGCCATAAGACGCGCCTGATCGTCAAAGGGGACCGCACTTTCGAGGTGCTTCTGGCCGAGATCCGCAGGGATCCCCCGGACATGATCTGTTTCGGTTGCGTGACGGAAGAGCACCGCCTTTTGATCTCATTGAATCAACGGCTCAAAGAACACGTCAAGTATTTCTCCGTGTGGGGAGGGCCGTATGCCACGTACAGTCCTTCGGAGTTGATCCGGTTGCCGGGAGTGGATGCCCTCTGTATCGGCGAGGGGGAAATGGCGTTCGCGGAACTTCTCGAGCGGATGGAACAGGGCCGGGACTATTTCAATGTGAAGAATTTCTGGTTTCAGAAGAACGGCGGCATTGTTCGGAATGAAGTCCGAAGTCTTATCGAGAACCTGGATGAGCTTCCCTTCGCGGACCGGGAACTTATTTATGAGCCGATGGAGCATTTAAGGAACCAGCACTGCAAAATATTCATGTCCACGCGTGGTTGTCCTTGTCATTGCACCTATTGCTTCAATCATGCGTACAATCAATTGTATTCCGGGAAAGGGAAGGTCGTGCGTCATAACTCCGTGGATTATCTGATCCGCGATATCCGGGCGGTGCGTGAGAGATATCCCCTGGAATTGGTGCTAATGTTTGATGATGATTTTTTTCTCAAACCGCTCCCTTGGATCGAAGAATTCGTGGAGAGGTTCCCCAAAGAGGTGGGATTGCCATTCGGGGCAAATGTTCGCGCCAACAGTGCGAATGAACATCTGATCGCGCTCATGAAACGGGCCGGGCTTTATTCCGCGTTTGTCGGCGTGGAAAGCGGCGACGAAGATGTTTCCGGAAAAATTCTGGCCCGCGGGCTCACGAACAAGCAGATCCTTCGGGCGTGCCGTATCCTGAAAGATCACTCGATCAAGGTCATGACGCTGAACATCCTGGGACATCCTGTGCCGGATCCGGTCGAGGTGGACCTGAAAACTTTGGATCTCAATATTGCCATCCGGCCCACGCTGGCCGGGGCGACGATCCTTCATCTCAATCCCGGAACAAAATTGGCTCATTACGCCGCAGCCCACGGCTTTTTGTCTCCGAAGTGGGAGGAAGAAATATCGATAGAAAAAAAGAATTCGTCACTCCTTCGGTATCCCAATGCGCGCATGGGTCCCCAAGTGGAGAGACTTCATAGACTCTTCGGCCTTGTGGTGCAGTTTCCATTTTTACGGCGGTGGGTGAGATTTCTGATCCGGTTGCCGCTGCAGCGCTTGTACCTCTTTCTGTATATGGCTTGGCATGGGTACCGTTATGAATTTCACATGCTTAGCACAGGAAATGGTCTCCGTAAGTTGCATAAATACCTGTCGCTTTATTTCCGGTATGTTTTTGGCGCCCGCGCGGGGAGGGGTAAAAAGGATGAATGAGCCATCGGTCAATGTCATTATCCCGGTTCTGAATGGAGAGCGCACACTTGCGCAATGCTTGGGGGCCATCGCCCGTCAAACTTACGGTGGCAAGATCGTTCCCGTGGTCATTAACGACGGTTCTACCGACCGTACCTCCGAAATTGCGCGATCGTTTAAAAATGTCCAACTCCTTGAACAGGAAAATAAGGGACGTGCCGTAGCACGCAACGCGGGGATTGCCGCCTCCGGCGCTGAGATCCTGGCCTTTACCGATGCTGATTGTGTTCCTAAGGAGACCTGGCTGGCGGTGCTTGTGGCGGAACTTATGAAGCAAGACAAAAAACGCGGCATTGTGGGGGGATCTGTCACGATCTCCGCAAAAACCAATATTTGGCAGCGGCTTGATCACCAGGCTTGGGCGCATTCCATCGGGCCGGAAGTTCCCGCCGGTCCTACGCTCTTTGGCTCTACCGCAAATATGGCACTTTTCAGGAAGGTATTCAACGCAGTGGGAGGTTTTGATCCCCGCCTGCAGGGGAGCGAGGATTCCGATCTGGCGTTCCGGATCCATTGCGCCGGATATGAGAATTTTTTTGAACCCAAGGCGATCGTGATGCATGATCATCCGCGTACCACCATGGGCGCTTTCCTCCGCCAGCGGTTCAATTACGGGCGGTGGACCGTTCAAACCGTGCTCAAGCACAAGCCCTTGCCGCCTTATTCCTGGATGTTCCCGAATAGCCGGATCCTGTTGGCTTTGCTCTGGCCCTGTTACGCCCTTTTGGCCACAGCCTTCACTGTGCTACGCAATCTTCCTCGCGATCTCTCTGTGCTTTGGCTGAGCCCCTTGCACTTGCTGGGGCGGATTTGGGAATATCTCGGCACCGTGGCGGGTTGCGGGGATTATCAGCGGCTCTTCGGCAAGGACGCCGGGTCACGCGCGCAAGGAGATCCCCGATGCTGACGGATATCCTCCGCTGGAAGTTGACTCCGCGCGAACGCCGCCTGCCGCTCTACATGATCGTTTTCGTAACCTACCGGTGTAACTCCCGGTGTCGGACTTGTTTTTATCACGATCAGATCGAAAGTCCGGAATCCGCAGACTTGCCGCTCAGTTTTTATGCCGAGGTCGCGCGTTCATTGCCTCACCTCTTGTGGTTGCATCTTTCCGGCGGCGAACCTTTTTTGCGCAAAGACCGTCCGGAGCTTGTGGCGGAGTTCTACCGGCATTCCGGCGTCCGCAAGATCGGCATTCCCACCAATGGTCTCGTGGGGGAGGACCTTTTGAAGAGCACCCGCCGGATCCTTACCCTTTGTCCGGCGGCACAGCTCAATATCGTTCTGTCCCTGGATGGATCGGAGAAAACGCACGACTTCCTCCGCGGCGTTCCCGGTAATTATCAAAAGACGATGCTCGCGCTCGAAGGGCTCAAACAGATCCGCTCGAAGCATCCCCGGTTGGCTCTGAACGTGTGCACCGTTCTCAACAACTACAACGCGGGGGAGATCCCGGAATTGTTGCGACACGTGCAGGGATTGGGCGTTGATTTCCACGATGTGGGACTCTTGAGGGGGGATTTTCCCGACAAGAGCCTGGAACTTCCGCAGGCCGACGAGATGGAGAAAATCCTGGATCTGGTGGACTACTATGCTCACCGCTATTATGCGGCCGGTGGCCATTATCCCGGGGTTTCTGCCCGTCTCGCGGCCCGGGCGCACCGGCACCTCAATCGTTCCTTTCTCGAATTTTTACGCACGAGAGCGGTGGCCCGGCCTTGTCAGGTCGGGGACGGATTTGCCGTGGTAGAGCCCAACGGCGATGTGCGCTTGTGCGAAATGACCCCGGTGGTAGGCAATCTTCTTAAATGGCACGGCGATTTTGCCGCTTTCTGGAACAGCACCGCCATGCGCAAAACCAAACAGACGGGAATTTGTTCCGCCGGCGCCTGCACTCACAGTAATTTCCAGACGCGGAATTTTCTTTTAAATCCCGGCCAATGGTGGAGGGTCCTTTCCTGAAGATCCTTTTTCTGAATCCGCCGTTCGGCTCGCACCGTCCGGAAGGCCTCGACGCGCCAATGGGCATCATGTATCTGGGCGCCGTGCTGAAGCAAGCGGGGCACTTGTGTTCCCTGGTGGACCACGTATGGGAAAAACAAGATGATTGGCGAAAATGGGACCTTGCGCTTTTGGGAAAACCCGATGGAGTGCTCGTCAACACGCAGATCCGGTTCAGCAACGAAACTCATGCGGCGATGCGGAGGCTCCGGTCTCAACATCCTTCGCTTCCGGCGATCGCGTTCGGTCCCCAGGCATCGACGGAGCCCTCCCGGTTATTACTGGAAATGGGGTTTGACGCCTGCGTGATCGGCGAACCCGAAGAAGTGGTCCCTGACGTGTTCCGCGATATGGCAGGGCGGAAGATCATTCTGGCCCGGCCGGGGATCGCCACCGTGGAAAATCCAAATTCCGGGCCGGCGCCCCGGGTGAACGTTGAAAAACTCCCGCCGCCTGATTGGGACTTGGTGGAATACGGACGGTATATCCAAGTAACCCACAGCGCCGTTTTTATGGCTTCGCGGGGACTGAACCATGAGGATAAGTTCAATCAGCCGCCGCTTATCTATGCGAAACAACCCACCCGGCGTTTCAGCATCGAACGCGTCCTGCGTGAGCTTACGCAGCTGCGCGGACATTTTCCGGGAAACTACATGCTTCTTTTCCATGATGAGATCTTTACGGAAAATAGAGACTGGGTGATAAAACTATGCGCCGAATTGAGGAGATTCAAATTAAGGGTGCCTTTTTGGTGCTTCACCCGCCCCGATCTTATCGACGAAGAACTTTGCCGTATCATGCGCCGGAGCGGATTCGTCGGCCTTAGCATGGGAATGGAAAGCGCTTCGGACCGGATCTTGGGGATCTTGGGGAAAGAGTTGACCGTTTCCCAAATTGAAAGAGGATTCCGCTCGGCACAAAAAGCGGGGCTTCTTACCACGGGCTCGGTCATGATCGGCACCGCCAGTGATGCATTGGGAAAACCGGATGAAGACCGGCGGGAGCTTGCGTCTACCGTTCGCATGGTGGCCCGCCTGCATCCGGATGTTCTCACCGTGACGCTCACCACGCCGCTGCCGGGAACGCCTCTTTATGAGTCCTTGAAAGATAAAATTTTGGCAAAGTCGCCGGAGGAATTTAATTATTATCATGTCTGGCCCGGCAAATATCCGTTACGCCTTGAAACACTTACCGCGGAGGACCTTACAAAAACCGTGGCGCGTATCCGACGCGTATGGAAACTCAAACTTTGGAAAACGGCATGGAGGATCCTGGTCCTCGCCGTTCGTAACGGACCCTTTCGTCGTACCTTGTTCAACCAGATCGCAAAGGTCGTGAAGCGTAAAGTCCTTCCGGCGTGATGGGCGGAGAAATCACTTGATGGATATATCGGTTTGCATTGTGGCCTATAACGCCGCGGAACCTATCGACGCCTGTCTGAGATCGATCCTGGATCTGACGCCCCATGGCGGCAGAACAGAGGTTCTGGTGGTCGACGGAGGCTCCGCGGATGATACCCAAAAGATCGTCCGCGGTTTTGCCGGCAGGGTCCGTCTCGTTGAAAATCCGAAGAGGACCATCGCCTCGAACCGGAATGTGGCCCTTCGCGAGGCCCTCTATCCTTATATCGCCTTCACGGATTCGGACTGCATCGTGCCGCCGGACTGGCTTGCGATCCTTTCGGAGTCCTTTGAGGCGATCCAAAAAAATGACGCCTCTCTCGCCGGCGTGGGCGGCGGGAACATAGCCCCTTCCGGGAAAAGTCCGTTCCAGGCCGCTCTTGGCGTAGCGCTTGATTCATTTCTCGGCAGCCTCGGTTCCGTGCAGGGAAGGATCTTCGACAAACGGCGCCGGGTGGCAAGTATCGCGTGCTTGAATGCTCTCTATTCACGCGCCGCCCTGGAATCGGCCGGGGGATTCGATGAACAATTGGAAAATATGTGCGAAGATGCGGATATGAACTACCGCCTGGACAAAAAAGGATACGGGTTGTATTTTGTCCCGGGGGTTCTCGTGGAGCATGGCGGGAGGCGGTCGTTTTTGTCCTGGTGCGTGAATATGTATCATTACGGGATCGGCCGGGCCAGGATCATGTGCAAGCACCGGACCCTGTTTTCTCCGGCGCACGCGGTCGCTTTGCTTTTTTTCCCCGGATTATTGATCGCAAGCCTGCTGGGCCTCGTGTGGCCGCAAGCTTTGCTTGTGTGGCTGTACATTCCGCTCATCATGTTTTTTGGTTTTTTTCTGGCTTTGAATAAGCACCCTGTTTCAGGCTTGCGCGTGGGTCTTATTTTACTCGGGACGCATCTTTTTTATGCCGCGGGCCTTTGGCGCGGATTTTTCGCGGGTTATCCAGGGAATTCCGGAACCGGTCAAGTGAGGCCCTAGGTGTTCCTTAAAGAACATATCCTTGCGGGCGTTGTTGCGGCGGCGGCGGTAAGTTGGTACGTATCGCCCCAGGCGGGTATTTCGGTGCTGGCCGGAAGCGTGCTGATCGATGTGGACCATTTCTTGTGGTATGCCGTGAAATTCAAAGACGGCTCGCTCAAACGTGCGATACGTTTTTTTGAAGCCAAAGAGGCGGACCACTATTATTGCCTTTGTGTTTTACATACGGTCGAGGTGACCGCGGTCTATATCGCCGGCGTCTTGTTCATGCATGGCGCGATTTTTTGGATCTCGGCCGGATGCGTCATGCATGTGGCGCTCGATGTGGTCCAGGGCATTCTGGATAGGGGGCTCTTCCGCAGGAAGTGGAGCCTGATCCATGCGATCCTCTTGCGCGCCCGGGGGGGATGATTTTTTCTTATAACATGACGAAAACGACAAGCGTTTTGGCTTCTATGCAACGTTATCCAGGAAAAAATAATGAGAAAGGATCAGGCGATGAGCAGCACGAACAGTTCACGCTCCCTTGTGCTTATCCCGGCCTACAATGAGGCTGCGCGAATAAGAGGGCTTATCGAAAGTGTCCGGCGTGCCGTACCTGAAATGCCCATTCTTGTAGTGAATGACGGCTCCAAGGACGATACTTCAAGCGTTTCCCGCTCATCGGGCGCTGCCGTTGTCACTCACCCTTTTAACATGGGATACGGCGTGGCTATCCAAACCGGTTACAAGTACGCTTTTGCCCACCACTATGATTATCTGGTCCAGCTTGACGCCGATGGCCAGCACGATCCGTCCAGCATTCCGGCGCTTTTGGCTCCGGTGATCGCGGGAGAGGCCGACTTTGCCATCGGCTCGCGTTTTCTTGGGAACAGCTACCGGCCGCCGTTTGCGCGCAGGGTGGGCATGGCGATCTTCCGCAGGATCGTATTGCTTGTCACGGGCAAGTTCATTACGGATACGACCTCGGGATATCAGGCGTTCAACCGTGACGTCATACGTTTTTTTTCCACGGATATCTTTCCGGTCGACTATCCGGACGCCGATATGCTGATCACGCTCCATCGCGCAGGCTTTCGCATGATCGAGGTCCCGGTCCGGATGTTTGAAAACCGCGACGGAAAATCAATGCACGGCGGGTTAAAGCCGGTCTACTACATGTTCAAGATGTTACTGTCCATTGGCGTGACGCTCATGAGGGCCAAGGGGAAAAACAAGTGAGAAGCCCTGCGATCGCGCAGAGGTGTCGACACAGGAAGAAACGGGGGAACTATGCTTGAAAGCCAAAAAATATTTGCTTTATTGATCTGCTGTTTCGTTTTTGTGTATACCCTTAATCTGGTGCGGAGGCGAAAGCTCCGCGAAGAATATTCGGTCCTCTGGCTGACGACGAGCCTCCTGATGTTCATCCTTGTGATACGCTACGAATGGCTCGTGGCCCTCACCGGTCTGATCGGCGCCGGTCTGCCGACGACCACTTTGTTCATCTCCTCGATCATCTTTCTCATGCTTGTAGCGGTTCAACTTTCGATCAAGATATCGAATCTGACAGACCAGGTTAAAAATCTTGCCCAGGAAAATGCTCTTCTCCGGGCCGAGGTGATCCAACACCCGCGAGCCTTGGACGCGAAGGGATAAAACACAGGCCGAGGGGCGGGCAGACGTGCGGAACTCCCAGCGACTGAGGCGAGACTTCTGACAATAGCTTGCTGCGGCCTGGAACGATCGCTTTAGGACCGCCGCCAACCGGTAGGATCGTGTTTTAAAGCCGTGGTATCCAGAAAATGCGCCTCGGCGTCTTCCTGCGAGATAAGACCTTTCTGAGCACCTTCCCTTAAGGCGTCATTACGCAAAAGCATTCCCTGAGCGCGGTTCATCGACATGACATTATAGATCTGAATGGTTTGGTTATCGCGTATCAGATTGCGGATCGGAACCGTGACCGGCATGGTTTCAAAGATCGCCACACGCCCGGGGCCTCCTTTTCTCTTCAACAGGACCTGCGAGATGACCGCCTGAAGCGTCATGGCCAATTGGACCCTTATTTGGGATTGTTGATTGGGAGGGAAAACGTCGATCAAGCGGTCGATGGCTTGGACGGCATCGTTTGTGTGAAGCGTTGCGAAGACCAGGTGGCCCGTTTCGGCCGCGGTCAAAGCCATTGAGATGCTTTCCAAGTCACGGATCTCTTCAACGACAAGTACGTTCGGGTCTTCCCGAAGCGCCACACGAAGAGCGCTTGCAAAAGAGATCGCATCGTCCCCGATCTCGCGTTGGCTGATCACGCAGCATTTGTTCTTGTGGACATATTCGATGGGGTCGGACATCGTGATGATGTGTGCGTTCCTGTGATGGTTCATATGGTGGATCATCGCTGCCAGGGTTGTGGTCTTGCCGGAACCCGTGGCGCCGGTGAGCAGGATGAGGCCATTAGGCAAAGTGACCAGTTTTTCCATCAAGGAAGGAAGTCCAAGTTGCTCCATGGTGGGCGGGATGATGGGATTGGCGCGAAAAACGCCGCTCAGATGATTCCGTTGATAGAAAAAATTGATGCGGAACCGGTGGGTGAAATTCGGAAGTGTTACGGAACAATCCACTTGGCGGTTCTCGAAAAGGTATTCTTTCTGGTCTTTGCTGAGGAACATTTCGGCGCAGAGGGCCATCATGTCGCGCGTGACGGGTTTTGACTGCGTGAAAGGAGACAGAACACCGTCGATTCTGAAGATCGGCTGGCTTCCCACCTGAAGATGGATATCCGAGGCGTTACGGCTTAGGGCGCCTTTCAAGATGCCCAGTACATCGTCCGGTGTTTTTGAAGTGAGACCGGCCTGCTTGGAAGATTCTCCATTGGACTCGTTCGGTTGATCCCCGAGAATGTAGATGGAATCGTCAGTCATGAAAATCCCCTTTAAATTTTAGGAGTTGAGCCGCGTAAGAAAACAGACACGGGAGAAATTATATCTGGAGGAAGGTTTGTTGGGAAGCATTTAAATGGGGATCTGTGTTGCACGACGTCAGACCTTCCGATATTTTGACGGCTCAAAACAAATCCTGGAATGCGTCTTTAACGGGATCCTGGGACATGGAGTCCATAGCGCGTAGTCCATGGTTTGCCAAGTACCATGGACTAGGTGCTGTGCGCTCCGTACCGGCTCAATTCCGCCGCCGGCAATTTCAGGTCCGGGAATCTTTTCGCGATGCTCTCATGGAACAAATAATCCAGATGATCATTGCCTTCGGGGGCATATCCCATCACCTCTTGCCAGACGGTCCTGTTCTCCATGCAAAAATAAACAAAGACATCCTTCCAACGTTTCCGGATCCCGGCGTAAATGTGCCGGTAGAGCCCGACACGTTCCGGCCGGAAATAGCGCATCTTTCCGTCGAGGCCCTTGGCGAATTCCGCCGTCGTGATCTTTGTTTTTGGAAAGCGTTCCTCGATAACTTTTTTAAGTAAAACCGGATAACGCAAGCTGCCAAGGCTGATCCACATCACTTCTTTTTCCGGAATAGCCGAGGTCAGTTTTTCAAGAAGTTCCGCGTACTGTTCTTTCCATCCCGGCAGCATAAGCAGGGGATCGAAATGAAAACCCAAGCGGTAACCTTTTTTGAGGACCTTTTGGGCTGCTTTCAAGCGCGCTCCCAAAGATGCGGCTTTATGTTCCTCGGTCCGGATGAAGGCATCGGGATTCAGCGACCAGGAGACGAGAACATTCTTTTTCGGAATATCCGGCAAGTGATCGATCCGGGCGGTCTTGGTCTTGATCTCCAGGATCATTTTCTTGCCGAGGACACGGCGAATAAGACTTTCATTCAAGCGTGTCAGCCGGTCCAGCGCGAGGCTGTCCGTCAGTTCTCCCGTGCCCATCCGGAAAAGACGCTGGGGCTGGCTTGCCATCAGGGCGTCGATCTCGCGAGGAATATTCCCGG
>JAZDFE010000005.1:0-7195 GCA_043808175.1 Candidatus Omnitrophota bacterium | reverse complement strand
TGCGACGTCCCGCCGATCACCGCGATATTTTGCATCCCGCGCAAACGCTCGACCGAGAACTCCAGCCCGATCGTGAGCATGAGAAGCACCACTCCGAGCTCCGCCAGCATCCGGATATGTTCATTGTCGGAAAGAATACCGAGACCTTGGGGCCCGATGATGACGCCCGTCAGAAGGAATCCGAGGATCGTCGGAAGACGGAATTTTTGGAAGATCACGGCCACCACCGTGGCCATCAGAAGAACCAGGAGGATCTCGGTTAAAAACGAAGGGGTCTGCATTTTCCCTTTCCTGTTGGAAACAATGCCGGAGTTTTTTATAAGTATACAAAATTCCATGCCCAATAATCCAGAAGTATACGCCCTTGGGTGTATCCCGCCTCGGGCCGTCATTTTTTTGCAGGCAAGCACTTCGTCGAGAAGTGTGTTTCGCCAACGTCGCCATGATTCTCCTTGATCAAAAATGAATTGGAAATCATGACTGTCCAAGTCGCCATTGAAGAAAAGAAAATAAAGACTTGGGCGCCATGCTCCACCGAGGCATGGCTTCACTCGCGAGCGTCGACCTCGATGTAAAAACCGTGGCTCTCGGCCTCCTTAGCGTGTCTTAACACACTTCCCGCCTCCGTTTCTTAGGGAAGGCGAAGGATTGAGATGAGGCACGCTAGTCCCAATACCTATCAATTTCAGAGGATCTGAAATTGGGGCAATCCTTGTCAACCATTTAGGAAAAGAATGAAAGACAAGGATAGAAGGACGAGCGAGCAGGGACTCCGCGGAGCGGTCCCAATACTTATCAATTTCCACAAAGTGGAAATTGGGGCCGTCCTTGTCAACCATTTGAAAAAAGAATGAAAGACAAGGACGGAGGAGCGAGGACTGGAGGGCGAACGAGGGAATTCACGCCGGGAATTCCTGAGTGGTGACGAGGCTCAAGCCTTAAGCCTTTTCGTGGATAAACGCACGAAGTTAGAGTGGGATACGCCATCGCTGTGAGAAGTAAACAAAAGACTCGGGCGGGATTGATTCTAAAGTCATGTTTCCTTGGAGTTTCGTGATTGAAGAATTCTGCACATGGCCGTTATAGAAAATGGGACGGAATTTCCTGAGGTTTTCTCTTCAGGCTTGAGAATTTGGAGCTCATTTTTGTTGAGACTAAAATGATAGTAATTGACAAAATAAAGACTTTTTAATATAATAATGACCGTTTTTGCTAGTTAAACAATCTTGCGCAATGTTCTGTATAGACCTATACTTGTAATGTGGGTGGTGGTCAGCAGTCTCGAAAGGAGATACGATGAGAAACATGAACGGGTCCCGCGAGGATCAAGCAGGCTTCACGATCATAGAATTGATGATCGCACTTCTTGTTCTCACTGCAATGATCGCCGCTTTTGTGGGGGCTAACGGCATAGCACAACGAAATGCAGAGGAAATGAATGAACGCACCGTCGCGCTCCAGGACGCGAATCACGTGATCGAAGAGATGAGGAGCGATGCAAAAAACGCCACCACGTGTCCCCCTGGCAATACCGCCTGCACGTTCCCTAGTAATGTTACCAGCCGCTATAATGGGACTGTATCCGGGATCAGCAATTTGACTGACGAAGTGATCACCGTGGCCCACACCGTCGTCACAACAGGGACTGTTAATGGGGTTACTTATGATCTGCTTAAGTCTACCGTCACGGTGACGTGGACGTCCTACACAGGACGCCCATTCACAGAAACGGTCGAGACTTACCTCACGCAAAGGTGACATGATGAAAAAAATACGGGAGGGCTTTACGCTCGTTGAACTGATGATCGTCAGTGCCATTTCGGCGATCATAATGTTCGGAGTGTTCGGCATCCTGCAGGCGAGCAACAAACAGCTTGAAACCATTCATACCAAAATGAGCCTCGAGGAGAGCCTGCGCGAGGCGCTGTTCAAAATGGCCCAGGAAATAAGACAGACCGCCTATTACGAGATCCAGGACATCGGAGACGGAAACCTCAGCGGGACTCCGATCAGATTCAGGATTCCTGTGCCCGACCCGGATCCATTGACCCTTGTGGATGATAACTATCAACCCGCGTGGTCCCACGTGATCCGGTATCGTCGGGGTCCTCATACCAACGTTGATATTAATGATCCATGTAAAGCCATCGATGACATTATTAATTCATGTGGAGAAAATCAACTCTGCCGGGACGATTGCACCACAGGCAAAACCGCCGTTCTCGCCAACGATATTGTCGCTGTCGACGATCCCGCCAACGACGTCTGGGGCCTCAAATTCTCCAGATCGAGCTCCGGTTCCGGTTTTGTTACGATAACAGCATCTGTTCAGAAGGAGCTTGCGGACGGAAGATTGATCCCAGAAGACCCGAAAAAACCCATCCAAATAACCATGCAAGTTGACGCGAGGAACACAGCATCATGAAAAATCTAAAAACAAGAGCTCATGAAAAGGGTTTTGTCCTGTTGGCGGTGTATATGGCGGCGATCTTCATCTGCCTTTTTTCGGCTGTGCTCTTCGCAAGGCACCAGGTCGCCGTTCAAGCTACGGAACGGTACCAGAACCGGGTCCTCGCCTTTAACGCGGCGGAAGCCGGCATTGATCGTGCGCTCTGGGAACTCACGACGGACTTCGCCTCACGGCGGACCAATACGGCCACCACAGACTACACTTCTAGTAGTGCCACTTCATTGGGACAGCATGAATTTCTGTATACAATATCCCTTGCTGGCACACCCACAGGCCTTACAACGTACCGGAAGATCCGGGCCGATGGTTATGCCCCCTCCTATTATACCGACACGACGGATACCGTCGCCGGATATCCCACGGGTATCTCCCGGCCGCGCGCCAGCCAGCATTCGACGATCATCGTCTATGCCGAGGTCGTGGCAGACCCGCCCACGCTCACGGGTAGCCTTTTTAACTACGGGATCTATACGACAGGTTCGATCAATTTATCAGGCAGCACCTTTGACAGTTATAACTCAAGCTTAGGGGCTTACGGCGGGGCCAATGTCAGCAGCAATGGATCGATCGCCGCCGACACCACCCTCAGTGAAGGCATTGAGCTGAACAGCACCACGGTGAAGGGAACTGTCCTTGTCGGCGAAGGCGGCAACCCGAGCACCGTGATTGAACAAGAACACTCGACCATCATCCCGCCCGTAACGGATCCGGTGACACCGCCAACAGGCAATTTGCCGGCGGGTTGGGCCTTGGGGGCACCCACGCCGATAGTAGAACTCGTGCCAGCGCCCACCGAGGTCAATCTCAGCAGTGTCACGGGCACCACAACGCTCGCCGGCAATCCCGACGGGACAACACCCACCTACTACCACGCCAGCCAGATCAGCGTTTCGGGAAGCAAGGGGGCGATCGTCACAACCGGCGGGCCCGTCATGATCTACGTTGACGGCGGTGTTGAGATCACCGGGATAGGAACCACCGTCCCGAATAATAAGCCGGGAAATCTTCAAATCTACGTGACCGGCACGGCGTCTTGTAAGGTCCAGGGAAACGGTTCTTTTTATGGCGGGCTTTACGCCCCGAATTCGGATGTCACATTCAAAGCGTCGGACTCCGGGAAGGGGGGAACTTGGTTCGGAGCCGTGGTCGCAAAAACTTTTTCGACAGGCGGCGGGGGAACTTCCGCATTCCACTTCGATACTGCCATGGTGACGGGCACAGTTTCAACTCCGAGTTCCACTCCGCCCCGTGTCGGTATCACCACCTGGCAGGAAATGAACACTCTTGCCTGGGACACCGGCCAAGCGGCGTCATAATAAAGGGGACAGGCATTAAATGAATACCTGTCCTTTTTTTCTATCCCCTGTCTTTCTCTTCCCACGAACAGACTTTGGGGATCTGAAGAAATCCGTTGTATTGAAGAAAGGAGACGCCGAGATATTGCTTCCCGGTCGCATTCTCGCGAAAACGGAAAACACCGGCCATCAGCTCCGCGGATCTCGTATATCCCTCGCCTTTCGCGATCTTCCCCATCGGGATCGACGGATCCCCCTGGTTATCGCGACACACTCTGTCCGCAAGCATTCCCTGTTGGGCCGCCTGGTAGAATTTGTTGGCAGGATGATCTTTGGAGATCGACGGGATATTCACGCTCACCGGAGCCGAACATCCGATCAGGAACACCAAAGGAAGGATTACCCTTCTTAAAATTTTTACCATTTTCCGGTCTTTTGGGTGGAAGGTTTCGGGTGATGCTTGATCACGGAGATTGCTTCCTGTAAAAGAGAATCCGGGAGCGAATACTCTTTCAATTCTCCGTTCAAGAATTTGTCGTAGCCGGAAAGATCCATGAGTCCATGGCCGCTGTAACAGAAAAGGATCGCCTTTTCTTTCCCTTCTTCACGCGCCTTAATGGCCTCATCGATCGTGCAGGCGATCGCGTGGCTCGTTTCCGGAGCGCAGATTGTCCCTTCGGTCCGGGCCCAAAGCATGGCCGCTTCGTAACATGTGATCTGGTCCATCGCGCGCGGCTCAAGAAGTCCTTCGACCACGCCCTGGCTCACAAGCGGCGACATGCCGTGATAACGCAAACCCCCGGCATGGATCGGCTCGGGGATAAAGGTGTGCCCGAGCGTGTACATGGGAAGAAGCGGCGTCATTTTCGCCACGTCCCCGTGATCATAGCTGAAGGGCCCGCGCGTCAAGGTCGGGCACGCCGTCGGCTCCACGGGAATGATCTTGATCTTCGCGCCGTGGATCTTGTCGCAAACGAACGGGAATGAAATGCCGGCGAAATTGCTCCCGCCGCCCACGCATCCGATCACGATATCCGGTTTTTTTTCTCCGGCTAACGCGAGCTGCTTCTTCGCCTCCAGGCCGATGATGGTCTGATGGAGCATCACGTGATTGAGAACGCTCCCAAGGCAATAGCGCGTCTTCCCGCTCGGATCTCCCACGGCCTCTTCGATGGCTTCGCTGATCGCGATGCCGAGGCTTCCCGGCGTCTTCGGATCTTTTTTCAAGATCTCGCGGCCGGCATGCGTTTCATGGCTCGGGCTCGCGACACAGTTCGCTCCCCACACGCGCATCAGGCTCTTGCGGAATGGCTTCTGGTCAAAGCTGATGCGGACCATGAAAACCTTGCACTCAAGTCCCAGAAGCTGCGAAGCGAAGGCGATCGCGCTTCCCCACTGGCCGGCGCCGGTCTCGGTTGTAAGCTTTTTGATACCGAACTTTTTGTTGTACCAGGCCTGCGCGACCGCGGTGTTGGGTTTGTGACTGCCGGCAGGACTGACGCTTTCATCTTTGTAATAAATACGGGCGGGCGTTTTCAGATATTGCTCAAGATAGACGGCACGCCTCAGCGGCGCAGGGCGCCAACGATACAGCATCTCCAGGATCTTTTCCGGGATATCGATCCAGCGTTCGGTGCTCATTTCCTGCTCGATCAGGTTCATGGGAAACACTTTCTCGAGCATGTCCGGAGAAATAGGCCGACCGTCCGGTCCAAGCGGCGGCTGCATCGGGGTCGGCAGATCCGCGGCCAGGTTGTACCATTGTTTCGGCATGTCCTTTTCACTCAGGGCGATTTTGATATTTTTCACTTTCACTCCTTGGAATTTTTGAAAAGTAAGTACTCGTATATTGCCTGACACAAGAATAATCGCATGCGTAGTTTATCCATTTCCATGAAAATAATCATGGCTTTTTTGCTCCAACCAAGAACTCCGCCGGGAAGTGTGCTTCGCCAACGTTCGCCATGCCCCACCGAGGCATGGCTTCACTCGCGAGCGTCGGCCTCGATGTGAAACCCTGGCTCTCGGCCTCCTTAGATGATATGTTAAAGCGTCAGACAGCGTGATAGAGTTTTTTAAAAAAGGAGACTCCAAAATGCTGCTGACAATTCGGCCTTCAGAGTACGACATTTTTATAGGCGTTGATGTGGACAGTAAAAGTTATGCGACAACTTATCGTGATCATGACAATCAAGGACGCTCTTTAAAGATGCCGGCAGATCCTCTGAATCTGCGCTCCTATTTCAAGAAACGTTTCCCTGATAAACGTCTTCTGTTTGCTTACGAAGCCGGTCCCACTGGATATGATCTCCACGACCATCTGGTCAAACAAGGCGAAAGTTGCATCATGGTCCATCCAGCGGGAGTTCCAATCGCCGCCAATAGTTGCGTAAAAACCAACCGCATTGACAGCCTCAAACTTGCGCAAGAAGCCCAAAGCGGGAAACTGAAGGGTATTCATGTTCCTTCTGAGGCTTACCGCGAGCTTCGGCATCTGGTCAATCTTCGGGAGCAATACGCTACGGCTCAAGCACGGGCCAAGCAACGCATCAAATCCTTTCTTTTATTCGAGCATATTCGTTTACCGGATTGGGCAGGCGAGAGAACCTGGACCAGTTGCTGGCGTTTAGCCCTCAAGCAAGTGGTTTTACCTCCTACGCATCGTTTTAAAATGGATCTTCTTCTCAAAGATCTCGATGACGCTAGGGACAGAATCCTTCTGGTTCTTCGCCAAATGCGTCTATTTTTCAAAAACCAGAAAGCGATAGCCCGAAATTTGGATTACCTGCAATCCATACCGGGCTTTGGTTTTATTGTCTCCACGTACCTGTTGGCCCGTAGCGGGGATCCGGCTTATTTGAAAAACGTCCGGGAACTCGGAGCTTTTTCAGGCATTGTGCCTCGCGAATACTCCACTGGAGACCGTGTCCAAAAAGGCCACATTACCCACATGGGCGATCACACCTTACGCCGATTACTGGTTGAAGCGGCTTGGGTCGCAATCCGGAAAGACGGAGATCTGGCCCGCTTTTATTCCCGCATCCGTTCCAAGCGTGGTCAGGCCGGCGCTCGCATTGCGATCGTTGCCGTAGCCCGTAAACTAACTTGCCGCGCCTATCGTGTCTTGAAAGATCAACGGCCTTACAGGATTCATCAAGTCATAAAAACCAAGCTTTGAAAAGGAACAGGAACTCGCATGTTTGGGACGCCTCGATGAGCCACAGTGAGATTATCTATCTCACGTCCTTTAGATAGAGACCCGGGCATGTTTTAAGCGAAACATCAATGAGTGAGATCCCTTTTTGTGGGATGCCACGAATAACAGTAAGTTCGAGTCCTTTCAAAGAGCATAAAGCAAAAGGATCTGGAATTAAAAACATTCACGCTCGAGTACTTGACTCTTTACATAACAGCGTGGCTCACCACACTT
>JAZDFE010000004.1:0-72255 GCA_043808175.1 Candidatus Omnitrophota bacterium | reverse complement strand
CGAACCTACACTCGCGAAAAATCTCGGCGGAATGATCCGCGCGGTTAAAATTATTCGGAGCGAAAAGATCGCGGTGATCACGAACTCCTCGTTGATCGGCCGCAAGGATGTCGTGGAAGACCTGCTTCTCGCGGATCTCGTGGAAGCAAAACTTGACGCGTCCTCGGCCGAATCCTTTAAGGAGATCAATCGTCCCATGCCGGAGATCCTCTGGGAAGATATGGTGGAAGGACTGAAGGCGTTCCGGAAGGTTTTCCGGGGACATTTGACCTTGCAGGTCATGTTTATGGCGAGTAACAAGGCCTGTGCTGCCGCCATTGCGAAAATTGTGCACCAGATCGCTCCGGACGAAGTCGAGATCAACACGCCTCTCCGGGCTTGTGCCGTGAAGCCGTTGCCGATAGAGGGGATAGAAGAAATCACGGCGATCTTCCGCGGGATTTGCGGCGCTGAGAGCAAAGTACGAAGCGTGTACGAAGAAAAACGTGAAAAGATCCGGCCGTTTTGCCAGCCATCGACCGAGCGACGCCGGGGGAAGGAGAATTCATAATAATGAAAGACATTCCAAACGACGCGATCGCGCAAGAATTTCTGGGGCACATCGCCCGTCTTAAAAAAGAGCGGGAAGCCGTGATCCTGGCGCATAATTACCAGCCGCCGGAGATCCAGGACCTTGCCGATTTTACCGGTGATTCGCTTGAGTTGAGCCGTATTGCCGCAAAAACGCCTGCCAAAGTGATCGTTTTCTGCGGTGTTCAATTTATGGGAGAGACTGCGGCGATCCTTTCTCCCGATAAAACCGTACTCCTGCCCGTTCTGGAAGCCGGCTGTACGCTTGCCGATTACGCGACCGCGGAGAAACTTCGCGAGATGAAGAAAAAAAATCCGGACGCTGTAGTGGTGACCTACGTGAACAGCTCTGCGGAGGTAAAAGCGGAGAGCGACATCTGTTGCACATCCGCCAATGCCGTCCAGATCGTCCAGGCGATCGATCGCAACCGGCCGATCCTCTTTGTCCCGGATTATAACTTGGGTCATTACGCGGCGAAGATGGCGCAGCGTGAGATCATTCTGTGGGATGGGTGCTGTCCGACGCACGCCCTTCTGTCGACTTTTGCGGTAGCAAGGGCGAAAAAGAAATGGCCGGGGGCGCAGGTGATCATGCATCCGGAGTGTAAGCCCGAGACCTTGGAACTTGCCGATTTTGTAGGAAGCACTTCGGGGATGCTCAGCTATGTCAAAACGCAACCGGCAGGAGCCTCTTTTATTGTCGGGACTGAGGTAGGGTTGCTTCACCGTCTTCAAAAGGAGAATCCGGACAAGACGTTTCACGTCGCTTCGGATTATCTGATCTGCCCGATGATGAAGATGACCACCTTGAAGGATGTGAAAGACTCGCTTGAAAAGATGCGTTATACCGTTAAGGTCGAAGCATCCATTCGTTTGCGCGCGAAGGCCGCGGTGGACGCTATGCTCGAATATACCGGCACAGTCGCGAAGAAATCGTAAAAGGTGGAATGAAAGGAATAAAAATGAAAAAAGCTGTAAATCCCGGGATCGAGGCGATCCAAAAGCACGGGAGCCGGGTGGTGGGTGAGGGCATGCATATGCTGCCGGCTGCGGGACTGATGGTGGCTGCGGGCGTTTTGGGGGAAGTGGCCGACCGGAAGAAAAAATTTGTGGCCGTCATTAATTCCTATACGACCCATATCCCGGGTCACGTTCATTTAAATGTTCTAGGGGAGAAGCTTGTTGCCGCACTGAAGGCCAAAGGCTATAACGTTTGGTACGCAAATATCGGGGCGGCTATTTGCGACGGCATTGCGATGGGTCATTTCGGGATGAAATACTCGCTGCCTTCCCGCGAGCTGATCACGGATCAGATCGAAAGCATTGTGGGGGCTCATCCCTGCGACGGCTGGATCGGGATCGGCAATTGCGACAAGATCGTTCCGGGGATGTTGAACGCCATGGTGCGCTTGAATATCCCTTCGGTCTATGTGAGCGGCGGGCCGATGCTTGCGGGCGGGAAGAATACCGATCTCATTACGATCTTTGAGGGTGTGGGGAGCGAAGCGGCCGGCAAGATGTCTTCCGGCCAGCTGGAGGATCTTGCCAATACCGCGTGCCGTACCTGCGGAAGCTGCGCGGGGATGTTCACGGCCAATTCCATGAATTGTTTGGCCGAGGCGATAGGATTGGCGCAACCGGGGAACGGGACGATCCCCGCGGCGGTGTGGACCGATGCGAAAAAAACCTCCTGGGCGATCAATCCGGAGCGTATCAAACTGGTCGAACAGGCGGCGGACACTTTAGAGAACGCGCTTCTCAACAATATCCGTCCGCTCGATATTGTGACCAGGGCGTCGATCGATAATGCTTTTATCCTGGATCTCGCGATGGGAGGGTCCACTAATACGATCCTCCATACGCTGGCGCTGGCGTGTGAGGCCGGTATTGCTTATCCCATCAAACGGCTCAATCAACTCGCCAAAGTGACGCCTACGGTCTGTAAGGTGTCGCCCTCGCGTCCGGAAATTCATCTTGAAGATGTCCATTGTAAGGGCGGGATCGCGACGATCTTGAAGTCAGTTTCTCAAGATGGCCGGACGCCGCTCGATCTTGATCTCAAGACTTGCGTGGGGAGTTTGCGGAACATGGTGGAAAAAGCCCCGGATCCCGATGGCGATGTCATACGTCCCGTGGAGAAAGCTTTTTCGCGGGAGGGCGGACTCGCGATCTTGTATGGAAACATTGCACCGGAAGGTTCGGTAGTGAAGACTGCGGGTGTGGATGCTAACATGATGCAATTCGCCGGACGTGCGAAATGCTATGATTCGCAGGAAAGCGCGCTTGAAGCGATCCTGAAAGGCAAGGTCGTGGACGGGGATGTTGCGGTGATTCGCTACGAAGGGCCCAAAGGCGGGCCCGGGATGCAGGAGATGCTCTCACCGACCTCGGCCCTGAAGGGCCGGGGGATCAAGGCGGCGCTGATCACGGACGGACGTTTCTCGGGCGGAACCCGCGGGCTTTGTATCGGGCATATTTCTCCGGAAGCCGCCGCGGGAGGACCGATCGCGATCATTAAAAATGGCGATACGATCAAGATCGATGCCGTAAAAAGGACGATGAATGTCGACCTCCCGGCCCAAGAGATCAAAAAGCGGCTCTCCAAGCTCAAGCCCTTTACACCCAAGGTTACGGGGGGATGGTTGGGCCGGTATGCCCGTCATGTCTTGAGCGCTCATACGGGCGCCGTGATGGATAATACAGTTTCGGGTGCCAAAAAGACCTGATGGCAGTGGATAAAAAGAGGGTGTCATGGCGATCCATCAAATAGCTCCCAACATTTACGGCGTGGGTGTGGTCGATTGGAATGCGCGGCATTTCCATGGACAGACCTATTCCACGAAACGAGGGACTAGTTACAACGCTTATCTGATCGTGGATGAAAAGATCACGCTTGTGGACACGGTCTATGGTCCTTTTGCGCAAGAATTGTTCGCGAATATCAGGGAGATCATCCCGCCGGAAAAGATTGACACCATTATCGTGAACCACGTGGAAACCGATCATTCGGGGGCGCTTCCCGTGTTGATGAAACTTTGTCCGCAGGCCAGACTTTACGGCACGGCCAAGTGCCAGATAGGTCTCGAAAAGTATTATCACGAAAAATGGGATTTTCACGTTGTCAAGACTGGGGACAAGCTGAACCTCGGCAAACGGAATCTAATGTTTGTCGAAGCTACGATGATCCATTGGCCGGACAGTATGTTTACGTATTTGATCGAGGATGAGATCCTTTTCTCCAACGACGGATTCGGGCAGCATTATGCGGCCAGCGAACACTTTGATGACGAAGTCTCGAATGCCATCCTGATGGAGGAAGCCGCTAAATATTTTGCCAATATCCTGTGGCCGTTCAGCCATTTGATCACGAGAAAACTGGATGAGATAACACAACTCAAACTGCCTCTTAAGATGATCGCGACGGGTCATGGGATCAGCTGGCGCAAGGATCCCGGGCAAATTTTTTTGCTGTACCGGAAATGGGCCGCGAATGAGACTCTTCCGAAGATTGTGGTTGCCTATGAAACTATGTGGGGTTCAACCGAAAAGATGGCGCGCAAGATCGTGGAAGGGGTCACCGCCGAAGGCGTTTCCGTACAGCTTTTTGATGTTGCAACGTCGGATCGTACAGAAATCGTCTATGCCTTGTTCGGCGCGAAAGGATATTTATTCGGTTCTTCGAATCATGATAGCGGTTTATTGCCGAACATGGTCGCGTTCCTGGATTTTCTAAAAGGACTGAAACCGAAGAACCGCATCGGGGCAGCGTTCGGTTCTTACGGCTGGTCCGGATTTGCGATTAAACAACTCGAAACCATTCTTCAAGAGACGGGGATCGAACAAAAACAGCCTTCTTTGGCGATCCAGTACGCGCCTGATGCCGGAGAATTGGAGCGCTGTTATGAGTTCGGACGCGCCTTTGCCCGCCTGGTGAAAGCATCTTAGGTACGGAGGGAACGCCCATGGAAACCTTTGAAGTCCTTGCGAAGCGCGCCAGCGTTCGCGATTATATGAACCAGCCGGTCCCGAAAGACATGCTGGAAAAACTTGTTGATGCGGGCCGACGTGCGCCGAGCGCCCGGGCGGTCGAGCCGTGGGAATTCGTGGTGATCACTAGCCGCGCGATGCTCGATAAGCTTGCCGGGATCATCAGCACGGGGGTGTTTCTCAAACAAGCGACGGCCTGTATTGTGGTTTTTTGCCAGGATACAAAATATTATCTCGAGGACGGCTCGGCGGCGACCGAGAACATTCTTCTCGCGGCCACGGACCTGGGGCTTGGCACCTGCTGGATCGCGGGCGACAAAAAAGAATATTGCGAAGAAGTCTCGAAGCTTCTTGGAGCGCCCGGGCATCTGAAGCTCATTAGCCTGATTTCGGTCGGATGGGCCGTGCGTGAACCCAAACAACGCAAACGCCGCACCCTTTCCGAAGTCCTGCACTGGGAAGGCCTGTCCTTACAGAAATAAGATGCAAAGGGGTGGGATTTAACGTATAGTACGGCATCAAAAATGATGTTCTCCTCTGGGGCGTTTTGTCCCGGAGGGCGTGCAACATAACGAAGGAGATTCACGGTAATGGCAAAAGGTAAAGTAAAGTGGTTCAATAATCAAAAAGGTTATGGATTCATCACGCCTGAGAATGGCGCCGATGTGTTTGTCCATCACACTGCGATCCAGGGCGAAGGTTACAAGTCTTTGGAAGAAGGTCAGGCTGTGGAGTTCGAGATCACCCAAGGTCCTAAGGGTGATCAGGCAGTCAACGTCGTCAAGGCGTAAAAGTCCGTAAAGTCCGGGGCCCGGTCTTAAAACCGGGCCCCGGTTTTTTAGAGTCCCAGTTCTTCTTTTTATCCCGCCTTTGGAGAAAACCCAGGCTGTAAAGCCGTGAGGCTCCGTTTGCCGCGAACTTGCCGACAGGCGAACGTGCGCGGAAAAATTTCATTGAGGATCTATGCCGGCCCAAAAAAGACGTAAAGATGTCCGGAATGTCGCCATTGTCGCTCACGTCGACCATGGAAAGACCACGCTCGTCGACGCCCTTTTGAAGCAAAGCGGCGCTTACAAGTTCGAGGCCGGAGAATCCACCATCATGGATTCCAACGATTTGGAGCGCGAGCGCGGGATCACCATCTTTTCAAAGAACGCCTCGTTCCGTTACAAGGACGTGCAGTTCAATATCGTGGACACGCCCGGCCATGCGGATTTCGGAAGCGAAGTCGAACGGATCCTTAAGATGGTCGACGGGGTCCTGCTTCTGGTCGATGCCTACGACGGGCCGATGCCCCAAACAAAATTCGTTTTAAAAAAATCTTTGGCGCTCCACCTCAAGCCGATCCTCGTGGTCAATAAAGTGGACCGGCCGAATTGCCGGCCTCATGAAGTGATGGACATGACGTTCGATCTTTTTTGCGAGCTGAACGCCACGGACGAACAGTTGG
Organism: Candidatus Omnitrophota bacterium; assembly: GCA_043808175.1. Lineage (GTDB taxonomy): Bacteria > Omnitrophota > Omnitrophia > Omnitrophales > Aquincolibacteriaceae > Aquincolibacterium. The sequence goes on along the minus strand of JAZDFE010000004.1, from coordinate 66,248 downwards.
ATTTTCCCGTGGTGTATGCCTCGGGCCGGGAAGGGTGGGCCGCGCTGGACCTTAAAGATGAGCGGAAGGATATGACCCCGCTTCTTGAGACCATTCTGCATCGTGTCCTGCCGCCGATCGCCGATCCTGAACAACCGTTCCAGATGCTTGTGACCATGCTTGATTATGATAATTATGTGGGGCGCATCGCGATCGGACGCATTGCCCACGGACAGATCCGTTTCGGCGATCCCATGGCCGTGGTGAAGCATAACGGCGAAGTGATCCGCGGCAAAGTGACGAAGATCCTGAAGTATCAGGGGCTCAACCGGGTCGAGACCCAGGACGCGATGGCCGGGGACATTATTTCCATCAGCGGGATCGATGATGTGAAGGTGGGGGAAACGCTGGCCTCTCCGGACAAACCCGAGGCGCTGCCGACCCTGAAGATCGACGAGCCGACGATCTCCATGAATTTTTCCCACAACACGAGCCCCCTGGCCGGTCAAGACGGCGGCCGGTTCCTAACCTCACGCCATATCCGTGAGCGGCTTGAGCATGAAGCGATGATGAACGTCGGGGTCAAAGTGGAAGAGGTGGAAGGAGGGGAGCGTTTCAAGGTCTCCGGCCGCGGGGAATTGCATCTTGCGATCCTGATTGAGACCATGCGCCGGGAAGGTTACGAACTGGAGGTCTCGCCGCCGAAGGTCATTTTAAAAACGATCGAAGGGGAACTCTACGAGCCGGTGGAAGAAGTGACCGTGGAGGTCGACCCCGGGTATCAGGGCTGGGTGATTGAGGCCTTGGGCAAAAGACGCGCCGAGATGAAGCACATGAACATGAGCGCGGTGGGCGGGACGGTCCGCCTGGAATTTCTGGTCGCGTCGCGCGCCCTCCTGGGTTTCCGCAATGAATTCATGGTCATGACGCGCGGGACAGGCATCATGTATCAGAATTTTTTCGAATACCAACTCTTCAAAGGCGAAATGCCCGAACGTCAATCCGGCGTACAGATATCCCAATTGGACGGAAAGGCGGTGGCTTATTCACTTTGGGGCCTCCAGGAGCGCGGGGAGATCTTTGTTCAGCCGGGGACGATTCTTTACGAGGGGATGATCATCGGCGTGAACAATAAAGGGCATGACCTGGTCGTGAACGCGATCCGCGAGAAGAAGCAGACCAATATGCGTTCGTCCGGCGCCGATGAAGCGATCCAGCTGATCACGCCCCGGGAAATGACGCTTGAGTTTGCGCTGGAGTTCATCGAAGAAGACGAGCTTGTGGAGATCACCCCGAAGAATGTCCGGTTGCGGAAAAGGTATCTGACAGAGAACGAGCGCAAGACTATGGGGCGGGTGGCCGTGGGCAAAAGGCTGGGCTCCTCCTAGCGCAGTTTGACCGGGTTTTGTGGCAGGAGCAAGATTTTATGTATCACCAAGGCAGCATAAAAACTCAAACTCACCGAAAGGAGTCACAATGAAAAAATGGTTTCTACTTTCTTATTGTCTTCTTCTCGCGGGATGCGCGGGGCAAACGTCTGTGGCCACGACGTCCTCCCAAAGCGCATCGCGCACCGGATCGACGACCGCTGTTCCGGGAACGCAAACCGTAGCGCCTGTTCCAACCTCCGTCACTTCCACCCCAACCCCCGAAACAGCAAAGGATGACACTATTGTGAAGATCAAGATCGAGACCACGATGGGAGATATTTACGCGGACCTGTATCAAGCGGAAGCACCGAAGACCGTCGAGAATTTTGTGACACTCACCAAGAAAGGTTTTTATGACGGGATCATTTTCCACCGCGTTATTCCGGGTTTCATGATTCAGACCGGCGATCCGACGGGCACGGGCATGGGCGGACCGGGGTATCAATTCGCGGACGAGTTTTCGAAAAAACTGCGTCATGACAAACCGGGCGTACTCGCGATGGCGAATTCCGGGCCAAACACCAACGGCAGTCAGTTCTTCATCACTGAAGTCCCGACTCCGTGGCTGGATGACCGTCATTCCGTCTTCGGGCAGGTGACCGGAGGGATGGATGTAGTGCTCGCGATCGCCCAGGTTCCGCGCGACCGCCAGGACAAGCCGGTCCAGAAGATCGCCATGAACAAAGTCGTCGTTCTTTCCAAATAATCTCGGAAAAAAATTCCTACCTCGCAGCGCCGGTGTAAAAACACCGGTGCCGTGCGGAGGCGCCGATGCAGCCAACTTCATGGGACGTGATCATCGTAGGGGCCGGACCCGCGGGCCTTATGGCCGCGATCCCCTGTGCCAAAGGCGGACTTCGAACTCTCGTCCTTGATTCCCAAAAAACGATCGGAGCCAAGCTTCTTCTCTCGGGCGGCGGTCGTTGCAATGTGACCAACCTTAAGGCCGGCGAAAAGGACTATCAAACCGGCGAACCGCGGACCGTGCGCAATATTTTGCGCGCCTTTCCTCCCGAGCGCACTCTGAAATTTTTCAAAGAATTCGGCGTGGAGATGGTCTTGGAGGAAGGGACAAAATACTTTCCCGAGGGGCAGTCCGCGAAAGTCGTGCTTCAGGCGTTACTCCGGGCTTCCAAGCGCGCCGGCGTTACGATCCAAATAGGGGAAAAAGTCAAAACGGTTTCTAAAGAGTGCGGAATTTTCCGTGTTCTGGGAGAAGATTTCGAGTGTTCCTCCAAAGCGCTCGTGATCGCGACCGGCGGTTTGTCGTACCCTGGGACCGGTAGCGACGGCTCGGGTTACTCTCTGGCGAAGTCTTTGGGACATGGGATCGTCCCGACCACGCCCGCGCTTACGCCCCTCATCACAGAAGACCCCGATTGGAAAACCCTCGCGGGCATTACGCTGCCGGTCAAGCTTTCCGTTATTGCCGAAGGGAAAAAGGTCGCCCAAAGCGAAGGCGCGTTGCTTTTCACGCATATCGGTTTCAGCGGACCCGCGATGCTTGATATCAGCGGGCCCTGGCTCCGTTGCCAGGCAAAGCAAAAAGACCTGGTCGTGAATTTTCTCCCGGTACGCCGAGAGACGGATCTTTTGGCGGAGTGGGCGCGTGGGGTCGTGGAACATCCGGACCGGAGTTGGAAACGCTCTCTCACGCAATATTTTCCCGAGAGACTCGCGGAAGTCCTTCTCAAAAAAAACGGGATCGACCCAAGATCGCGGCTTGATCAGATTTCCAAAAGAGAAAGGGAGCCTTTCATCCGTTCCCTTTTTAATTGTCCGGTCGGAGTGAGCGGTTCGCAAGGATATGAAAAAGCCGAGGTCACCGCGGGCGGGGTGGACCTCCGGGAGGTTGACGCGAAGACCTTAGCATCGAATTTGTGCGCCCGGCTTTTTTTTGCAGGAGAGGTTTTGGACGTAAACGGCCGTATCGGCGGGTTCAATTTCCAGTGGGCTTGGTCAAGCGGGATCGTGGTCGGGCGGGCGATCATTCGCGAGTTGAGTCATCAAGCTTGACCCTGCTTATGCCGTTACAAAGCAAACGAATTTCATGGTCACAAACAGTTTTTATGAGTAGATTATGCAAGGTTTCCTTCCGCATTTAACAGCATACAATGGGGTTCCTTCATGAAAAGAAGCGTTTTATTCTTGCTCGCGTTTCTCTTTGTTTTTTCAACAGCCTATGCCGATGAAGAGCTTCCACCACTTCCCAAGGGTCCGATGATCCTCACGAGCGCCACTCCCGCGATGCAGTCACCGGATTACTGGATCAAACGCATTCCGGGCGCGGAAAAGCCCATCAAGACGATGGATCAAATGAAACATTTCAATGATGAGATCAAGCACATGGTGCCTGAGAACATCGACATTCTCAAGCTCGAAAAGACCCGCCCCGGAAAGACGGTCATCGACCAGCTTCAATTAGAGTATGACACACTCAAAAACCGCGAGCTTTTCGACGAAAACGATAAAGTAGTTCCCCAAAGTTTTTTTGAGCAAGAGGTCAAGCCCCTCATACAGATCGACCAAGTGCCCTCCAAGATCAAAGTGAAGTGGGGCGTGGCGACACGGGCCACCTCGGTGCGTGCGGTCCCGACGATGGTAAAAATGATCGAAGGAAAGGGGGATGTCGAGTTTGATCAGTTGCAATTCACATTGATCAAGCTTTGGACGCCGGTGGCGATCTATCATAAGTCCAGTGATGAAAAATGGTTCTATGTCCAGGCGCCGTATGTCCGGGGGTGGGTCAAGGCGAAAGATATCGCGATCTTCGATGGACGCGAAGAGCTTAAGACGCGTCTTAAGTCTGGCAGTTTTCTTGTGGTCACGGGTGAAAGTGTCCGCGTGTTCCGCGACGTGACTCTAAAAGACGTTTTTCAACGGCCGAGCATGGGAACGGTGATCCCGATGGCTTCTTCCAAGTCTTCCGAAGGGCCCTATCCCGTGTGGATACCGTATCGCAAAGAGGGTGGGGCCGTGGGGCTTACGAAATGTTACATCAGTCGCAAAAGCGATGTGACCAAAGGTTTTCCGGTGTACAGCCAGGCGAACGTGATCCGCCAAGCGTTCAAACTCTTGGGCGCGCGCTATGGCTGGGGCGGGCAATACAACGGTCGCGACTGTTCAGGATTTACGCATGACGTTTTCTTAAGCATGGGTGTTGACCTGCCGCGCGATTCCAAACAGCAAGCCATGGTCGGGACGCAGCTTGGATATTTTGAACCTTTCCGGGATGACGCGCAAAGAAAAGCAACCCTGAGGTCCGCACGACCCGGGATTACGCTCTTGAAGCTGCCGAAGCACCAGATGATCTATCTCGGGACCGTGAACGATCAGTTCTATGTGATCCATTCGACCTGGGCCGAGCGCACCGGCGACGATCCGGTAGCGGATGACAAGAACCGGATCAACCAGGTGGTTGTCTCCGATCTGGAACTGAACGGTCGGTCCTATCTCGGGTCGCTTTTTGACCGCATCCTTTCCATCAACGAGATCGATTAGATTGTTACGCAAGGCGCTCGTTCTCTTGATCGTTTTACTTGCAATACTTCCCGTTCACTTTCTTCGCGCGGAGAAAGTTGAAGCTCCGTCGAGAGGATTCTCGATCGAACCTTCGCAGGATTGGATCGAACTGCCGCTTCCGTTCCAGGACGTGGTGGTTTCTTACGGGAAGAAAGGGACTTTGGCCACATTCCATATCACCGAAAGAAATCTCGATGAAGTTAAAACGATTGAACAGTTGACATGGGAAGATCTTTTTAGCCCGGAATTCGGGTCCATCGATATCCGAACACAGAACGTCACACTTCTCGGCGGGGAAAAAGCGAAGTTTTGCATTTATACGCTGAAGCCGGGTGAGTTCAAAAGAACCATGGAAGGCAAGCTCCCCGCCAAGTACATCAATTATATCCTGATCCACCAAGGCAAACTTTTTTCCATCACGTTCAAGGACACGGAAGACGGGTTTGCTTTGACCTATCCGTCGTTTCTTGCCGTCATGCGTACGCTCCGGTTCGATGCGGCGAAGCCAATACCCCCGCGGAAACCGGTATGACATTCCTGGATTTTCTTGTCGAGATCCAGACCCTCAGGATCGAAGAGTTGCGCGCTCAGAGAGAAGAATATTTTGAAGCCGTGATCGCCAAGGCCGATCTTGATCCTTTGCATAAGATCCTGACAGCTTATTTCGGTCCGCCGCTCAAGCCTGAAGGCCAGTTGCCCTCGGGAGAGGCGAACCGGCGTGCCGAATCCTACGGAGGGATCCGCAAGGATCAGACGATGTATTTTCGCCAGGACGGAGATCATTCCGAGTGTGCTCTCCTTTGGCCTTGGGGAAATGGCATTCGTATCACGGTCAAAGTCATTCAGTCCAAGAGCTTCGTTCCAGAAAGCGATGGGAAGAGTTTTTTGAAAAATCTTTTTTTTCGCAAGCCCTAAAGATTACCCCAACCCATTGATCTCCAACCAGTTAGAGAGCATATTTAAAAGGCGCTCGAACTGGACAGAAACAGTCTGGTTTGTTATAATCCTAGGTAAGAGTAAAGCGGAAAGGTAGGGGGAGCTTGTGCGGTACACCACGAAAACGGAATATGGAGTGATTTGCTTGGCGCATATGGCCAAGAAGCTTTGGCCGGGGGCCAGTACTGCCAAGGAGATCGCCGTAGAGGAGGGGTTTTCGGTGACCTTTACGGAGAAGATCCTGCAAGGGCTGAGGCGGGCCGGTATTACAACTTCCCAACAGGGAAACAAGGGTGGGTGGGCCTTGACCCGGCCGTCTGATGAGATCACCCTCAAAGAGATCATCGAGGCTTTGGAAGGAAGCACCTTCGAGGCCTTTTGTGATATCAAACACCGAAAGAGCATTGTCTGCACTCATTTTTCATTGTGTAAATTGAAACCGGTCTGGTACAAGACGCAAAAAACCCTGGATGAACTTTACCGGGCCATTACGCTGAAGATGATCGCCGAAGATGTGATGGGTCCGGCGCAGGAACCGGAGCTTGCGGCAGTTTCGAGGAAGAAGCCATGACGGACGCGGGGTCTTTTTTACCTAAGGATTATGCTTATGGGTTCGTGACCCCGGTCGAATCGGACGCCGCGCCACGGGGCTTGAGCGAGGATACGATCCGTTTCATTTCCAAAAAGAAGAACGAACCCGTCTTCATGCTCGAGTGGCGGCTCGCCGCTTACCGCAAGTGGCTTAAAATAAAAGAGCCTGACTGGTCGAGCGTCCGTTATCCCAAGATCGATTATCAGAACATTATCTATTATTCCGCGCCGAAGCAAAAAAGGAACGGCCCTCAAAGTCTTGCTGACGTGGATCAGGAGATCCTCAAGACCTACGAGAAGCTCGGGATCCCGCTCGAGGAGCAGAAGCTACTCGCGGGTGTGGCCGTAGACGCGGTCTTTGATAGCGTTTCGGTCGCGACGACCTACAAGGCGAAGCTCAAAGAATACGGGATCATCTTCTGCTCTTTTTCGGAGGCGGTGCGCGAGCATTCGGAACTGGTGAAAAAATATCTGGGTTCCGTGGTGCCGGTGAAGGATAATTTTTTTGCCGCCCTTAATTCGGCGGTCTTCAGTGACGGCTCTTTTTGTTATATCCCGAAAGGTGTACGCTGCCCGATGGAACTTTCCACCTACTTCCGCATCAATGCCATGGATACGGGCCAATTCGAGCGGACCCTGATCGTGGCGGACGAGGGAAGTTTTGTGAGCTATCTCGAGGGTTGCACCGCGCCGATCCGCGACAAAAACCAGCTTCACGCCGCGGTGGTCGAGCTTGTGGCGCATGAAAAGGCCTCGATCAAGTATTCGACCGTGCAGAATTGGTACGCCGGAGACAAGGAAGGCAAAGGCGGCATCTATAACTTTGTGACGAAACGCGGGCTTTGTCAGGGGGCGCATTCCAAGATCTCATGGACACAGGTTGAGACCGGCTCCGCGATCACATGGAAATATCCGAGTTGTGTCCTGCAAGGCGATCATTCGACCGGAGAGTTTTATTCGGTGGCCGTGGTCAACAATCACCAACAGGCCGACACCGGGACCAAGATGATCCATCTTGGGAAGCATACAAAAAGCACGATCATTTCCAAGGGGATTTCCGCACGGTCCGGAAAGAACACTTACCGGGGGCTGGTGAAGATGGCGCCGCGCGCCGCGGGTTCTCGCAATTACACACAGTGCGACTCGCTTTTGATGGGGGACCGCTGCAGCGCGAATACATTCCCGACACTTGAGGTCAACAACCGGACCTCGTGCGCCGAACACGAGGCTACGACTTCCCGGATCAACGAAGATCAGCTTTTTTATTGCCGGCAGCGCGGCATGTCTACGGAAAATGCCATCTCCATGATCGTTCACGGATTCTGTAAAGAAGTGTTCAAAAATCTGCCAATGGAATTTGCCGTCGAGGCCCAGAGGTTGATGAACGTAACCTTGGAAGGAAGCGTCGGGTAAATGGATGACACGGTCCACGATGCACGATCCACGTGGTGCGTGGCTCGTGGTACATGGTTCTTACAGTTATTAGAGGAGGAATAAATGCTAGAAATTAAAGACTTACATGTCAGCGTAGAGGGAGTGGAGATCCTGAAAGGGATCGATCTCACGGTCAAGGCCGGGGAAGTGCACGCCATCATGGGGCCGAACGGCTCCGGAAAAAGCACGCTGACGCGCGTGCTGGCCGGTCACCCGTCGTATGTCGTGACGCGCGGCAGCGCCACTTACGAAGGAAAAAATCTTTTTCAAATGGCGATCGAGGAACGGGCGCGTCAGGGCGTTTTCCTTGCGTTCCAATATCCGATCGATATCCCGGGGGTGAATAACGCTTACTTCCTGAAATCCGCCGTGAATGAGACACGGAAAGCGCGGGGGCTCGAGGAGCTCGACGCCATGGAGTTCCTGGAATTTCTGAAAGAAAAGATGAAGATCGTGGAAATGGACGAGAGCTTCCTGAACCGTCCCGTGAACGAAGGATTCTCCGGGGGCGAGAAAAAACGCAACGAGATCCTTCAGATGGCTGTGCTGGAGCCGAAGCTCGCCATCCTGGATGAAACTGATTCCGGTCTTGACATTGATGCGCTCAAGATCGTTGCGGGCGGGGTGGACAAGATGCGCAATCCCGGTCGTGCGATCCTGCTCGTGACCCATTATCAGAGAATGCTCAACTACATTACACCGGACCATGTGCATGTGCTTATGGGCGGGAAGATCGTGATGTCGGGCGCTCGAGATCTCGCGTTCAAGCTTGAAGAAAAAGGATATGAGTGGGTGAAGGAAGACCGGTAAGCGGAGAACGGTTAATGTCGAAGGCATGCGTCACCCGTTACCCGATGAGCGAAAGTGAAAAAATATGACTGAAAACAAAACAACGGACAGATATTTAAAAGCCTTTGAGCACGTGAAGGCAAACGCGAATTCCGAGCCATCATGGCTTCTCCGTCTGCGTGAAGAGGCGATGTCTTCATTTGTCAAACAAGGATTTCCGACGATAAAAGACGATGCGTGGCGGTATACAAATGTAACAGCGATCCGGGAGGCCTCATGGGATCTCGATGTAGCGTCCCCGGAACTGTCCCCTGAAACTGTCGAGGCGTTGAAACGGCAAAGCGGCCCAAACTTTTTACTGGTGGTGAACGGAAGATTCTTGCGCGGACATTCCTCGGTCGAAGAAGGGATTGAGGTAACAGACCTTGCGGAGGCGATCGTTTCACGCTCCGATCTCGTGGAGCCTCACCTGGGCCGGCGTGCTACTTCCGGGAACAACGCTTTTTCGGACTTGAATGCCGGTCTATTCAAGCAGGGTCTTTTTATCCGCATACCCGAGAACTTCATCGTAAAAGAACCGATGCATATCGTATTCCTAGCGCATGCTTCAAGAGGTTCAAGTGTGTTCCAGGTGCGGAATCTCATTGTGGCCGGGAAAAAGAGCAAGGCAGCCATCGTGGAAACCTATGCGGCAGGAAACGGAAAAAGTTATTTCACGAACGCTGTGACGGAGATTATTCTTGAGGAGGGTGCCCAGATGGAACATTGCAAGGTCCAGAGGGAGGGTCCCGAGGCTTTTCACATCGCGACGACGCAAGTGGTCCAGCGCCGCGGGAGTTCCTTCGTCTCGTTCGCGCTTTCGACCGGGTCCCGTTTGATGCGAAATGATTGTCGCGTCATGCTGGCGGCGGAACTCGTATCCTGCGAACTGAACGGGCTTTATCTGGGCGACGGGGATCAGGTGCTGGATCATCGGACTTTTGTGGACCATCAGAAACCGGACGGAAAAAGCAGTCAATTTTTCAAGGGGCTTTTGGCCGGGAATTCCCGGGGGGTTTTTCACGGGCAGGTCATGGTGCGCCAGGACGCCCAGAGGACCGACGCTCATCAGACCAACAAGAACCTGCTTCTTTCGGATACCGCAAAGGTCGATACGCAGCCCCAGCTTGAGATCCTCGCCGATGATGTTAAATGCGGTCACGGCGCGGCCGTCGGCCAGCTTCAGGAAGACGCACTTTTTTATTTGCGTTCCCGGGGGATCGGTGAAAAAGAGGCCGGGCATATGCTGGCCCAGGGTTTTGCCCGGGAAGTGATCGAACGTTCGAGTTTGGGCTTTATGAAAGAAACCTTAGTAGAACTTGTGAATGAGAAACTAACACAACAGCTGTGCAGCCGTTCATAAAAAAGGTGAATGAGTGACGCCTATGGAAGATTTTAACGTAGAAAAGATCAGAAAAGATTTTCCGATCCTCCGGGAGCAGGTCTATGGCAAACCGCTCACATATCTTGATAATGCCGCGACGACACAAAAGCCCCAGGTTGTGATCGATACCCTGACGCAATATTACTCCAGGGAGAATGCGAATATCCACCGGGGCATTTTCTGCCTAAGCGAGCAGGCGACCAAGCGTTACAAAAGCGCGCGTCACAAGGTTCAGGAATTCATCGGCGCCGCATCGGATAAAGAGATCATTTTTGTTCGCGGGGCCACGGAAGCGATCAATCTCGTGGCCCAGTGCTATGGTCGGACTTTTCTCAAAGCGGATGACGAGGTCCTTATCACGCACATGGAGCATCATTCCAATATCGTCCCCTGGCAGATGCTGGGCGAGGAGGCCGGCGTTAAGCTCAAGGTGGCTCCCATCAATGATCAAGGCGAACTCATTCTGGAAGATTTCAAAAGACTTCTTACAGATAAAGTGAAGTTCGTATCCGTCGTTCATGTTTCGAACGCGCTTGGCACGATCAATCCGGTCAAAGAGATCGTGCGCCTCGCGCATGCGCAAGGGATTCCCGTGCTGCTCGACGGCGCTCAAGCGGTGGCGCATACTCCCGTGAATGTTCAGGACCTCGATTGCGACTTTTACGCCTTTTCCGGGCATAAACTTCTGGGCCCCACGGGGATCGGAATGCTTTATGGAAAAAAAGAATTCCTGGAGAAGATGCCGCCTTATCAGGGCGGTGGCGACATGATCCGTTCCGTAGCATTTGAAAAAACTACCTATAACGACCTGCCGTACAAATTCGAGGCCGGCACGCCACATATCGCGGGTGTGATCGGGCTTGGCGTGGCGATCGATTATATCGGCTCGATCGGGCTCGAACGGATCGAGGCGTATGAACAAGAGCTCTTACAGTACGGGACCGAAAAGCTTTTACAGGTCCCGGGCCTCCGGTTGATCGGGACCGCGAAGCATAAATCCGCCATTCTTTCCTTCGTGCTTGGGGACGCTCACGCACATGATATCGGGACGATCCTGGACCGCCAGGGGATCGCCATCCGCGCGGGCCATCATTGCGCCATGCCTGTGATGCAGCGTTTTAATGTGCCGGCCACGACGCGCGCGTCGCTTGCTTTTTATAATACGAAGGAAGAAATCGACCGTTTGGTCGCGGCGCTCCATGAAGTGACAGAGGTGTTCCGGTGAACGGGGATGTTCGCGAGCTTTATCAGCAAATGATCATGGATCACAACAAAAATCCCCGGAATTTTCACGCGATGACGGACGCCGACCGGACGGTGGAAGGCTATAACCCTCTTTGCGGCGACCATTTCAAGGTTTACATCAAGATGGAAGGGGACAGGATCAAAGACATCAGCTTTGACGGCTCGGGATGCGCGATCTCGAAGTCCTCCGCTTCAATGATGACCTCCGTCCTCAAAGGGAAAACGCGCGGGGAAGCCAAGGCTCTTTTTGAAGAGGTCCATAAGATGCTCTCCCGCGGGATGGGCGAACCGTTCGACGCGGCGAAGGTCGGGAAGCTCGCGACGCTCGGCGGTGTGTGTGAATTTCCATCGCGTGTCAAATGCGCTTCACTCGCCTGGCACACCATGCTTGAGTGTTTAGAGCCCACGGGGAAGCAGGTTACGACGGAATAATAGCTTTCGCACAACGTACTACGCACAACGCGCAACGAATTTTCTCGAATTTTAACGTTGAGCGTTGCCCGTTGAGCGTTGCGCTCAGTTAATATATATTGCTTCTTCAGTTGAAAAAGGTGAAAAGTGGCTGATAAAACACTCGAAGAACAGATCTGGGACCAGTTACGGCTTTGTTACGACTATGAGATCCCGGTCAATATCGTGGAGCTGGGGCTTATTTATGACTTTAAGATCGAGGAACTTCCGGAGGGAAAGAAGTCAGTCGAAGTGCGCATGACATTTACCAGCCCCATGTGTCCGATGGGGGACCTCATCAAAAAAGATGTGGAACGCCGCGTCGAGACCGTTCCGGGTGTCAAAAAAGTCTCGGTGGTGATCGCCTTTGACCCGCCCTGGGACCCGACCCGCATGACCGAAGCCGCGAAGTTGCAACTCGGCCTTTTGTAATCAAATAGAACAAAAAACCACTCCCCACAAGAACATCGATCCCCAGAGCGGGATTCCCCAATAACCCGCCACGGAGAAGATCATTCCCAGCGTCAAAGAAAGCGCGCAGGTCCAGAGACTGAATCCCAGGCATTTGCGGGTCCAGGATCCGCGCGGGGCGCGGTCCATCATCATGAGGGCGGCGAGGAAGAGAAAATAAACGACCGTGTAATGGTGAATTTGGGTTACAGGCGAAGTGAACAACATGAGCATGGGGAAAAGCGAGAATTCCGCGAGTGACCGTAACGGGTCCTGCGCCGTACCCGGGGATGTTTTTTGCGCTTTTAAGAATGGAAGCGCGAGCAGTATGAGTCCGAGGCCCGATGTGATGAAACGGATCAGCGCGTTGGAATGGCCGATGAATTGCGCTTGGGACGGCCAAGCGAAGCGGGTGACGACCGCGTAAAACGATTGATTATCTTCGGCGAAAGGCGTGAAAAGTTCGCCCCACAAATAGTGATGGTAAGCGGTATCGGATTGAGAGATCGACATCAGGCCCTGCCAGATCTTCAGGAGTTCCCAGTTCTGATGAAAACCGATGGCCAGAGAAGGGAGCAGGAAAAGGAAAAGGCCGAAGCCTACGACCGTACTCAGGAGGATCCTCCATTCCCGTTTCATCGAAAAGAAAAAGACGAGAAAAACGAGGGGACTGATCTTGAGTGCTACCGCAAGCGCGAGGAGAAGACCTGCCAGGATCTTGCGGCGCGTAAGATAGCTGTGGAGAATGGCGGCCATAAAACAAAGTGAGATGATCCCGAACTGCCCGCGCGTAAGGGTATTGAGAAACATGGGGAGGCAGAAGAACATGGCGAGAGCGATCTGCCAGGGTGCAGGTCGGGCGTTTTCCGGAAAGCGCCTGGAAAGCAGCACGGTCCCGGCGAGACAGGCGAGTGACAAGAGGTAAGCGAGCGGGACCGTGGCGCCTAGCGGCCATTTCGAGACCGGGGCCAGGAGGATCGCCAGGATTGGGAGATAGACATAATGCCAGCTTCGTTTGTTCTCGATCCCGTATAAGTTGTTCGCCCGGCCTTCGGCGATCATTTTGCCTGCAATGAGAAATACGGTCAGATCCGTCCGCTGTTTGGGACTGATGGCGCCGCGGTAGAATGTGGAGATGCCGACGCCGAGGGCCAGGCCCAGGACGAGCAAGATGCCTAACCACTTTCTATTGAGAATGAATTCTATGAATTTTTGAATAGGTTCCATATCGCACGCAAAGCGCAAAGCGCAACGCACAACGAAAGGAATGACTTTGCGCGTTGAACGTTGACCGTTGCGCGATTTGTTTATTGAATCTAATACACCAACCGAGCTATAATCACAACTCATTTTTTGGATTTATGGAAATATCTCCAAGGAAGGAAGCTTATGTCCAAAGCTCAATCGCATCACAAGCGTCTTTATGAATCGAAGATCATCCGGGAAGATATCGTCAAGCTGTCCAAACATCTCAAAGACCAGATCAAACATTTCGAAGGGAAGACCTTCCTTGTCACGGGGGCGGGGGGGTTTCTCGGCAACTATATTGTCCTGCTTCTTCGTTATCTCAATAAGGAAGTTCTCAAGAAAAAGCTTTCCGCGATCCTGCTCGATAATTTCATTACCGGTTATGAACAGCAGATCTTTTCTGACGACCATCTGACCTTTCAGAAACATAACGTCATCGATCCTTTCAAGACGGACAAGAAGATCGATTACCTCATCCATGCCGCGGGGATCGCGTCTCCGGTCTATTACACCAAGTTCCCGGTCGAGACGATGGACGTCGGGACGATCGGAACGCGGAATATGTTGGAACTTGCGCGCGAGAAGAAAGTGAAGAGCTTTCTTTTTACCAGTTCAAGCGAGGTCTACGGAGATCCCGATAACAAACATGTGCCCACCACCGAAGAATATCGCGGGAACGTTTCCGTGACCGGGCCGCGGGCCTGTTATGACGAATCGAAGCGCTTCGGCGAGACCATGTGCGAGACGTTCTGGAACGTCTATGGAGTTCCGGTCAAGATGGTGCGTCCTTTCAATGTGTACGGGCCCGGCATTCGTCCGGATGATTATCGGGTATTGCCGAACTTTATCGAGCACGCGCTCCGCAAAGAACCGCTCCCGATCCACGGCGACGGCCGCAATACACGCGCTTTCTGCTACATCAATGACGCGATCGAGATGCTTTTCCGTGTCCTTTTTTCGGACGCCAACGGGGAATCGTTCAATATCGGGAATCCTGAGATAGAGCTCTCGGTGGCCGGGCTTGCAAAATATGTCGCCGATGCGATGTCTTATCCCGTAAAGATCGTGCATATCGATCCGCCGCACGCGGTCTATTCCAAAAGCGATCCGAAACGCCGTTGTCCGAACATTTCCAAGATCAAAAAGGTCACGGGATTCAGACCCAAGTATCGGCTCAAAGAAGGACTTCAAAGGACCATCGCTTGGTTTAACGAAGTATAAAAATCCCGGGGAACAGAAAACGGGGAACGTTCCTTAAGAGTAACTGCCTTGTTCGCTGTTCAACGTTACCTGATTCATTTCAAAGAAAGGAATCATTATGGAATTAGAAACGATCAGACACATCAAACCGGCTTTTGTGGACGCTCGCGGTGAGATCATCAATGTCTTTGAAGGCACGACCGGTCATGTCGCTTATATCACTTCCAAGAAAGGGTCGGTCCGCGCGAACCATTATCATAAAAAAGACGTTCAGCACATGTATCTGATCAGCGGCGCTTATAAAAGCCATTCGTGCGAAGTGAAGAATCCCTCGAACAAGCAGGTGCTTTATGCGAAGGCCGGTGATATCGTGAGCACGCCGCCTTTGGTGGCCCACGCCCAAAAGTTCACCGAGGATTCTGTTTTCCTGTCCCTGACGACCCGCGAGCGTGAAGAGGGGAAATATGAAGAGGATACGATCGCTTATCCCGTGATCGAAGGATATCTCAACAAAGAGTTGAAAACCAAATAGATCTGACAGGACGATGCCTAGAATAATCGTCATCACCGGAGCCAGCCGCGGCCTGGGGCTCGCCTTGGCGAGGAAGTTCGTGAATCTGGGCGATACGGTGTTCGGGATCAGCCGAACCCGTCGCTCTTGGCCTGCCGCGAAAAAGGCAGTTCCTTCCGATCATTTCAAACTACTCGCCGGCGACATTACTTCCGAGAAAACGGTCAAGGCTCTGCTTGCCGGGATCAAGCGCCGGGCCGGTCGCATCGACATCCTGATCAACAATGCCGGCTACTGCGCGCCGCTAGCCCCTGTCGAAAAAGTTCCCCTCAAGGAATTCCGGGAACATTTCAAACAGAACTTGGATTCGGCATTCCTGATGTGTAAATATGCGATCCCGATCATGAAAAAACAGCCGCACGCACTTATCATGAATGTTTCTTCTATGGCGGGGACTCGTGCGGTGCCGCGTCTTGTGTCGTATTCTGCGGCAAAGTTCGGAGTGCTTGCGTTGTCGCAGGCGATCGCCAAAGAGAATTCGGAAACGGGGCTTCACTGCATCACGGTTTGTCCGGGCGGCATGAACACCGAAATGCGCCGGGAACTTTTCGGGGCCGAGGATGCGGTTCGCCAGCAAACCCCGGAGTTCGTGAGCGATATGATGGCCCAGATCGCGGACGGGAAGATCTCGGTCCTTTCCGGCGGGCATATCATCATCCGTCACAGCAAGATCACCGGAGTTTTCCCGCCGCCTGCGGCCTGAGGAGTTAATGACAAACGATCCGCATCGAAGAAAAACATGCCGTTATTGCGATACCCCGCTCGGGGGACCTTTTTTGGACCTCGGGTCCCAGCCGCTTGCGAACAATCTTCCGCGTAAAGAAGATGCCGCCAAGACCGAATTCCATTGCCCGCTTGCGGTCGTCAAGTGCCCGAAATGCCATCTCGTGCAGCTGACGCATTCCGTGCCTGCGCATTTGATGTTCGACGAATACCTTTATGTGAGCTCCACGACGCAGACCTTTCGCACCCATTTTGCCGAATACGCCGGGGATGTGAAAGACCGTTTGTTGAAAAAAGAAAGGCCGCTTGTGGTGGACATCGGCAGCAATGATGGCCTGCTCGTTTCCTGTTATGAAAAGGCGGGGATGCGAGGGGTCGGGGTGGAGCCCGCCAAAAACCTCGCTGCAGACGCGAACAAACGTGGCGTCACAACGCTCAACCGTTATTTCGATGAAGAGACCGTGCGTGAGATCGTAGCGAAATACGGCAAAGCGGACGCCATCAGCGCCAATAATGTGTTCGCCCATATCGATGACATCCAGTCCGTGGTCCGGAACGTCCGGGAACTTCTTTCAGACGACGGTTTTTTTGTGATCGAATTTGCCTATCTCGTGACCATGCTCGAAAAGATGTTCTTTGACATGATCTATCACGAGCATGTCTGTTATATCGGGATCACCGCGCTCGGGTTCCTTATGGAGCGTTTTGGAATGGAGATCTTCGATATCACCGAGACGGGCACCCACGGCGGATCTTTAAGAGTCTTTATGCAAAAAAAAGAAGGCCCTTACCGGCGGACGGCGATCGTGGACCGGTTCCTTCGCGAGGAAAAGGGAAAAGGTTGTCTTGATGCGAAGACTTATCAGGATTTTGCTTCCCGGGTGATGAGCTTTAAGGAAAAACTCAGCGGGATGGTCGCGGCTCTCAAGAAACAGGGGAAGACGATCTCCGGATATGGTGCACCGGCTAAAGCCTCCACGATCATCAATTTCTGCGAGCTGACGCCGCGCGAGATCGATTATATCGTCGATGATAATCCCCTCAAACAGGATCGTCTGATTCCGGGCCGGAAGATCCCCATTGTGACAAGCGCACATCTGGGCGAGCATCCCACAGACTACGTTTTGATCTTTGCATGGAATTTTGCCAAGGAGATCATTTCAAAGATCGAACCACTTCGCGCCCGCGGCGTCAAGTTCATCATTCCGCTCCCGGAGCCCAAGACCATCTAGTCAAGCGTTGGTATGGAATTTATTTCAACGGAAGACGCCTGGAGCACTTCGAATCGTTAAAATCAGAACGGGCACAGCGTGAGGTTTTTACCGACAAATTTCGCTGTAGGACTTTTCCAGAAATGACGATAAACCCAACGATGAAAAAACACTCCCCAAGACAGCCTCATTCCAAGAAAAAGACCGCATTCTCTCGCCGGTCGTCGGAGCCCTACGGCAAGCCGTTCGGGGAAAAGGAATGTCATGGCTTCTGCCGGTTGACGAGCGATATGATCCAGGTGTTCAAGGTCGAGGGGGCGCTCCTGGACGCCAACCCCGCCTGGCACCAGGCGCTCGGATATAACGAAAAGGACATTCCGCAGCTTACGGTCTTCAATATCATCCACCCTAAAGACAAGAAGGAAGCCGAAGATGTTTTTCTCGCGGTCCTGAGAGACGGTAAGCCCCGGAAATTTCAGGCGACGTTCATCGGAAAAAGCGGAAAAGAGCTCAAAGTGGAAGGTGCTGTGACCCGGATTTTGCATAGAAGCAGACCCTTCGCTCTTTCTGGTGTTTTTCATGATGTGACCCGGTATAAACATTATGATCAGTTAAAAGGGGAATTCATCAGCACCGTTTCCCATGAACTCAGAACGCCTCTTACCGTCATTCGTGAAGGCGTCTCCCAGATCCGGGACGAGCTTTTGGGGCCGGTGCCGGACAATCAAAAAGCTTTTCTGGATATGGTGTTGCAGAACTCAGACCGTTTAGGTCGGATTATCGAGGAACTTTTG
Source organism: Candidatus Omnitrophota bacterium (assembly GCA_043808175.1). Classification (GTDB taxonomy): domain Bacteria; phylum Omnitrophota; class Omnitrophia; order Omnitrophales; family Aquincolibacteriaceae; genus Aquincolibacterium. The sequence goes on along the minus strand of JAZDFE010000004.1, from coordinate 48,252 downwards.
GATGTTTCAAGGTTGGAGGCGGGCCAGGTCAATCTTCATCGAAGACGTTGTGATCTGGTCGAAGTGGCCCAGGAAGTGGCGGAAAATTTCAAGCCCATCGCGCAACGGAAAAAACTCGAGATCTTTACGGACTTCATGCCCGGAACGATCGAGATCTATATCGATCGCGACAAGATCGTCCAGGTTTTGAACCATTTGATCCATAACGCGTTGAAGTTCACGGACAAGGGGCACATCAAGATCCATCTCCGGGTCCGGGAAGGTTTTGTGGAATGCAAAGTTTCGGACACGGGGAAGGGGATCGCCGCCAAAGACCTGCCCCATGCCTTCCAAAATTTCAGTCAGTTTGGGCGCATGGCAGGGCCCGGCGATCGCGGGACGGGTCTCGGGCTTTCTATTTGCAAGCAACTGATCGAGCTTCATCACGGACGCATCAAGATCGAAAGCGCTCCGGCGAAGGGGACGACGGCAACCTTTGTATTGCCCCAATATAACCACCGGGAGTACTTTAAATCCGCGATCCGTGAGGCCATGGGCCGTTGCGAGGGGAAGGAGAGCCCTCTGTCGGTCATTATTTTCGACATTTTGGATTTCGAAGCGCTCGAAAAAAAATTGGGCGTGCGGTACGTGGAGCGGATCGTTCTTAAAATGGAAAAGATCATCAACGACGCTCTCCGGCGCGTGGTCGACGTTGCGGTCAAGGACGCGAAAGCGATCATGGTCCTTTTGCCGGAGACTTCTCGGGAAAGCGCGTTCATTGCGCTAGGACGCATTTCCCAAATCCTCGAAGATCATCTGGCCCGGGAGCAAAAAACAGTCGGGATCGAGGTCCATGGCAATGTGGTTTGTTTTCCCCAGGAAGCAAAGACCCTGGAAGAGATCCTGGACAGGATCTACTCATGATACGAGGGTCCGGAGGTTTAAGATGAAAAAAATACTGATCATCGATGATGAACCTCAGATCCTTTTGCTTTCGTCCAACCGGCTCAAAGCGAATGGTTATGCTGTGATCACGGCTTCCTCGGGGGAACGGGGACTGAAAAAGGCGAAAGAGGAAATGCCCGACCTTATTCTTCTGGACCAGGTGATGCCCGGGATGGATGGGGGGGAAGTGCTCGACCATTTTAAAAAAGATCCGCTCACGAATCATATTCCGGTGCTCATGTTCACGGCTGACGTTAAAAAAGTGAAAGTCGGGGAGGCTCGGATGCGAGGAGCTGCGGACTGCCTTTTTAAGCCCTTCTCTCCGGAAGAGCTTCTTGAAAAGGTGAAAGAGGTTTTGAATAAAAAATCGTAGTGCCTCCCTCCAATCTCCGGTAAAAACATGACCGCTAAAATATGGTTCGTTAAAAATAAGACGCATGAAGCGGCCGGACTTTTTCGTTAAGTGAATGCCGTGAAGCTTCGCCTGGATTTTTCGGCTGTGCGCCTGGAATTAGAACAAAGTTCCGAAGTTCTCTTCAAGAATTTTCTGAGAATATCGGGCTTTTTGAAGTAGAATCTAGGAAATCCCTTATGAAAATATCCGAATGTTACAGAAAAAAGAAATACACGATCTCATTCGAATTCTTTCCGCCCAAGACCGCGGAAGGGGAAGCGAGGCTTTTTCAGACCGTGACGGACCTCAAGAAGCTCGCGCCCTCCTTTGTGTCGGTGACCTACGGGGCGATGGGGAATACGCAGGCAAATACCCTGCGTATTGTGGAAGAGATCAAATACAAGATCGGCCTCGAAGTGGCCGCCCATTTGACTTGCGTGGCTCACAGCCGGGGAGAGATCGAAAAGATCCTTACGATGCTCCGCGCAAAAGGCATTGAGAACATCGTTGCACTCCGGGGCGATCCCCCTCAGGGCGAGACGCAGTTCAAGGCTCCGCCAGACGGTTTTCGCTATGCGACAGAGCTCGTGCGGTTCATCCGCCGGCATCTCCGGCTCGGGCATGCGTTCGATCTAAGCGTAGCCGGTTATCCGGAAGGTCATCCGGAGTGCAAAGATAAACAGAAAGATCTCGAACACCTCAAGCGGAAAGTCGATGAGGGCGCGGACGCGGTAGTGACGCAGCTTTTTTTTGATAACCGTCACTATTTTGATTTTGTGGATCGCGCTCGCAAGATCGGCATCAAGGTCCCGATCGTTCCGGGGATCATGCCGGTCACGCACGGTCCCCAGATCGAGAAATTTTCGCAGATGTGCGGAGCGGAGATCCCCGGGACGATCCATGAAGCGATCACACGGTTCGGGGAAGATCAGGCCTCGATCACGAAATTCGGGATCGAATATGCCACGCGCCAATGCGAGGAACTCCTCGGCAGCGGCGCACCCGGGCTTCATTTTTACACCTTGAACCAATCGCTTGCGACCCGTCAGATCTTTACCAATCTTCATCTTGCGCGTACGGAATGATCCCGTAAAATAGGCATTTCTTATGGAACAATGGCACATCGGAGAGATATTGATCCGGAAAAAGCTGATCAATTGGGAACAGCTCGAAGACGCTTTGAACGAACAGAAACGGACCCATGAGTTCGTGGGGGAAGTGCTGACCCGGAAACAATACATTCCGAAATTCCTGTTTTTTAAAGCGCTGGCGGAAAGACACGCGATGCCCTTTGTGGACCTGTCGCACGTGTTCATCGATCCCCGCGCGATCGAGCGAGTTCCAAAAAGCGTGGCGGTCAAATACAGATTTGTTCCGATCGAAATACAGGAAGATATCCTGGTGATCGGGACGAGCGACCCGCGCGCGGCATTGCCGAATGCTGAGATCGCAGCGCTTGCCAAGGTTTCCAATATCAAAGCGGTGCTTTGCACGCCTGACGCGGTCACTATCGCGATCAGTCAGCATTACGACGGCCAAAACGTCCTGGTTTCAAAGTGAAACATAATTAAAAACCAGGACAGCACTGATTTCCAAATAGAAAAATTAATGACAATCGGGTGTTACGACAGGAGCTTTAGCATGAAAAATCAGAAGACGCGTATCGAGAAAGATTCCCTCGGGACAAAACCTGTTCCCGCGGCGGCTTATTACGGCATTGAAACGGTGCGCGCAGTTGAGAATTTTCCGGTCTCGGGTCTTGGGTTCCATCCTGATTTTATTTGGGCGCTCGCTGTGATTAAAAAGGCGTGCGCTCTTTCGAATCGTTCGCTTGGACGCTTGGATAGCCGGCGCGCAGGGGCCATTGTCAAAGCCTGCAATGAAGTCATGGCGGGAATTCATAACGGCGAATTCGTGACCGACGCGTTGCAGTCCGGAGCCGGGGTCTCGATCCATATGAACGCAAATGAAGTCATCACGAACCGAGCACTTGAGATCCTGGGCCGGGAAAAAGGCGATCACGCCCATCTTCATTCTCATGATCACGTGAACATGGGTCAATCCACCAATGATGTGATCCCCACGGCACTCCGTCTGGCAACGCTGAAGCTCTCGGGGGAATTCCGCCTTGTTTCGCAGGCGCTTGAGAAATCTTTCTTGAAGAAAGCCCGGGAATTTCACAAGATCGTTAAGTCCGGGCGCACGCATCTCCAGGACGCCGCGCCCGTCACGTTGGGCCAGGAATTCTCGGGTTGGGCCGTTCAACTGCAAAAGGGAAGACAGCGCCTGGAACTTTTGACCCGGGGACTTTTGGAACTTGGGATCGGCGGTTCGGCGGTCGGGACGGGACTCAATACGTCGCTCCGGTACACAAAAACGGTCGTCCGGAACCTGAAAAAACTGACGGGGTTTCCGGTCAAGTGCGCGCGGAACTTATTTGCGATAATGCAAAATGACGCGGATTTCGCAGCGGTGTCCGGTGCGCTCCGGGATTATTCTCTTTCGATGATTCAGATCGCCAACGATCTCCGTCTTCTGAGCTCAGGTCCGAATACGGGGTTGGGTGAGATCCGTTTGCCGGCGCTTCAACCCGGGTCATCGATCATGCCCGGTAAAGTGAATCCCGTGATCCCGGAGGTGGCTGCCCAGGTAGGTTTTCAGGTGATCGGGAACGACACGGCGATCGCGTTCGCTGCGGCGAGCGGGGAATGTGAACTGAACGTCATGCGCCCTGTGATCATCCATAATCTTCTGCAGTCCTTCGAGATCCTTAAGAATACCCTCAAGATCCTGAAAACACGTTGCGTTGAAGGAATCCGGGCGGATCGTGAAAAATGCCGGCAGTACGCGGAAAATAGCTTTGGGATCGCGGCGGCTTTGAATCCTTACATCGGCTATTCCAAGGCCGCGGAGTGCGTCAAGGAGGCCCTCAAGAAGAAGCAGACCCTGCGGCAAGTCGTTCTCTCCAAAGGACTTTTAAGTGAAAAAGAACTTGCCTGTATCCTCTCTCCCGAAAATCTGACACGACCGTCGAAATAGCCCGCGCCAGGGACTCATTCCTCGCACCTCGGGACTCGAACAACCCAGGAGGCAAGCGAGTCCTTAGTCCCAAGAGACGAGCATCGTCCGGTTCCTTGTCTAACAAAGGTCTCTTTCAAAAAAAGCCTTGTCGCTAAAGCCGTTTTCTGTATAATAACGCGCCAACTTTAAAGACCATCAGTACTTGGAGCGCTTTCGGGCGACGTCAGGTCTTCGTTTTTTTGTCCGCAGGTTGGAAAATGACGAACCCTCCGAGCCGAAGGGAAAGGGAGGGTGACAATACTGACCCCTCTGGAATTTTCCGGGGCTCAAGTGCGATTATTTCGTCATGTTTCGTTTCAACACCCATGGAGGAAGTTTTGTCCCCTATCACTATCAAGCAGTTACTTGAAGCCGGTGTCCATTTCGGACATCAAACAGCGCGTTGGAACCCCAAGATGAAAAAGTACATCTTCGGGGAACGCAATGGTATTTATATCATCAATCTTGAGCTGACCCTCGGTTGCCTCGAGAAAGCCCTTCTGTTCCTCAAGCAGGTTGCCGCGGAAGGCAAAGATGTCCTCTTTGTCGGCACCAAGAAACAGGCGCAGATCCCTCTCAAAGACGCCGCGGTGGCGTGCGGGATGCCGTACGTGAACCAGCGATGGCTCGGCGGGATGCTCACCAATTTTGAGACGATCCGCAAGTCCATCAAAAAACTCGATGCGATCGACAAGATGGAGCAGGACGGCAGCTTTCAGTTCATCACGAAAAAAGAAACCGGCTCTCTCAAGAAGGAACGCGAAAAGCTCATCAAGAATCTTTCGGGGATCCGCGAGATGCGGAAGGTCCCCGGGGCCGTTTTTGTGATCGACGCGGAACTGGAAAAGATCTCGATCGCGGAAGCGACAAGACTCGGGATCCCCGTTGTGGCCGTGCTGGACACGAATGGCAACCCGGACAATATCGAATATCCCCTGCCCGGCAATGATGACGCGATCAAGGCGATCAAGCTTTTCTGCGAAGCGGTTTCAGGTGCAGTTGCGGAAGGTCGCAAGGAATTCCAGAAGATCGCTCAGGATAAAGCGGATGCGCTCCAAGCAGAACTCGCCGCGGAAGAGGCCGCGGAAGAAGCCGTGGAGGCAGAGACGGTGATCGATGAAGATGTCATCGAAGAGAAGCTGGATCCGAAGATCTTGGCCGGCGTGGTGGCGACGGACGAAGTAAAACCAAAAGCCAAGAAGACCGCCAAGAAAAAAGAAGGCGAGCTTTAGCCTTGGCGTAGGCGGTTTTCGTATTCGCCAAGCGGACATGGATCCTCGGGCGTTTTCTCATAAGCATGAGTGACTTCAAAAATATAAGGACAGATATCATGACGACCAGAGAAGCAAAATTTAACAGCTCAGATCTGACGAAACTCCGGGAATTGACCGGGGCGGGGATGATGGATTGCAAGAACGCTCTTGTGGAAGCGGGCGGGGACTTAAAGGGCGCCCAGGACGTGATCCGTAAAAAGGGTCTTGATATCGCCAAGAAAAAGTCCACCCGGGAGGCCCGCGAAGGCCAGATCATTTCCTATATCCACGCCGGCGGCAAGTTGGGCGTGCTTTTGGAAATCAATTGCGAGACCGACTTTGTGGCCAAGAACGAGACCTTTCAATCCTTCACGCGCGATATCGCGATGCAGATCGCGGCGGCGCACCCTCTGTATGTGGGCCCGGAGAACATCCCGGCGGCGGACCTCGAAAAAGAAAAAGCGATCTTTTTCGAACAGGTCAAGGACAAGCCGGAACAGGTCCGTAACAAGATCATCGAAGGCAAGCTCACGAAGCGATATGAGGATATCTGCCTTCTCAATCAAAGATTCGTCAAGGATGACAGCCGGACCGTGCAGGATATTTTGACGGAATTTATCGCGAAGATCGGTGAAAATATCATCATCCGTCGTTTCGTGCGCTTTGAAGTCGGCGGCAATTAAATCAGCGGTAAGCGGTAAGGTGTAAGAGATAAGAAAAAATACCGCTTAACGCTTATCACTTATCACTGAAAAACATGAAAAAACCCATCTATAAACGCATCGTACTCAAGCTCTCCGGAGAAGCCCTCGAAGGCGAACGCGGTTTCGGGATCGATCCCAAGACCGTCGCCTCTATCGCCCAGCAGATCAAAAAAGTCCGTGAGTTGGGTGTCGGCATTGTCTGTATTATCGGCGGCGGGAATTTTTTCCGGGGCGTCGAAGGCGAAAAGAACGGGATCGACCGGGCCACGGCGGATTACATCGGAATGCTCGCTACGGTCATGAACGGGCTTGTGATGTCCGACGCGCTTGAGAAGGTCGGGGTCCAAACGCGTGTCCAATCCGCGCTTGAGATCAAAGCTCTCTGCGAGCCTTATATTCGTCGCCGGGCCATACGCCATCTTGAAAAAGGCCGTGTGGTGATCTTTGCTGCCGGTACCGGGAACCCCTATTTTACGACCGATACGGCCGCCGCACTTCGCGCCGTCGAAATGAACGCCGAAGTTATTTTGAAGGCGACCAAAGTGGACGGGGTTTACGACAAGGACCCGATGGAACACAAAGACGCCAAAAAGTTCACGACCCTCAGCTACCTCAACGTCATCAAAAAACAGCTTCGTGTGATGGACACAACGGCGACCTCGCTATGTATGGAGAACAATCTGCCGATCGTGGTGTTTAACTTGAACCAGCCCGGCAATATCCGTCGCGTGGTTATGGGAGAGAAGATCGGGACTTTGGTTTCTTGAATGAGGCCGGAAGTCGCGTTCACTCCGTAGAGGATACGCTCATTTAAAAGGAGATCTTATGAATAATATTACAGATGTAAAAAAGCTCGCTGAAGAGACAAAAAGAAGAATGACCAAGAGCGTGGAATCCACCAAAAAAGAATTCCAGAATATCCGCACCGGCCGCGCGTCCATCGCTTTAGTCGAAGGTATTCAGGTCAACTATTACAACACGCCCACGCCGATCAAAAGCCTCGGGACGATCTCCACGCCGGACGCCAGGACCATCCAGATCCAACCGTGGGACGTGACGGCCGTGGCGGAGATCGAAAAAGCGATCTTGAAATCCGATCTCGGCCTTACGCCCGCCAACGACGGGAAGGTCCTCCGCATCCAGATCCCGGCGCTCACGGAAGAGCGGCGCAATGAGCTAACCAAGGTCATTCGCAAAGTCGCTGAAGAAGGCCGTATCTCGATCCGCAATGCACGTCACGAGGCGATCGAGCAGGTGAAGAAGCTCGAAAAAGCCAAGACGATCCCCGAGGACATGTCGCATGCGTCGCAAAAAGAGGTCCAGAAATTCACGGACCAGTTCATCACCCAAGTCGATGAAGCCCTGAAGCACAAAGAAGCGGAAATACATTCCATCTAAAGCCGCAAAAAGGGACTCGTTCCTCGGGACTAGGGACTCGAAAAACGAGAGATTTTAACAAATCCCTGATTTTGATTTTCACGGGCCCGTAGCTCAGTTGGTAGAGCACCGCCCTTTTAAGGCGGGTGTCGATGGTTCGAATCCATCCGGGCTCATTTGTTCTTTATGAACAAATACGGTGCTGTGCGGGTTTAATGATAACCCGCTACCGCACCGCATTTCTCTTGTCTATCTCTACCGGACAGAGATACAAACCCCCAAGGCGTTCGGGGGTTTGTACTTTTCCGGCCATTTTTAGGCCCCCTATATCTTCGCATTTTTCGATCTATCCTGACTTTCATTTTCTTTTACTGGATGAGGGGGGAGCCGTACGCTCAAATTAGAAGGAAAAATGCCGTTACATAGGCAGGCACTTCATGCAGGTGCTTGAACCTCAAAGTTTGCAAAGCGAAAGAAAGGACCTCTGCCATGGCTTCAAAGAACAGAACTCTGTGCTCCGGAACCGAAACTGTCCTGTCTCATGTGATGCTTCCCCTGCATACCAACCACTACGGCAGCATTCACGGCGCCGTGATACTCGGATTCATCGATGAAGTCGCGTTCGTGGCTGCGACACGACTGACCGGAAAAAACGTCGTTCTTGCCGCCGTCAATCGCGCATCCTTTGACCGTCCGGTCAAGGTCGGGAGCTTGCTGACGCTTCGCGCGCATATCGGTTCGATCGGCCGCACTTCCGTGAAGCTCAAGATTGCAATCGAATCTGAAGATCTTAGGACAGGAAAGGCTGTCCGGATCGGTTCGGCGGACCTGGTCATGGTGGCGGTCGATCCCAAGGGCCGCCCCACAAAGATCGGGCGGTAACCCGGAGCAAAACCAAAGGAGACGCATTTCGTGAGAGACGAAAAGATCTTTCATTACCCGAAAAAAAAAATAAAAGAGATTCAGGACCGGACACTCACCTCGTTCATTAACCGGAAACTTTATCCCTTTAGCCCTCATTACCGGAAACTCTTTGATCAGCACCGCATCGACCCCAGGAAGATCAAAAGGACGGAAGACCTCCAGAGTATTCCATTCACCTCCAAAGAGGACCTGATCAGCGCTCTTGCAAATGATCCGCTTGATTTTGTCCTTCAACCCAATGAAGCCTCGATCCGGAAGTTTGCTTCTGCCGCGGAACTCGTCGGGTTAGCATGGAAAAAGACGGTGTACGGGCCGGAATGCGTCCAGAAGGCCCTGGAAGAAGAGTACAACCCCATATTCCTTACGGCCACTACCGGCACGACCAAGACCCCCGTCTCGTTTTTTTACACGGCCTACGATCTCGAGAGGCTCAAGCTTTACGGAAAACGCCTGGCGGCCATTCTTGATTTCAAAGCGAAAGACCGCGCACTGAATCTCTTCCCTTATGCCCCGCATCTGGCTTTCTGGCAGACGGTCTTTACCGGGTTCGCGAGCGGTACTTTCATCTTCAGTACCGGGGGCGGCAAAGTGTTCGGGACCGATCTGACCCTTCAGACCCTCATGAAGATCAAACCGAGCTTTATTATCGGGACCACGGATTTTGTTTATCACATCCTGAAAGCGGCCAAGGAAAAAGGCTGTGATCTGAACTTCGTGAAAAACATCGCGTTGGGCGCTTCCCGGGTGCCTCCGGGATTCAAGGTGAAGTTGAGAGAGCTGATGAGTTCCATGAACTCGCCGGAGGCCAGCGTGTTCGGCACTTACGGATTCACCGAAGCGCGCGGAGCCTGGACCGAATGTCCAGCCCGGAACGGATCGTCAAGCGGATACCATATTTATCCGGACCAGGAGGTTTTCGAGATCATTGATCCCGTAAGCGGACAGGTGCTTGGGGAGGGGGAGGACGGCGAGATCGTCTACACTTCGATCTCCGGCCGGGGATCCTGTGTCTTGCGTTACCGGACCGGGGATCTGGTCAAGAGCGGGATCACTTACGCGCCGTGTCCCCACTGCGGATGTAATCTTCCGCGCCTTTCGAGCGATATTTCCCGCGCCTTCAACATGAAAAATCTCCAGCTTTCGAAGATCAAGGGGACTCTCGTGAACCTGAACCATCTGGAGTACTTGCTGGACGATGAAAAAATAATCGACCAGTGGCAGATCGAGATCTCAAAAAAGGATAATGACCCTTACGAAGTGGATGAGCTGAACGTTTATCTGAGCGTGCACGGCTCGGTGGACGAGGCCCGGTTCGGGAAGCTCTTGAACGATAGGGTGTCGACATCCTGCGAGATGACCTTCAATCGCATCGTATTCGTTACAGCCGAAGAAATGAAGAAACGGTTGGAACTGGAATCGGCCGTCAAGGCCAAGAAGATCGTGGACCGTCGTCCGCAAGTCTAAACGGTAAAAAGGGGGGATCGATGAAGAGGATCGCGATCGTCAACGGCGTCCGGACGCCGTTTATCAAAGCCTGGGAATCCTTTGACAATATCCCGGCCCATCAACTCGGCACTTTGTGCGTGACTGAACTTCTTCAGCGGACCGAGCTTGACAGCCGTCTGATCGATGAAGTGGTGATGGGGTGCGTGGGTCAGCCCGCGGAAGCCGCAAACGTGGCGCGCGTGATCAGCCTTCTTGCCGGGATCCCGCAGGAGAAAAGAGCCTACACCGTGGGGCGTAACTGCGCTTCGGGGTTCGAGGCGGTCACGAGCGCGGCTGAAAAGATCCAGTGCGGAGTGGATGAGATCGTGATCGCGGGCGGTACGGAATCTATGTCCAATATGCCGATGCTTTTCAAAAAAGAGACTGCGGCGCTTTTCCTGAAGCTCTCCAAAGCCAGGACCTTCCTCCAAAAACTGAAGATCTTCACAAAAATGCGGGCGCACCATTTCGCCCCGACGCCGTCCCTGGTACTCGGCCTGAGTGACTCGACCTGTGGACTAAATATGGGACAAACGGCCGAGCTTCTTGCCAAGGATTTCGGGATCTCGCGTGCGGAACAGGACCGTTTCGCTTTGGAAAGCCACCGGCGCGCCGAGATCTCCAAGGAGAAGCTTCGCGAGGAAACCATGGATGTTCTCGTTCCTCCCGATTACAAGATGTGCGTCCGGGATGATAATGGGATCCGCAAGAATCAGACCTACGAAGCGCTTCAAAAGCTCAAACCGATCTTTGAGAAGCATACGGGGACGGTCACGGCCGGGAATGCGTCGCAGATCACGGACGGCGCCTGCGCGCTTCTCATCATGCCGGAAGAAAAAGCAAAACAGATGGGCTATGAAGTCCTGGGTTACTTGCGGGACTATCTTTATGTGGGGCTTGAACCCGCGCGCATGGGACTCGGCCCGGCGATCGCGATCGAAAAGATCCTGAAGCGGAACAAAATGTCTCTGAAAGACATCGATCTTTTTGAGATTAACGAAGCTTTTGCGGTCCAGGTTCTGGCCTGCCTGCGCGGGCTCGCATCCGAAGAATTCTGCAAGAAACATTTTTCATCCGGAATGCCGTTAGGCGAGATCCCCCTGGAAATCTTGAACGTGAACGGAGGCGCGATCGCTCTCGGACATCCGGTAGGGACCAGCGGTGCGCGCCTTGTACTCACCTGTCTGAAGGAAATGAAGCGGCGGTCGCTGCGAAGAGGGCTTGTTTCAGCCTGTGTCGGGGGCGGTCAGGGCGCGGCCCTTATCCTGGAAAGATAACCATGACAACACGCATTCATCTGAAAGAAGAAGACGGCATCGCACGGATCGAATTCGATCATCCGGAAAAAGAGGTCAATCTGCTGGATACGGTCACCATGCTGCAACTGCAAGAGGTCTTGTGCGCCGTTCAAAAACGGACGGACCTTTTCGCCGTGCTCGTGACGAGCGCGAAGCCAAAGATCTTTATTGCCGGGGCCGACATTCACGAGATCGAGGGGCTGACGGACCGGGAGCAGATGATCGAAAAGACCGAGGGCGGAAAAGCCATTCTCCGGATGATCACGGATATCAAAGTCCCGACGATCGCGGTGATCAACGGCGCTTGCCTCGGCGGGGGATTCGAACTTGCGTTGGCGTGCAAGTACCGTGTCGCAAGTTTTTCGGACGGGGTCAAGATCGGACTACCCGAAGTTCAGCTCGGGATCCTGCCGGGATTCGGGGGCACACTCAGGCTTCCGAAACTTATCGGGATCGTCAAAGCGCTGCCGCTGATCCTGGCGGGCAAGGTGGTCGGGGCAAAAGAGGCATTGAAGTCCGGCCTTGTCGACCGGCTTTTCCCTGAAAAAACCCTGCTCTTTCAGGCGATCGAATTCGCAAAGGCCCTCATTTCGGGGCAAGAAAAGGTCGTGAGGCAGCCTCTGCCGTGGTTCTTTGAAAAAACCCCGCTGGGTCGCATGCTGGTTTACCACACTGCGAAGAAAAACGCACTCAAGCAAACGCGCGGCTTTTATCCCGCCCCACTCAAAGTGATCGAAGTGGTCCGGAAATCCTATAGGCTTTCTGTGGATCAAGGTTCCCGGATTGAAAGCGAAGGATTTGCGGACCTTGCAGGCACGGAGGTTTCGAAGTGCCTGATCCGGCTTTATTTCCTCAACGAGCGGTACAAGAAATTTCCGTGGACGGACCTGAAACTCCGTCCCGAGCCGGTCCTGCAGGCCGGGGTGATAGGAGCCGGTGTTATGGGAGGAGGGGTCGCCCAGCTTTTAAGTAACCGGAACATTCCCGTTCGCGTTAAAGATATCAATACCGACGCGCTAGGCGGTGCTTTGAGGGAAGCTTACCGGCTCTACTCCGAATCGGTGCGCAAAAAAAGAATGAAACCCTTTGAGCGTGACCGGAAAATGTGTCTGATCTCCGCGGGACTGACTCAGGAAGGCATGCGCCGCTGCGGGTTCATCATCGAAGCCGTGGTTGAGGACCTCGGTATCAAGCAAAAGGTTTTCCGCGAACTGGGCGAGATCACCGGATCGGGAACGATCCTGGCCTCCAACACTTCGTCCCTCTCTATCAATGAAATAGCCAAGGTAACGTCGCATCCCGAACGGGTCATCGGGCTTCATTTTTTTAATCCCGTCAACCGCATGCCGCTTGTCGAAGTGATCCCGGCCGACGTGACAAACCAGGAAACGATCGAACGGACCGTCCAATTCGCGCGAGAACTCGGGAAAACGGTGATCATCGTGAAAGATGTGCGCGGTTTTCTCGTCAACCGGATCCTGGTTCCGTACCTCAACGAAGCGGGATACTTAATGGAAGAAGGCGTGAGCCCGCAACAAATCGATTCTGTCGCCAAGCGGTTCGGAATGCCCATGGGCCCCGGGGAACTTCTCGACCATATCGGGATCGACATCGGATTCAAGGTCGCCCATATCCTGGAAGTGGCTTACGGCACGCGCATGAAAGTAGCGCCGATCCTCGAGCGGTTAAAAAGCAAAGGCTTTCATGGAAAAAAGATATCACTCGGCTTGTACCGGTACAAGGGCAAGAAGATGACGCCCAACGCAGGCTTGGACCTGCCGAAGCCGGCAAGGGACATCTCAGACGAAGAGATCCTGAAGCGGCTGATCTACATCATGATCAATGAAGCGAGCCGGTGCTTGGAAGAAAAGGTGGCCACTGAGGCGGGGGTTGTGGATATCGGCATGATCATGGGGACGGGGTTCCCTCCGTTCCGTGCGGGACTGCTCCGCTACGCCGATGACACGGGCCTGAAGAATATCGCGGAAGATCTGGGTCGCTTGGCGGCATCGGTGGATCGTGGACGGTTCGCGGTCGCTCCGCTCCTCGCGCGCTTGGCCTCGAACGGGCAAACATTCTACCCATCATAAACTTGATCCCCTAGGAGGATTGCCATGGACATGTTCGGGAAAAAAGTCGGAAAAGAAGAACGGGCCTCGCTTGAAATTGCTGAAGCGTCCCGGCAAACAGAATGGAAGAGCGGCAGTTTTTTACGCGGGCTTTACGAAGGTAAATTCCTGTGGAACTTGGTCTATCCCTTTCCGGAACAGACCCCTGAGGATAAGAAAAAAGGTGATGAGTATCTGGCTGCGATCGAAAAGCTTCTGTGTGAAAAACTCGATCCGGAACAAGTCGACCTGACAGGGGAGATCCCGGCCGAGGTGGTCCGGAAGCTTTTTGAAATAGGTGCCTTCGCTCTCAAGATCCCCGAAAGCTACGGTGGCTTGGGGCTAAGCAAGGTGAACTATGGGAGGGTGATGCACCTGATTTCCAGTTACTGTAGTTCCACCGCGGTCCTTCTTTCCGCGCATCAAAGCATCGGCGTTCCCCAACCGCTGCTTGATTTCGGCACTGAAGAGCAGAAGAAAAAATTCCTGCCCCGCTTCCGCAAGGATGTAATCTCTGGATTTGCGCTTACGGAGCCGGGTGCCGGCAGCGATCCGAGCAAAATGACCACCACGGCCACACCGGTCGAAGGCGGAAAGTATTTTCTGCTGAACGGCGAGAAGCTGTGGTGCACGAACGGCGTGATCGCGGACATCCTGATAGTCATGGCGCTGACACCGCCCAAAATGGTTCACGGAAAGGAAAAAAAGCAGATCACAGCGTTCATTGTGGAAACGAACACCCCGGGTTTTGAGGTCAAGCACCGCTGCGAGTTCATGGGCATCCGCGGTGCGAAGATCGGGCTTCTCAAATTCACGAATGTGAAGGTCCCGCGCGAGAACATCGTCGCAGGCGAAGGGGAAGGCCTGAAGCTTGCCCTTACCACGCTTAACACGGGCCGCCTGACGATGCCTGCGGCGGTCACCGGAGCCTGCAAATACGCGCTGCGTGTTTCCAGGATCTGGGCCGCGAAACGCGTGCAGTGGGGCTCTCCGATCGGTGAACACGAGGCGATCGCTGATAAGCTCGCAAGCATGTCCGCTTCCGTTCTGGCCATGGAGGCCATGACTTGGTATGTGACCCACACAGCCATGCGGACTCATGCGGATATCCGGCTCGAGGCCGCGGTCGCAAAAAAATTCTGTACTGAAATGTGCTGGCATGTCACAAACGAAGCTCTGCAGGTCCGCGGCGGCCGCGGATATGAGACCTCGAAATCGTTAAGAGAAAGAGGAGAGGGTGAAACGGCTTATCCCATCGAGCGCCTGGTTCGTGACTCCAGGATCAACACGATCATCGAAGGGACAAGCGAGATCATGAATCTTTTTATCACGCGCGAAGCCCTGGACATCCATCTCAAGCGCATGCTCCCGCTTTTCAACCCCAAGGCCGGACTCTTTGCGAAATTAAAAGCTGTTTTTGAAATGAGTATCTCTTACGCGTTTTGGTATCCGGGGCTTTGGCTGCCTGTCTTCGGATTCGGCAACTCGGAAGGGATCCCGTCCAAGTTGAAACCGCATCTCCTTTATGCAAAACGCATGACCCAGCGCCTTGCACGCAGCATGTTTCACAGCATGATGATCTACCAGCAGGCGATGGCGAAAAAAGAAAGCCTGGCTGCCCGGTTCGTGGAAATCGGGTGTGATCTTTTTGCCATCTCCGTGGTCTGTTCCTACGCGGCGAGCAAGATCAAAGACGGAACTGCCAGGGAGGATCTAACGCTTCTTGCCGATCTTTTCTGTCGCACGACCCGGACAAGGATCGCCCGTCGATTCCATGAGGTCTGTTACAACCAGGACGGTCTCAAAAAAGCCGTTGCAAAAAAAGTTTTGAGCGGGCAGTACGAATGGCTTGAGTCGGATATCATCAAATAGGACGCCGTATTATTAACCATTTTTTGCATGGGGGAATGAGGCAAATTCTCTCGACTCAACCAAAGCTCATGATATAATCCAAAATCTTAGAATGTGGATATTGCAAGTTCTTTGACACTTTCAGGTTTTTTATAAAAAATTTTATTTTTAAGCTCAGTTTCTACTAACGATGATTTTCTCAAATGTCGGAGCCACAAGTTGAAACAAAGAAGATCGCCTGGCCATGCGGGTTTTTTATAGAAAAGAGGGTAAGGAAGTTGTAAAAAACGCCTGGTAAAGGGATGCCGGTATCTTTAAGTTTTCGGTAGATCGGAATTTTAATAGTTCAAATCAGCTGATTTTATGGCCATATAAAAATCTGAATTCACAGCGAGGAACGGAAAATGAGTCGTTATGAAAACGTGGGAAAAGCGGAACTGAAGATCGGGGACAAACGCCTCGAGCTCCCCATTTATGAGGGGACCGAGAACGAACGCGGGATCGATGTCTCAACGTTGCGCGAAACGACGGAGCATATCACCGTGGACCCCGGTTACATGAACACAGGATCCTGCACGAGCGGCATCACTTTCATTGACGGCGATAAAGGGATCTTGCGGTATCGCGGTATTCCCATTGAGGAGCTCGCGGAAAAATCTTCCTTTATTGAAACAGCTTATCTGCTGATTTTTGGAAAGCTTCCGACGAGTAAAGAGCTTACCGCTTTTTCCAACGGTTTGACCGAAAACGCACCGCTGCATGAAGACATCAAGCATTTTTTCGGCGCTTTTCCGAGCGCAACGCATCCGATGGCCATTTTGTGCTCGGTCGTATCGGCCCTGTCCGGGTATTATCCGTATTCCCTCGACCCTAAAAAGGATGAAATGGAGATCACTTCTACAGCATTCCAGCTGATCTCCAAGGCCAGGACGATCGCGGCTTATTCCTACCGGAAATCCGTGGGGGAACCGTTTATTTACCCCCGTCAAAAACTAAAATATTGCCAGAACTTTTTGCACATGATGTTCTCATATCCGGGGGAAGACTATGTCCCCGATCCCGATATGACCCGGGCCCTTGAGCTGGTCCTGATCCTTCATGCCGATCACGAACAGAATTGCAGCACATCGACCGTACGGTTGGTCGGGAGCGCCCGGACGAACTTGTTCGCTTCGGTTGCGGCCGGTATTTGCGCACTCTGGGGTCCCTTGCATGGTGGCGCTAATCAGGAGGTCATGGAAATGCTGGAGGATATTCGTATCTCTGGCGAGAAGATCGATCACTACATCAATGAAGCGATGAAACCGGGTTCCACGAAGCGTTTGTCCGGTTTTGGGCACCGCGTTTACAAGACCTATGACCCGCGTGCCAAGGTTTTAAAAGAAGCCTTTCATCGGTTGGTCCATGGGAAAAGCAAATTCCGCGGCAAAGAGGAGTTTCTTGAGATCGCCCTAAGGATGGAGGAGAGGGCGCTCAAAGAGGACTTTTTTATCAGCCGCAAGCTTTATCCCAATGTCGACTTTTACAGCGGCTTGATCTATAACTTCCTGGGGATCCCCACGACCATGTTTCCTGTGATGTTCGCCATCGGCCGGGTTCCGGGTTGGATCGCACACTGGAAAGAAATGCGCGAAACGAAACCCCAACGCATCGGCCGTCCCCGCCAGATCTATACGGGTCCCGCCAAGTCAGCCTACATCCCGATCGAGCAACGCACGTAACATTCGGGAAGGCTCTGACGTTTCTGGCCGATCTTTTCTACCGCACCGACTCTCTTTGTGGGCATCGGTCTATGTCTGATGTAAAGCGTTGGGCGGATCCGCTTCAAACGCCCTTTGCAATCAAGCCCGAGTGGTATTTTATGCCAATGTGCCAAGTGATCAAATATTTCCCCAAACTGATAGGCATTTTTGTCACTTCCCTCGGGCCGTTGCTGCTGGTCCTTTTACCTTTTCTGGACAGAGGGAAGGAGCGAAATCCTTTAAAACGGCCGATCTCCATGACGCTAGGGGTGGTCGGGCTTCTTTTACTGGTGGGCTTGGGGATGTTAGGGTCCGTGGCGGAGACTCGGCAACAAATTTTCGGGAAAACGTATGAATTCAACATCTACGGCATGCCGCATTTGATTTCGGCGAACGCGGGATCTCTTAAAAATCTCCCGCCTTTGCAGGACCCTTCCAAGTAACATCTGAAGAGAAAACGCTCCGATAAAGTTCCGGCTGTTGTTCATAAAAACGAATGCCGTCTCTTTAAAAAGCGACATTCGATTCGATCTTGGACGGGAGATCAACTCCAAATCCCGGGGATCTTTTCTCCGTCAAGGCAGGCGCCATTTTTTAAATGATTAGCGATGATAAAATAACCTTGTCGCGCAATGGCTTTTTCTTTTGAGCCCGGACAATAAGTAGCTTCGCCTTCCGGATAAGCGATATTCCCGGTATAAACATATTTGAGGCCTTCTTCCATGGCGATCTGGCGCGCGCGGACAATGGTTTCGGGTGACGTAGGCGGAAGGTTTTTCAATTTGTACTGCGGAAAATAGCGGCTGAAATGGAGCGGCACACTGTCGCCCAAGTTTTTCTTGATCCACCGGGTCATCGCGTGAAGATCTGCATCGCTGTCATTCTCGCCAGGGACAAGCAGCGTCACGATCTCAAGCCACACGCCGCTTTGTTTGATCGTCTTTAAGGTTTCGAGGATGGGTTCTAAATATCCGCCCGTGAATTTTTTATAGAATTTTTCATTAAATGCTTTAAGGTCAACTTTGTAGGCATCCACGTATTTTAAAAGTTCGCGGAGCGGTTCCTTCTCAATATAACCGTTTGAAACGATCACGGTTTTGAGTCCATGGCTTTTGGCGAGTTTTGCGATATCCAGCGTGTATTCATAAGAAATAACGGGCTCATTGTAGGTGAAGGCGATGATCTCTGCGCCGCTTGCTTTGGCGTTCGCGACGACTTGTTCCGGAGTCGCAGGTTGCGTTTCAAGATCTTTCGGGAAGGTCTGAGAGATCTCCCAATTCTGGCAGAAAAGGCACCGCATGTTGCATCCGGTGGTGGCGATGGAAAAGGCGTTGCTTCCAGGCAGGACGTGGAAAAAAGGTTTTTTCTCGATCGGATCGACGTGTACGGTTGATATCTTTCCATAAACCATCGAGTAAAGTTTCCCCCGGATATTTTTGCGCGCTTTGCAAAAGCCCCATTCTCCGGAGGAAAGCACGCACCGGTTTGGACAGAGGAAGCATTGCACCATGTTGCCGGGCAGGGATTTGTAATAGAGCGCCTCCTGTGAAGTCGCGGCATCCTTCACTTCCATTCCGCGGGCCTTTTCACGTGCGACTATGAAAAAAAGGGCCGATCCCAAAACACCTATCAGGAGCAGGACAGCCAGGAGCCGTCGGGATGGATCACCGGGGTTCATCTGAAATGGAGCCATAGGAAAAGCCCCAAAAAGATCGCGGCAAGGAAGTAGACATACACGGCGGCTACGGCCTCACTTTTGAAGGCCTTCCAGCGCACGAGGTTGGCGGGAAGCGGGTGGAAAACATGGAGCAGGAGAAGGACGTAAAAGGGGATGGGCAGGATATTTCCGTGGAGCTGTTTCGCCAATCGCGGGTCCATGATGTTTTTGGTCATGCCGAATCCCGTGAGTATGAAAAGAAGTATGATGACGAACAGGATCCAGCGGCTATGGCGGTCAATCGCGACAAATATTTTTGACATAAAAACCCTCCCCTCCAGTATGAAGAACGAAATAAGCTTCGTAAATAAAAAAAGATGTCAACTGCATGAATGTCGATTTTAAATAATTCCGGAAATATTATGATACCTGCGGCGGTATCTGGAAAGGGTTTTTCCCAAGTCTTAGCCGCGATCTCTTTCTTGATTGGGCATTTCGGCATTGAGGAGGGCATTGCAATGCCGGATCTTCCTAATATAAGCGTTTACTACGACCATGATTACAAGGGCGGGGTGGAATCGATGCTGGATTGGGCATCCATGACTGGTTTTGCAACAGTAAAGATCTGTCCCGCCTGGAAGGAGATCAAAGAATCTGTGGATACCTTCGGGATTAAGGGAGATTATACGGAAAAAGGCTATCATTTCATCGGAGACCAGCGGTGGGAGATTGCACAGGACACAACCCTTTCGGTGGAGTCCTCCATTGGCATGCCGGCCATTAACTTAGTGACCACTCCCGGCAATCAGGTGCGACAGTACTTTACTACGAATACGACCTTCATGACCACCACGCTGGGTGTGGACAAAGTGATCTTTCTCCCTTCCTCAAAATAATTCCCACAGCTCATTCGTAGTGCTAAACTTTACATCTTCAAGGTGTGGCCATGACAGTAGATCTATTCCGTTGAGGGCTTGTTCATGTCTCTGGCGTTCGTGATTCTGGGTGTCGGTTGTGTGAGTTACGGCGTTGCTTTTCTGCTCCACGTTCTTTCCTTTGCTGAGATCTGGAAAGGGGGGCGACGCGCGGGTTTTGTCATGTTGCAGGCGGGATTTCTTCTAGGGACGCTCTATTTCCTGAGCCAGGGTTTTCAGTCGGGTTATTTTCTTCCTGTGGTGAATATATCGGCCGCGCTCGCGTTTTTCGCATGGGCCCTGGCTTTTGTTTACCTGGTCTTGCTTGGAAAAATACGCACCGAATCTTTCAGCATTTTTCTGGCGTTTCTCCTCTGTGTTCTCATGGCTGGATCGCTTGCTTCTTTCGGGCGTGGCCGGGGCATTCAGGCCATGGTCCGGGACCATCCCTATCTTCTCAATCCCACTTTTGTGCTGCATGTGGTCAGCGCCTTCTTTGCGTATGCGAATTTCGCCATCTCATTCATCGCGAGTATTCTCTATTTGATCGGATGCCATGAACTGAAAAAAAGGAACATAGGCAACTTCTACCACAAATTACCCTCTCTGGAGCGTCTCGAAAGGATGGTCTGTCTTCCGCTCAACTGGGGCGCGCCGCTTCTCCTTTTCGCCACAGCCACGGGCCTTGCCTGGGCCAAACACGCTTTTGGGTCCTTCCTCCTCTTGGATCCTAAGACGATCGTGACATTTCTGGTCCTGGGGTGTTATCTTTTGATCCTCTACCGTCATTGGGTCGCGGCCGTACGCGGTAAGGAAATAGCGGTATTGAGTCTTATCGCCTTCATCGTCATTGTGACGGGTTTCATCGAAACGTTTTTTCTGTTTGGGAAACATAACTTTCTCTAAAAGAACGGACCCAACATGGGATTTTTTGTCATCGGTATTAACCACAAGGATTGTCCGGTCGAAGTGCGTGAAAGGCTTCATTTTACTTCACGGAAACTCCAGGACGGTCTTGCGTATACCAAAACCACAGACCCATTTTCCGAATTCATGATCTTGTCGACCTGTAATCGCGTCGAATTCTACGGTCATACGGATTCCGAAGACCTCCCGGAAGACCGCTACTTCGCAATGATGAAAGAGATCCATGACGTGGACCCTAGAGATTTTGAACATTATCTTTATCGCCATCAGGGTAAAGAAGCGCTCCGGCATCTCTTTCGCGTTGCGGCGGGACTGGATTCGCTTGTGATCGGGGAAAATGAGATTCTGGGTCAGCTTCGTGAAGCTTTCCAGACGGCTCATGCCGCGGGTTGTCTTCACTCACTCCTTTACCGTTTGATGGAAAAGGCCTTAAAACTTGGAAAGGCAGCCAGAGCGGAGACGCTTATCAACGAAGGAGCGGTGAGCATTCCTTCCGTTGCGGTCGAGCTTGCGGAAAAGATCTTCGGGCATCTTGCTTCCGAGAATGTCATGGTGCTCGGGACCGGGGAGATGGCAGCGTTGACAGTCAAGAACCTCAAGAGCGCCGGCGCTACGATTCGCTACGTGGTCAGTCAAAGTCAGGAGCGCGCGGAAAAATTGACCGCCGAATGCGGGAGCGAATGGGTTCCGTTCGAAACGTGGGAGGAAAAGATCCGGGCCGTGGATATTTTTATCACCGCGACCAGTTGTCCCTATCCGATCGTCAAATATGAACAGGTCAAAAAACTCATGGTCGAGCGGCGTCACCGGCCGCTTTTTCTGATCGATATCGCGGTGCCGCGCAATGTCGATCCTACGGTCCATCAGCTGGATGACGTCTATCTTTATAATATCGATGACCTCAAAAGCGTGGCGGACAGGAACCTGAAGCACCGTGGTCGCGAGATCGAAAAAGTCGAGATCATGGTGGAGAAAGCCCTGACGAGCTATCAAAGCTGGCTTCAGCAGCTTGAGGCGAGGCCCACCATCGAGTCCTTCGAGCGGCATTTGGACAAGATTCTCGAGGATGAATTGAGGGAGTTCGCGAAAAAAACGGGCATTCCGAACGAGCGCAAGGATGAGCTCCGGGACCGGATCCGTGCCAAACTGCTTCATGTACCTCTTACAAAGATCAAGGAGGCTTCGCAAAACGGCGGGGTGGCCCGTTACCTGCATGCCCTCCACTCTCTTTTCGATCTTGGTCCGAAGGATAAGGATTAAAGATGAAGAAGATCCTTCGCGTTGGCACAAGGACCAGTCCGCTTGCTTTGGCGCAGGTCCGTGAGATCGCTCAATTACTCAAGACGGTTGCTCCTGGCGTGGAATTTGAGATCGTCAGCATGGACACGGTGGGTGATAGGGACAAAAAAACTCCAATCTCGGAAATGGAAGGGACGGACTTTTTTACCCGTGAGATCGATCAGGCACTTCTAACGAACCAGATCGACCTTGCCGTCCATAGCGCCAAAGACCTGGCGGGCCAGGTCCCCGAAGGGATCGTGATCGCGGCCACCACGCGATCGGTGGATCCTTATGATGTGCTGGTCTCAAAAGATCATCTGAAGTTGCGGGATCTTCCGGAAGGGGCGAAGGTCGGAACGAGCAGCGAGCGCAGAAAAAACCAGCTCAGGGCGTACCGTCCGGATCTGAAACTTGTCGATATTCGGGGCACGATGGGCGAACGATTGGATAAGCTTTTCTCGGAAGACTTGAATGCCATCGTGATCGCCGGAGCCGGGTTGATCCGTTTGGGACTTGGGCGCCGGATTACGGAGAGAATTGGTTTTGATATTCTGAAGCCGCATCCGCTCCAAGGATCTTTGGCCGTGGCCGTCCGCGCGGGGGATGAAGAACTTAAGGCTCTTTTCGGAAAACTGGACGGAAAGAAGACTTCGGTCTGTGTTGCGGGCCAAGCGGGTCGGAAGAGGGTTCTCGTTACAGGGACCCGTTCTAAGCGGTTTGAGTCCATGGGCAAGATCATCCATGTTCCGATGATCGAGATAAAACCGGCCAGGAGTTTCAAGGCGCTGGATGCCGCGATCCTCCGGATCGATGAGTATGACGGTTTTTTATTTACGTCGCGACATGCAGTCCTCTATTTTCTGGACAGGCTCAAAATGAAAATGAAAAGCGTTGAAGCGCTTCGCTCCAAAATGATCGTCGCGATCGGAAAGACCACGGCAGAAGCGCTGAAGAGCTTCGGTTTGGGTGCCACGTGTATGCCCGAAGAGGAAACTGCCGAAAGTATGGCGAAGCTCCTTGGCAATTTCCCGGTCCAAGGGAAACATTTTCTGATCCCGCGATCGGATCTGGCAAGGGACCTGTTGGTGGACGAATTGCGGAAGCGAGGGGCCCTTGTGGAGCCCGTGACCGTTTACCGCAATATCTGTCCCAAAATAAAGAAACAGGACCTGGGGCGGATCGATGAGATCGTTTTTACAAGTCCGTCCACGATAAGGAATTTCTTGAAAATCCATCAGGACATCCCGGCGCGTATCAAGGTTTGGGCTATCGGGCCAGTGACGCAAGCGCAACTAAAAAAATTCAAAGTTCATTCGGAGATCCTGAAAAATGTCTGCTAAGCGATGGGTGATCCAGCCCCAAGATCTCATCCAGCCTTATTTCGCCGTTGCCGGAAAGAACCGGAAAGAGCCGATCCCCAACATGCCGGGGATCTTTCGCTTGTCCGCTGACCTGATCGTTTGGAACGTTACGGCGCTTGTCCGGAACGGAGTTCGCGGGGTTCTGCTTTTCGGGATCGCGAGAAAGAAAGATGCGCTGGGTTCGGATGCTTATGATCAAGGGGCCGCGATCCAGAGCGCCACGCGCGAGCTTCGCAAACGATTCAGAAAAAAGATCATCATTATTACCGATGTCTGTTTATGCGGATTTACGGACCACGGACATTGCGGGATCCTTCACGGGCGAAAGATCGACCGGAAGCGGACGCTCCGGACGCTCGGCCGGATCGCAGTTTCACAGGCTGAAGCCGGTGCGGACTTTGTGGGACCCTCTGCCATGACGGTGGGGCAGGTTAAAGCCGTCCGCGGGGCGCTTGATCGTGCCGGATTTTCCAGGACGGGTGTTTGGGCCTATGCCATCAAGTACGCGTCCGCATTTTACGGGCCGTTCCGCGACGCGCTTGGGTCCGTCCCACAGTTTGGCGATCGCAGTGCCTATCAGATGGATCCCGCCGATGTGGCACGGGTGATGCGGTCGGCTTTGAAAGACCAGAAGGACGGAGCAGATATTCTAATGGTGAAGCCCGCGCTGCCGTATCTGGATATTATTTTTCGGCTCAAGCAGAAAGCACAAGTTCCGGTCGCGGCCTTTCATGTAAGCGGAGAATACGGGATGTTGAAGCAAGCATCGCGCGCAGACGTTTTTGATGAAAAGAGAACAGTGTTCGAAACGCTTTTGGCCATCCGGCGCGCCGGAGCAAAAAAGATCATTACCTATTACGCAGGAGAGGTGGCAAAGTGGCTCAAACAAAAATAAAACACATGGCGCGGCAAAAAGTCGCAGGACTTCAGGACCATGCCAAGCTTTTTGAAACCGCTCAGCGATATCTTGCCGGCGGTGTAAATAGTCCCGTAAGGTCCTTCAAGTCCGTCGGCGGCGTTCCAATATTTGTCCGGAAAGCCAAAGGTGTCACGATCTATGCCGAAGACGGACGTAAAATGATCGATTATTGCCTGTCTTGGGGCGCTATGATCTTGGGGCACGCGCATCAGGAGGTGATCCGGGCGATCGGACAGGCGATCCGGAAGGGGACGAGCTACGGAATGCCGACGAATCTGGAGACCGAACTGGCGAAATTGATCGTAGATGCGATCCCGTCCATAGAGCAGGTCCGTCTCACGAGTTCCGGGACCGAGGCGGTCATGGGCGCTGTCCGGGTCGCACGGGCTTCTACGGGAAGGAACAAGATCATCAAGTTCGAGGGCTGTTACCACGGGGGCGCGGATTATCTTCTGGTAAAGTCGGGGTCCGGCGCAAGCACGCTGGGGATCCCGGACAGTCTGGGAGTGCCGGCTGATTTTTCAAAACATACGTTGGTTATACCCTATAACAATCTCAAAAAGACGCAGGCCATTTTTCAGGAACATGCCCGAGAAATTGCGGCGATCATTGTCGAACCTGTGGCCGGAAACATGGGCGTCGTGTTGCCGGAGCCCGGTTTTCTGGAAGGACTCAGGAAACTTTGCGACGATCATGGCGCTTTGTTGATCTTTGATGAAGTGATCACGGGGTTCCGGCTCAGGTACGGGGGCGTTCAGGATTATTTCGGTATTCGTCCGGACCTGACCTGCCTTGGAAAGATTATCGGGGGCGGCCTGCCGCTCGGAGCGTTCGGAGGATCGCGTGAAGTCATGAAGGTCCTGGCACCGCTCGGAGGCGCCTATCAGGCGGGAACACTTTCCGGCAACCCGGTCGCTGTGACCGCGGGGATCACTACCTTGCAATGTCTGGCGCATTTGCGGCCGTATGATCGGTTGGCCGCTGCGACCCGCACACTTTGTGAGGGTATTCAAATCGCCGCGAAGTCGCAGGGCGTTAGGGTGTGCATCAATAGCATCGGATCCATGTTCACGGTTTTCTTCACGGACCAGAAGGTCCGCGATTATCCCGCGGCATGCCTTCAGGACACGGCTTCGTTCCGGAAGTTCTATCACACACTGCTTGGGAAAGGGGTTTACTTTTCGCCTTCCGCGTTTGAGGCGAACTTTTTGTCGGTGGCCCACAGCAAAAAAGACCTTCACAGAACGGTTCAAGCCGTATGCGCTGCTTTTAAAGCGGCTCACCAATGCAAAGTATCTTCTGCCCATCGTAATCCGTAATGATTAACACGCCCTTAGGTCCTTCCAATTTTCCCAATAAGGAAGATCTTTTTTGCGACGGCCTACCGTCGAGCCTGGACCCTACTCTGGGAAAAATCCTCGTGACGGGTGCTTCCGGATATATCGGAGGGCGATTGGTCCCGGAGTTGTTGGCAAGGGGATACCGGGTGAGGGCCATGGTCCGTCGGGATTCTCCTGAATATTACCAGCTCTGGCCTGGTGCGGAGATCGCTGTGGCGGATATTCTCGATGCGAACTCCGGATCCTTGGAAAAGGCGCTGGAGGGTATCGACACGGCTTACTATCTACTGCACTCCTTGAACCTCGGGCCAAAAGAATTTCAAGCCGCGGACATTCAGGCCGCCATGAATTTCCGGAAGGCCGCCGAGAAACAAAAGATCCGCCGCATTATTTACCTCGGCGGATTGGGAGATATCCGGGTCTCCCTTTCATCCCACCTGCGAAGCCGTATGGAGGTGGCCGAAGAGCTGACGAAAGGGAAGGTCCCTGTCACCATTCTCAGGGCGGCCATCATTATTGGGGCGGGCAGCGCATCCTATGAGATCGTCCAGCATTTGGTGAGGAAACTTTATGTCATCCCTGTACCTCGCTGGGCGAAGAGCCGGTGCCAGCCGATTGCGATCCGGGATGTCATTAAATACCTGGTCGGCGTGCTCGAGGTCTCCGGAACGGCCGGAAAGCATTTTGATATCGGGGGAAAAGAGGTCCTGACCTATGAGGAGATGCTGATGATCTTGAGCCGGCTCCTGAACTTGAAGCGGGTCTTCGTGGCGGTTCCTTTTTCCAATATCGGGATTTATGCTTATTTCACGAGTCTGTTCACACCCGTGCCGGTTCCGCTTACGCAATGTCTGATGGAAGGATTGAAAAATGATGTCGTGTGTCTTGAAAACAGCATCAAACAGTATCTTCCTTTCGAGCCCATATCCTACAAGGAAGCAATCGTCAGGGCCCTGACCCGAGAGGAACAAGACAGGGTCCATACACGGTGGTCTGATGCTTATCCGCCGGCTCACGAGTTAGCGCTCAAGCTTCGCGAATTGAAGAACAAGCCGGCTTACCATACCTTTTGTTCCCTGGTGACCCCCAAAAGCACGTCTTCGCTTTTCAAGTCACTTTGCAATGTGGGCGGAAAGGAGGGATGGTTCCAGAATAATTGGATGTGGCGTTTGCGCGGTCTAATCGATCGCCTCATGGGAGGGGTGGGGACCTCCCGCGGACGCCGGAGTTATACCAGTTTAAAGATCAATGATGTCATCGATTTCTGGCGCATTGAGGACCTTCAGAAGAACAGGAAACTTCTTTTGCGCTCCGAGATGAAACTGCCCGGAAAGGCGTGGCTTGAATTCAGGATCGTGGAATTTGAAAACAAAAGGCGGCTATTGCTCGTGGCCCATTATGATACGAAAAGTTTATGGGGAAAATTGTACTGGTATGCCTGCATTCCTTTTCACTACAGGATCTTTAAAAAACTTCTCATGGATATTGAGGCAAGAAGTTTATGAGCTTCTTTTTCGTGGTATAATCTCGCCTCAAGTTCTCTAAAAAAGAGAGAATCTTTTAAATTCCCCAAGGCTTTCTTGCTCCGGATAAAACGGATTTTTTGTAACATCTATGCAAAAAAAGATGGATTTCTCGAATTTCGATTTCGATCAAAGACCGTTCCTGGTCTGCTGGGAGACCACGAATGCCTGTGACCTCGCGTGCGTCCATTGCCGCGCTTCGGCCCAATCGGAACCGGCCCCGGACGAGCTGAACTTCGAAGAAAGTATGCGCCTTGTCCGGGAAGTCCGCGAGATGGGGACTCCGATCCTGATCTTTACGGGCGGTGATCCCCTAAAGAAAAAAGGGTTGAACGAACTTATCCGGTACGGCAAATCGCTCGGGATGAAAACCGGGGCGATCCCGGCCGTGACACCGCTTTTGACCGAAGCAAGGATCCGCGAATTGAAGGACGCGGGGCTGGATCAGATCGCATTCAGCCTGGACGCCCCGAATGCCGCGGATCACGACGCCTTCCGGAAAACCCCGGGGGTTTTCGCCAAGACCCTTGAGAGCGTAAAGATCGCAAAATCATGCGGGCTTGCCGCCCAGATCAATTCTTTGATCAATGTGCATAACAGCCGCCAGCTCGAGGAATTCATCGCTCTAGTCGAATCTCTCCCGATCGTTTTCTGGGAAGTTTTCTTTCTCGTTCCGACGGGCCGGGGCGCGGATCTGGATCTTTTAAGCGCCGCGAAGTTCGATGAGGCGTTCGAAAAGATCTATGCCCTGCAGAAGCGCGTCCCTTTTGTCATTAAAGTGACGGAAGCCCAACATTATCGAAAATATGTCTTCGAGCAAAAATTGTTGGAACGGGGGATCAACCCCCGCACGATCGATGGGGGGCAGATCACTTTGCCGGAACTTCTTCGCCGCGCGGAGGGCCCGGGCGGGAGCATCGGACTCGCGCCCAAAGGCGTCAATTCAGGCAAGGGGTTTCTCTTCGTATCCTCCCGGGGTGAGGT
The DNA here is from genome assembly GCA_043808175.1 of Candidatus Omnitrophota bacterium. Taxonomy (GTDB): domain Bacteria; phylum Omnitrophota; class Omnitrophia; order Omnitrophales; family Aquincolibacteriaceae; genus Aquincolibacterium. The sequence goes on along the minus strand of JAZDFE010000004.1, from coordinate 20,226 downwards.
GTTTCCGAGCGGATTCCTTCCGCTGAAGGCCGGTGATCTCCGGAAAAATGATCTTTCCGAGATTTACAGGAACTCTCCTCTGCTCAAACAACTTCGTGATCCGGCATGCCTTAAAGGGAAATGCGGGATCTGTCCCTACAAGGATTTTTGCGGCGGCTCACGTTCCAGGACCTATGCCGTTACGGGGGATTATCTGGCGGAAGAGCCTTGTTGTTCCTACCAGCCGGTTCCTTCCGGGACCAGGAAATGATCATGGATTCTCCCAAGGTGTCACCTTTCCTGAAAGCTTGCTGGCGCGAAAAAACCTCGTTTACGCCGGTCTGGCTCATGCGGCAGGCCGGGCGCTACATGAAAGAATACTGCGAAGTGCGCGATAAGGTATCCTTCCTCGATCTTTGCAAAAACCCGGACCTTTGCGCGGAAGTGACCGTGACGGCCCAGGAAAGGATAGGAGCCGACGCTGCGATCCTGTTTTCCGATCTCTTGCTGATTCTCGAGCCTCTCGGGTTCGGTTTGGAATACACCTCAGGAGGCGGACCGGTCATCACGGGGCGGATGGAGTCACGGGAAGATGTGGACCGGATCTCGGAAGTGGATGCGGCCCAGTCGCTTCGATATGTTTTTGATGCGGTCCGGAAGACGCGCGAATGTCTCAAGCCGGATATCCCGCTCATCGGATTCTCCGGTGCGCCTTTCACCTTGGCGGCTTACATTCTCGAAGGAAAAAGCTCCCGCGTTTTTTCCAAGGCGAAAAATTTTATGACCTCCCAGCCGGTCGCTTGGCATGCCCTCATGGAAAAGATCAGCCGCGCCGTCGTCGGCTACATCAACGGCCAGATCCAGGCCGGTGCGGATGCGATCCAGCTTTTTGACAGCTGGATCGGATGCCTCGCTCCCGGAGAGTACCGCGAATATGTTTTACCGCACACCCGCGTCGTGATCCAGGGGATCCAAAAAGGAATTCCCGTGATCCATTTCGGTACGGGCACAGGGCCTTTTCTTAAAATGTTCCGCGAAGCGGGGGGAGATGTGATCAGTGTGGATCACCAGATCGCGCTGGATCAGGCCTGGAAGCGGGTGGGCTATGATGTTGCCATTCAAGGAAATCTGGATCCTATGGCGCTCTGCGAGCCTGTCGATCAACTGAGAGCCCAGGTGAAGAAAATCCTGGATCAGGCGCATGGAAGACCGGGCCATATTTTTAATTTAGGACATGGCATCGTGCCTCAAACGCCGGTCGACAATGTGATCCGCCTGATCAATCTGGTCCATGAGCTGAGTGCAAGGTAGCTGTGGCCACTCCCCAAAAGGTCATCATCATCGGCGGCGGGATATCGGGTCTTGTGACTGCTTACCGTTTGTCGGAGCTCGCCCGGCAAGGATCTTTTCTGCTTGAGATCACGCTTTTGGAAGCTAAGTCGCGTCTTGGCGGCGTGATCGAAACAAGATTCCAAGAAGGTTTTCTCCTCGAAGGCGGACCGGATTCCTTTATTTCAGAGAAACCCGCGGCCCTGGAACTCTCCAAGCGTCTCGGAATCGCGCAGGAAGTGATCGGGACCAACGAAAAATTTCGCCGCAGTTTTATTTACAAAAACGGGAAACTGATCCAAGTTCCCGAAGGTTTCTATTTGATCGCGCCGTCGCAGATCCAGGCATTCATCCAAACGCCTCTCCTTGACTTGGCGACCAAACTCCGGATGGGGTGCGAACTTTTCATTCCCAAACGTCCAGGGGGAGGGGATGAAAGCGTTGGGAGTTTTGTCCGGCGCAGGTTCGGCGAGACCACGCTGCGAGAGGTCGCCCAACCCATGATCGGAGGCATCTATACCGCAGATCCGGAACATTTGAGCCTGGAAGCGACCATGCCGCAATTCCTTGAAATGGAGCGTCATTATGGCAGCGTAATCCGCGGACTTTTTACGCGGAAGAAGCTCGGGAAAAAGAACGCGGCCAAGGCTGCAAGCGGCCCGCGTTACAGTCTTTTCCTTTCATACAAGAACGGCATGGAACAATTGACGCGAACGATCGTGTCGAAGCTGCCGAAGGTCCGGTTCGAGGTGTCTTCCTCTGCGATAGAAATCAAGCGATCCGCCGATTGGGAGGTCATGACCCAGCAAGGCGATACGTTTGATGCGGATGCCGTGTGCATCGCTTTGCCGGCCCCGCAGGCGGCCCGGCTTCTTGCGGGACCGGCGCCCTCTCTTTCACGCGACCTCGCGGCGGTCCCATACGAATCGGTCGCTACGGTCAATCTCGCGTACCGTCGCCAGGATATTCCGCATTCGCTGGGGGGGTTCGGCTTCGTGGTCCCTGCGTTCACCCGGAGGAAGATCGTGGCCTGCAGTTTTTCGAGCGTGAAATTTGTAGGTCGTGCTCCCGAAGGAATGGCGCTCTTGCGCACTTTCGTAGGAGGCGCGCTCCACCGGGAGGTGTACGCATTGGAAGATGATGCCATGGTCCGCGCGGTGATGGAAGAGCTGCGTCATTATCTTGGGGTCACAGCCCGGCCGGCGTTTACTTCCGTCAGCCGTTATCCGCAAAGCATGCCCCAATATCAGGTTGGCCATCTCAGCCATGTCGCATCGATCCGTTCCCAGCTTGCCGTCTTTCCGGGGCTTTATCTTGCCGGGAACGCCTACAACGGCATCGGCGTTCCGGACTGCGTCAAAAGCGCTGAGTTCGCGGCGGATGCCATCATGAAGTATGTGCGACCGGAACATGCGCAAAAAAGCGGCCCTGTTTTGGAGAAACACTGAAATGAAATTCGATCACGTTCTGCTTGTCGGATATGGCGCACCTTCCAAACCAGAAGAGGTCATGCCTTATCTCCGGGCGATGAGCGAAGGACGGGGGGTTCCGGGAGATCGCTTGAAGGCTGTCGCCAAGCACTATGAAGTGATCGGAGGAGGCTCGCCGTACAACGAGCAGGTTTCAAACTTCAAAGTCCGTTTGGAACAGGAACTCCGTTCGTCGGGAATCTCGCTGCCGGTCTTCGCGGGAATGAAAAATTGGCATCCTTTTCTCAAGGATGTCCTGCCGGAGATCTATCAAAAGGGTTTCCGGAAAGGACTTGCCATTCCGCTTACGCCTTTCCCGTCGGCTTCGTCTGGAGCCGGATACCAGAAAAGTCTGGAATCCGTCCGTTCTGCTTCAGAAATGAACGATCTTAGTTATCAATGGATCGAGGGATGGCACGATCAAAAGCTTTTTATCGAGGCGGAGGCCGAAGAAGTCTCACATGTGTTGCAAGCGATCGATCCCGTGGAACGCGTCGCAACTCCGATCCTGTTCACATTTCATTCGTTGCCGGTCTGCCGTGATCCGGCTGATTCGATGTCCTGCTACGCGGAGGAAGCCCGCGTCTCGAGCGCCCTTGTGGCGGAGCGATTGGGGCACAAGCAATGGGCCGTGGCTTATCAATCCCGTCCGGTGTCGGCCAAAACGGCATGGTTAAGTCCTGAGATCGGAGAAAAGATCCATTCTTTGGCGGCGGGGGGTGAAAAAAGGGTCCTGGTCGTGCCGCTTGGTTTTCTTTGCGACCATGCCGAGATCCTCTATGACCTGGACCATGCGGCGCGCGAAGTGATCGAAAAATCGGGGATGGAATACCTGCGCGCAGGAACCGTTCTTTGCCATCCTAAGATCGTGACGTTGCTGAGGACATTGATTCAGAAAGTCACGGCTGCGGGCGCTTCGGGAACTTCCCGTGCTTTATGAAACAAAACCGGGCCCTTCGGATCTTCTTCTGAAAGAAGAGCCTGTCTTTGTTCCCCAGGCGCATTTTTTAGAGTATAATCACGCCGTTCGATTCGAGAATTTTAAAATCATGCAAGGAGAATAACATGGCAAAAGTATTGATCATTGATGATGATCCGGACATTGTGGAATCCATCCGGGTGGTGCTGGAAAGCCAAGGGTATGGCGTCACGAGCGCTTTCAACGGTTTGGAGGGGCTGACGCGGACGAAAAAGGAAAAGCCCGACCTTATTATCCTAGATATAATGATGCCCAAGGGGATGGACGGGTTTGAAATTGCAAGAGAAATAAAAAAGGACCCCCAAACCCAACGTATTCCCATCCTTATGTTAACGGCCATCAAAGATAAAACGGGCTTGGATTTTCAAAAAGAAGCGGGAGATAAAGACTGGTTGCCCGTCGAGGACTATTGCGCAAAGCCTCTTAATCATGATGCATTGCTTAAAAAAGTCAGCAAATTGCTGGGAACGAAATAGGGCAAGGTCTCCTTCCTGATTTTAGCGCTGTGAATTCCGAGAGAGGCTGCATGCGAAAAGGCCGGGACGATATCGGGCGATCCGATTACTTGCTCGAGCGTGTTTATTGGCTTATTCGCCTTCGGTGGGTCGCTGCCGCGGGCGTGTTGAGCGTCGCTTTCCTGTTGCCCCGGATATTTCACAATCGTCTTTTCCTCAATACTGCGCCCATGTATGGGACGGCCGCATTCCTGGCTCTTTACAATGCTGCTCTTTTTCTTGTCCTTTCTTTTCGAAAGAGAAAGAAGCTTTCGTTTTCAGAGCGATGGATTCATTTCTTTGCGAATGTCCAGATCTCCATTGACCTGACCTGCCTCGGTTATCTGATCCATTTTTCAGGCGGGATCGAAAATCCCTTTATTTTTTATTTTATCTTCCATATGATCTTCGCCAGCATTCTGTTGACACGAAGGGCGTCTTTTTTTCAAGCCACCTACGCCGTCTTTCTTTTTTTTCTGCTTATGTTTTCGGAATCCTCCGGGATCCTTCCGCATCACTGTCTCCGATCCATTTATTCCTATCCTTTGCACGAAAACATTTTCTATGGCATGGGAGTGTCGTTTGTTTTTATAAGCACCCTCTATATCACCGTCTTTTTGGCCACATCGATCTCCGCCCAACTTCGCGAAAGAGAAAAAAACCTGGCCGCGGTCAACAGACTTTTAAGAGAAAAAGACAAGATCAAAAGCGAGTACGTTTTGCGGGTGACCCATGATATTCGCCAAGACCTTGCGGCGATCCAAAGTTGTATTGAACCAGTGACCATGGGGATCACGGGACCTCTCAGTAGCGCTCAAGAGGATTTGCTTCATCGAGCCATAGAACGGAGCATCCAGCTCATCGTTTATGTTGATGCTCTCTTGGATATTACAAAACTCAAGCTGACCGAGCAGCTCACAATGGAATCCGTTTCCCTTAATGAGCTTGTGCGAGATATCTCGGGACAGGTCAGTGAATTGGCTAGAAACAGACAGCTTGCTTTCGAGTGCAAAATGGATGATGCTCCCATCGTGATCCGCGGAGTGAGAGTCTACCTCGAAGAAGCATTATTGAATTTACTCAAAAATTCACTGAAATATACCCCCGCTGGAGGAAAGATTGTTTTTGAAGTCGCTGCATCCGGTGATTGGGTATCCATCCGGATCGAAGACACGGGGATCGGCATTCCGGCAGAAGATCTGCCGCATGTTTTTGAAGAATTCTACCGCGCCAGTAACGCCAAGAGCCGGGAGAAGAAGGGAACGGGATTGGGTCTTTCCATCACGAAGCAGATCGTGGAAATGCATCAGGGAAAGATTGAGGTGGAATCAACGCTTGGAAAGGGGACGATCCTCCGTCTCGCGTTCCCAATATCCCATAGTTAAAAATCCATCCGGACTTTTCCTTGCGCAAAACTTTTTTACGCTACGGGCTTGTAAAAAAATACTTTATAGAGCACGCTTTGAGTAAGGGCAAATCCTGAGAGATCAGGAGGCGTTCCGCAAGATCAGTAGGACTTGCGGGACATCGGAGCGGCGATGAACGTCGCTCCCGTTGCAAAGCCACAGTCCCGAACACGCAGGGAATCGACCCTCGTGAGGGAAGCTGGGTCGCCGGGAAGGAGCACTTCTCGTGAAACAAGGGATCAGGCGCTCGCTCATTCTGATAGTGTTTGTAACGAGTCCATTCGTTTCCCCAAGTCTCACCTCCGCCCTTCAGGAAGCTACTCTTCCGGTTGCCTCGGTGATCCAGATGCCGTCCTCGGGGGAAGAGAACATGGCCCTGGGACTGCCCCCGGTCGTGTTAGGAACGGCGTCCTGGTACAGCAAGTCAAGCCCCAAGATCAAAAAACGCACGGCCAGTGCTGAGATCTTTGATGATAAGCGGATGACGTGCGCTTCCTGGAAGTTCCCGCTCAAAACCCGTCTGAGGATCACGAATCTGGATAACGGGAAATCCGTGATCTGCGTGGTCAACGACCGGGGTCCGGCCAAACGCCTGGGCCGCGCGATCGACCTGACCCGCGCAGCTTTCAAGAAGATCTCGGATCCGCGAAAGGGGCTCGTGACGGTTTCCGTAATGCCCTTTAATGACTAAATGTGGGAAAAGAAACGGTTGATCTCCAAAAGGCTCGCTCCTTTATATGGGAAACGCGTGAGAAAACAACCCCGGTGTTCTCCGTCCGGGCACTTTTAACGATCCTGTCCAGTTTGAGAATCTCATCACGCCGAACCTCGGGCTGGACATCACCCCCTATCTGGCGATCACATTTTCATTCAACTGGTGGCATTTTTCGTCTTTTGAAAAAGGAGAGGGTTTTTGGAACGGGGAGTCCAAGAAGCTCTCAAGAGACCTTGGCAATGAGTTCGATTTCGGCGCTCTTTGGGAAGCGACGAAGTATCTGGATATTAACCTTAGGATGGGGTATTTTATTCCTGGGGATTATTACCGGACGGAGCGTGATGACGCCGGCACGACCTTTCCCCCCCTTCTCAGCGCAGACGGTCATGCCAACAATGCCATTTAATTTGAAAGCCGTATTACGGTTAAATTTTAAATCAGGAAGAACATAGAAGATTGCTCGCGTTTTCTGCAGGCCCCTGCGTGGGCGGGCCGGTCAGAGTCCAATCCGGGTTCAGAAAAGGTGTGATTTTTTTACTCAATTTATCTATTCCCAAAAGCATTACCTTAAAGGACCGAAGCGATCGATGCCCCATCAGAACTTGAAAGATCCTCTTCACGGCGTGACGCTGGAGGTGATCCTGACGCGTTTGGTGGAGCATGTGGGGTGGAAAGAACTGGCAAACCGCATGCCAGTCCGCTGTTTTCTTTTCGATCCCACGATCACGTCTAGTCTGAGATTCTTTAGGAAAACGCCCTGGGCCCGGAAAAAAGTCGAAGATCTTTACGTCAAAGTTTTTAAAAAACGTTTTTGCACAACCTCAACGAAAGGAAAACAATGAGAGTCAATTATAAAGGAAATAAGATGAAAAAAGAGGCCGCGCGCCGCCAAGAGCAAGAAGCGAAGAGAATGAAACGCCTCAGTCGCAATAGTGACAATCCTCAAATGCCGTCTGCGGAGGGAACCCCGTCTGTTGAGGGAACGAACCCTACGGGAGTCTAGTTCCCTTCAAGACGTTCTCATCTCAAGAAAAAAAGAATATGGCATTGATCAGTCTGCAAGACATCACGTTGGCTTATGGGGGACCGCCTCTTTTTGATCACATGGACCTCCAGTTGGAACAAGGGGAGCGCGTGGCCCTTTTGGGCCGTAATGGAGTGGGGAAGACCACCCTCATGAAAGTGATGGCCGGTCATCTGCAGCCCGACTCGGGCAAAGTGGTCTACCAAAAAGGCGTCCGGATCACACATCTGCCGCAGGAAGTTCCTCCGGGGATTTCGGGGAATGTGTTCGATCTTGTGCTTTCGGGATTGGGTGAGCGCGTCAAGCTTTTAAGCGATTATCACCATGTGAACCACCGCCTTCAGACCGAATACTCAGAACAGCTCATGCGGCAGTTGGACACCCTTCAGGCCGAAATGGATCACACGCAGGGTTGGGAAACGAACCGCGAGGTCGAAGAGGTGATCTCGCATGTTAAGCTCGATCCCGAAAGTCAGTTTGAAGAACTGTCGGGCGGCCAGAAAAAAAGGGCGCTTTTGGCCCGGGCGCTTGTCCTCAAGCCCGAGATCCTTCTCTTGGACGAGCCGACCAACCATTTAGATATCGAGTCGATTGATTGGTTGGAAGGTTTCCTGAAAGGATACCCGGGAACCCTTTTCTTTGTGACACACGACCGGACATTCATGACACATTTGGCGACGAGGATCGTGGAGTTGGACCGGGGGAGGCTTTTTAGCTGGGCCTGTGATTACACGACTTTTTTGGAACGCAAACGGATGGCCCTCGATGCGGAAGAAGCCGAACACGCGCGATTTGAGAAAAAACTGGAGAAAGAAGAGCTCTGGATCCGGCAGGGGATCAAAGCGCGGCGGACGCGCAATCAGGGCCGCGTGGTGGCGCTGGAGCGGTTGAGGGCAAAGAAGCGGGCCGAACGTCGCGACATCGGGAGTGTCCGTATGAAAGCACAAGTCATCGAACCTTCCGGGCACTTGATCGCAAAAGTGCACCATATCAGCCACGGATACGGCGGCCAATATCTGATCCAGGATTTCTCGGCCAAGATCATGCGCGAGGATAAGATCGGTGTGATCGGGCCGAACGGATGCGGTAAGACGACCCTGCTGCGTCTTCTTTTGGGACAGATCGAGCCCGAAAAGGGTTCGGTGCACGTCGGGACAGGTCTTGAGGTTGCTTATTATGACCAACTGCGGGAACAACTCGATCTCGAAAAAACGGTCGCTCAAAACGTGAACGAATCCGGGGATACGGTGATCGTGAACGGCAAGCCCAAGAACATTATCGGTTATTTGCAGGATTTTCTTTTTTCCCCTGACAGGGCCAGGACCCCGGTGAAGGTGTTATCGGGAGGGGAGCGGAACCGCCTTTTTCTCGCGAGGCTTTTCGCCAAGCCTTCCAATTTGCTTGTCATGGATGAACCCACCAATGATCTGGATGTGGAGACCCTGGAACTGCTCGAGGAATTGCTTGTCGAATACAAAGGAACGGTGCTTTTAGTCAGCCATGACCGCTCGTTTCTCAACAATGTGGTCACCTCAACTCTGGCGATGGAAGGCAAGGGCGTGGTCCGTGAATATCCGGGTGGATATGATGATTGGCTGAGTCAACGCATCACGAAACCCCAAACTAAAGAATCGGGGACTTCAAAAGCTAAAGGCCTCGCGGCGTCTGAAAAAGGTTCAAGCACTTCGAAAGTTTCTCCGGCAGAACAGCATGAACTGAAGGATCTTTTAAAGAAGATCGAAAAGGTCGAAGCGGGGCAGGCAGAGCTTTACAGCCTTATGGCCGCATCCGGCTTTTATCAAAAAGATCCCAAAGAGATTTCCCGGATCAAATTGCAGGCAGAGGCGTATTCGGCGGAGCTCGCTCAAATGTATGGACGTTGGGAGCATTTGGAGAAATTGAAGAACTGATCGAAGGGGTGGGGCAGTAGAAGAGCGGGCGTTAAAACTTAACCGGGAAAGGATCAAAACCAAGATGCGATCACTCCTCAAAAATATTTACACGTTTTACAGGTATGATTGTTGCTGGCCGTATGCGGCGTCGTTCTTTTTGGCGCTCATTGTTTTTTGGCAGGATTTTTTTGTTGTAAGCACGCGTTATCGTTGGGCCAGTCTGGTAGCTTACGGGATCATCCTCGCCTATTATTTATACATTATCCATCTCTATTTTCAGGGTAAGACGGAAAAAAGGAATCTCAAATTCTTCGTGGGGTTTTTATCATTCCAAACGGTTATCTGGGGAGTCGTGTTGGCTTTGCTTTTTGTCGTAAAGTAAAACGGTGAGTTTGATGATCGCATGGCTTCCCTGCAACGCCCAAGTTATTATCGTAACTGTTCAGATCCCCGCGATTTGTCGATAAAAATCGAATTTGGCACCGGGAATCAAGACCGGGTGTCAAATCTGGGCGACCTGAGCGGTTACTCATTATCCTGCCCGGTAGACCATTTTTAAAACCTCTGATGCAGAAGCCTTTTAGAAATGATGTAACCCTATTGTTTTCAATAGCTAATGGAAAGTTGTGAATTTGACAAATCTCCTGACAGGTGTGATACTTCCCCATACGGTAAAACTTTAAAAAAGTCCTTAGAAGAGACTCCCTTTTTAAGAAAAACAACAAGAGACTAGACTAAGAAAAACACTATAAATATGGCAACCTTATCTCAAAAGCCTTGGATTCGTAGGGGGATTTCTTTGTTTGTGGCCATCATTTTCACAATGACCACTCTCACGGGAGGTTTGCCTCAAGCTTTTGCTTCCGCCGGAGTTTTTGATCCGGCAGGCGGAGTCAAAGCGCAGACCCAACTTCTCAAAGACCTCTACGCCATGCCCGCCGAACTCGGTTCTCTCGTGTCCTCTTGGAAACCTCCCGCCGGAACTTCTCATCGAAGTTTTGTGGTCCATATCCAGGATGCTCACGCCAATCCCGAAGCCCAGCAAAACATTTCTGAGATCCTCAAATTTCTAGCGAAGAAATATCCGGACCTTGCGATCGGCATCGAGGGCGCCGCGGGTCCGCTTCATCCTGAATACCTTCAATTTTTCCATGAATTTCCCGAAGCCAGCCAGGCCGTCATCGAGGACCTTCGTCAAAAGGGAGAGCTTGGCGGTGCGGAACTTTTTGCCTGGGGAAAATTCCAGGACCTGCAGGACGCACCGCAAAGTATTAGCGGACAAGATGTCGAGAAAGCAAAGTCCGGGGACGCTGTCATTCCGGTTCGCGGCGTGGAGAATGCGGAACTTTATCGTGAGAACTTAAAGACCTACCGGGAACTTCTTTTTAGCCGCGACGAGATTCAGGCACGTTTAACCCCTTTGCGGGCCCGATTTCAGACTGAGATTTCTCGGACCCTGAACGCGAACCTCCGGGATTTTCTGAATGAGCGGGACCGTCGCAAAGAAGGGAGGTACGCTCCGGACCGTGTCAGCGGAGGCCCCAATCTTCAGGCTTACGTTCTTTACTTGAAAAAGGAGGCTTTGAAATTCCTCAAGATCGATCTCAAAGATCCCCTCGAACAGCTGCGTTTCCCGAACCTTGTCCGGATCATTCTGGCCGGGGAAGTGCAAAAGGGGCTCGATGACACAAAAGTTCGTGAAGATTGGAAAAACGTTCTTGCATCGCTCAAGGCAGTCGCGACAAAGAACGCGGACCTGGAATTCGTCAGCGCCTTGAGCTCTTTTGGCTTGGGAAAAGGTTTTTTGACGGAGCCGCAGGGCGGAGCACCGGTTCCCGCGACCGTGGACGCGGCCCTCTACCCGAGAAAGCTTCTGGAGCAATTGTTCCTTTTTACGAAAAAGCATTCCTTGGCATTCACCGGGCATGATTCTTTTTTCAAGAGTCTGGAACCGGTCATTTTTCAAGCCGAAATGGAGGCGGCCGGTCTTCTTCAGGAAATGAATTCCCTGGAAACGCTTCTGACCGAAAAGCTCGCTCGCACCGACGCGGAAAAAAAGCTTGTCCGGCGACTGCAGGTCTTTCATCTCTTCGAAAAATTACTCTTTCTGGAGCTGACGCGGGAGGAGTACGAACGGAGCGAAGCGGAGCGGGGAGACTTGGAAGCTTTTGTGGAAGGAGCGCCGGAATTGAGGAACTTCCTTGAGCGCGCAAAACATTTTTATGCGACGGCCCTTCAAAGGGACCGGGCACTCATGGAAAATGCTCTGGCTTTGGGGGGGACGTCACCGAAGGAGCGTCAGAGGATCGTTGTCTTGATCACCGGGGGCTTTCATACGGGGGGGATCGACACGTTACTTCGAGAACAAAAGATCAGTTACGCGACGCTCACGCCGCATATCAGCCGCACGGATCGCGGGGAACTTTATCAAAAAGTGATGGCCGGCGATCATGCCGATCTCAGCGCTTATTTCAAGGTCAAAAATCCATTTTCGACTAAACAGGAGGCTCTCTTTTTCAAGGAACTACTCGAAACGGCGGCGCCGGTCCTTTTTGAAAAATACAAAATGGAACCTGCCCGCATTGCATCAGCTGTCGCGCAGGCAGCGAACAGCCATCCCGTCCTCTCAGGCGCTGTTGAGGCGAGCTCTCTGGCGGGAGATGGAAAGCCGGCATTGCGCTTCATTCCAAGGATGCTGACCCCGCAGAACACGGCAATCGCCGCGCCCGCGAATACTGCTGAAACCTCTTTTCTGCGGAGTCTCACGGAAGATCAGACTCGTGAAACGTCCGTTCCCATGACCGTTGAATTTGGTGCTGCCAAGGCTCTGACCCTGAGCGTGAGACAGGACATAACCGGTCCGGAAGTAGCTCCTGCTGTGTCCGCTCCTGATACAGCCCGCTCCAAATCAAGGGGAGACGCGGGGCTCTTGCAGAATGTCCAGCAGCCGTCTTTGAGCGGCTTCAGCGGAGGCTGGTTTTTAACCGTTTGGCCTGATGGCGGCGATATGGTGAAAGAGGTAAAAGATGTTTTAGGGGATGTTCTGCCTATTTCAGAAGAAGAACGGCAGGAAATTGCGCGTCGCCTCGTCGCCGCTCATCAAAAGATGCATGATGATGGATTTCCGGTCTTGACGGTTCGCCTCGAATCACCGACCCGGATCCGACAAAGAAAGGCGAAGGGTTTTATGTTGTCCGAACTGATTGAACGCTTCGGAACGGGCTCTCCCCAGGTCAATCGGGCTTATCGTTCTTACCGTGAATGGTATACGGCCGCGAAGGAACGTTACCGCACGCTGTTTTTCTTTGACGCAAAAGAGTCAAATGCGACCTATGACGGACAGGGGGAATTGAAGGAATGGTTTGACCCGGTTATTCCGGTATCTGATAGCGTGTACTTACAGATCCGGACAATGCGGGAGCACGGGCTGGTAAGGGATGGTGGCACCCGGTCGGCGGAAAACAAACGCTCGGAAATGAGGGAAGGCGATCGAGCGGTGGAACCCGGAGAGGCCAGAACTCCAAAGGCTTTAAAATGGTTTTCTCCTCTGCGGATTGGCTGGAACATATGGCAGGGGTCTGCCCGGGACCGGGAGCTGAGCCGCCAACTGGGTGTTAAGCTGACGACCCGAGCGGCGGGCCTTTATTACTTTTTGATCGAATTGTTCGAGATAACCCCCGAAGAGTCGCACGCCAAAGGTTTTGATCGTCTTTTCTGGTTATGGTCCCAGTACATGATGGTCGGCGACGACCTGTTGGACCGTTTTGGAAGCCGGCTGTCCATTGACGAGATGACGGAAATTCTCGCTGGTGCGGATCACACCCGGAGGATCGATCTGCGTCTTCATTCGAAGGTTGGGGCAGAAGAGCTTCGAGCCTCGCCGTTCTCCGCGGTATTTCCTTCAGATTCCAGGGATGGACTCCAGATCATTAACTCGTTCCCGGAGCGCTTTGAACAAGCCCTTCTCTCAACACCGCTTGATGAGAAGGAACGGGAGGTTGTACGGGACGCCTTCTGGCAAAATTCTCGGTTGTTCCTGCATTCTTACCTCCTCGAAAGAAAGACGGGGCTTTTCCCGTCGTTTCAAGGCACGCGCGAAATTTTTACCGAAAAAGACGATTTCCGCCCTTTGATACAAATCGCAGCGTCAGTGTTTCAAAAGCTCGATCCGGTCCAGCTTCGGGTGAGAGAATCGTTGCTACACGGAGTAGCGATTTTCTGTCAGCATCTTGATGATTGGATGGATTATTTCCAGGATTTTGGCATTCAGCCGAACCTGCTCTTAGCTTTAGCGAACGAGAGGCATCCGGAAGAATTTCAAAAACTCTCCGACTGGGCTGCCTCGCGCTCCGAGGCGTCCCTTGCAGCGGTGAATGGGGCCCTTATTTGGTTTGCTCCAAAAACAACCCGCGAATATTTATCGATGACGCGTCTTGCGTTCGAGCAAGCATCCCACACGCAAAGGTCGATCCCACAATTCATGTCCGCCTATATTCTTTTCCGTTATTTATTAAAGATCCTTTCAAACGGGCACATCCATCGCACTATTGCGGGCCATGGAACCACCGCCGGAACGTTTTCGGTTGCTTTAGGAACGCGTCCTGCGACCCGTTCCGAAGTACGGGAAGGCGAGCGGCCAGTGGACGCGGATGTGGTCGAATGGGTACGGGCGCATGATGAGGGCCATCAACTGGGTGTTTGGTATCGCGCCAGCGCGCGGACGATCTGGGTTGAATCGCCCGACTCGAGTGTGACCTATTACAAAATCACGTTCCCCGACTCGATGCCTCAGGAGGAAATATCCGGATATAGGGAGAGGCTTCTGAAGGCATTGCAGATCGTTTCCAAACCGTATGATAGCGAGGGGTGGGGGTACGACAAGGAGGAGATCACCCGGATCGCCAACGCTGCTCTCTCTGAAGTGATCTCCGGGGGCGCAGTCGTTAATCAGGGATTACTGTTTGGCGGTCTGACCGACACGTCGGCGGCGGGAGCTGCACGTTCCGAAGTCCGCAGAGAGCAGACGGGTCAAGGAGGATGGTTCGATCGCACGGTAGCATGGCTTCAAAGAAAGGCGGACCGGGCCCCGGAAAGGATCAACCCGAGAAATTATCCCGGACGGTACGACGCTCTCATCAATTACCTTGAGCATCAATCGCATGTCCCTTTGTCTTCGCTCAAGGGAAAATCTGTGGTCGATGGCGGAAGCAGTAGAGGCTACGCGACCCTTGATCTTGCCCAGCGACTGGCGGAACTGGGGACGGGGGTTCGAGTCTACGGTGTGGATCCGGGCGAGCATGGCGGCCAAATAGAGGGTGCGGATCCGGATTCTCTGCGCCGGGATCTGAATTTGGAATTCATCCAAGATGATCATCGGCTCATGCAAGCGGGGAGCGCGATCAAGGGTATCAAGATCTTTTTGTCATTCAATGTCCTGAATCATTATGATCGGCGTACTCTCTGGCCCATGATCGAACAGATGGCGGAAAAAATCGAGAACAGGGGTCTGCTTGTGATCGGCAGCGGAGGACCTCAGGATATCGTCCAGGACTTGGACACGCAAGAGGAACTGATCGCGTTCGATCCTGTGGACCATGATTCTCAATTCCTGGTTTTTCAGAAAACGGACACCGGGTTGGTCATTCGAGAACTGGTTTTCAGAGGTCTAAAAGATGATTCGGACAGACTCTCAAGATGGATCCCTTACCTGGGGCCGTTATGGTCCAGAGACCTCAAAGCGCCGTTTCAAAGGCTGGATGAAGAAATGGAGGATGTCAAACAGCGCGTTTCCAAAAAGTTTTGGCATTACGATCCAGACGTGATCAAAGAACATCGTCCGGAAGAAGAGCGGATGATTCACGATGCAAAACTCAAGCATTTAAAAAAGCTTCATCCCGGCGTTAAAGAACTTTCCGATGGGACCGTGATCCTGCCTCTCTTACCGCTGATCTTCCGCTATGAACCGGAGAGAGGATTCTTCGGTAGGATCTTCCGCGGAAAGGCGCTTGCTTTTTTGATGCTTGGATTAGGGGCGGAAGTTTTTGACCACGCTCAAAGGGGCAGCAGAAACCGTACTGAGCCTAATATCGACGAAGATCAAGGGGATCATCGTTCAGAAATGCGGAACAATGCTCAACTTGAAGCCGGCGCCGAAGATGTTCGCTCTGAAATGCGCTCACCTGATAATGGCACGCCGAAAAAGACAGAGCAATTT
This sequence comes from Candidatus Omnitrophota bacterium, assembly GCA_043808175.1. Lineage (GTDB taxonomy): Bacteria > Omnitrophota > Omnitrophia > Omnitrophales > Aquincolibacteriaceae > Aquincolibacterium. The sequence continues at coordinate 4,725 of JAZDFE010000004.1, read as the reverse complement.
TTGAAGGGACGGAAAATCCTTCATGTGGATAATGATCCCGATGACAGGGAGCTGGTAAAAAGTTCTCTCGAAGTTTTTGGAGCGGAAGTCATTTCCGTCGCCAAGGGGAGTGAGGCCTTAAAAATATTAGAGAAAGAGAATATCGATGCGCTTGTGGCGGATGCCCACATGCCAGAAATGACCGGGGCGGAGCTGATTCGGCAGATCCAACAAAAAGGCCTGAAGGTCAAGAGCATCATGGCCACAAGAGAGGATCGTGCAGGCAGAAACAATCTCTTTTGGGAATTGGAGGCGAAGATCCCTGTTGTCACGAAATATGGAATTATAAAAGCTCTAAGAGAGCTTTTTGATCCCGGGATCAAGTCCGCATTAGAAATGAAACGCTCTGAAGCACGCGGAAATTCCGGAATCATGACGGAACGTTTCGCCGCGTTGATGGACCCCGTAAAAAGAACACAAATGGGGGTCTCAAAAATCATTTTCTCGATCGGGCCCGGTGACGGACAATTCGAAGCGGCACTTGCCCGCGATCCCCGGTATGTCGTCGTGGCTGCGGATCCTTATGGGAGGGAATATCCCGGATACCATTGGGGTTTCCTGGATCATAGCCTAGCTATCCAGCGAGAAGCTGTCCTGCGCGATAACCTCGTCCTCTTCAATGCCGATTTCGAGAAAATACTTAAGGATGTTCCGGACGGAATGTTGGACGCCATTGTTCTTCTCCATCCCGAACCGGAACCTCTGGCAAAATTCCTTGCCGATCCAGGGTATATCGCCAAACTCAAGATGGGAGGAAAGGTCTACATTAAGCCCTATCATCTGGCGATCTATCATTCGGACGCGATCAAGGCTCTCCAAAAGGATAGAGGTTATCAACAACAAAAGGGTTCTTTCTTATTTTCCGTCGATGTAAATAAAAGTTTTAGAGAAAATACACCATTTTATATTTTTAAAAAATCCACCGACGGTATTCCGGCAACAGATCTTTTGGACGAAAATGTGACAAATCTACCCGCAGCGCTCATTGCTAGAAACGGCTTGTTCCGAGGTCTTCCCGCGGAGCAAAAGGACCTTCTTGAGAGAATGTTGAACTACTTTCCGCCTTTAGATATTTCCCGAGGAATCCATGGAGCATTGGCAGAGGTTCTGAAAAGGGGGAACCTCAGCGGTGTCGCGCTCCAACAGGAAGTCGGCTTAGCATTGGCAAGATTGATGGCAGAGCAGATCAAGAGCCGTGCCGTCGTGGAGGCAAGTTTGGGTCGCCGCCGCGCGGAGATGCGTACTGCTCCGGGAGGAACGGGCCTTGCCCGGCGAGGCAGGGGGGACTCGGATGCGGGCTCCGAGCTTCATTTACCGGTCATTGGGGATGCGCCATCTTTGCGAAGTAGCAAAAGAGGGCTCCCTGACGTTGAGGGCCAGGAGAGAGAACGCAGGGATGAAGATAGGAGAGGTTCTTCAAAAATCAGAGGAAACAGTCGCGAGCCGGAGGCCGAGGAGGCGAGTCTGGGTTACCGCCGTGCTGAGATGCGGGACAATAGTCAATCCTCCGACGGCGCAATGCGCGATCAGGAGAGGCCTGACATCGACAGGTTGACAAACGAAGATGTGGTCAAAGCTTTATCCATAAAAGTAAAAAAGAAAGTGATCCTTGATACGGGAAAAGCGGACTATGTCGCCCGGTGGCTTCTTGACAAGGAGAGCTCTGAGATGCTGCCGACGAATGTGCTGCAGGATGTTTTTTACTACATCGTTAGAGTGAGGGCTCAGAACAGAGCAGACGAAATATTGCTTCGGCTGATATCGCGCAAACTTCAACGGGTTCTGAACATCAGTGAAGAGCAGACTGTGAGTTTGTTTGACTGGCTAAGGGACTACGACGTGTTTCTTAGAGGAATTTCACCAGCCGTCTTCGAAGATTTTTTCAAAACATACAGTCGGCATTATCGTATGGACCGGAAACCTGAGACCAGATTTTTTTATAATTTGCCCCAAGGAATCGACAGTGAAGCAAAAATAGTGATGGCGACACGGAACATGAAAAGAATGGAAAGCCTCTTCTCTCCGGGTTTTCTGACGAGGCAATTTGTTTTGGCGGCCCACATTGAAGGGACACCGTATTTGTTAGGGATGCGTTACGGCTCGGTGAAAGGGTCCTCAGGGGTTTCGGTCTTTCTGGACAAAGTTGCAAGCGGCAGGACCCAGCGAATTTATCATATCGCCCTTGACACTCAACTGACCCAAGGCGGCGAAGCGCTAAGGATTGTCATGATGAACGGGGTACGCGGGCAAGAAAATGAAATTAAACATATTTTCCCCGGAGAGTTTGGATTCCGCCCCGGCGTGGCGCTGCTCCATGTGGCGTTGGCATTGGCACAAAAAGAAGATTTTGGCGCTCTGATGGGGATCAAAGCAGAGTACATCCCTTACCAAAAGAATATGGAGGCCAATGTTGCTGCTTCCTATGATCGGCTGAAACTTACCGAGGGAAGAGGTAAGGGCGAATATGCGCGATGGAAAAAAGTGTCCGATCTGCTGGAGAAGGTGCTTCCGGCATTGAAAGAACGTTTTGGAAAAGGCATGCAGAGGATGACGGCGGCTTTCGAGAATTTGGAAGCAATCAAGCTTGATCAATTAGATGATTTTATTAAAAAAGAATTTCCCGCAAACGGTCCTCAAGTTGAAGTGAAACGTTCCGAGGTCCGGATCGAGGAGAAGGTCATTGATGTAACGACCATGACGCCTGGAGCTTTGGAAAACCTCCGAGCATTGACCGAAAGAGGTTTTTTGGAGGGCGGACAACCTATTTCCATGGGGCTCCTGACGCGTTCTTATGAAATGCCTGTTGTGTTACCGGAGCTTGAGTTGGCGGGGAGACGGAACTTCTTAAAAATGGCCGGAATGGTCGGGGTCTTTGGCGCGGTGTGGTTGGCATTAGGCGGTGCGACGACATTCGCGGGACAAGTCCGAAAACCCGCAGCCGCAGCGAGGCCCTCCGGAACTGTTTCCACAGATGCTGCTTCCCAAGCGATGAGGGTGATGAATCAGGTACGTTATGCGACATCGCTTGAGCCGTTGCAATTCAATGATTGGAACGGCACAAAAGGGAATGTGATCGCCACGGTCTTGGGAGAGCTGAATTCCTTTGCAGAACAATGGAAAAGAATGCCGAAGCAAGACGTCGCTCCAGAAAAACTAGGGGAAATGCATCGCGCCTTTTTCCAGAATCTGGCCCAAAGGATCAATTCCGGGATCCGGTTTCCTGAGGGCTACGGACTGGATTATGTGAGGGCCGCTGCCCGTCTGATCCACAAGGATCTACCGCAATTTTTCGCTGCTCAAGGGTTGGTCTTCAATGTCAAAGGCGTGTCCGTGGAAAATCTGACTATGCAGGTGACACAAGGCGGGAAAGTTGTCCGGTCGCAGGATTATTTTTACCCGATGCTCACGATGCCGGACAAATACTTTTTTGTGCTGAAAGCAAATGCGCGAAGGGACCTCAAGATGCCGCCGCAGGTCCTTGGCGACGAAAGAACGCCGCTCATCCTCGTTCAACCGGTCCGTATCCAGATTGGCGGAGGTCAGGTCCGGTTTTCGCCCTATGCGGAACAGTGGAGAGAAGGCCAGCGCAACGAGCTCGGCTTTGCGGATGGTGTGACGGCGTTTTTAAGGGCGGACTTCATTGAACAGGCCTTGAAATATGACCGCGCGAGCCTAGAGAAAGTCGATCTGGGATTTTTGGCGGAGGACCTTTCACTTCGGGATGTTATCACCGGAGTGCGTGTGGGTGAGCCTACGGTCACCCAGGGGAAAAAGACAATCAGAGTCATTTCGTTCCCGGTCACGAATCTGAACGCCACCGTGGAATACGCCGCCATGAAGTTGATGGTAGCCGCTATTCGGTCCCTTGATAAGGGCAAAACTGTTTTTGACTTCGGACTTTGGCACTTGGCTCGGTATCTTGAAACGGCCAAACATGAAATAACGCATGTCAACGATTCCCACAGGGTCGTGTGGCGCACTCTCTGGCAGATGATCCAACCGGCAAGTGACCGGCAGGTTCCTCGAAAGGACATCGATGACGCGGAAAGATTGATCGAACAGAACGCCCGCCTGGAGGCATTCAAAGAAGTCCCGGCGGTTTATTTAGTGAGTTTATTAGCAACGATACAGTCCGAGATCTGGCCGGTCTTGAATTCCGACAAGGCCCAGGCCGATATCCTTGCCGCGGTTTCGAAAGAGCTGAACCGGAATCCCATCCGCTATGGTATTGATGTGGTAGAAACGGGATTGAAAGTGGAGGTGTTACAGAAGCCAAAACCCGGTGAAAAGGTGTCCTCACGGGCGGCCGTGACATTGGATAAAAATACTCAGATCATGGCGCAGTTCTACCGCATCGCGGAAAAGTCTGATCGCGTTGAAGCTCTTTATACCGCCGTACGGGAGGCTCTGAATATTGACGCGCGCGCCCAGGCCCTCGCCGCAAAATACGCATTCCTCGATCCCGGGGCTCCGTCTTCTGGCCGCTCCGAAATGCGCCAGGACAGGCAGCCTTTGGAAAAGCCGATCGAGAAGATCCTAGTCGTAGATGATGAAGTGGCGATGGCGACGATAGCTACGCGCGTGCTTATGAGAGCCGGTTTTAAAGTGACAATGGTACATTCGGGTGAGGATGCTTTGGAGAAGCTTAAAGAATTCATGCCGGACGCTATTCTTACGGATGTGCGA
>JAZDFE010000003.1:0-12079 GCA_043808175.1 Candidatus Omnitrophota bacterium | reverse complement strand
CAGGCCTGTTTTTCAAGGCCGTTTTGGCAGGAGGAGAAGAGAGTCCCTGCTTTGAAACATGACGGCATGTCATGTTTAAAGGGACGAATGGCCGACCCGAAGCGAAAGCGAAGGGCGCCGAGTCCTGCCAGGCCTGTTTTTGATACGGGCGGAATATTAAAGACTCGATATAACGCGAGGATGTTATGGTGCAGAAAGCAGCGAATTTTTTTCGGGAAACACAGCAAGAGCTTAAGAAAGTTACTTGGCCGACTTGGAATGAGTTGTGGCAGGCGGCCGCTGTGGTCATTGTGGTGACTTTTTTCGCCTCCGGGTTTATTGCTCTTGTGGATTTTTGCATCTCGAATATCCTCCGGATGTTGATCAGTTAAAGTTATGGCCGACGCAAAGTGGTATGTGGTACACACGCAAACGGGAGTAGAAACCAAGGCCCGCGCCAGCTTGATCAGTCACGCAGAAACCGCGGGGCTTTCGCATTTGATCCACGAAGTATTGATCCCGTTGGAAAAGATTAGCGAGGTCAAGGGCGGCAAGAAAAGGATCAGCGAGAGAAAGTTTTTCCCCGGCTACATTCTGGTCAAGATGGAATTGACTGATGAAAGCTGGTATCTGGTTCGCAACACGCCAGGGATATCGGGGTTTATCGGATCGGGGAAGAACCCGATCCCGCTCACGGAAAAGGAAGTCGGCGCTATCATCCGCGAACAAGAAGAGAAACAAACGAAACCCAAGCCGAAAGTTGAATTTGAAGAGGGCGAAAATGTCCGGGTCAAAGAAGGTTCCTTCGCTAATTTCAACGGTACGATCGAGCAGATCAATCCGGACCGTGGCAAGATGCGCGTGATGGTCACGATCTTCGGCCGGTCGACGCCCGTAGAGCTTGAATACTGGCAAGTAGAAAAGATCTAAAATGGCCAAAGAAATTAAAACGAAAATCAAGCTGCAGATCCCGGGCGGGCAAGCGAATCCCGCGCCGCCGATCGGTCCCGCGCTCGGTCAACACGGCGTCAACATCATGGAGTTTTGCAAGCAATTCAATGAGCGCACCAAAGACCGTCCGGGCACGATCTTGCCGGCGGTGTTAACGGTTTATAAAGACAAGTCTTTTACGTTCATTCTTAAGTCCCCGCCGGTAGCGGCAGAGATCAAGAAGGCCGTGGGTCTCGCGAAGGCCTCTTCGGAGCCCGGCCGTGTGATCATCGGTAAGATTACCCGCGATCAGGTGCTCGAGATCGCACGTAAAAAAATGGTAGACCTTAATACGACCAAGATCGAAAGCGCGGCCCGTATCGTGGAAGGCGCGGTCCGTAGCATGGGCATCGAAGTCGTAAAATCAAAGTAAAACGGGACAGACGATGAAGCGCAGCAAGCGATATCAGAAAAGGGCGACGCTGGTGGAAGAAGGAAAGCTGTATTCTTTGCCCGAGGCCGTCAAGATTCTGAAAAAAGTCGAAAAAAGCAAAGCGGATGAGACCATTTCGCTCAGTTTCCAACTGGGCGTTCGCGCAGAACAAGGCGATGAGAACGTTCGTGGCACTGTCAGTTTGCCGCACGGTAGCGGGCGGTCTTTGCGAGTGCTCTGCTTTGCCAAAGGCGAGAGCGCCCGGGACGCCGAAACGGCCGGGGCAGATTTTGTCGGAGCGGAAGAACTCGTTGAGAAAGTAAAGAACGGTTTTCTGGATTTTGATGTCGTTGTTTCGCACCCCGACATGATGCGCGAGGTCAGCAAGCTCGGACGCGTACTGGGGCCGAAAGGTCTTATGCCAACGCCGAAAACTGGCACGGTGACGCCCCAAGTCGGTAAAGCGGTCAAAGAGGTGAAGGCCGGGCGCATTGAATTCAAAAGCGATAAGACTGCGGGGTTGCATGCGGTATGCGGCAAGTTGTCCTTTGCCGAGGAAGCGCTTTTAGAGAACGCGCGTACCGTCATTAAAGCCGTGAAGGATTCCAAACCCGCGACGAGCAAAGGGGAATATTTCCGGACGATCCATATCGCGACGACCCATGGTCCCGGTCTCAAACTTAATACGGGAACGCTCTGAGCCATGCCTTCTTTTGAAAAAAAATTGATGTTCCAGGAGATCGTCAGGGAATTCGAAAAGAGCCCCTACGCTTTTATTTCCAATTTAAACGGGATCTCGGTCCTTGATATTTCGGAAGCGCGGCGGAACCTTGAAAAGGTTTCGGGACGTTCGCTGATGGTCAAGCATGCGATGGCTCGCAAGATATTTGCGCAGTTCAACGTGGCGGGCGCCGAGAAATACTTGAGCGGTTCCGTGGTGATCACGTTCGGGGACAAAGAACCGCAAGATATCTCGAAAAGGCTCGTTGATTTTGCCAAGACAAATGAAAAATGGAAACCCGCCGGGGTGATCTTCGAAGGGAAGGTCTACGGCGAGGATTTTGTCAAACAGCTTGCGAAACTCCCGTCGCGCAAAGAGCTTCTGACGCAGTTAATATTGCGCATGAACTCTCCGATCCAGGGTTTCGCGAATGTCCTCGGAGCTCTCACTCGCAATCTCGTGGTCGCTCTGGAAGAGGTTCGTAAGAAAAAAGCAGCTGCTGGCGCTGCGTCCTAAGAACGCCAGAACAAAAACGAATGTCCTGATAAGGGAAATTCAATCAAGGAGGCATCAGCCATGACAGAAGCAACCGAAGTGAAAATTTCCGAAAAATTACAAAGCATCCTGACCTCGATCGAGACTTTGACGGTGTTGGAGCTCGCAGAGCTCGTCAAGGCGCTCGAAGTGAAGTTCGGCGTGAGCGCGGCGGCTGCGGCCCCCGTGGCGATCGCGGCGGCAGGCGGCACGGCGGCAGGCGGTGCGGCTGTGGCGGACGAGAAGACCAGCTTTACGGTCATTCTTACCAGCGCGGGCGACAAGAAGATCAACGTGATCAAAGAGATCCGTACGGTCACGAGCCTTGGACTTAAAGAAGCCAAGGACCTTGTCGAAGGCGCTCCGAAGACCATCAAGGAAGATGTGAATAAAGAAGAAGCCGAAAAGATCAAGAAAGTTCTGGAAGCTCAAGGCGCCAAAGTCGAGATCAAGTAGGATTCCGGTATAAACAGGCGAATAAGGAACGCTGTCCTTAAGGAGGACAATTCATAATGTTGCCTTTGATCAAGAGAAAAAGTTTCACGAAGATCCAGGACACGATGGACTTGCCGAACTTGGTCGAGATCCAGATCAAGTCGTACGAGGAATTCCTGCAAAGTGGCCGTTCCAACCGCCGGCGTAAGAGCCAAGGGCTTGAGGCGGCGTTTGCGGACTGCTTTCCTATCGAAAGCTTCGACGGGACGTGCAGACTTGAATATCAGGGCTATTCTCTCGGTAAGCCCAAGTATTCCATTCCGGAATGCCAGAAGCGGAGCATGACCTATGCTGCGCCGCTTAAGGTGAAACTTCGTCTTGTCCGTAAAGGCATCGCCAAAGAGCAGGAAGTTTATATCGGGGAGCTTCCGCTTATGACGGAGACCGGCACGTTCATCATTAATGGCGCCGAGCGCGTTATCGTGAGCCAGTTGCATCGTTCTCCGGGCATGTCGCTTGAAGAAAGCCTGCATCCGAGCGGCAAAAAAATGTACAGCGTCCGCATCATCCCGTACCGCGGCGCGTGGCTTGAGTTCGAGTCCGACGCGAACGATGTGCTTTATGCTTACATTGACCGCCGTCGCAAGATCCTAGCCACCGCTCTTTTGAGGGCGTTGGGTTATTCTTCGACCTATGATATTTGTAAGGAGCTTTATCCGGTTGAGAAGATCCGCGGATTCGATCGTTCCAAAGTGAAATCTTGCGAAGATGAGATCCTCGCTGAAGACGTTTTTCACCCGGCAAGCAAAGAGCTGATTTCCCCCGCGACGACCAAATTGACCAAAGAGGTGCTCTCGACTTTTCTTTCCAATGACGTAACCTCTTTCTCGATTGTTAAGCTTTCCAAGGAAGACCGCTCTCTGATCAACACGCTCGAGCGGGATCCTTATCGTAACTCCCAAGATGCGCAGCTTGCGATCTACCGTCGCGTTCGTCCGGGCGATCCGCCGACGGAAGCAAGCGCTAAAGACCTTATCCAAAAACTCTTCTTTGATCCTCAGCGTTATGACCTTGGTCATGTCGGCCGTTTCATGCTCAATAAAAAATTGGGTCTTGGTACCAGCGCCGCGGACACAAAGAACACGACGCTTCGTCCCGACGATGTCATGAAAGTGATCGGCAAACTCCTTAAGCTCCGTTCCGGGGAAGTGAGCATCGACGACATCGATCATCTTGGAAATCGCCGTGTGCGTTCCGTGGGCGAGCTTTTACAGAATCAGTTCCGCGTGGGTCTCGCGCGCATGAAGCGTTCCTGCGTGGAGCGCATGTCCATTTATGACCTGGAAGCCGCGATGCCGCACAACCTGATCAACCCGAAGCTTATTTCCGCGGCGATCAAGGATTTCTTCGGACGCAGCCAGTTGTCGCAGTTCATGGACCAGACGAATCCGTTGGCGGAGCTGACACACAAACGCCGTCTTTCCGCGCTCGGTCCCGGCGGTCTTTCAAGAGAGCGCGCGGGGTTCGAAGTCCGCGACGTTCATCCCTCCCATTACGGCCGTGTTTGTCCGATCGAAACGCCGGAAGGCCCGAATATCGGCTTGATCTCGTCTCTCAGCACGTTCGCCCGCGTCAACGATATCGGGTTCTTAGAGAGTCCGTATCGTAAGGTTTCGAAGGGCCGCGTGACGGACCAGATCGATTATCTTACTGCGGACGAAGAAGATAAATATGTGATCGCACAAGCCAACGCACCGCTCGATAAAAGCGGTCATTTTACTTCGGACGCGGTTTCGTGCCGCGCTCGAGGCGATTTCCCGAAAAAGAAACCCGAAGAGATCGATTATATGGACGTGTCGCCCCGCCAGCTTGTGAGCGTAGCTGCGGCCTTGATCCCGTTTTTGGAGCACGACGATGCCAATCGCGCCCTGATGGGCTCAAACATGCAACGCCAAGCCGTGCCCCTTCTTATTCCGGAAGCTCCTTTCGTGGGAACCGGAATGGAGCGTCATGTGGCAAAGGATTCCGGAGCGGTCGTTCAGGCTAAATCCCGCGGAACCGTGAAAGCGGTCTCCGCAGACGAGATTGTCATTGATGACTTTGTTTACAAACTCCGAAAATTCAAGCGGTCCAACGCCGGGACTTGTATCAACCAGCGCCCTCTCGTCGAAATCGGTGATAAGGTGAAGCGTGGGGATATCCTCGCGGATGGCGCGGCAACGCAAGGCGGCGAGCTTGCGCTTGGGCGTAACGTGCTCGTGGCGTTCATGCCATGGCGCGGTTATAACTTTGAGGACGCCATTATCGTAAGTGAAAAATTTTGCAAGGAAGACGTTTATACCTCGTTGCACATCGAGGAATTCGAGATCGAAGCGCGTGACACGAAACTTGGCAACGAAGAAATCACCTGCGATATCCCGAACGTGAGCGAAGAAGCCTTGAAGGATCTCGACAAAGAAGGCGTGATCCGTATCGGCGCAGAAGTGAAGCCCGGCGATATTCTGGTCGGGAAGATCACCCCGAAATCCGAGATCGAGCTTTCTCCCGAAGAAAAACTTCTTCGGGCGATCTTTGGCGAAAAAGCTGGGGATGTGCGTGATGCGTCCCTTTCCGTTCCTCCGGGCGTAGAAGGTGTCGTGGTGGACGTGAAGGTGTTCGCCCGCAAAGAATCAGCCGCCAAGACCAAGGAAGAGCGACGTCAGGAAAATAAGGATATCAACGAGATCAAGGAGCGCTTCAACGAACGCATTGATCTTTTGAAGCGCGAGCGCCTGCACAAGATCTCCGACATGATTATCGGGAGAAAGCTTTCCGAAGACCTGCTCGATGACGTTTTGGGCGAAGTGCTCATGAAAAGCGGGCATGTGATCACGAAAAGCGATCTCAAGAAACTGGATGCCTGTGATTGGGATTCCTTGCGCATCGATGAGGATCCGGACCTTGAAGAAAACATCAAAAAGATTGCCCGTGTTTGGGGCGACGAGATCGATGAGCTTGTGGCCGAACGGACTCGCGAGACCGATCGCGTGAGAAAAGGCGATGAACTTCCTCCGGGGGTCATCAAGAAAGTCGTGGTGTATGTTTGTTCAAAACGCAAAATCTCAGTCGGCGACAAAATGGCCGGGCGTCACGGGAACAAAGGCGTGATCGCAAAAGTCCTTCCGGAAGAGGATATGCCGTTCCTCGCGGATGGAACTCCGGTGGAGATCATCCTGAACCCGCTCGGCGTGCCCTCCCGTATGAACGTCGGTCAGATCCTTGAGACCCATCTAGGGTGGGCGGCTAAAACGCTCGGGTTTTATGTGGAAACGCCTGTCTTTAGCGGCGCTACGGAAGAAGAGATCCGTCAGGTCATGAAAGAAGCGAAGGTTCCCAAGGACGGCAAGACCGCGCTTTTCGACGGACGCACCGGCGACAAGTTCGATGAAAAGATCACGGTGGGTTACATTTATATGTTGAAGCTCGCGCATCTCGCGGATGACAAAATCCACGCGCGTTCGATCGGGCCCTATTCGCTCGTGACGCAGCAACCGCTCGGCGGAAAGGCGCAATTCGGCGGACAGCGTTTTGGAGAGATGGAAGTATGGGCGCTTGAGGCGTATGGCGCGGCTTTCACCCTTCAGGAGCTTCTTACCGTGAAGAGCGATGACGTGGTTGGCAGGACTCGCGTCTACGAGGCCATCGTCAAAGGCGAGCCCGCGCTCCATGCAGGCACGCCGGAATCTTTCAACGTTCTCGTCAAGGAGCTTCAGGCTCTCGGGCTCGACATTGATCCCGAGCGCACGGCGGGCGCCAAAGTGCTGCACGCCGAAACTAAGGAAAAATCCGCGGAAGACAAACAGGAAGAAGCCAGGGAGAAACTCAAAGTATGAACTACAGCGTAAATACTTTTGATTCTGTTTCAATCCGCATCGCGTCCCCCGAGTCCATTCGTAAATGGTCCCGTGGCGAGGTCAAAAAACCCGAGACGATCAACTACCGGACGCTCAAGCCCGAAAAAGACGGGCTTTTTTGCGAACGTATTTTTGGTCCCACAAAAGATTACGAATGCGCTTGCGGCAAGTATAAGCGCATCAAGCATAAGGGGATCGTTTGCGACCGTTGCGGCGTGGAAGTAACTCAGGCTCGCGTGCGGCGTGAACGGATGGGGCATATCGACCTCGTAACACCGGTTTCCCACATCTGGTTTTTCAAGACCATGCCGTCGCGCATCGGGAACCTGCTTGATCTGAGCGTCCGCGCTCTTGAAAAAGTCCTCTATTACGAAGAATACATTGTCCTCGATCCGAAGCAGACCCCGCTCAAGCCGCGGCAGCTTTTAACGGAGGACGAATACCTGAAAGCGCAGGAACAATACGGCCCCGAGAACTTCGTGGCCCAAATGGGCGCCGAAGCCATCCAGACGCTTTTATCGGAATTGGAACTCGATAAGCTGACGGCGAAATATCACCGCCAGTTAAAGGCTGCCAAGTCCAAGCAGTCTCGCGCCCGCGCCGTCAAGATCCTCAAGATCGTGGAAGCGTTCTACAAATCCGGCAACCACCCGGAATGGATGGTCATGAAAGTGGTTCCCGTCATTCCGCCCGATCTTCGGCCGCTTGTGGCTCTTGACGGTGGACGTTTTGCGACGAGCGATCTGAACGATCTGTATCGGCGCGTCATTAACCGCAACAACCGTTTGCGTAAACTTCTCGAGCTGAAGGCCCCCGATGTCATTATCCGTAACGAAAAGCGCATGCTCCAGGAAGCAGTAGACGCGCTTTTTGATAACGGCCGTCATGGCCGTCCGGTGCTCGGCGCCGGCAACCGGCCGCTCAAGTCCCTGAGCGACATGCTCAAAGGAAAGCAGGGCCGTTTCCGGCAGAACCTGCTCGGGAAACGCGTGGACTATTCCGGACGTTCCGTCATTGTGATCGGGCCGGAGCTCAAGCTCCATCAATGCGGGTTGCCAAAAAAGATGGCGCTCGAACTTTTCGAGCCTTTCATCATCCGCAAGCTCAAAGAGCGCGGTCATGTGCACACCATTCGCTCGGCCAAGAAAATGGTCGAACGCGTGAAGCCCGAAGTTTGGGACATTTTGGAAGAAGTGATCAAGGAGCATCCGGTGATGCTGAACCGCGCGCCGACGCTCCACCGTCTCGGTATCCAGGCTTTTGAACCGATGCTGATCGAAGGGAATGCCATCCGTATTCATCCGCTCGTTTGTACGGCTTTTAACGCCGACTTTGACGGTGACCAAATGGCCGTTCACGTGCCGCTTTCTATGGAAGCTGTGATGGAAGCGCGCATCCTCATGCTTTCAGCCAACAACATTTTCTCACCCGCAAGCGGGCAGCCGATCATGACCCCGACGCAGGACATCGTGCTCGGGATCTATTACCTGACCAAGATTCGCGATAAGGTGTTGGGAGAGGGCCTCGCATTCAGTGATGAGCAGGAAGCGATCCTGGCCTACCAGGATCATCAGATCCATAAGCATGCGAAATGTAAGCTCCGTTTGGAAAATGGCGAGATTGTGGAAACAACCATGGGGCGCATTCTTTTTAACGAGGTCCTGCCCGAAGGATTCCGACACGTCAATGACATCGTGAACAAAGGCAAGCTTTCCAAGATCATTGCAGAATGTTACAACACATTCGGCCATGAAGAGGTCGTGAAGCTTCTCGACAGATTAAAAGCCCTCGGTTTTGCGGAGGCCACCACGGCCGGTCTTTCGATCGGGATCGATGATATCCAGATCCCGGACGCCAAGGAAGGCATTCTTAACGAGGCCCGCAAAGAAGTAAAAGCGATTGAGAGCCAATACAAGCAGGGCGTTATCACCGACGGAGAACGTTACAATAAGGTAATCGATATCTGGACGCACACCACCGATCGCGTCTCAGACGTGATGTTCGAAGCGCTTGATGCTTTCAATCCTATTTTCATGATGGCTGATTCCGGTGCCCGTGGCTCTAAGCAGCAGATCCGTCAGCTGGCCGGTATGCGCGGCTTGATGGCAAAACCTTCCGGTGAGATCATTGAAAGCCCGATCACCGCGAACTTCCGCGAAGGTCTGACTGTGCTCGAATATTTTATTTCCACCCATGGTGCCCGCAAAGGTTTGGCGGATACCGCTCTTAAGACCGCCGACTCCGGATATTTGACCCGTCGATTGGTGGACGTGGCGCAGGATGTGATCGTCAGTATGGACGACTGCGGCACCCTGAACGGGATCGTAATGGAACCGGTGTATGAAGGTGAAGAAGTCATCGTGTCCCTCTATGACAGGATCCTGGGGCGCGTGGCCTTGGACAACGTTGTGGACGTCATCACCGACCAGGTAATCGTGAAATCCGGCGACCTTATCGATGAAGCGACCGTCAAAAAGATCGAAGAAGCCGGGATCGAGAAGATCCGCGTTCGTTCCGTCCTTTGCTGCGAATCTCAAAAAGGTATCTGCGCAAAATGCTATGGTCGCGATCTTGCGACGCGTCGTCTTGTGGAACACGGGACCGCGGTCGGTATCATTGCCGCGCAGTCCATCGGCGAGCCGGGTACCCAGCTGACCATGCGTACGTTCCACATCGGGGGCACGGCGTCCCGCGTGGTCGAACAATCCTATTATCGCGCCCGCAATGAAGGCGTGCTTCAATCCCATAATTTAAAAACGGTCGTCACAAAAACAAGTGAAACCGTGGTGCTGAATCGTAACGGTCAGCTTTCGCTTCATGATGTGACGGGCCGCGAATTGGAACGTTACACGATCCCGACCGGCGCTTTTATCCATTTCAAGGATGGCGATAAGGTTAAAAAAGGCGAGATCTTCGTGAAATGGGATCCGTACACCGTTCCGATCTTGACCGAGGTGTCCGGAAAAGTCCGTTTTGAGGACATCAAGGCAGGTGTCACGATGAACGAAGAGCTCGACTCGACCACCGGCATGACCGAGCGTGTGATCATCGAACATAAAGAGGATATGCACCCGCAATTGCTTTTGGTCGGAGATAAAGATGAGATCCTCGCGTTCTACCCGATCCCGACCGGGGCACATATCGTGGTGAAAGACGGTCAATCGATCACGGGTGGAACGCTTCTCGCGAAGACGCCGCGTAAGGTCGCCAAGACCCGCGACATCACAGGCGGTCTGCCGCGCGTTGCCGAACTTTTTGAAGCCCGCAAACCGAAGAACCCCGCTGTTATTTCAGAGATCGACGGCGTGGTGGAGATTGGCGAGATCGTCAAGGGTCAGCGCAAGATCATCGTGAAGAGCTCGACCGGGATGGCTAAAGAGTATTTGATCCCACACGGCAAACATTTGAATGTTTACAAGGGGGACAGAGTTCTTGCCGGCCAGCAGCTTGTGGACGGTCCGGTTGTGTTGCAGGACATCCTCCGTGTTTCGGGAGAAAGAAGCTTGCAGCAATACCTCGTGGAAGAAGTTCAGGAAGTCTATCGTCTGCAAGGTGTGAGGCTCAACGACAAGCATGTGGAAGCGATCGTTCGCCAGATGCTTCGTAAGGTTCGTATTGAGGATTCGGGCGATACGGAATTCCTCGTGGGTTCCCATGTGGAGAAACTCAGGTTTGCGGAAGAAAATGCCAAGATGATCAAGAAGGGCAAGGAGCCCGCCAAAGGCACCTCGATCCTTCTGGGGATCACGAAGGCCTCGCTTACGACAGACAGTTTTATTTCTGCCGCAAGTTTCCAGGAAACGACACGCGTTCTCACGGAAGCGGCGTCGGCCGGTAAGCGCGACTATCTGCAGGGGCTTAAAGAGAACGTTATTATGGGGCATTTGATCCCGGCCGGAACGGGCTTCAAGACTCACCATAACATTGAGCTCGAAAAAGACCTTTCCGATGTTTTGCCGGATCCTGAGACCGGGAAGAAAGAAAAAGCTGCCGAAGAGGCCAGCGCATCCAAGGAGAATTCATAATGGCGCCGACCATCAATCAGTTGATCCGTTTTGGAAGAAATAAGTTCAAGGGAAAATCCAAGTCCCCGGCCTTGCAAAATTCGCCTTTTCGCAAAGGCGTGTGTTTGATCGTCAGGACCCAAACCCCCAAAAAACCGAACTCGGCTCTTCGAAAGATCGCCCGTGTGCGACTGACAAATGGGCAGGAAGTGACGGCCTACATCCCGGGCGTCGGACACAACCTTCAGGAGCACTCGATCGTGCTTGTGCGAGGCGGCCGCGTGAAGGACCTTCCGGGCGTTCGTTATCATATTGTTCGCGGGAAACTGGATGCTGCCGGTGTTGCGGACCGCACGAAATCGCGTTCGAAATATGGCACAAAAACTCCGAAAAAGGAAGCTAAGAAATCATGAGAAGAAGACGCGCGCAAAAAAGATTGATCGATCCGGACCCGCGTTACGGGGATTTTCTGGTCGCGAAATTCATTAATATCGTGATGGAATGCGGCAAGAAGTCTATTGCCGAGAGGATCGTGTATGACGCTTTGGATATCGTTAAGGAAAAAACAGCGAAAGAACCGCTTGAAGTTTTTCGAGCGGCATTAGATAATGTGCGCCCTCTCCTGGAGACAAAATCCCGGCGCGTAGGTGGGGCGACGTATCAGGTGCCGGTCAGCGTTTCTGAAGATCGCGGTTACTCCCTGGCTCTTCGTTGGATCCGAAGCTATTCTCGTGAACGCAAGGGGAAGCCTATGCACGAGAAACTGGCGCAGGAGATCATCGACGGTTTTAATAAGACGGGACCTTCCATCAAGAAGCGGGAAGATATGCATAAAATGGCGGAGGCTAACCGGGCTTTCGCGCATTATCGCTGGTAGGAAGGTGGCGCAACGCACAACGTGCGAAGCGCAACGAAAATCAAAAGTAATTATTTTTAACGTTGAGCATTGCGCGTTGAGCGCATAACAAAAAATATGGCAGACGAAAAGAAAATTCATTTTCCGATAAACAGGATACGCAATATTGGCATTGCAGCCCATATTGACGCGGGCAAGACGACTACCTCCGAGCGTATTCTCTTCTATACCGGACGCACCTACAAGATCGGGGAAGTGCACGAAGGAACGGCGGTCATGGACTGGATGGAGCAG
>JAZDFE010000002.1:0-114615 GCA_043808175.1 Candidatus Omnitrophota bacterium | reverse complement strand
AGCGCCGGCGCGAACCGTGTGCTTGCGATGGACCTTCACGCGGGGCAGATCCAAGGATTCTTCGACATCCCGGTGGATCATCTCTATTCGATCAACGCGATGGGGAGCTATTTCAAGAAGAAGAAGGTCAAGGATCTTGTGGTCGTTTCGCCCGATGTGGGCGGGATCAAAATGGCGCGTGGATATGCCAAGCTTTTCAATTGCGATTTCGCGATCGTGGATAAACGACGCGAGAGCGCGTCCCAGACGCACGTGATGCACATCATTGGCTCCGTGGCCGGGAAGAATGTCATCATCATCGACGATATGATCTCGACGGGCGGGTCGCTGGTGGAAGCCGCCAAGGCCCTCAAGAAAGCAGGGGCATTGGACATCTATGCTAACATCGTGCACCCTGTTTTGGCCGGAAAGGCTGTGGAGAGGATCCGGGATTCCATCATTAAGGAACTGATCGTGACGAATAGCATTCCGCTCGGGAAGGAAAAACGGATCAAGAAGATCACTCAGCTTTCGATCGCCTCGCTTTTAGCGGACGCGATCCACCGGATCCATTACAACGAATCGATCAGCACGCTTTTTTCAAGCGCAGGCGTGGAAGCATAAACCGAACAAGAGGGGAGTCACTTCCGTCTTAATCACAGGACATCCAGGAGGAGTTTTCAATGCAAACTTTTGAATTGCAAGCCAAGGCACGCAATGCCGACGGGACCCGCAAGGCACGCGCGGTCCGCCGTAACGAAATGTTTCCGGCCGTGGTCTACGGCCACGGCATGAAACCGCTCGCGATCGAAGTGCCTGACCGGGCATTTCTCAAAGCGATCCATACGAAGGCCGGCGCGAACGTCCTGATCACGCTTCAGGTCGAAGGTGTAAAGCTGAAGGAATCGACATGTCGCATCAAAGCGATCCAGAACAACCCGGTCACGGACAAGATCGACCATATCGATTTCATGGTCATCTCGCTCACCGAAAAGATCACGGTCAAAGTGCCGGTGGTTCTCCTTCATATGGAAGAAGCGCCCGGCATCAAGGAAGGCGGGTCACTCGATCTGGTACACCGCGAGATCGAGGTGGAGTGTTTGCCTACGCAGATCCCGGAAAAGATCGAGATCGAAACAAAGACCATGAAGATCAATGACGCGGTCCACGTGAAAGACTTGACGCTCCCGCAAGGGATCAAGTGCCTGCTTGCACCGGAGGACGTGGTTCTTGCGATCCATCCGCCTCGCGAGGAGGAAGTGAAGCCTGTCGAAGAGGGCGCCGCTGAGCCCGAGGTCATGGAAAAGGGCAAGAAGGAAAAGGAAGGCGAAGAAGGCGCTCCCGCGAAAGCCGCTCCCACCGCAGCCAAACCCGGCGCACCCGCCGCAGCCAAACCCGGCGCACCCGCCGCGGCCAAACCCGGCGCACCTGCCGCAGGAAAACCTGCTGCCGCACCGGGGAAAGAAGGAAAGTAACGAAGGATCTCCCGGGAACCACGCAAGCGCCCCCGGGAGGATCTTGAGGGTTCTGATGAAACTCATCGTTGGGCTCGGGAATCCCGGAGATGAATACGCCCGCACGAGGCACAACATCGGCCGCCGGCTCATGGAGTTTATCGCCGGTGAAGAGAAAGTGAAGTTTGCTTTCAAAAAGTCCCAGAAGGCGGCCTTGGCTTCGGTCTCGTGGAATGGAGAGACGCTTTATCTAGCGTATCCGCTGACCTATATGAACCTTTCCGGCGAAACGATCGTGGCGCTCGTAAAGTATTGGAAGATCGCTGCGAACAAAGATCTTTTGATCGTGGTCGATGATATCGCGTTGCCATTCGGAAAATTCCGTTTGCGAGGCGAGGGAAGTTCAGGCGGGCATCATGGTCTTGCCTCGATCGAAGAACATCTCGGAAGCCGTGAATATCCGAGGCTTCGGATCGGGATCGGGCCCCGGGAAAATAAGACGGAAGCGAAGTCTACGGACTCTGCCGAGCCGCTTCGGGATTATGTGCTTTCCGCGTTCACCGTCGTGGAAGAGAAGAAAATGAAAGAGCTTCTCGGAAAAGGGATGGAGGCATGCCGCGCCTGGATCTCGGAGCCTTTGACGAAGGCTATGAACAGGGTCAATACGGCAGTTTTGTAGTCCCAATTCTTATCAATTTCAGCGATAATGAAATTGGGGCAATCCTGACTACCACTGATGAAAAGAAAACAAAAGTCAGGATAGAGGGTTGTGAGCCTTGGAACTTTTCTTGCCCAAGCAACGCATTTATGTTACATTGTCCCCTCTTTTAGCCTTTCCAAAGGCCTAAAAGCTTCATAACTGCTTCTGTAGCTTCTGTTTATGAAACTTACGGAAAGAGTTATCATTTTGATCTAGCATGAGGGAGTGTGTAATGAAAAAATATGAAGGTTTATTTATTTTTCCGCCGGAGATCACAGGGGAGGGGCACAAGGACCCTGCCGCGGAGGTTGTAAAATGGATCGAGAAATTCCAAGGAAAAGTGATCCAGAAGACCGACCTCGGGAAAAAGGCGCTTGGTCATATGATCCGCAAGTACAAGGATGGCAGAACGTTCGTTTTTGAATTCGAAATGGATCCGTCCCGGACGCAGGATTTCCGCAAGGAACTGGAGCTTCAAGAAAACCTTTTGAGATATATGGTGAGCATTCCTGCGAAGAAGCCGGTCTTAGCGCCTCTTCCAGCCGCTCCTGTTACAACGCTCAAAGTATAATCAATCCAACGCGCAAAATATCGGGTGACCTATGGCCGTAAATTTGAATAAAGTCATGTTGATCGGGAATCTTACCCGGGATCCGGAGCTTCGTTACATTCCCTCGGGACAGGCTGTGACGACTTTTACGATCGCCGTTAATCGTACATTCAATTCCAAAGCGGGAGAAAAAAAAGAAGAAGTAGCATTTATTCGCATCGTAGCCTGGGCGCGTCTTGCGGAGATTTGTAATGAATATCTGAAAAAAGGCCGCCCCGTCTTCGTAGAGGGAAGAATTCAGACCCGAAGTTGGGATGGCCCGGATGGTAATAAGCGGTATTCCACGGAAGTGGTCGCCGACAATGTCCAGTTCCTCGGCTCGAAACCCGGCGGCGGGAAGGGCGAGGGGGCGGATGTGCCGACCATGGACGTGGATGATAGCATTTTTGAAGCCCCGGAGGGCGGCATGTCTTCCAAAAAGGATTCCGTCTCCCTTTCAAAGGACGAACTTAAACCCGACGAAGAAATTCCCTTCTAAATCAGCCAGGTATAAAAAATATGAAACCGAGATCCTCTTCAAGGTTTGGAAAAGACGAAAAGAAAAAGCCGTTCGATAAAAACGCCCGTGGTCCCAAAAAAGGCGAAAAGGGTTACGGTTCACCGGCCCGGAGTCCTTCCCGGCCCGTACGTAAGCGCATGCGTCGCGTGCTGCCGCCCATGGATTATAAAGATGTGGAAGCGCTTGGGAAGTACATTACCGAAAAAGGCAAGATCCTGCCGCGTCGTATCACGCGTTTGAACTCGAAGGACCAGCGGACGCTTACGCGTCTCATTAAAAAGTCGCGTCATTCGGGGCTTTTGGCGTTCCAAGCGAACTGATCGCTGGGGACATCTTAAAAAAGAAAAAGGGGAATCGATCCATGGAGTTATTGCTTTTGAAAAATGTGGCAGATGTCGGCAAAAAAGGCGATGTTGTGCGTGTGCGCGACGGATTCGCAAGGAATTTCCTGATGCCTCAGGAACTCGCGATCCCGGCGACCCGCGCCAACAAACAGTTCTTTGCCGAAAAGCGCGCTCGAAGCACTGCGCGCAAGACTAAAGAAAAAGAAGCGACTGAAAAACGCGCTAAAGAGATGAAGGACCTTACGATCACACTCGAAGTTCGCGCGGGCGAAGGCGAAAAGCTTTATGGTTCCGTGACCGCCGAGGATCTCCGTATGGAGCTCGAAAAGCAAGGGCACCACTTTGAAAAAAAACAGGTCCGTATCAAGAATCCTTTGAAGACCTTGGGCACGCATCAGGTTGATCTTGAGATCTACCCGCAGGTCAAGACACGCCTGACGGTCGAGCTCGTTCGCAGCCCTGATTCTCATTAATTTTAAAAACGAAGGTAATCAGGACAGTCCCAATGCTCATCAATTTCCACGTAGTGGAAATTGGGGCAGTCCAAGTCGGCCGTTTTGGAAATAAAACAAGAAGACTTGGACAGTCCAATTCATCTTTTATGAAAAGAAGACAGAGAATTGGGCGACCGTCTTAAACCTCTTTAGAGGTCATTTGTGGCTGAATTGCAGACAACGGTCAATCATTACGAAAAACTTCCGCCCCAGAATCGCGAAGCTGAAATGAGCGTTCTAGGCGCGATGTTTTTTGACGCGATCGCGCTTGCGAAGGCCATCGAAGTCCTGACCCCCGATTTCTTCTACGACCAGCGCCATCAAAACATCTTCAGCGCGATGACCACCCTTTTTTCCAACAATCACCCCGTGGATCTCATCACTGTCTCCGAGGAGCTCAAGAAACGCAAGCAGCTTGAGGAATTGGGCGGGATCAGTTACCTGACGCAGTTGACAACGATCGTACCGACCGCGGCGAACATTGAACATTACGCCCGGATCGTCAAAGATAAGGCACTCCTTCGCAAGCTCATCCAATCCGGAACGCAGATCGTGCAGAACAGTCTCGAGGCCGAAGGCAACGCCCGTGAGATGATCGATAGCGCGGAGAAAATGATCTTTGATATCGGCCAGTCCCAGATCGAAAATAAGATCGTTCGGGTCAAGGACATTATCCACGAGAGCATGGAAACGATCGATCAGCTTTTTCAGCGCAAGGAACATGTGACGGGCATTGCGACCGGTTTTCACGAATTCGATATGAAGACCGCGGGGCTCCAACCTTCGGACCTGATCATCGTGGCAGGTCGTCCCTCGATGGGAAAATCCGCTTTCGCTACAGCGATCTGCGAACATGCGGGCATCAATCTGAAGAAACCCGTCGTTGTTTTCTCTCTTGAAATGAGCAAAGAGCAACTTGTTCAGAGAATGCTCTGCTCGCACGCGCGCGTGGACGCGCAAAAGGTTCGTACGGGGTATCTCTCTCATCAGGATTTCCCGAAGTTGACAAGCGCGGCCGGGAAACTTTCCGAAGCGCCGATCTTTATCGATGATACGCCAAGCCAGACCGTGCTCGAGATCCGTGCCAAGGCGCGCCGTCTTAAGATGAAGCACGATATTTCGCTGATCATCATCGACTATTTGCAACTCATGCAGGGCTCCAAGTCCTCCGAGAACCGTCAACAGGAGATCTCCGAAATTTCCAGATCCCTCAAGGCTCTTGCGCGCGAGATCCGTGTCCCCGTCATCGCGGTGAGCCAGCTTTCCCGCGCGGTGGAGTCAAGGACCGGCAATCGACCGCAGCTTTCCGATCTTCGCGAGTCTGGCGCCATCGAACAGGACGCGGACGTGGTTGTATTTCTTTTTCGGGAAGAGTATTATCAGCCGTCCGAAGAGAACAAGAACAAGGCCGAGGCAATCATCGCCAAACAGCGCAATGGGCCCACGGGCGTTATCCCGCTTGTGTTCATCAAAGAATGGACGCGTTTCGATAATCCAGAATTTTTCAGATCTGAGGAGTCCGCATGAAGCGTTGGATGGTTCTGCTTGTAGGGTTGTCTTTTTGTGCGTGCCATTCTTTCGCAGCCTTTGCCGAGGATGTGGCCGAGAAAAAGGCTGCTGAAGCTGTCGCAACTCCGCCGGCGGCTTCCACGGCTTCTGCGAACGATACGAAAAAGGCCGCACAAATCCCAGCGCCCGAAACTCCCGTTGCAAGCCCTGATGCCCAGCAACCTGTCTCTGGGCCGGTTGCAAAAGATCCTCAAAGCGCGTCTCAGGCCGAAAAGAAAATCGTCGCGGTGGATGTTCGCGGGAATCGCATTGTGAGCACGAACACCATTTTGAGCAAGATCCAGACCAAGCAAGGACTATCCCTCAAACAGAAGACCGTTAATGAAGATATCAAGCGCCTTTATGCGACCGGATTTTTTGAGGATGTGAAGTTGGAAGTGGAAGATCTTCCCGAAGGTTATAAATTGATCGTGGAGATGGACGAGAAACCGATCGTCAAGCAGATCACGTTCGAAGGCGCTATTGCCTTTAAAGAAGAAAAACTTCGTAAAACACTTGGTGTGATCGAAGGGCAGATCCTGGACCGCAAGGCCGTCAAAAAAGGCGAGGAGGAGATCCGTAAACTTTACGCAGACAAAGGATTCCGGTTCGTGGACCTTCAGGTCGCGGTGAACGTGGATCCGTCGACCAAAGAAGCCGTGATCTCGTTCAAGGTTTTCGAAGGAAAAAAGTTCAAGATCACCAAGATCTCTTTCGAGGGGGCGAAGGCCTTTAAACCCAAGCAGCTTCAAAAGCTCATGAAGACGAAAGTAAGAAAATGGTTCCTGTTCGGAACGTTCAAAGAGGGTGATTTTGAGAAAGATCTTGAGAAGATCAGTTTCTTTTATCAAAAAGAAGGTTATCTGGACGTGAAGGTATTGCCGGAGTTCGAGTATAACAAAGACAAGAACACAATCCAAATTCTGATCAAGGTCGACGAGGGGCAGCATTATCTGGCCGGCGAGATCAAGTTCAAGGGCAATACCCTTTTCCCGGAATCCGAACTTTGGCAGCAGCTCGAAATGCTTCCCGGCCTGACCTATTCGCAATTTTATGTTGCGCAGGATATCGAAAAGATACGTCAGTTCTACGCCGGCGAGGGCTATATTGAAGCCCGCGTGGTGCCCGACGTAAAGCTGAATCGGGACAGCGGAAAAGTGGATGTCATATACGAGATCCAGGAGGGAGACCTCTATTTTGTGGAGAAGGTCCAGATCCGCGGGAACACCAAGACCCGCGACAAGGTCATCCGTCGCGAACTCCGCATCCGTCCTGGCGAACGTTTCGATGGCAAAAAGATCGAGAAATCCAAGGAGCGTCTCCAAAATCTGAACTATTTTGAAGAGATCACGTATGATACCGAACCCACGGATGCCGGGACGAATCGCAAAGACCTTATTTTCCGGGTGAAAGAAAAACGCACCGGGGAGCTTTCCTTCGGCGGCGGCGTCAGTTCTATTGATACCTTCATGGGTTTTGCCGAGATCTCCCAGCGCAATTTTGACATTCTCAACTGGCCGCGTTTCACGGGTGGCGGGCAATCGCTTGCGATCCGCGGGCAGATCGGAACCATCCACCAGGAATATGATGTCAGCTTTGTCGAGCCGTATCTTTTCAACAAGCCGATCTCCTGGGGCACGAACCTTTTTCTCACTTCGCAAGACAATGAAAACACCCTTTTTGGCGAGAGAAGGATGGGCGTTTCGACGACCTTGTCGCGCCTTTTTAAGGACGTGCTCCGGCTCGGGGGCGGATACACGATGGAGAATGTGAAACTTAAGGATATCGCGGATAATGCGCCCGTTTCTGTCACGGAGTTTTCAGGGCCGGATTGGCTTTCCAGGATTCGCGCGTTCACGACCTTTGACAATCGCGACAATGTGTTCAGTCCCACCAAGGGGCGCGTGATCAATCTCTCGGGCGAGTTGGTGGGCGTTGGCCAGGAGTTTTATATTCTGAGGTCGGGGTACACGGAATATCTCACGTTCCATAAAAAGCACCAGATCGAATTCCAGGCCCGTTTGGCCACGTCGCAGTCGTTTGGGAGCACATCCACGACACCGGCCTACGACAGGTTTTTTGCCGGCGGCCTTGGCACGGTGCGCGGTTTTAATTACCGGCGCGTGGGTCCCCAAGAGAATGGCGAAGCCATAGGCGGTCAGACCCTGGCGATCGTGAATCTGGACTACACCTTTCCACTTCCGTATCTTGATGCGTTCCGCGGAGTGGTGTTTATTGACGCGGGCAGTGTCAGCAGCGATTCTTACAATATCGATTTCGGGAAATTCGCCGTGAGCGTGGGTCCCGGGATCAAAGTAAAAACACCCATCGGGCCTCTGGCTTTTTATTATGGTCTTCCCGTTGCGAACCGGGACACCAAGAACAAAAATGGCCGCTTTGAATTTAGTTTGAGCCGTAGTTTCTAAAAAGTTTCAACCACCGTTTCATTCAAAAAAAGGAGAAATACTGTGAGCCGTAAAATGACAGCGGGTTTCTTAGCCATCTTAATGATGTTGAGTTTAAATCTTCCGGCCTTTGCAGCCGAGATGAAGTTCGCGTATGTCGATGTCGGCGAAGTTTTTGACAATTACCAAAAAACCAAGGACCAGGATCTGGTGCTTAAGACGGCGGGAGAAGCCAAGGAAAAAGAGAGGAACGACTTGATGGCCAAGATCCGGTCGATGGAAGATGAATTGGCTCTTCTTGCGGCGGACGCCCGTGCCGCCAAACAGGAGCAGTTGATCGAGAAGAAGCGCCAGCTCGAGGATTTTGACCGCGGTGTCCGCCAGCAGCTTGCGGAACAGCGCGATAAGGTGGTTCGTGAGATCTTCCAGGAGATCGATGTCATCGTCCAGGACCTTTCGGTTAAAGGCGGATATGATATGGTCTTCAACAAACGCGTGCTTCTTGCCCAGAAAAAATCTTTTGACATCACGGCGCAGGTCTCCGCGGAACTCGCGAAGAAATACAAGAAGGCTTGAAGCCCCGCGCACAATGAAACAAAGGACTCTCAAAACCAAGGCCGTTTTCGAAGGATTGGGGCTCCATACCGGTCGCAAGGTGACGGTGTGCATAGGCCCGGCTTTGGCAAATTTCGGGATACTTTTTTGCCGCGTCGATCTTACCCCAGAACTCAAGGTCAAAGCTTCGATCGAGAATGTCTGTTCCGATGAGATGCGCCAGACCGCGATCATGGCCGGGAAGGGTCGCATTCGTACGATCGAACATCTTATGGCCGCTTTTCACGGGCTCGGGATCGATAACGCTTTGGTGGAGATCGACGGAGAAGAAGTCCCCGGGATGGACGGAAGCGCCCTGGAATTCACGAAGGGCCTGATCGCCGCCGGGCTTGAAGAGCAGAACGCGGAGCGGCACTTTCTGACGGTCAAGACGCCTGTCTATATCGACCACGGCGATCAGTCGATCGTGATCTTGCCCGCAAATTCACTCTCGATCTCCTACATGCTCAATTACCGGGATGCGGACCTTTCGGACCAGTTCCTGTCGCTTCCGATCATACCGGAGATCTTTGAGCGGGAGATAGCGCCGGCCCGCACCTTTTGCCTTAAAAAGGAGGCCGAGCTTTTGCTTTCCCAAGGATTCGGAAAAGGCGCGAGTCCTTCCAACACGCTTATTTTTGAAAAGAACAGACCGCTCCAGAACACTTTGAGGTTTGAGAACGAAGCCTGTCGCCACAAAATAATGGATATCTTGGGGGATCTCTTTTTATGCGGAAAATTCATCCGCGGGCATGTGATCGCTTCCCGGAGCGGCCATGCCCTTAACGTCGAACTCGTGAGGAAATTAATGATGAACGCTCCTGTTGAACCGAAACCGTTCTCCAAAACGCTGAATGTGGAAGAGATCCAAAAGATCATCCCGCACCGATACCCATTTCTTTTTGTGGACCGGATCGAGAACTTTGTGCCGGGGAAGTGCGCTACGGGTTTCAAACAGGTCACCATGAACGATTATTTTTTTCAGGGGCATTTCCCGGGTCATCCCGTGATGCCCGGGGTGCTGATCGTGGAAGCGATGGCGCAGGTGGGCGGCGTGATCATGCTGGGCGAGTCCGAGAACCGCGGCAAGATCGCCTACTTCATGAGCGTCGATGCCGTCAAGTGGCGCAGTCCGGTCCTTCCGGGAGATACGCTCCGGATGGAGGTCGAGGTTTTGAAGAAACGCGTCAAGTTCGGTCAATGTGCCGGCAAAGCTTATGTGGGGGACAAACTTGTATGCGAAGCGGATGTGAAATTCGCAGTGGTCGACCGGGAATGATCCATCCGACCGCGATCGTCCATCCGGACGCCGTTTTGGGCGAAGGGGTGGAGGTCGGTCCTTGGGCGATTATCGCGGGCACGGTGAAGATCGGGGCGCGCACAAAAGTCGGTCCGCGCGTGACGATCGAAGGGCACACCACGATCGGAGAAGATAACGAGATCTTCACGGGCGCGGTGGTCGGCAGTCTGACGCAGGACAAAAAAGCCGATGGCGGTGTAAGTTACCTCAAGATTGGCGACCGCAACACGATCCGCGAGTACGCGACCCTCAATCCCGGGACCCTGAACGGCACCGAGACCGTGATCGGGAACGATAATCTTCTGATGGCCTACGCGCATGTGGCGCATGATTGTACGATCCATAACGGCGTGACACTCGCCAATAACGCGACACTTGCAGGCCACGTGATCGTGGACGACGGAGCGATCCTCGGGGGACTTTCCGCGGTCCATCAATTCGTCCGGATCGGGAAATTATCGATCACGGGGGGGTGTTCCAAGGTCGTACAAGACATTCCGCCTTTTATGATGGTCGACGGCCATCCGGCGCACGCCTTCGGGATCAATGCCGTGGGGCTGGATCGCGCGGGATTTTCCCAAGAAGAAAAATCGGCCATCAAAAAAGCCTTCAAGATCATCTTCAAATCGGGTCTTATCTTAAAGAACGTCATTAAACAGATCCGGCAAGATATCCCCTCAAGCCCTTCCATTCAGACGATCGTCGATTTTCTGGAAAAGTCCGAACGGGGCATTTGCGGGTAGTCCCAATACCTATCAATTTCAACGTAGATGAAATTGGGGCAATCCTGGCTGCCATCGATGAAACGAAAATAAAAGCCAGGATAGCCTGCACCGTTAGAGCCTTGACCCGGTGCGGAGGTTGAGGCATTTCTGACGGGCCATTTCTTCGATGCGTGGATTTAATCTCAAAAACGATTTAAGACTCTAACGGAGCAGGTCATGAAGACCATGGGCATTATCGCGGGGAACGGCCGTTTTCCCATCCTGGTGGCCGAGGAGGCCAAGCGGGCGGGGTATCGTGTCGTGACCTGCGCCATCGAGCAAGAAGCAGAGCCCGCCCTGGAAAAGCTTTCGGACGCTTTTTCATGGGTGAAGGTGGGCGAGCTTAAAAAACTTTCGAAATTCCTGAAAGATGAGGGCGCTCACGAAGCCATCATGGCCGGCAAGATCGAGAAGGTTCGTTTTTTTAAAGAGAACGTGCGGTTCGATCTTGACATGATGGCGGTCCTGGTGAAACTGAAGGACCACAAAGACGATTCCCTCCTCGGAGGCATCGCGGATTATCTTTTTAAAAAAGGCA
Organism: Candidatus Omnitrophota bacterium; assembly: GCA_043808175.1. Classification (GTDB taxonomy): domain Bacteria; phylum Omnitrophota; class Omnitrophia; order Omnitrophales; family Aquincolibacteriaceae; genus Aquincolibacterium. The sequence goes on along the minus strand of JAZDFE010000002.1, from coordinate 103,386 downwards.
TCGTGCTCCAGGACTCGACCTGCCTTCTCAAGGACATGATGCCGGGACCGGGCCTTCTCGGGAAAAAGAAGCCCTCCAAGTCCGTCATGGACAATATCGATTTCGGTTTCGAAATGGCGCGAAAGATCTCCAGCGCGGATATCGGACAGACGGTGGTCGTGAAGAAAAAAACGGTGCTTGCGGTCGAAGCGATCGAGGGTACGGATGAGGCGATACGCCGCGGCGGGGTGCTCGGACGCGGAAAGATCGTTGTCGTGAAGATCGCCAAGCCGAACCAGGATATGCGTTTCGATGTGCCGGCGGTGGGCTTGAAGACTTTGGAGGGGTTGATCGAAGCGCAAGCCGAGGCGTTTGCTTTCGAGGCGCACAAGACCCTCTTCATCGGTAAAGATATTTTCGTGGAAAAAGCCAACCGCGCGGGGATTGTTCTTTACGGAGTGAGCGAAAGGCCCTGAAACCTGGTTAGACGGAAAAGAAAAGATATGAGCGGCGAAAAAACAAAACCCTCCGGCGGACTTCAACATGAGATCCAAGAGCTCAGCGTGCTCTATGAAATCACCCGGCACATGACGGCGCCGATCCCGATCGAAGAACGGATGAGAAAAGCGCTAGATGTGCTCCACGAGAAAATGGGTATGCATCGCGGGACCTTGACGCTTTTGGACGCTGACGGAGAAAGCCTCACGATCGAGATCGCCCACGGATTGGATGATCAGGCCAAAAAGAAAGGCCGCTACAAGGTCGGGGAAGGGATCACCGGCAAGGTCGTGGAGGCGGGAGAGCCGATCGCGGTGCCGAACATCGGGGAAGAGCCGCTTTTCCTTAATCGTACCGGTGCGCGGAAAGATTTCCGCCGCAATCGCATCGCTTTTATCTGCGTTCCCATCAAGATCGACCAGGAAACCATCGGCGCGCTGAGCGTAGACCGTCTTTTCGAAGGGAATGTTTCACTCGATGAAGACCTGAGGCTTCTCACCATCATCAGCTCCATCCTCGCGCAGACCGTCGCAAATTATCGTATGCGCGAAAAAGAAAAAGCAAAGCTTCAGTTTGAAAACGTGGAGTTGAAACGTGAGCTCGCCAAGAAATTCCACCCCTCCCATATCATCGGCGAAAGTAAGCGCATGAAAGAAGTCTATGAAGCCATCGATATGGTGAGCCGGACGCGTTCGACCGTGCTTCTTCGCGGTGAAACGGGAACCGGAAAAGAACTGGTGGCGCATGCGATCCATTATGGAAGCCATCGCGCCAAAGGTCCGTTCGTGAAAGTATCCTGCGCGGCGTTGCCGGAGACGCTCTTGGAAAGCGAGCTTTTCGGATATGAAAAAGGCGCCTTCACCGGAGCCGCCGCAAGGAAATTGGGACGTTTTGAGATGGCCGACGGGGGGACGCTCTTCCTCGACGAGATCGGGGATATCTCGGCCTCGATGCAAGTGAAGCTTTTACGCGCGCTTCAAGAGAAAGAATTTGAACGCGTGGGAGGGACCCAAACGGTCCGTGTCGATGTGCGTGTCATTGCGGCGACGAATCGCGATCTCGAGAAGGCGATCCAGGAGAAGCAGTTCCGGGAGGACCTTTATTACCGGCTGAATGTAGTGCCGATCCTTTTGCCTTCTTTACGAGAGAGGAGGGAAGATATCCCGCTTCTCGTCACGCATTTTTTAAAAAAAGCAGCCCTCGAGAACGGGCGGAAGGTTAAGTATGTTTCCGACGAGGCCATGGAGTATCTGATGGGTTATGCATGGCCCGGAAATATCCGGGAGCTCGAAAACGCGATCGAAAGGGCCGTGATCCACTGCAAGTCAGATATGCTCAACGCCGATCTTTTCCCGATCCCGGGCCGCAAGGGTCATCCGGCTTCGGTCCAGCTTAAAACTCACAAGCCTTCTGCCGAGGAAGGGAAAAGCCAGGAGGTTTCCGGGGATCTTCCCGGCGCCGTCGAGAAACTCGAAAAAAAGTTGATCCAGGAAGCCTTTCAAAAAACGAGCGGGAACCAGCGAAAAGCGGCCAAGATCCTCGGGGTCACGGAGCGGATCTTGGGCTATAAGGTTAAGCTCTACGATCTCAAGTAGTCTACAAAATTGTAAGCTATAAAAATGTATACAAAATTGTAGACAAATAAGGCCCAAAGCGTTACCATTCCTAGGCGATCTTAGACCGCAAATTGGCATGGAACTTGCATTCCATACATTACACAGAAAAGGAGAGGTTTATATGCATAAGCAAATCGATGTAACGGAAATTTTCGGGAGCAATGTTTTTAACGACCGGGTGATGAAGGAAAGGCTCCCGAAGGACACCTACAAGGCCCTGAAGAAGACGATCCAGGAAGGATTGCCTCTTTCACTCGAGGTCGCCAACGTCGTTGCGAGCGCGATGAAGGATTGGGCGATCGAGAAGGGCGCGACGCATTATACGCATTGGTTCCAGCCCTTGACCGGCCGAACCGCGGAAAAACACGATTCCTTTATTGCGCCGACCGAAGACGGCAGCGTGATCATGGAGTTTTCCGGTAAACAGCTGACCCAAGGAGAACCGGACGCCTCGTCTTTCCCGAGCGGCGGTTTGCGCTCCACGTTCGAAGCGCGCGGCTATACGGCATGGGATTGTACGTCTCCGGCATTCCTCAAGACCGATGCTTCGGACAATGTGACGCTTTGCATCCCGACGGCTTTCTGCTCCTATACGAGCGAAGCGCTGGATAAGAAAACCCCGCTCCTCCGTTCTATGGAAGCGGTCTCAAAACAGGCGGTCCGTGTTCTGAAGGCGCTTGGCAATAAAACCGTCAAACGAGTGACTTCGACGGTCGGTCCCGAGCAGGAATATTTTCTGATCGATAAAACGTGCTATGAGAAACGTCTCGACCTGATCGTTTCCGGAAGGGCCCTTTTTGGCGCACCCGCCCCGAAAGGTCAGGAGCTTGAAGACCAGTATTTCGGTGCGATCAAGGACCGCATTGCCGATTTCATGCGCGACCTCGATATCGAGCTTTGGAAGATGGGTATTTCTTCCAAAACCAAGCACAACGAGGTCGCGCCCTCCCAATACGAAATGGCGCCGATCTTTTCCACAACCAACATTGCGGCGGACCACAATCAGCTCGTAATGGAGACGATGCAGAAAGTGGCTCTGCGCCACGGCCTCGTGTGTCTTCTTCACGAAAAACCATTCGCGGGAGTGAATGGCTCGGGCAAACACAACAATTGGTCGCTTTCCACCGATGACGGGCAGAACCTTCTTGAACCGGGGAGAACGCCTTCCGAGAACGAGCAGTTCCTGATCTTTGTGAGCGCGATGATCATGGCGGTGGACCGTCATGCGGCAAAATTGCGCGCGAGCTGCGGAAATCCCGGGAACGATCTCAGGCTCGGCGCGAATGAGGCGCCGCCGGCCATTATTTCGATCTTCATGGGAGATGAATTTACGGAGATCCTGGAAGGGATCGCCACGGGCAAGAAAGTCGCAAGCCGCGGACAACATTTTGTCCAGGTGGGCGTGGATTCCCTGCCGCAGCTCCCCAAGGACAACACGGACCGGAACAGAACTTCGCCATTCGCTTTTACCGGCAATAAGTTCGAATTCCGCATGGTCGGTTCCTCGGCGTCCATTTCCGGTCCCAACATCGTGATCAACGTTATCGCGGCCGAGGCGCTGGATGAGATCGCGACGCGTCTTGAAAAGGCGGGCAAAAGCGGCCTCCACAAAGAAGCGGCCGCGATCATCCGGGACGCCGTGAAAAAGCACGGGCGGATCATTTTTAACGGGAACAACTACTCGGAGGAATGGGTCGCGGAGGCCAAGAAACGCGGCCTTCCGAACGTCAAAACAGGCGTTGAGGCGCTCGCCTCGATGGCGACTCCGGAAGCCATCAAGCTTTTTGAAAAGTACAAAGTGCTTTCGGCGGGGGAGTTGCACTCGCGCTACGAGATCTACCTGGAGCATTATGTGAAACATGTCAACATCGAGGCCCGAGCCGCGGTGCATATGGTGAAACGTCAATATTTGCCCGCGGTCATCGAGTTCACGAAGGACCTTGCGAAGACAGTTTCGCAGCTCAAAGGGGTCGCGGTTTCTTCCAAGGTTCAGAAGGCACTGCTCGTGAAGGTCACCGGGCTTTTGGAATCGGCCGCCGGGAAACTCGCGGTGCTCGAGGAAGCGATCGAAAAAGCTCATACCGTGAAGGATCTCGTGAAACGCGCCGAAGCTTTCCGGGACAAAGTGGTTGTTGCGGCGAGCGATCTGCGCAAAGACATTGACGCGTTGGAGGGGCTCGTGTCCGCCAATCTCTGGCCGGTGCCGACGTACGCTGAGATGCTTTTCAAACTGTAATTCGAGACAGGGCAGTGACTCCCTCTTCCAGAGGGGGTCGCTGCCCTGTCGCTACTTGCCACGCATCATAAAAAGGCCTTCCTGACGGAAGGCCTTTTTTCTTTCCAAAGGAATCCTCTTCCTTGACTCTCGTAAAAATAAATTTCCTCAGGTGATTTTCCGTTTCACGGCCAAGTTGGCACGCCTCTTGCATTACCTAGGGTGGCGTGCGAATACGGGCGTTATTTTCCTGGTTTAAAAATACAAAAATGTACGACAAATTCATAGAGGAGTTCAACATGAAAAAAATGAAAAGGTGGTTTCGGGGGATGACCGGATTCGTGGTCCTCATGGGGGCCTCAAAGCTGGCCCTGGCCGCGGATGCGGTTGTGCCGGTCGTCAACACGGGGGATACGGCCTGGGTGTTGCTGTCCGCGGCGTTCGTGTTCCTGATGACGCCGGGGCTTGCCTTCTTCTACGGAGGCTTGGTCCGCAAGAAGAACATGCTCTCGGTGCTCATGCAATGCTTCATGCTGATGTGCATCATCACGCTTCAATGGGTGATCTTCGGCTACAGTCTTTCGTTCGGGCCGGACATCAAAGGAATGATCGGGAACTTGAGCTGGGCGGGTCTTCACGGCGTCGGCCTGGAACCCTTCGCGGATTATTCGGCGACGGTCCCGCATCAAGCCTTTATGATCTATCAAGCGATGTTCGCGATCATCACCCCGGGACTGATCCTGGGGGCCTTCGCGGAACGCATGAAATTTTCAGCATTCGTTGTGTTCTCGCTCCTTTGGGCTACATTCGTTTATGACCCCGTTTGTCACTGGGTATGGGGTGTCGGCGGTTTCCTCAGGAACATGGGGGCTCTGGATTTTGCCGGCGGCACCGTGGTGCATATTAATGCCGGTGTCGCGGCCCTCGTTTGCGCGATCGTGCTGGGTAAGAGAAAAGGTTATCCCGACCATATGTCGCCTCCCCACAATCTTCCGTTCGCCGTCCTCGGCGCGGGACTTTTGTGGTTCGGTTGGTTCGGATTTAACGGGGGAAGTGCCTTGGGCGCCAACGGCCTTGCCACGAATGCGCTTGTGGTGACGCATGTCGCTGCTGCAGCCGCGGGTCTCACCTGGTCCCTGCTGGAATGGAAGATCAATTCCAAGCCCACCATGCTCGGCATGATCACGGGCGCTGTCGCCGGGCTCGTTGCCATTACGCCTGCCGCGGGATTTGTCGGGCCGATAGATGCCATCTGGATCGGTATCGGGGTCTCCGTGATCTGTTACTTTTTTGTGGCGATTGTGAAGAACAAATTTGGCTATGACGATTCGCTCGACGCTTTCGGCGTGCACGGCATCGGCGGGATCTGGGGAGCTTTGGCCACGGGTCTTTGGGCCACGAAAGCCGTCAATCCGTCAGGGAATAACGGGCTCTTCTACGGGAACCCGGGACTCTTTCTGGTCCAGTTGAAGGCCGTGGTCGTCACCATTGTCTATTCGTTCATCGTCTCTTTTGTTCTTCTGAAGATCGTGGACGCCGTCGTGGGTCTACGCGTTTCTGAGGATGAAGAACGTATCGGGCTTGATCTCACGCAACATCGTGAATCCGGCTACACCATCTTAGATTAAAAGGAGGAATACCATGAAATACATCATCGCAGTGATCCAACCCGACCGTGTGGACGAAGTGCTCCGGATCCTTGAAGAAAAAGAGATCCACCTTGTGACGGTCACAAGCGTTCTGGGCCGTGGACGCCAGAAGGGCATCTCAGAAGTTTACCGGGGCCATAAGGAGGCGGGGAGGCTGCTCAGAAAAGTGAAGCTCGAGATCGCGGTCAACGAGGCTTTCGTGAAACCGACCGTGGATGCGATCAAGGAGGGCGCGCGGACGGGCCATATCGGTGACGGAAAGATCTTTGTCCTTGGTCTAGAGGAATGTTTCCGTATCCGGACCGGCGAAGTCGGCGAAGTCGCGATCGGGTGATTCCGGTCCGTTTAAATGCGAGCACAGAAAAGGAGACGATTATGAACAGGATATTTCGCGGTTTTTCAGGATTTTTCCTGATCGGGATGTGTTTTTGCCCGGGGGCGGTTTTGGGAGAGGTCGTTGAGACCCTCGCGCCTACGGTCCAGACAACAAAGATCCCTCCGGCACCGGCAGCCCCAGACAGAGGACTCTTGATGAGCATCCTGGATTGGGCGGGGGTGGGCCAGATCTTGAACAAGGCCGGTATCAAGATCTACGGCTATTCCGAGGCCGGGATCATGTATGACACGACCGCGACCCGGAACGGCGCGGGGCCGACTTTCCTTGGGTTCAACTATTTCAAGAATACCCCGATGCTGAACAAGATCAGTCTGAACGTTGAGCGCACGGTCGACCCGTCCAAGAAGCAGTTCGACGTCGGTTTTCGTCTTGAGGGCATCTGGGGAACGGACGCGAAATTCATTCACTCGAACGGTATCGCGGACACACAGACAGGCCGGTATCAGATGGATCCTTTGCAGGCCTATGTGGACGTAACGACGCCTTACCTGCCCCTCCGGATCCGCGCCGGTAAATGGATCGAACTGGCCGGCTTCGAGCATTTCAGTGGAAATATCTACGGCGCTTTCGGTGATCCCGCCCGGGCGTTCTATTCTTACAGTTATCAGTTCCTCTATGCGGAACCCGGGACCCAGACCGGTGTGCTGGGGACCTATGTCTTAAACCCGCAATGGTCCTTCGATCTTGGCATGACGGACGGTTGAAACCAGTCCAGCCGCGATGCCAACCATTACGCGGACATTCTGGGACGTATCACCTTCACGCCGAACGACAAGACCTCGGTTATTTTCGTGATGATCGAAGGCCCGGAATATCCCACGGGGGTGGGCCGAGGTCTGCCTCCCGGCGATCATAAGGACTGGTGGACAGCCATGGACCTGGTCGTGACCCGGAAAGTGACCGATAAATTGAGCGTGGGTGTTGGCAGCGACTTTGTGAACGCTCCGCACATTCCCGGGTTGGACAAAGGCGCCAAGCAGTGGGGAGGCGTGGCGGGTTACGGAAGCTATGCCCTCAACCCGCATGTCACACTAAATTCGCGCGGGGAGTGGTACATTGACGCGGCCAACGGGTTTTCAAACGGTGCGTCCACGCGTGCCAATTACTACGAATTCACCCTGGGGCCTGCGATCAAGCCCTTTACGAAAAACAAGGTTTTATCACAAATATTGCTGAGGCCGGAGATCAGGTTCGACTTTTCAAATCAACCGGTTTTTGATAGCGGCGACAAGATACAAGTGTCGTTAAGCGCGGATGTTCTGTACACTTTTTAGGATCGTTTATTTTAGGGAAGGTTGGGGCAGGGCCGGGATTTTTTTCAGGATTTGGCGATTTTAACCCCCAAATTTTACGATTATCCGCTGCTGGACAGTTGTCCAAACCTGAAGTATTCTATGCCCCAAAATAAAGGCATTCTGATCGGTTCGGAAGCCCACTGATTCACTTACCCAAGCACCGTTTTTCGTTTGATTTTACGGGTTAACGGTACAGCACTGCGAGCCCATCCTATCAACGAAAACGCAGTGCTAGAGAAAACCATGAAGAAAGCGATACTAGCGCTCGAGGATGGTGTGTGGTTCGAAGGCGAAGGTTTCGGCGCCGAGGGCGAAACTTTTGGGGAAGTCGTTTTCAATACGGGGCTTACGGGCTACCAGGAGATCCTAACCGATCCCTCCTATAAAGGTCAGATGGTCTGCATGACCTACCCCCATATCGGCAATTACGGCATCAACGCCGCGGACGTGGAATCCTCCAGGCCCTGGGTCGAAGGGTTTATCATCAAAGAGCTGAGCCCGGTGGTCAGCAATTACCGCTCCGAGATGACGCTCGATCAATACCTCAAAAAATACAATATCCTCGGTATCCAGGGGATCGACACCCGCAAACTTGTGAAGCACCTTAGGACCGTGGGCGCCAAGAAAGCGGTGATCTCCACTCTGGAACTGGATCCAAAAAAACTCATTCGAAAAGCCAAAAAATCCAAGGGCATCGAAGGGGTGGACCTCGTCAAAGAAGTGACCTGTCAAAAACCCTATGAATTCAACGAGATCATGCCGGCGGAGTTCGCCTGGGGGGATGTTCAGAAAAAAAAGTTCAAGATCGTGGCCGTGGACAGCGGAACGAAGTGGAACATTCTCCGGAAACTCAATCAGCATGGTTTTAAGGTCCAGGTGGTTCCGGCGCACGCAACGGCCGAAGAGATCCTCGCGTATAAACCTGACGGCGTGTTTCTCGCCAATGGTCCCGGCGATCCCTCCGCGGTGAAATACTTGGTCGGAACGGTCCGGAAACTTATCGGCAAGGTCCCGATGTTCGGGATCTGCCTCGGGCACCAGATGATCGGGCAGGCGCTCGGCGGGAAGACCACAAAACTCAAGTTCGGGCATCACGGCAATAACCAGCCGGTCATGGACCTTAAGACCCGTAAGATCGAGATCACTTCCCAGAACCACAATTTTGTGGTGACGATTGATTCGTTGCCCAAGGACGAAGTGGAAATGACCCATATCAATTTGAATGACAAAACGCTCGAAGGGTTCCGGCACAAAAAACATCCGATCTTCTGTGTGCAATACCACCCTGAGAACGCTCCGGGTCCGCACGACAGTGATTATCTCTTCTCAAGATTTTACGAACTGGTCAGCCAGCACGCAGCTTAAAAAAAGAACGAGGGATATTATGCCAAGGCGCAATGACATCAAAAAGATCCTGATCATCGGCTCGGGGCCCATCATCATCGGCCAGGCCTGCGAATTCGATTACTCCGGGACCCAGGCGTGTAAAGCTCTCCGTAAAGAAGGGTATAAGATCGTGCTTGTGAATTCCAATCCTGCCACGATCATGACCGATCCTGAAATGGCGGATCAGACCTACATCGAACCCTTGACCGTTGAAAGTCTTGAGAAGATCATCGCAAAGGAACGGCCCGACGCTCTTTTGCCAAACCTTGGAGGACAGACGGGACTCAATCTTTCCTCGATGCTGTATAAGACCGGCATTCTCGAAAAGTACGGTGTTCAGATCATCGGGGTCAAAGCGGATGCCATTGAACGCGGTGAAGACCGTGAGGTTTTTAAAACGACCATGGCCCAACTTGGGATCCCTATGCCGCCGTCTGCCACGGCCAATACCGTAGAAAAATGCGAAGCCATCGCACAAAAGATCGGTTATCCGGTCGTGATCCGTCCCGCTTATACGATGGGCGGCACCGGCGGCGGGATTGCTTACAACATAGAAGACCTCCGCGTTATCGCACTTCGAGGGCTTACGGTGAGTATTGCCCGTCAAGTGCTGATCGAAGAAGCGGTGATCGGATGGGAAGAATTGGAACTTGAAGTAGTTCGCGACGCGAAAAACCAGAAGATCACGGTCTGTTTTATCGAGAATGTGGATGCGATGGGCGTTCACACGGGTGACAGTTTTTGTGTGGCGCCGATGCTCACGGTGGCGCCTGAGCTGCAGAAAAAGCTCCAGGAATATTCTTACAAGATCGTCGATGCGATTGGCGTTGTGGGCGGCACGAACATCCAATTTGCGCACAATAAAAAAGACGGCCGCGTGGTCGTGATCGAAATCAATCCGCGCACGTCACGGTCCTCGGCGCTGGCTTCGAAAGCGACGGGTTTTCCCATCGCCATGGTCTCGACACGGCTTGCCGCCGGGCTGACGATGGATGAGATCCCTTATTGGCGGGACGGAACGCTCGAGAAATATACGCCAAGCGGCGAATATGTCGTTGTCAAATTCTCCCGGTGGGCGTTCGAAAAATTTCCCAAGGCCAAGGATATCCTCGGGACCCAGATGAAAGCCGTGGGGGAGGTCATGTCCATCGGCAAGAATTTCAAGGAAGCATTCCAGAAAGCCATCCGGTCTCTCGAGATCGGCCGTTATGGTCTCGGTGGGGCGAAGGATTTCAAGCAGCTTTCCGAGGATCAGCTCCGGGGGCGTTTGGCTCATCCGTCGAGTGAGCGGATCTTCTTGATGTACGAGGCCCTGCGGAAGGGGTTTTCGGTGGACGAACTTCACCGCATGACCCATATCGGCGAATGGTTCATCCGTGAGATGAAGGATCTTGTGATGTTCGAAGAAGAGATCCTCAAATATTCCTGGGACAAGTTTACGGACAAGGATTTTCTCAAGGCCAAGGAGTGGGGTTTTGCCGACCGCTATCTTGCGGGATTGTTCAAGGTCTCGGAAACCGCCATAAGGGAACGCCGTGTCCGTCTCGGCAAGATCGCCCGGTACGAGGCCGTGCCGGTAAGCGGCGTGGAGAATGCGGCGTATTATTATTCCACCTATCATCCTGGAAAAGAAGACGTGGCGGTTTCGAAGAACAAGAAAATCCTCATTCTCGGTGGCGGTCCGAACCGGATCGGCCAGGGGATCGAGTTCGATTACACCTGCGTGCATGCGGTTCTTGCGCTTCGCGCTGCCGGGTATGAATCGATCATGATCAACTGCAACCCTGAAACCGTTTCGACAGATTATGATACGGCGAACAAACTCTATTTTGAGCCGTTGACGGTCGAAGACGTCCTGACGATCTATGAAAAAGAGAAACCCGAAGGCGTGATCGTCCAGTTCGGGGGTCAAACCCCTCTCAATATCGCCCGGCAGCTCAAAGAGGCCGGAGTGAAGATCCTCGGGACCACGCCGGAAAGCATCGCCTTCGCGGAGGATCGCGAACTTTTCCGGGAAAAGATGATCGAGCTCGGCATCCCGCAGCCCGAAAGCGGTGTCGCGCGTTCATTGGAAGAAGCGCTTGTGATCGCGGGGAGGATCGGCTATCCCCTGATGGTCCGTCCTTCTTTCGTTCTCGGCGGCCGGGGCATGGAGATTATTTATGACGAAACCATGTTGAGGAAATACGCGGTCGAGGCTATCAAAGTGAGTCCGGAGTTTCCGATGCTGATTGACCGTTTTCTCGAAAAAGCGCTCGAATGTGAAGTCGATGCCTTAGCGGACGGAAGCGACACATTTGTCGCTACCGTCATGGAGCACATTGAATGGGCCGGGGTGCATTCGGGGGATTCCGCCTGTTCGATCCCAAGCCGGACCATCTCGAAGGAACATTTGGACCAGATCCAAGACTACACGGCCAAGATCGCGAAGGCGCTCAAGGTCGTGGGTCTTATCAATGTCCAGTACGCGATCTGTGATGGCAAACTCTATATCCTCGAAGCCAACCCGCGCGCTTCACGCACCGTGCCGATCGTTTCCAAAGTCACGGGCGTGGCGATCGCGCGCATTGCGACCGAGATGATGCTCGGAAAAAAAATCAAAGATTTTCCGCAATTGAAAAACGTCAAGGCGCTGTTCTTCGGTGTCAAGGAAGCTGTTTTTCCGTTCAATATGTTCCCGGAGGTGGATCCGATCCTTGGCCCCGAAATGCGTGCCACGGGGGAAGTCATGGGGGTGGGGGACAATTTTGGTGCTGCGTTCTATAAAGCGCAGGAAGCCACGGGGGCGAAGCTCCCTTTGGAAGGCAATGTGCTTTTGACGGTCGCTTCCGGGGACAAAGAGATGCTTTCTCCGATCGCGAGGAAACTTACCACACTCGGGTTCAGGATCTTTGCGACTGAAAAAACCAGCGCGTTTCTGACATCTCAAAAGATCGAAAATACCTTCATCAAGAAGATCCATGAAGGTCAACCGAATATCGCGGATGCCATCAAGAACGGCGAGTTGCACCTTATCATCAATACGCCGGAAGGGCGCGGAAGCCAGGCGGATGACAGTTATATCCGCATGATGGCGATCCAGCGCAAGCTGCCGTACGTGACTTCTCTGGCAGCCGCGGAGGCAACCGTTGCGGGGATCACCGCCGCCAAGAAGGACAAGATCGTGCCGAAATCGCTTCAGGATTATTATGGGGCAAAAAAACAGCTCGTGACCGTCTAGAAAGTCAAAATGCCAAAAAGAACCGACATTAAAAAGATCCTCATCATCGGGTCCGGGCCTATCATCATCGGTCAGGCTTGCGAGTTCGATTATTCGGGCGCGCAAGCCGTGAAGGCTTTGAAGGAAGAGGGCTACAAGGTTACTCTGATCAATTCGAATCCTGCGACCATCATGACCGATCCCGATCTTGCGGACGCGACTTACATTGAGCCGCTTACGGTGGAATTTCTCGAGAAGGTCATCGCCAAAGAGAAACCTGATGCGGTCCTGCCGACCATGGGGGGACAGACGGGATTGAATCTTGCGGTCGAAGCCTACGAAGCGGGAGTGTTCAAACGCCATAATGTCGAGATGATCGGCGCGAAATACGAGGCGATCAAGAAGGCGGAGAACCGCGAGGAATTCAAACGCGCCATGCAAAGGATCGGCCTGGACCTTCCGAGAAGTGATTTCGCGTATTCCCTGGAAGAGGCCGAAAAAGTCGCCGAAAAGATCGGTTATCCGGTGATCGTACGGGCAAGTTTCACGCTCGGCGGTTCGGGGAGCGGTGTTTGTCATAATCCCGAAGAACTCCGGACCACGGCGCGCACCGGGCTTGATTACAGCCGGGTCCATGAGATCCTGATCGAAGAATCGATCGTCGGATGGAAAGAGTATGAGTTGGAAGTGATGCGGGATATCAACGATAACTTCGTCGTTATTTGTTCGATCGAGAATCTTGACCCTATGGGAGTGCATACGGGCGATTCCATTACCGTGGCCCCGGCGCAGACCCTGACGGACCGGGAATACCAGCGGATGCGCGATGCCGCACGCAAAGTCATGTCCGAGATCGGTATCGAGACCGGCGGTTCGAACGTCCAGTTCGCGGTCGACCCCAAAACGGGCCGCATGGTCATCATTGAAATGAACCCTCGCGTCTCCAGGTCTTCGGCGCTTGCCTCCAAGGCCACGGGATTTCCGATCGCAAAGTTCGCGGCGAAACTCGCGGTCGGGCTTACACTGGACGAGATCCCCAACGATATCACCAAATACACGCCGGCCTCGTTCGAGCCTTCGATCGACTATTGTGTGGTCAAGATCCCGCGCTTCGCTTTCGAAAAATTCGAGGGCGTGGATGACCGCTTGACGACACAAATGAAATCCGTGGGCGAGGTCATGTCCATCGGCCGCACCTTCAAGGAGGCGTTCCAAAAAGGCCTGCGCTCGCTTGAGACGAAGCGTTTCGGGTTCGGCGGCGATGGTAAAGACAAGATCTTTGACCTAACGCTTAAAACATGCGAGGAATATCGCCAGTTCATCAAGACCGTTCCCAGCGACAAGGAGCTTCGCGAAAAAATATTCGCTTATGCGGAGGTCCCGCGGGAGGACAGGGTTTTTTATTTAAAGTACGCTTATTTGGCCGGGTACACCACCGAAGAGATCTATAAAAAAACAGGGATCGATCCGTGGTTCCTTGAACAGCTCAAACAGATCATGGATCTTGAACGGGAATTACTTGCTGCGCAGGGAAAGCCCAAACAGCAGGAAACGCTCATGCGTCAGGCCAAGCAGTATGGATTCTCCGACCGGCAGCTGGCGTTTTACTGGGGACTTCAGGAAAAGGATGTGCGCAAAAAACGCAAGAAGCTCGGCATCAAGCCGGTCTATAAGCTCGTGGATACCTGTGCGGCGGAATTCAAGGCCTACACGCCTTACTTTTATTCGACCTATGAAGACGAGGACGAAGCGAACCCCAGCCGGAAAAAGAAAGTCATGATCCTCGGGGGCGGACCGAACCGCATCGGGCAGGGGATCGAATTCGATTACTGTTGCGTCCACGCCGTGCTGGCGCTCAGGAAAATGGGCTATGAAACGATCATGGTCAACTCCAACCCCGAGACCGTAAGCACGGATTATGACACTTCCGACAAACTTTTCTTCGAGCCGCTCACGCTGGAAGATGTTCTGAATATCTATGAAAATGAAAAACCGTTGGGCGTGATCCTGCAGCTTGGCGGACAGACACCGCTCAATCTTGCTAAAGCGCTCAAGGCGAACGGCGTCAAGATCCTCGGGACTTCAGTCGACGCGATCGACCGCGCCGAAGACCGCGACCGGTTCAAGAAACTTCTGAAGAAGATAGGCCTGCGCCAACCCGCCAATGGGATCGCCACGAGCATTGACGAGGCCCATCAAATCGCGAAAGAGATCGGATATCCCGTCATCATCCGTCCGTCTTACGTGCTGGGCGGGCGCGCGATGGAGATCGTCTATGACCAGACCTCTCTTAAAAAATATATGAAGCAGGCGGTCGAAGCAAGTGAAGACCACCAGCCCGTCCTGATCGATAAGTTCCTCGAAGACGCGACCGAAATGGATGTGGATCTTATTTCCGACGGCAAGATCGCGGTCGTCGGCTCGGTCATGGAACACATTGAAGAAGCCGGCATCCATTCCGGAGACAGCGCTTCCGTCATTCCGCCATTCTCGGTTTCCCGGGAGATCGTAGAAGAGATCGTTTCGAAGACCAAACAGATCGCCAAGGAGCTCGGCGTAGTCGGGTTGATGAACGTTCAGTATGCGATCCAGAAAGGGCAGGTTTATTGCCTGGAAGTGAATCCTCGCGCGTCACGGACCGTGCCGTTCGTGAGTAAAACGATCGGGGTGCCGCTCGCAAAACTTGCCGCACAGCTTATGATGGGAAAAACCCTTAAAGAGCTGAAATTTACCGAAGAGGTCGTGCCGAAACATGTGGCGGTGAAGGAGTCTGTCTTCCCGTTCGTGAAGTTCCCGGGAGTGGACATCATTCTTTCTCCGGAGATGAAATCCACAGGCGAGGTGATGGGGATCGATAAGGATTTCGGCCGGGCGTTCTACAAGTCTCAGGACGCGGCGATGAGTTGTATTCCGCGTAAGGGCACGGTTTTTATCAGTGTAAAGGATACCGACAAGCCGAAGATCGCCGAGATCGCCAGGGCATTCCACCGGCTCGGTTTCAAGATCGTATCGACCAAAGGAACGACGCAGGTGCTGAAAGATTACCGGGTGCCGGTCCAGGAGATCTTGAAGATCACCGAAGGAAGTCCGAACATCGGAGATTGGGTCCGGAATAAAAAGATGGATCTCATCATCAATACGCCGAGCGGGAAAGGCCCGATGTTGGATGAGGGAAAGATACGGTCCCTTGCGGTCGCTTTTAATATTCCGTGTATCACGACCTTTAGCGCCGCGCGCGCGGCGCTCCGGGGGCTCCAGGCCGTAAAGGATAACGACCTGGATGTCCGGTCGATCCACGATTATCACGGTATCAAGGCCAGATCATAAAAGGAGAGTCTCTTGATCAGCTCAGGAGTTAAAGGTCTCGACAAAGTGACCACAGGATTGCGGCTGGGCGACAACGTCGTTTGGCAGGTCGATGCCATCCACCATTACGCGGAATTTGTCGCCCCCTTCGTCCAAAAAGCCCTCGAGGAAAAAAGAAGGCTCGTCTATATCCGCTTTGCCAATCATGAGCCTCTGCTGAAGGAAGACAAGAACATCAAGGTCTACAAGCTGGACCCGCACGCGGGCTTTGAGCCTTTTTCCGCCGAGATCAACAGCATCGCGAAAAAAGAAGGCGAAGGCGTTTTTTATGTTTTTGACTGCCTCTCGGACCTGCTCTCGGCTTGGGCCAACGACCTCATGATCGGGAATTTTTTCAAGATCACCTGCCCCTACCTTTATGAACTGAATACGATCGCCTATTTCGCTCTTTTGCGGAACCGGCACTCCTTCAAGACCGTCGCACGCATCCGGGACACGACCCAGCTTTTGATCGATGCGTATTATTACCATGGCGATTGTTACATCCATCTTCTGAAGGTTTGGAACCGGTATTCCCCGACGATGTTCCTGCCGCATGTCCGGCAGAAGGACAAATTCGTTCCGATCGCCAATAGCGCCGACACGGCAAAAGTTTTCTCCGAGATCTTTAAAAAAGGAGCCAAGAGCGCCAAGCGGTACTTGGATTACTGGGACCAGCTTTTCTTGAAGGCGGAGGACCTTACGGGCCAAAAGGGTGCTTCCCCTGGAGTCAAAGAACAAATGATGGACCAGCTATGCCGGATCGTGTTGGCACGCGATGAAAAAATGCTGGGCCTGGCCAAGGAGAACCTTGCGCTCGAGGACCTGTTGAATATCAAGGCGAGAATGATCGGGACGGGGTTCATCGGAGGCAAATCCGTGGGGATGTTGATCGCCCGGAATATTTTGTTAAAAGAAAAATCCTTGGAGACGGAAAAATTATTCGAGCCGCACGATTCCTTCTATATCGGTTCGGATGTCTTCTATACCTATATTGTCGAAAACAGTCTCTGGAAGGACCATATGGCGCAGAGAACTCCCGAAGGTTATTTTGAAGTCGCCGGAAAACTTCATGAGGAGTTGCTGCGGGGTGTTTTCCCCGAGGAGATCAAGGACCAGTTCTTGCAGATGATCGAATATTTCGGGCAATCGCCGATCATCGTCCGTTCCAGCAGTTTGCTCGAGGACAGTTACGGGAACGCCTTTGCCGGGAAGTATGAAAGTGTTTTTCTCGTCAATCAAGGGACGCCCGACGAGCGGTATGCGAAGTTCGTCGAAGCGGTCCGCCGGATCTATGCCTCCACGATGAATCCGGACGCCTTGGCCTACCGGTTGCAGCGAGGATTGGACCAGATGGACGAACAAATGGCGCTGCTTGTCCAGCGGGTCTCGGGAGCCTACCATCAGGATTATTTTTTCCCCGATGCCGCCGGTGTCGGGATCTCGCAAAATGTTTTTGTCTGGAAGAGCGGTCTGGATCCCAAGGCGGGCATGTTGCGGTTGGTCCTGGGTCTGGGGACCCGCGCGGTCAATCGCGTTGAAGGAGACTACCCGCGGGTCGTGGCCTTGGATGAGCCTCTTCTGAAGGCTTATGCGGGGATGGCGGCGACGCAGAAGTTTTCCCAGCACGACGTGGATGTGTTGAACGTCAAAGAAAATATCCCGCAAACGGTCTCTTTCAGGAAATTACTCAAGGAAAATACGGAAATGCCTTTGGAGCTTCTGGCGATCAAAGACCATGAAGTTGCGGAAAAATTGCAGGCGGCGGGGTCCGAAGAGGAACCCTGGATCATCACCTTTGATAACCTTGTTTCAAAAACAAAATTTTGTTCGATCATGCAAAAGATCCTCAAAGTCTTGGAAGCAGCCTACGGCTACCCCGTGGATATCGAATTCACGGTCAATTTCAAGAAAAGCGGGGAATTCCAGGTGAACCTGGTCCAATGCCGGCCGATGCAAACCAAGGGACTGGGGCAGCGCGTCAAGATCCCGAAAACGATCCCCAAGAACAAGACCCTCTTCTGTTCGAAAGGGAATTTTCTCGGCGGGAACATTTTGCAGACGATCGACCGGATCATCTACGTGGACCCGGAGGCTTATTGCGGGCTGGAAACGCAATCCGAGCGCTATGACATTGCGCGCGTCGTCGGAGAACTCAATCGCAAGATCGAGAGCAAAGAGAAAACGGCCGTGATGCTTTTGGGCCCCGGCCGGTGGGGGACGACCACGCCTTCCTTGGGGGTGCCGGTCTCTTTTGCCGAGATCAATCATATTACGGTCCTCGGGGAGATCGCTTTTGTCACGGAAAACGCCTCTCCCGAGATCTCCTTTGGGACCCATTTCTTCCAAGACCTCGTGGAAACGGGGATCTTTTATGTGGCCCTTTTCCCGGAGGACCCGAGCGTGGCGATGGACAAAAAATTCTTTGAAGCGATCCCGAAGACGCTTAAAAAACTGGCGCCGGAATACAAAAAATATGAGCACGTGGTCAAAGTGCTTGACGTGAAGAAGAACGAACTCAAGATCGCCGCGGATATCCTTTCTCAAAAAGTCATTTGCTATTTCGGGTAATGCCCGAGGCCCGGGGTTCAGGCCTTGGGGGATAATGACCTGGATGTTCGGTCGATGCACGATTATCATGGCATCAAAGCAAAGGAAGCGACAATGAAGGCGCAAGGGCTTTATCATCCTAATATGGAACATGACGCGTGCGGCGTCGGTTTCATCGTTAAGATCGACGGAACGCGAACGCACCAGATCGTTCGCGACGGAATTCAGATCCTGAAAAATCTCGTCCATCGCGGTGCGGTCGGAGGCGACCTGAAGACCGGTGACGGCGCCGGTATGATCCTTCAGATCCCGCACAAATTCTTCTCCAAGGTCCTGAAATTTCCGTTGCCGCCCGAAGGAAAATACGGCGCGGGGATGCTTTTCCTTCCGAGGCAGGAAAAAAATTCTGAACGCGCGAGAAAAATGATCTCTGATCAGATCATTCTGGACGGCGGAAAAGTCCTCGGGTGGCGGGAAGTCCCGGTCCATCCGGACTGTCTCGGAGAAATGGCCCGGGCGGTGATGCCGTCTATTTGGCAGGTCTTTGTGGCCTATGACGGGCTTGAAAGGCCGGCCTTGGAGCGCCGGCTCTACATGCTCCGGAAAGTCCTTGAGAGCGAAGCGGCAAAGCTGGGTTGGGCTCTTGAAGATTTTTATATTCCGTCCCTTTCGTCACGCACGATCGTCTACAAGGGGATGTTCGCGGCCCCGCAATTCGACCACTTCTTTATCGATCTCATGGACGCCGATCTTGTCAGTTCCCTCGCGGTCGTGCATCAACGTTATTCCACCAATACGTTTCCGTCCTGGGCCTTGGCGCATCCCTTCCATTTTTTGGCGCATAACGGAGAGATCAATACTCTACGCGGCAACATCAACAAGATGGTGGCCCGTGAAGGAAGGATCTCCTCGGATCTTTTAGGGGCCGGGATCAAAAAGCTTTTTCCGGTCATCAATCCTTGTTTAAGCGATTCAGGCATCTTTGATAATGTTTTTGAGCTCTTGACCCTGGGCGGACGTTCCATGGAACATGCCATGATGATGATGATCCCCGAGGCCTTCGGCGTGAAATACCATATCAGCGAGGCGAAGCGGGCCTTCTTTGAATATCACGCCGCGATCATGGAACCGTGGGACGGCCCCGCCGCCATTGCGTTCACGGACGGAATGAAGGTCGGCGCGATCCTGGACCGGAACGGCCTGCGTCCCGCCCGTTATGTCATCACAAAAAGCGGGCTCGTGGTCATGGCGTCCGAGATCGGAGTGCTGGACCTGAATCCTCCGGACATTCTTGAAAAAGGAATGCTGGCTCCCGGCAAGATGCTTTTGGTGGATACGGCCGCGCAGCGGGTCATCAAGGACAATGAGATCAAATCCGGGATCGCCCGGAGTCAACCCTACCGCCGTTGGCTCGAAGAGAACCGGATCGAATTAAGAGGATTGCTTCAGGTGCCCGGTCCCGTGGAAGTCGATGAAAAAACGCTCGCGCTTCGCCAGCGCATTTTCGGCTACACGCTTGAAGATGAAAAGATGGTCCTTCTCCCGATGGCGGAGAACGCCCAGGAACCCGTAGGATCCATGGGCAATGACGCCGCGCTGGCCGTTCTTTCGGACCGTTCTCAGCTTCTTTATAATTATTTCAGGCAGCTTTTCGCGCAGGTGACCAACCCGCCGATCGATCCGTACCGCGAAAATCTCGTGATGTCGCTCATGAGCTTTGTGGGGCGCCAGGGCAATCTTCTGGACGAGACCCCCCAGCATTGTCACCAGTTGAAACTGCTGCATCCGATCCTCACCAACGATGACGTCGAGCGCCTCAAGGTTTCCAACCTGGCCAGTTTTCGTGTGTGCACGGTCCCGATGCTTTTTGACGCTTCGGCGCCCGCGGGCGGTCTGGAAAAAGCCGTTCAGGCGCTTTGCGCGCAGGTAGAACAGAAGCTTGATGAAGGGTATTCGCTTGTGATCCTCAGCGACCGGGAAGCCGGACCGGGGAAGGCGCCGATCCCGGCGCTTTTGGCCGGCTCCGCGGTGCATCAGTATCTGATCCGGAAGGGCAAACGCTATTTGGGCGGGCTTGTGCTGGAAACCGGCGAGGCCCGGGAGGTGCACCATTTCGCGTGCCTGGTAGGCTATGGCGTGAACGCGATCAATCCGTATCTTGTCTTCGAAAGTTTGGACGACCTGAAGCGCCGCGGGCATTTACCCGCCAAGATGACGATCGAAACTGCCATCGAGAACTATATCACGGCCGTCAAAAAGGGCCTTTTGAAAGTGATGTCTAAAATGGGCATTTCGACGCTCCGTAGTTATCGCGGCGCCCAGATCTTCGAGGCGGTGGGACTGAACGATGAATTTTTGGAGCGTTATTTTCCGGGGACTTCCTCGCGCATCCGCGGGATCGGTCTGGATGTTGTGGAGCGGGAATCCCTCGATCGATTCACCGCGGCCTTCCAAGCGGCCGAGTCCAGTACGGAAGCCGTGGATTCCGGGGGGAATTATCACTACCGGTTGAATGCGGAAAAACACCTCTTTTCTCCCCAGGCCATCGTGAACCTTCAGAGATCGGTCCGGGAGGGAGATTACAGTACCTTTAAACGCTATACCTCCGAGGTCAATGATATCAGCAAGAACCTGTGCACGCTTCGCGGACTTTTCAAGTTCAAAAAAGGACAACCGGTCCCGATCGAAGAAGTGGAGCCGGTGGACAGCATTGTGAAACGGTTCGTTTCTTCGGCCATGTCTTTTGGTTCCATCAGCAAAGAGGCGCACGAGACGATCGCCATTGCCATGAACCGGTTGGGGGCCGGAAGTAATTCCGGGGAAGGCGGCGAGGACGAGGCCCGTTACAAACCGCTCGCCAACGGGGACTCCAGCAAGAGCTCGATCAAGCAGGTCGCCTCGGGACGTTTCGGTGTGACGATCAACTATCTGGCCAACTCCTGCGAACTTCAGATCAAAATGGCACAAGGCGCGAAGCCGGGGGAAGGCGGGCAGCTGCCGGGCCATAAAGTGGACGAGTTGATCGCGCGCGTGCGCCACTCCACGCCCGGCGTGATGCTCATCTCGCCGCCGCCCCATCATGATATTTATTCGATCGAGGACCTGGCCCAGCTCATTTTTGATCTGAAAAATGCCAACCCCGAGGCGCGTATCTCCGTCAAGCTTGTTTCGGAAGTGGGCGTCGGCACGGTCGCCGCGGGGGTTGCCAAAGGAAAAGCCGATATGGTCCTGATCAGCGGTCATGACGGAGGGACGGGTGCCTCACCCATTTCTTCGATCAAATACGCGGGTTCGCCGTGGGAGATAGGACTTGCCGAGGCCCAACAGGTGCTTGTCATGAACAAACTTCGCGACCGGATCCGTGTCCAGGTGGACGGCCAACTCAAGACCGGCCGGGACGTTGTGATCGGCGCCATGCTCGGCGCCGAAGAATTCGGTTTTGGGACGACGACCCTCGTGACCCTGGGATGCATCATGATGAGAAAATGCCATCTGAACACCTGTCCCGTGGGGGTGGCGACCCAGAATCCGGAATTGCGCAAACGCTTTGCCGGAAAGCCGGAACATCTGATGAATTTTATGAAGTTCATGGCCCAGGAAGTCCGTGAAGTGATGGCAGAGCTGGGTTTTAGGAAATTCGAGGACATGGTGGGGCGTGTGGACAGGCTCGAAGTCCTTGAAGCGATCACCCATTACAAGACCCGGGGTCTTGATTTTTCGAAGGTGCTCGCGGTGCCCGAAGTGCCCCAAGGCGGAGCGATCCGGTTCGTGTCGGCCCCCGTGCATGATTTTTCACTTTCTTTGGATCCGGATCTTATCAAAAAGGCCAAGAACGCCCTCGAATTCAAACAACCGATCGTTCTCGAACAAAAGATCCGTAATTGCAATCGTACGGTCGGGACGACCTTGAGTTATGAGATCGCAAAGCGCTATGGTCTGAAGGGACTCCCCGAAGACACGATCAAGATCAAATTCGAAGGATCGGCGGGGCAGAGTTTCGGGGCCTTTCTTGCTCACGGAGTGACCTTCGAACTCGAAGGAGACGCGAATGATTATTTCGGGAAAGGACTCTCGGGAGGGCGGCTCATCGTTTACCCTCCCAGGTCCGCGACTTTCCGGCCGCAGGACAATGTCATCACCGGGAATGTGAATCTTTTTGGCGCGACCGGCGGGGAAGCCTACATCCATGGCCGGGCCGGTGTGAGGTTCTGTGTTCGCAACAGCGGGGCGCTGGCCGTGGTCGAGGGCGTGGGGGATCACGGCTGTGAGTATATGACCGGCGGACGTGTGATCATTCTGGGACAGACCGGCGTGAACTTCGCGGCGGGTATGAGCGGAGGGATCGCCTACGTGCTGGATGAGAGCCAGCTTTTTGACACGCGCTGCAATCTTGAAATGGTCGATCTCGAGCCTGTCGCGGAAAAAGAGGACCGGGAATTCCTCAAAACAACGATCGAACGGCACGCGAAATTCACGGGAAGCCAATATGCCAAGGCGATCCTCGCCAGCTGGGATGAAATGTTACCGCGTTTTGTGAAGGTCATGCCCATGGACTATAAGAAGGCCATGACCAAGATGAAAGAACAGCAGACGAAGAACTCGGAATCGGCCGAAATGACAGAAGAGGTTTTTCCATAATGGGAAAGTCGGACGGTTTTTTAGAATATAAACGCAGTCTCTCGCCCAAGCGGCCTGTCCAGGAGCGTCTGAAGGACTACCGGGAGATCGCCCCGCCGCTTTTCGGCGAAGAGATCCTTAAGCAGGGCGCGCGCTGCATGGATTGCGGGATCCCCTTTTGCCATGCCCTCGGATGTCCTGTTTCAAATCTTATCCCGGAGTGGAATGATGCCGTTTACCGGGGCCAGTGGCATGAAGCTTTTGAGCGTCTCTCCCTTACGAACAATCTTCCGGAAGTGACCGGGCGGGTTTGCCCGGCCCCGTGCGAAACCGCTTGCACGCTCGCGATCAACCAGGCGCCGGTCACGATCGAGCAGATCGAACTTTCCATTATCGAAAAAGCGTTCGCGGAAGGCTGGGTGAAACCCCAACCCCCCGCGAAAGAGACCGGCAAAAAGATCGCGATCGTCGGTTCCGGTCCCGCGGGGCTCGCTTCGGCCCAGCAGCTGCGCCGCGCCGGACACAGTGTCACGCTTTTTGAAAAGTCCTCCGGGATCGGCGGGTTGCTCCGGTTCGGGATCCCGGATTTTAAACTTGAAAAATGGGTGCTGGACCGCCGTATCGAGCAGATGAAGGCGGAAGGCGTGCGGTTTGAGGTGAATGTCGACGTAGGAACGGCCCTTTCCGCGCAAGAGCTCAAGAAGAATTTTGATGGGGTCCTTCTGACGATGGGGGCCGGCGCGCCGCGCGATCTCAAGGTCCCGGGGCGCGAACTTTCCGGGGTCCATTATGCCATGGATTTTTTGACGCTTTCCAACAAGGCTGTCTCCGGCGAGGTCAAGACCGGGCAGCTTATTTCCGCGAAAGGGAAAACGGTGCTTGTGATCGGCGGCGGGGATACGGGGTCGGATTGCGTGGGGACTTCGAACCGTCAGGGCGCCAAAAAGGTCTATCAATTTGAGATCCTTCCGAAACCCCAGGAATGGAAAGAGCCGTGGAACGCTTCCTGGCCCAACTGGCCTCTGATCCTCCGGATCTCGACCTCTCACGAAGAGGGGTGTGAGCGGGATTGGGCGATCACGACCAACGAGTTCAAAGGGAAAGACGGAAAAGTTCACGAGGTCCATTGCGCGAGAGTGGAGTGGGCGCGGGATAAGACGAGCGGCCAATATTCGATGAAAGAAATCCCGGGTTCCGGGTTTGTTCTGCAGGCCGACCTGGTGCTTTTAGCCATGGGATTCGTCCACGTCGAACATTCCAAGCTTTTGACCGACTTGGGGGTTCAGTTCGATCCCCGGGGCAATATCCAAACGGACAAGAATTACATGAGTTCGGTACCGGGCGTTTTTGCGGCAGGAGATGCGGTCCGTGGTGCCTCGCTCGTGGTGTGGGCCATCGACCAAGGCCGGAAGGCCGCCCAAGCCGTCGATACTTATCTCAAAGCCTGATCTTTCTTCGCGTCCAAAGCCCATCCCACTTCAGCCGTTTATTTTCTTGTTTGTTAAGTCCTCCGACGGAAAGTGTGTTTCGCCAACGTTCGCCATGCCCCACCGAGGCATGGCTTCACTCGCGAGCGTCGGCCTCGATGTGAAACCTTGGCTCTCGGCCTCCTTAGCGTGGCTCACCACACTTCCCGCCGTCAGCTCAAGAGAAGGCGAAGGATTGAGACGAGGCACGCTAGAAGGACGAGCGGGCATGGACTTCTCGAAGAGAAGGAGCGAGGACTGAAGGGCGAACGAGGGAATCCACGCCGGGGATTCCCGAGTGATGACGAGGCTCAAACCTTAAGCCTTCTCTTGGATAAACATCCGAAATGGATGACGACAATTTCAGGCTGGCGTTGGTGAGGGTTCGGTGTTAAATTATTCGAACTATGCAGAGACACTGTGCAATCGGAATAGCAATCTTCGTTCTTCTTGCTTTCTCGCTTCCCGCGATGGCGGCTGTGGCGTTTGAAGCCGAGATCCAGGGAGAGGGGACGCCGCAGCGGAAACTTCAGCGCGGTTTTCTCAATGTTGTGCTTTCCCCCTTCGAGATCTCCAACGAGCTCTCCAAAGAAGTCCGCAATGACACGCTTCCGCCGAGTTGGGTGGCGGGATTGGGACGCGGTTCGATGTTTGCCGTGGGGCGGGCTTTAGTGGGGGTTTACGAGATGGTGACCTTCCCGATCCCTTATCCTGCGAAGTATAAACCGGTGCTTTCCCCGGAATTTCCTTGGGAACTTGCGCCCTCTGCAGATAAAAAATAAGAAGCTTGGTGCGAGTAGTCCTGACATCATCTACCGTTCGATAAGAGTCAGGGGAACTCGCACCCGAAAATAAGTCTTAAGACCACAGCTTTAAGGCAAAAAACTTTTTTCTGCGGTCTTCGGCCTGTTGTTTTCGGTCTAGGAAGTTGCAAACTTCCTGGGCAGCCCGCGCGCTCGCGCCTTTTTCTCCGAGTTTCTCCCTGACCTGACGGAACTCTTCCTTCATTTTTTCCTGCAATTCCGGGCTCTGGAGGAACACCTTGGCTTCATGGGCGAGCGTTTCGGGATGGGCATCCCGTTGGATGAACTCGGGGATCACGCGGGTGTCCGCGAGAAGGTTCACAAGCCCGAGGTAGGGGACTTTGATGAGATATTTTCCGAGGAGATAGGTCGACCAGCTTGTCTTGTAGAGAAGAAAGAACGACGTTCCGATGAGCGCGGTTTCAAGCGTGGCGGTCCCGGAAGCTACGAAGGCGAAATCCATGGCCTTGACCAGTTCATAAAAAGAAAGGGCCGGACATTCCACTTTAAAAGAAAGATTCCGGAGCAATGCCTCGTAGACTTCGGGGCGCACGTTCGGTGATCTTGAAACGAAAAAGGCGGCTTCGGGAAGGTCCTTCTGGAGAAGGGCGGCGGCCCGGAGCATGACCGGCAGGATGCGTTTGACCTCTTTTTCCCGTGAGCCGGAGAAAAGCCCGATGGCTTTTTGGCCCTGAATGATCCCGATCCGGGCGCGGAGCGGTAAAGCATGCGGGAGTTCCGGGATCGCGTCGAGCAGGGGATGTCCCACGAACTTTACGGCGATCCCTTCATCTTCATAGAAATCCTTTTCGAACGGCAGGATCACGATCATTTCGCGAATGTGCTTTTTGACGATGTGGATCCGGCGCTTTCCCCATGCCCACAGTTGCGGGGAGATGTAATAGAGGACGGGCGCGAGCCGGGAGATCTTTTTGGCGAGCCGGAGATTGAAGGCCGGAGAGTCGATCAGGACCACGGCGTCCGGTTTTTCGCGACGGATATTCGCGAGCGTTCCGTTGAAGATCTTAAGATACTTGAAATAATTCCGGAGGACGTCGCCCAGGCCCAGCGCCGAGATCTTTGTCATGTCATGAAAGATCTGCATGCCCGCCTCTTGCATATTGGCACCGCCCACGCCGCAGAATTCCGTTCCGGGCGCGAGTTTCCGGATCTCGGAAATGAGATGAGCGCCGTGAAGGTCCCCGGAGGCTTCGCACGCGACTAGAAAGATCTTCTTATTCATGGCTTGGAGGAAGCCGCGGGTTTGGGCTGCTCGTCCTGGATCCTGCGCACGATCTCGAGCGCCAGTTTGAGCGCGTCGCGGGCCGCGGTATCGGGATGACCGGGACTTTTTCCGGACCGGATATTCGCGAGGAAAAACTTCAATTCCTCTTTAAGGGGTTCGGCCTTCTCGATATCCACGATCTCTTGGGCGATCTGGTCGCCGTTCTTGCGGAAGATCTTGCAGCTCTGCGCTCCGTAGTCGAGGGAAATGTAGGCGTCTTCCTGAAAGATACGGATCTTGCGTTGCTTTTCGAACGTGAGGCGCGAGGCCGTGATGTCCGCGACGGCGCCGTTCTTGAACTTCATGCGGACATTGGCGATATCCTCAAAAGGGGTGAGCACGTTCACGCCGATCGCGTCAAAACTGGCCACTTCGGATTTCACAAGCCCCAGCACGATATCCAGATCATGGATCATCAGGTCCAGCACCACGCCGCAGTCATTGATGCGGCCGGTGAAGGGGCCGAGGCGATGGATCTCGAAAAAGCGGATATTTTTCGCGATCTCTTCGATGCGTTTGAATCCGGGATTATGGCGTTCGATGTGCCCGACCTGGAGCGCGCAATGCTTTTGGCGGGCGAGATCCAGAAGTTCATCCGCTTCTTCCAGCTTCAGCGTGATGGGTTTTTCGATCAAGGTATGAATGCCGGCCTTCAGGAATTCCTTGGCGACCGCGTAGTGGGTGGAGGTCGGGGTGGCGACGCTCACGGCCTCGACTTTCCCGATCAATTCGCGGGGGTCCTTATAATAAGCCGTGCCGAGTTCTTTGGCTTTTTCCGCCTTGGCAGGGTCCTGGTCCGAGATCCCGACCAGTTCGGCCTCGGGGAGGTCGCGGTAGATCCGGGCATGTTCCTTGCCGAGATGTCCTACGCCGACTACGCCGACTTTGAGAGGTGCTGTCATCCTAACTCCTTTATAATGCATGAGTTATCGGGAAGAAAACAATGCTGAGAAGCTTAAATCATAACCTTGAGCAGTGTCAACGAATATGTTACAGTGGCAGCTCTTGGCAGAGCCGCACTACGTTCTACGCTCAACGCGCAACGAAAAAACCGGTTTTTACATTGAACTTTGCACGTTGTGCGTTGCGCTGCTTTGAAAGGCATCTATGGACATCTATAAAAGACTACTGGGTTATGTGAAGCCGTACCGCTGGCGCCTCGCCGTCGCCTTTTTGTGCATGCTTGCCTTCTCGATGGCCAACGCACTCGTCTCGGTCGCGCTTTATGTCATCACGAAAGGGTTCTTTCAGAAGAGCCAGGTTATTGTGGACAATGTCCCTTATATTTCCAAATATTTTCCGCAACTGACCTCCGTCGCCGTGCCTATGATATGGATCCCGTTCATTTTGATCGGCGTGTTCGCTTTCCGCGGTTTTTTTGACTATATATCGAACTATAATATGGCCAATGTAGGTATCCTTGTTGTCCGCAAGGTCCGGGACGATCTTTACCGTCATTTGGTCTATCTTTCCCATGATTTTTACGCCAAAGGCCGCACCGGGGATTTTCTCTCCCGCATCACCAACGACGTCGGACAGATCCAGGGCGCGGTCACGGACGTGATCACCGATCTTGTCAAACAGCCGCTCGTGATCCTGTTCAACATCCCTTTTATTTTTATCTGGGGCGGGAAATTCGCGATCATCGCGATCCTGATCTTCCCGCTCGTGGCCATCCCCATCGTGCTTCTGGGCAAACAGCTCCGCAAGCTGACCAAAAAAATGCAGGAGCGCACGGGGGACATCACCGCTTTTATCGGTGAAACCCTTTCCGGGGCCCATATCGTCAAGGCTTTCACGAGCGAAGAAAGGGAGATCCACCGTTTCGAGGAGATCAATAATAGCGTCTTCAATTTTTTCAGAAGGACCATCAAGCTCACGATCATCCAACGTCCTTTGATCGAAGTGATCGGCGCGGTCGGCGCCGGGTTTGCGGTATGGTACGGAATGCAACACCTTTCGCCGGAACGGTTCGCGGCTTTTTTTATCTCTCTCTACATTTGTTACGAGCCTTTGAAGAAGATCAGCAAGGTGAACAGTACGATCCAGCAGTCGATCGCCGCGGGACAGCGTATTTTCGAGGTCATGGACTCGAAACCCACGATCCAGGATAAGCCGGGCGCCCTTGTCTTTTTCGAGCCGCTTCGCGAGATCAGTTATGAACATGTGGGTTTTTATTACGAATTCGATAAATGGGTGCTCAAAGACATCGAGGTCCGGGCCAAACACAATGAGGTGGTCGCGTTCGTGGGCGCGAGCGGTTCCGGAAAGACCACGCTCGTGAACCTTCTCCTCCGTTTTTACGATCCTGTCGAAGGCGTGATCAAGATCAACGGCAAGGACATCCGGGACTTGTCGCTCCATTCTCTGCGCAATCTGATCGGGATCGTATCCCAGGAGACCGTTCTTTTTAACGGGACGATCCGGGAGAATATCGCTTATGGGCGTCCGGACGCGAGCCTGGAAAACGTGAAACGGGCGGCTGAGATCGCGTATGCCGATCATTTCATTGAAGCCCTTCCACAAGCATATGACACCCCGCTGGGGGACAGGGGACTCAAACTTTCCGGCGGCGAACGCCAGCGCATTGCGATCGCAAGGGCGCTTCTCAAAGATCCGCCGATCCTGATCCTCGATGAAGCGACCTCGCACCTCGACACACAAAGCGAAAAGGAAGTCCAGGGCGCCTTAGAGAATCTCATGAAGGCCCGCACGGTTTTCGTGATCGCCCACCGTCTTTCCACCATCCAGAAGGCGGACCGTATCCTTGTGATGGATAAAGGGCAGATCGTCCAGCAGGGAACGAACGAGTTCCTTTTGCGACTGGGCGGGATGTATAAGAAACTTTACGACCTCCAGTTCAATCTCTGATCAGAGAGCCATCATGAAAATCGTTACGGAAACGTTGACGCTCGCGGAGTTGAAGCAAATGGCTTCCGCGACCTTCGGGGATATGGTGAAAGCCGTTGTGGATGTTGAAAGGGGGCTTATCGCTCTTGATGCCGAACTGCATTCCGACCTCGAAGCGCTTTTTCTTCAGGAGGGTTCCAAACAAAAAGATCTTTGGGGGATCAACCTCTATCCGGAGATGCAGGGCGAGGATTTTCTGGAGTACGACTCCATGATCAATATCCGCCCTTCTCAAGGGAATAAAAGCCGTGGCGTCAATAGCCCTGAGATCCGCCGGAAGATCGCTGAGATCGTCCGCAAGAGGATCACGCGATGACTTGCCAACACCGGGATCTTGCGGCGGGACGTTGGGCGCAGATGTCCTTTCTTGATCAAATGGCCCATATCGGAAGCGAAGTGGAAAGGGCCCTGAACTGGCAAGCCAAGCATAACGCGGCACATTCCAAAAAGGCTTTCGAGCGCGCGCTTGAATTGACCGATCTCACCTTGGAAACCAGGTGCGGCGGATCCCGCCTCAAAGAAGTTGCCAGGGTGAGGGAAGCGCTTGTGGATTATTTCTCGGGAGCGAACGAGTTCGGTTCTACGGAAAAGTCCTGGAAGCGATACTTTTTTAATTTTGGTTATGCCGCCCGGAAGGATCGTTAGAAGACCTTTCCAGCGTTGACAAGCCCCTCGGCGACCTCCAGTTCAATCTCTAATCACGCTTTGTCCTCTAGAAACTGGTTTTAAAATAGGCTAATCCCTCCTCCCAGTTTGAAATACACTCCCCCAAACACCCATATAAGGTCCTGTGCGCCTTGGCCATAGAGGAGGGCCCTCCTCCGGAAACGTCAATCACGTCCCACTAAGAAGCCCATTTTGTCTCTACAAATGGCTGGATTTATATTCCCCGCCAGCCTTGTTAAAATCAAAAACAGAGGTTATCCTTTCCGCATCCTCCGCTATTGAGGAAATCTATTGTTTAAAAAGGTTTTAGAAACATGACTTTTGGAACCAAACCATTCTATAAAATATGGCAAAACGGTCTTTTCTGGCGCCGGGTCACGGCGACCTTTGTCATTATTGTTTTTACCTTGTTCGATGCCGTCCGTTATGCTCCCCAAGGCTATGCAAGCCCTTCTGTCGTAATGGTCGATCCCGGTTCGGTGTTCTTCTCGATCCCCAAAGAACTCGGGAAAATAGACGAGGTCTATTTCGGGTCACGTACCACGACCCATGCACCACGAAACGTGGCTCATGGCTCTTGGCCCGTAGATCAAAAGACGATAGTCTTCATTCAAGACGCCCACGACTCCCTCGAAGCCCAGGAGAACATCGCCAAGATCATCAACCTGCTCGTGAAAGAGAAGGGGATCAAAACGGTTTTCGAAGAAGGCTACGAAGGCCCCGTCCCCACGGACAAGTTCTTTGGATTCATCAAAGATCCGGCGATCAAACAAAAAGTTTCTTATTTCCTTTTGGATAAGCTCCGTATCGGCGGAGCGGAGTATGCGCACATTAATCGAGCCATGGTCCACGCACCACGCACTACGGAAAAGATTGTGGGTGGCCCGGGAGACGTGGCCCGTGGAACGGATTGGCAGCTGATCGGGGTCGAAGACCTTAAGCTCTACGGTGAGGATATCCGGTCTTACCGGGATGCTTCGAAAAGCAAGAAAGATACGGGCGAAGACCTGAAAGAGCTCTTGAGTCAGGTCTCGACTCTCACGGACCGGTACTTCCCGAAGGCCCTGAAGACCTGGCTTAAAGTGAAAGAGCGTTTTGAGGAAGGGAAGTTGCCGCTTCTCAACTATTTGAAGGAGCTTCAGGCGTTCTATCCGCAGGACCGCGGCCCGGCGACTTTCGTTAAAAATTATCCCGCAGTATCGTTGCTTCTCGCGGCCCAGACGAGCCGGGACCCGGAATTGATCAAGCAATTGAACGCACTGGATTCCGTGGTGGTCTTTGGAGAAATTCAACGGCTTGAGCGGGATATTTCCGGGGCTTATCTGGGGGCCGAACGGGAACGGCGGATCTTTACCTACTACCAAGCCCTCAGCCTTCTCAACAGGCTGAACCGGATCGAATTGACCCAGCCGGAATATGAAGCGATCAAAGAGACGCTTCAGAAATTCGAGACTCAAAAACTGGCGGATTTTATCGTATCGCTTACTCACCGGTCCCTGGTCCTGTCGAAGGAATGGGAACGGCATATCAAGGATGCGATCCAATTCTATGAAATTGCTCTTCAACGCGATCATGTTCTTGAGAAAGCACTGGATAACTATTTATTGGGGGACATGATCCACGAGCCACGGGCCACGAAAAAGAAAAAGCATGGCGCGTGGACCGTGGACCATGGTGCGGATATGGCGATTTTGGTGTACGGCGGTTTTCACGCGAACAGTATCAAGGAACTGTTGCAGGCCAAGGGGATCTCTTATGCCGTGATCACGCCGGCGATGACCGGGATCGATAAAAAGCACCAGGAAGACTACAAAGAGTTGATGTCCGTCGGCCACTACGCTTTTGAAGTGCCTTTTCTTGCAGCCCGCGCCAATCGGCCTCCCAGCATCTTTTTTTCGGCCGCTGTTGTCGGCGAAGAAACGACCGCCCGCACCGAACTCCGCGCGATCGCGTCTTCGGTGGAAGCCCTCGGCGTTCACTCCGCGACGCCCCTGATCGAACAGCGTCTCAGCGCTTTTGATCAGACGCCATCGCATCCCGGCCAAATGGCTGGATTGCCAAGAGTTCGCTCCGAAATGCGGGAGGTAAAGCCAACAGTCGATCCCGACGCGTCCGTAAAAACAGTATTAACCCCAGAAGACAAAACAAGGATCACAGGACAAAATATTGAAAAAATGCGGCAGGCGCTTCAAGGGGTGCCGGCTCCTATGGAAGCGATCGAAAAAGTCATGAGAGCGCTGGAAAATGAATCCGTATTGTCTTCGGCCGAATTTAGGGAATTTTATGAAAACGTTGAACATGGTATTCAACACAGCCTGCAGGTGGTAAGGAAAGTATTTGAGTGGGCGAAAGATTTTGGATTTCAGATTGATGCAGAAAGCCTGGCTGTGGGCGCCTTTCTGCATGATATTAAAGGGCTTGACGCGTCAGGGCATGAAATACGTAAAAACCATCACATAACAGGAGCTGAAACTGCGATCAATATTCTGGAAAAGTGGAACTGGACCAAGGGTCAAAAAGACAAAGTGGAAGAAATCATTCGGGAGCACAGGGGTGTCCCCGAAACCTATGAAGCTGCAAACTATCCGGACGGTTATGCGAATGATGGGCAAGATAAGCCAAGGCCGAATAGTCTCGAAGCGAATTTGGTTCGTGATGCAGATACATACATTGAGCTGGAAAATCTCGAAAGATTAAAAGATATCAGTCTAGACATTCGGAGGCGGAACCCGTTTGCTTTGCGAACTCAATACACCCTCCGCGTAATCTTTCGAAAGCTTTATGACATCCTCGACGTAATCTTTCTAAAATTACATATACAATTCGAATGGGAATGGTTGGAACGCCATGCCTGGACGGACAAATTTTATGATGCCGATTTTTATTATGAAAAAGGTCAAGAATTTAATAAACGCTCAGAAATTATTTTGAAACGCGAAAAAAGGAGATGGACGTTTTACACAGACGTTTTGGAATATTTGTTGGGTAAACTTTTAGCAAACTGTGATCCGGATTATTACGCTTTGCCGGAAATCCGGGATTTGGTGCGCGATAAGGCGCCGGAATTTTTTAGAAAATTTCTAGAATTGACTGTGATAGAAGTGAAAAAACAGGGTGAAGACCCTGACAAGGTCCTATCGATTATCGAAAACGTCATTACGACGATGGGTAAAGAAAACGTCGCTGGCAATCAGCAAAAGAAATGGACCGCGCTTAATGGATTTCATCAGCAAGCGTTCCGTAATGCCCGTTCCGTGTTCCGCTCCGAGGCGCGGGGAGAAAAAACGGATGATTTTTCGGCGCTTGAACGGTTGCAGGATCATTTTTCAGTCCCGAAAAAAATATCGTGGACACACGAAGAAAGAGATGAAAAAGGACGTCTTCGCGGTACGAAAACCATCGAAGTCCTTGTCCAATATGATGACCTCAATAAAGCGTTTGAAGTGAGGCCGGCGCCCTCGATGCGGCAGCGCTACGGCGCCGAACTTCAGGCGTTGGATATGACGGCCTCACAAGAAGAGATCGGCCCGGCAGGATCTTTCGGGATGATCACGGTCGTTCAACGGAGGATCGACGGAGAATTTGCCGTCGTTTTTGATGAAATTCATCCCTCACGGGGCTTCCGTAAACTTAAACCCGCCCGGATGCTTCGCCTTTTTAAACCGTGGTCCGAGGTTTCCATCGCGGAAATGGTCCGCGTCTTGAAAGATGCCGGGGTCCGTCAAATTTATGCGTCCCATCCGGAACGGATCAAGGCCCGCTATATTAAGCTCGGCGTCCGCATTCCCGAGCCCAATCTTGCCCTGAATTATGTGTATCCTTTTCAAGACAAGGGTTGGGAGCCAGCGGAAGTCGAGATCTCTCCGGAGGGGAAAGTGCCGGAATGGCATTTGAGGGATCCTCAATCCGGTCCTTTGGTCAAGGACGGTTCGGGTTTTGGCGCCGCGATCAATACCGCCCGCTCCGAGATGCGGAAGGGTGAAGACAAACAACAGCCAAACGGGCCGAGCGTGAGCTCGAAGATGAATGATCTGTTGCGGAAAGCAACGGATTCCGAAGAGGTCGAGAAGTTTCAGGAAGTGGAAAGAAACGGGCAGGTCGTTTACTTTGTCAAAACAAATAAAGGAATCTTCCGCTTAACAGTCACACGTGCCGAGAAAGGGAACGTGACGACAGAAACTGTCATGAACAACGCGGGTGGCAGTTGGTGGATCCGAAGTGATCTCTCCACCGCGGAAGTCATCGCGGAACCTCAGGACGCGCCTATTCCCGAGCCCTACCTGATGAGCGACATCTACCTTGACACTTCCTGGACGAACAGGGAGTTGTCCGAAATGGCGGAAAAGACCGTCGAAGGGATCATTGCTCACAACGATTACACGGAGGACATTCAGGCTGCATTAAGAGAATTGGTAAGGGCAGTCGCGAGCGACGGACCTATTGAACCGCTATTGCAAAACACTCAGGGAGGGGATGCTTCCTACTGGAACGAAGAGGTCCTAAAAGACATCTTGCGTGATCATCGGACATGGAAGGGGGATGTTCCGCAAAATCTGGCCGTGGCCTATTTTTTCAGATCGATCTTAGAGAAAGTCCGGTACTGGGGAAATAAAAAAGACCCATTCGCTCCTATGAAACAACAAGCTTTAAACGAGTTTCTTACCTCCCCCAAGGGGCTGCCGGATTTGATGGCTCGATTTGTAAAATCAGGAACCGCCGATCGATTATCGTTCCTGCTTGATGCGGGTCTTTGGTCCAACAATTATGATCCCTCGAACCCGATCGATCCTGACTCAAAGCGGAATTATTTGATCGACCACCGGGAAGCGATCATAAGAAAATTTCAAAGCCGTTCGGTCAAGACCCTGGAATTGGACACGGATAACGTCGGTCCCGAGATCGTGTCTGATCTTTGGTTGGCGCAGTATTTATTGGACAGCAGCCTCGTTGAACGGGTCATTTTCAATGTCAGAAATTACCCATTCTTGGTCAGTGATACAACGCAAAAAGATGTCGACGATACTCTCGCACAATTGAAAGCATCTCCCGATGAAAAGATATCCCGATTGGGGCACCGGCTGGAAGCCCTGAAACAGGAAGCGAAGCTCGTCGTTTCCACCGACCCATTCTCCACCTCAGGGATGACCTATGATAAAAAGCCCGGAAGTTTGAAAGACCGTTCGGATTTGATCTTCGTCAATGGGGATTGGAATTATCGCCTGGTGACCGGGAATCGTCGTTGGGGCATCGATCAGGCGATGAATCGTGTGATACGAAGCGACACCCCTGTAGTCATCAGGAGAACCGTAAAAAGCGATACGGTCATAGGGGCCGACCGAGCAGCTGTGGCGGCTCTTGCGGCCAAAGATCCTTACTGGTTCCGTAAAGGGCGGGGTGGAATGCTGCAATACGTTGAACCTGAAAAAACCATGCAGGGAGATGCCGCTTCCACCCGCACCGAACTCCGCGCGATCGCGTCTTCGGTGGAAGCCCTCGGCGTTCACTCCGCGACGCCCCTGATCGAACAGCGTCTCACGCTCAATGTTATGACCTTTCCCGCCGCCGAGGTTTATCGAGATAATCGTCGCTCTGAAGTGCGGGATAAGATCCGATTCATACTTGGACATCGAACTACTACTTCGGATTTGGTGTTGGTGAATCTCATTGCGCCAAAATATAAAGAACGCTGGCAAGAGCCTCTTGCGGTCGAAACGCTGGCGGCCTATATGCGGGTTAAGATCCCGGCTGCGTCGGTATCCATTGTTGATATGAATCAGCGCCTGCGTGAATGGGAAAAGAAAGCTCCCGGTCGGAAGGGTGAATGGACTGAGCAGCAATGGAATGATCTGTATGATGCGATCTTTAAAGAGATCAAAGAAAAAAGACCGCGCGTGGTAGGTCTTTCGGCCAAGTGGGGTTCGCTGGTAGTCTTAAATTATTTGGTGAAAAAGTTCAAAGAGATGGGCGATGACCGGCCGTTGATCGTGCTGGGAAATACGCTACCCACATTCGGCTATCGGGAACTTTTGGAACAAGACGAATTGCAAGATTACGGAGGGGTCATCGCCGTTGCGGGTGACGGAGAAGAGCCTTTGGAAAAAATTTATGATAAAGCTCTATCCAATACGGAATATCGGGACATGACTTTTTATCGGGAGATCCCCGGCGTCGCGTTCGTGGATGCGGATTCCCAGAGGGTGGTTTTTAATAAACCCCAAAAAGGCATGGATCTGGAAGATTATCCCGATATCACGGAGGAACACGCTGTCGAGCTCTTCCAGGATGACGGAACGGGATACTACGGCATCGAAACGAGCCGCGGTTGTCCGTATGGACACTGCACATTTTGTTCGATCCAGGGCGGCTTTGGGGCTATTTGGCGGCCTTTTCCGTTAAAGTGGGTATTCGATCGAATTGACAAGTTGATCAAGAATGGGGCAAAAGCGTTCTACATCGTGGATTCTGAATTTGTTGGGCCCGTTAAAGAAAAAGAAGATTTTGAACATTCGATGGATCGCGTCGAAGAGTTCGCGAATCACATGATCGAGATCAATAAAAAGCGGAAAACGATGGGTAAAAAGCCGGTTCCGATCAGAAAGGTATCGGTTCGTGCCGACAATGTCGCTCCTTTCGTCCGTGACGATCCGGAAGAAACAAAGAGAAGGGAAGCAAGAGTTGATAAAGTATTTCGCCTGCTGCGGCGTGCGGGCGTGGAAAAACTCTATCTAGGGATCGAGTCTGGCGATCCAGAGCAATTAAGGCATTATGGGAAAGGAGTGACGGTAGAGCAGAACAGGAAAGCGATTGAAAATGTCAGAAGGTGGGAATTCGATCTTGAGGTGGGGTTCATATTTATCGATCCCCAAGCCACGATCCCGACGCTTTCGCGTAACCTGGAGTTCATAGGAACGACGAGGCTCTTCGAGACCGATTCCCGCCTCTTTGGTTCATTACGCATTCAGCAAGGAAGTCCGTATGCCAAAATCAGGGTCAAGGGTGAGCCGTTGACGACCGGGCCGATGAAGCTGGACAATCTTTCCTATGACTCAAATTATCAGGATCCCAACGTCCCAGAAATCCAGAAGATCATCGAAAATTGGGAAAAAGTGGCGGATGGGACCATCAAATATCTTGGCCGGATCAAAAAGAGGTTTTATTTTAGCGTTTCTAATTGGAAGATTACCCAGCCTGTTGTTGTTGAAGCGGTTAAGATCATTCAAGATATCTTGAATGCAATATTCAAAATACTTCATGGCCTTCTGAAGTGGCGTTGGTTAAATGCGCTTAACTTTAATGGGCTGAGCAATGACAAAAATATAGACACTTATCTTCTGAAACTGAGGAAGCTTGATTTTGATTTTGTAAAAGGGATCGTCGACTCCTATCTTGAGGCGGAACGCGCTCCAGAAGCTTCGCGGGACAGTGCTCTTAACGCAGCGATCGATGCTGCTGGTGAGAAGTTTGTCGCGCAAAGGGCCGCACTTTTTAATGAAATCGAGGCAGCTAAATTAGTCGATGCGGAAGGGCGTTTAATGTCAGTCATTCTGCCTGCTGCAAGAGAAAGCAATAAGGCATTCAACCTCCCGCTATTAATATTTCATAAGGCAATGAACCCCAACCCATCATCCCTTATCACCATCGACACCGGACGTCGTCCGAAGGGAGAGGATAGCAAAGGATCTCGCTCCGAAATGCGGACTAATCCACAAAAGGAAGGGCTGGCGCCAAATGTGACTGATCATTCGAGTTTTTCAGGGATTTCGGTGGCCAAAGCTAATACCGCAAGATTTCTTGAGGCCAGTCGAGCAACCTTTGAAGGGGTATATAAAAATCCGGCTTGGGCAGGCCGAAAAATAGCTCTTCTTGGCGCGGGAAGTGTTGCCCGGGAGGAGATGACCTATAATTCAGACGTTGATGTTTTTATCGTCTTTGATTCAAAACAGGACGATCAACAATTGTTTCGGGATCAATTTATCTCGGCTATACAGGAAAGAGGATATAACGATATCGACGCGTGGACGGGGACGGTGGAGGAATTCCAGGAGTTATGTAGGGGCAATCCCTTTGATGCTGAAAAAGCAAAACAGTTATCTTTTATAATCGGTGACTCAAACTTGTATTCGCAAATACAAGCGACTCCCCATTACCCATTTCTTTTTAATATCGAAAAAGATCCGATCGCTGTTGTCAGCATCTTTTTTGATGCCTGGGATTATGAGAGGGAGCATCGCAATCTTGAATCTCTAGATCTAAGGAGCATCAAAAAGGGCTGGGGAATGATGCGGGATATTCTTACGATTTGCATGATTGGCAAGACCGCCTTCCGCTCCTTGGGCATGAGCTCGATCGAAGTTCTGAACAACATGCGAAAGAATGGCACGATCAGTGCCAGCGAGTTTGAACAGCTCGAATTGGCTCTGGACTTTTTTCTGCGCGTCCGAGAAACACTACACAAAATTCGCGACGAATCTCCTCAGCAATTAATCAAAAAAAACCATGAAAATCCTCAAGCTGGCCAGGAGTTTCTTAAAGGCAGGGATATGCGAGACGTTATCACGCATGATTTTGCAGATCGATTAGCGCCACAATTGGGGCTTCAATCAGGCGAGGCCGTGTTCAAACGCCTTGAAGCTCATAAAAAGAATGTGATGAAAATCAAGGAAAGAATGATTTGCGCTTCCTTGGAAGCCTTTAATCGAGGGCATGACTGGGTGAAACTTTTCAACAAGGCCTGGGATAAGGAAAAGAAAAGTGCTAGGGCAGACCAACTGGAGGTTTTGAGAGCGGGCATCGCCAGAGGCGATGATGGCTATCCTATCCTGTTTGCTCTGGCCTGGAATAGCATGTATTCCACCGTTTTAGAAAATATTTATCATCTTGATGCTACTCAATATGGTGGTAAACATTCACTTTTGGGTATCCTCTTCGCGTTAGGCTGCAACCTTCATACACCGCGATCTATTCTGCAGGAGTTAATCACAAAACAAGGTGATGAATATAAAGAGATAAAAAGGGCGGCTCGAAACTCCATGGAGTTCATCTCTAGGAATCGTATTGCTGGAGATGAGAAATTCGTCACGCGCTCCGAGATGCGGCAAGATTTTGGACAGAACCGTTCTTTTTTTGCGATTTCTCCAACCTCTTCCTGGATGCGGCTGCTGGATCTGACAACGGTCATGATCGCGGCGATCCCGTCCATGGCATTGCTCGCGGTTTTGATCCCTCTGATCAAGATCGCGAATCCGAAGATGTCGTGGCTTTTTCAACAGAAGAGGGTCGGATTTCGCGGGAAACCCTTCACGATCTTTGAATTGAGGAGCCTCGATCGAAAGAATGAGCCCATTAAGTTGTTCGAATTTCCCCTCGGATCTTTTTTGAAATATTCGGGGATCGATGAGCTTCCGCAACTTTGGAACATCCTGAAGGGGGAAATGACG
This sequence comes from Candidatus Omnitrophota bacterium, assembly GCA_043808175.1. Taxonomy (GTDB): domain Bacteria; phylum Omnitrophota; class Omnitrophia; order Omnitrophales; family Aquincolibacteriaceae; genus Aquincolibacterium. Next base: position 64,073 of record JAZDFE010000002.1, on the reverse strand, counting down.
ATTTACGGTCCTCGCCCACATCAGGAATTAGTGATCCGCGAAAGCGGGTTCGAAAAGGAATATCGCGATGAAGTGTTGGCGGCAAGGATCCCCGGCTTTCTGAGTTTATATGCTTCGGAGATCGGTCCCGGACGCGGTCCCGAGCAGCAAGACGATTTCAGAAGGATCATCGATCTTAATAATGCCGAGATGAACAGTTGGGGTCCGGGAATGATGGCGGAGATCGTTCGCCGGACGGGATGGAAGATCCTGGGCCAGTTGTCGGGGTCTTCCGCGAGCTCCCAAGCCCGTTCCGAGATGCGGGATGAGGATGCGAATGATCCGGATAGACCGGACAAAGAGAGACTGACTGACGGAATCGGAAATCGATCCGAGGTGCGAACGGCGGTGGAAGAACCGGAACAAGGGTTTGTCCGGGCATGGGCCTCTTTTTTTGTGGACTTGAACACGATCCCTTCGCAGCGGGCCCCGGGCGAAGGCCTGAGCGCCCAGGGCGTGAGGCATCTTGTTTTTTTCTGCCCGCTGCAGCTCACGACAGGCGGGGTACAGACTTATCAAAGCAATATGATCAAGGCGCTGCTGCGGACCGAGAAGAACCTGACCATTGACTGGCTCTATTTGAATTTCGCAACGGCACCCACGGAAAATTCCTTAAAGAATCTCAAGACCGGCAATGGGCTTGTGCTCCACGGGATCCCCGCAAGGACAGCGGCCGGCGCTGTCTTAAGCGATCAAGAACAAGCCGATCATGTGGGGCGATCGCTTGAAAAGATCCATGCCCGCGAACCCATCCAATTGATCGCCTTAAACAGTTCGACGCCCCATTTTCAGATGATGCAAAAAGCGCTTTCTTTTGCGAACCGGTTTTCCGTGGCTTCTCAATACTTTTTTCACGGAGGGCCGATCACGGAAGGCGTCCGTTATCTGATCCGTCATGCCGATACCGCAGTCACGGGCAGCAAGGCTTATGAAAAGGTATTTTCCGGATTAGGGATCGAGAACGTCGGAACGCTCTATCCCGTGACCGATATGAGCTACTTCAGCGCCGCGAGGACGGAAAACGATCGCCGGGCCGTTCAAAAACTCAAGGACCAATATGGTTTACAGGGCCGGAAGGTTATTTTGCATCCCGGCCGGATCACTCCCCGGAAGGGGCAGGAGGTCACGATCCGGGCGGTAGCGGCATTGATCAAGAAAGATCCCGGGTTGGCCGCGAAGGTCGTTGTGGTGATCGTCGGACCGGAAAGGGATCCTGCAGCCCGGGAGCGTTTCCGTTTGCGGCAACTGGCAAGACAGTTGGGCGTTGACGTGATATTCGTGGAAGACCAGCCGAGCGAGCGTATGAGGGATTGGTATGACCTGTCCTCCATGGCAGTTTATCCTACCCTCGGTTCCGAGCCTTTTGGTATCGTGTCCATTGAGGGACAAGCCAGCGGTGTACCGGTGATCGTTTCGGACGGCGGAGGTCTTCCGGAAACTTTGGAAAACGGTAAAACGGGATTTGTGACCCGGAGAGGCGATCCCCAGGAACTGGCGGAAAGGATCCGTGAGCTCGTGATCGATGAGGGAAAGAGGGATCGAATGGCGGAAGCCGGGAGACGCTTTGTCGACGAACGATTCGCCTTGTCTGTCACGTTACGGGATCTCACAAAGGCTTACTTAAACGCTTTTCATGCGCGATTGTCCAAACAAGCATTCCCCAGTCCGAACTTGCCGCTTTCTACTCAAGAAGCGGCGGTCGTTCTTTCGAGCGTTTACAATGAGACTGTTCCGCCGCGGAAGGAGATTTCTCAAGGGGCGCGAAGCAGTGTTGTCGAAGAGAAGGTGGTTTCCGGTACGAATCTGGTCGAGGAATTAAGGCGTTCATGGTGGAAGAAATTCGATGAAAGCCGTGTTTTTTGGGAGCAAACGCAAACGGCCGTAATGCCCGTCACGAACGACCGGAAGGTACCGTTGGCTTATGATCCGGCCCTGGTCCCAATGAGGAAATACGGGCCATTTCAAAGACTTCTTCTGCCGAAGCTGAATGCCCGGCCCGCGGTCAGTGTGAATCGAGATGCAGAATCTTTGTTTGATAACAAAGAGTCGTACGACGCCGAAAGTGCCGAAAAGTATTTTCAGGATCCTTTCAACCCAGATTATTTCGTCAGGGCCGGCACGTATCCGAAAGTGGAATTCGATTCGCTGATCGTTACAAAAAAATGGCAGAAACAGTGGCTCACGGAAAAAGCCCTTGACGTCGAGTTTGGCTGGGTGCGCGCGGGTGCCGTTACGGAGTTCCATCGTTCGGAGGCTTTCGTGCCGCATATGCATCTCCATCTGTATCCTCCGGAAGTCGTTCCCATGGCAGAATTTCGCGGTAGTTTTGTTCCCGAAGAAGAGGCTGGGGACGTCTCGATCGGAAAAACCGGCTATCCCGTTCCCCATATTGCATTACGGTCCGGCGATAGCAAGGCTCTCCGGGATGCCGCCCTGCAATTGGCAGAATCCTTGGAAGCCGAACGGCAGTGGTTTATTCAGAGCGCTTTTCTGGATGCGAATGGGCGCGATATCATTGTCATGTTCTTCATTTATAAAAAAGAATCACAGCCCGTTGCATTCAGCCCCGTGGGGTTCATCAAAGCGAAGAGCGCCGCGCTGGATGATGCGATGCCTGATCTCATGCGGGACTATTTTGGGGACCGGACCGCGTTCGAAGCGTTGAAACAAAGATTGTGGGCGGGTTGGAAAAGATCTTCCGATGTTTCTGTTCAATCTGAGAACCGCCGTGCCACCCTTAACTGGACCGCACAGCGCGTGTTTGTCACAGACAAGGTGCCACGTTCCGGCGCAGTCGGGCGGTCGGAGGTGAGGAAAATATCCGGGGAAACGGAGAAGGGGAAACAGGGGACGGAAGAAAAAAATACGTTGGGTGTTGAGCGTAGGGCGTTGAGCGAAGCCGAAAGCCAGCATTTCGATCCGCCTTTGCAAAGCGAAGGACGGATCCGTCCCGATCCGAAGAATCGGGCGGAGATGCGTGAGGACAAGATGGTGAAAGCCATCCGCAAGAGCGTGCAGCTTGCGACGGTGTTCGTGGACGCCGAGGATTTCCCCAATCTTTCTCTGGCGCAGAAGAACGAATATTTTTACGCGGCTCTTTCCGGCCGGGGGGTCCGGATCGTGGTCTATAACGAGCGCGGCCAGGTGCAGGATAAAGAACTTGGCGCTTTGCTTAAACTGGACCGCGTGACGAGGACCGACAGAGATCTTGCCGGGTCGCAGATCAGCTTTGACCGGCCGGGCGCGCCGAGCATTCATCTTTCAAAGAAGATCCTTCCCTCCCAGGAGTTGGTCCAACGTCTGAGGAAGAAGGTCTCTTTCTTTAAGACCCAGGGGCAAAACGGCGGAACCTTGGCGGCAGCGCTTCTTTGGGCGTGGTCCGGCGGGGAAGATGCGCGGCTTCGGGAAATAAGCCGGGGCCGGGACGGGTTCTGGATCGTTGCCGAGTCCCTGGTCAATGCCCTACAGAGAAGTTACGACGCCACCCTCGCCTTCGCCGTAGCAGCCTAATTTATTATTCCAGCTGGATACCTTGGAAGCAATCCCAATGCGGTGAGGCTCGCTCGCGAGACGGAATGGGCAGGGTGGCAGGCAGGAATCGTCTCTCAACACCGGCTGTTCACTCGCTCCAGCGGCGAGTGCCAGCCTGCGCTCTCGCTGATGGGATCCGTTCATGAGGAACGGAACCAAGCTCCCATCAGCTCCGAGAGCTGTCTCGTTACGATTCCTGCCTGCCTCATCTCAACTTTTCGCCTTCTCTTGAGCCGACGGCGGGAAGTGCGGCGAGCCACGCTAAGGAGGCCGAGAGCCACGGTTTTTCATCGAGGCCGACGCTTGCGAGTGAAGTCATGCCTCGGCGGGGCATGGCGAACGTTGGCGAAACACACTTCCCGACGGAGGGCTCAATAAAGAGACAAATAAACAGCGGAAGGGGGATGCACCCAAGTCTATTGGGTTGAGGCACAAAAAAAGCCAGGCTTTTTTGACCCGGCTTTTTTGTTGAAGCGCTGCGTCGTTTTTAGAACTTGAAGAGCTTGATCTTGGCGGCGTCGCCGGAGCCCTTTTCGGCCTGTTCGATCTCGTAATGATCGTTTTTCGCGTAGCCGAGAGAAACGACCTTCTTGACGCCCTTGATGGTGTTATCGACGACCTTTTCTCCTGCCTGCTGCGTTCCGTCCAGGGTCCCGACCACCGGCTTTTCGCTCATGGTGCTGTGGGCCGTATCGTCGAGAGTGTCCTTCACATTATCAACCGTCATTTCTTTAACTCCCGTCGCGAAATTTTTTGCGGGATGGCTCTTTTCAGGGGTTAGGTTCTCGTTATCCATTTGTTTCTGGATCTTTTCCTGCGCGCGCGCGTCTTCATCATACTGGCCGGACCGCGCCATGCCGAGTTGGATGACGGTGGTCAAAAGAACAAGAATAACAAGATAACCCTTTTTCATAGGTGGACCCTTTATTTAGTTTATGACGGAAAACAGGGGAATAGTATACATAAATCATTTTTAAAGTAAACTCCGTTGGAAATGCTGAAACACCTCGTAGCACGTGCCACGTGGCGCGTGGAGCGGTTGGCGTGGTGCGGCATTTCAAGGGCAAGGGCTGTTTGATTTTTACTTTGGGGTGGGATATACTGCCCTGGCTTTTATTGGAAATTGAAGGTAGCCAGGACTGCACTGATTACATTATAATTTTCAATCAATGAGAATCAGTGCTGCCCCGACTTAAGGTTTTGTCATTACTGAACTTAGGGCGTTTGCTTGAGGAGAAATATGAAAAAGATCAAGATCGGACTTCTCGGGTTGGGACAGATCGGCACCGGACTTTATGAGATCCTTAAGGCGAAGAAGGCTTTGTTCGCCCGCCAGCTCGGGGTGTCTTTCGAGCTCGCGAGGATCGCGGAGAAATATCCCGGGCGGAATAAAAAAGTCCATCCTCCGAAAAGTATCATGACCCGGGACGCTTTTGCCGTCGTGCGGGATCCGTCCATTGATGTCGTGGTCGAACTGATCGGCGGCACAACGGTCGCCCGGCAGTTGATCAAAGAAGCGCTCAAAAACGGCAAACATGTGGTGACCGCTAATAAAGCCCTTCTGGCCGAGCACGGCGATGAGATCTTCGCACTCGCGCACCGGATGAAACGCTGGCTTTGTTTTGAGGCGAGCGTGGGAGGCGGCATTCCGTGCATCAAGGCGCTTCGTGAAGGACTTGCGGCGAACCGTATCGATTCGATGCACGCCATTATCAACGGGACCACGAATTACATCCTGACCCAGATGACCGCCAAGGGCATGAGTTTTAAGGAAGCATTGACCGGCGCCCAGAAGCAGGGTTTTGCCGAGGCGAACCCTTTTCTTGACGTGAGCGGGCACGACGCCGCGCACAAGCTCGCGATCCTCGCCCGTTTCGCTTTCGGCGGGAAAGTGAAGTTCAAGGACATTTACTGCGAGGGGATCACCGAGATCTCAAGCGACGATATTGCCTTCGCCAAAGAATTCGGGTACACGATCAAATTGCTCGCGATCGCCAAGCGGTCGGGGGAGGGTATGGAGGCGCGCGTTCAGCCGACGCTTTTGCCGAATTCGCACATCCTCGCGAACGTGAACGGATCGTTCAACGCGATCCTCATGCGCGGCGACGAAGTGGGCGACGTGCTTTTTTACGGCCGCGGAGCGGGGCCGCATCCGACCGCGAGCGCGGTGATCGCGGACCTGGTGGATATCGCGAAAGCCGGAGTCGCGGGGCCCGCAGAGGACCGGTTCATGGTCCGGGCGCTCGGGAAGACCCTCCCGGTGAAAAGCATTTTCTCGATCCTGTCGCGCTATTATTTACGGTTCTATGTGATCGACAAACCCAGCGTGCTCGCGAATATCTCGAAGATCCTCGGAAAACACAAGATCAGCATCTCGGACGTCATGCAGCGTGAACGCAGCGCGGGGCGCGTGGTGCCGCTCATCCTTTTAACGCATGATACCCACGAAAAAGACCTGAGGGCCGCGGTCCGCGAGATCGACGGCATGTCCTGTATCAAGGGCAAGACCCAGGTCATTCGCATCGAAGAGGCCTGACGGTATGGGGACATACGCGGTCAAGAAGATCGGGATCATCGAGCGCTATCAGGAATATCTTCCGGTCACGGATAAGACGCCCATCATTTCGCTCAATGAAGGCAATACGCCGCTCATTCTCGCGGAGGCCCTGCCTCAGGAACTCGGTCTGAAAAATATCCGGATCTATTACAAATTCGAAGGCCTGAACCCGACGGGTTCGTTCAAGGACCGCGGGATGACCCTGGCGATCTCGAAGGCGGTTGAAGCGGGCTCGAAGGCCGTGATGTGCGCCTCGACCGGGAATACGTCCGCCTCTGCCGCGGCTTACGCGTGCCGGTGCGGGCTCAAATGTTTTGTGTTGATCCCGGAAGGGAAGATCGCCAAAGGAAAACTTTTGCAGGCGTACCGCTACGGCTCGAAGGTGATCATGGTCGAGGGGAATTTTGACAAGGCGCTTGAACTCGTCAAAGAGATCACCCGGGAAGGGAAGATCACGCTTGTGAATTCCATCAATCCGTACCGCATCGAAGGACAGAAGACGGCGGCGTTCGAGATCGTCGATGATCTCGGGGACGCACCGGAATATCACGCGATCCCGGTCGGGAATGCCGGCAATATCACGGCTTACTGGATGGGCTACAAGGAATATAAAAAAGCGGGGAAGTCCGAAACCTTACCGAAGATGCTCGGCTTTCAGGCCGCGGGGTCCGCACCGATCGTGCTGGGGCATCCGGTGGAAAGACCGGAGACGATCGCGACTGCCATCCGTATCGGAAATCCCGCGAGCTGGCAGGGCGCCGTCAACGCGCGCGACGAATCGGGCGGCCTGATCGATAAGGTGACGGACGAGGAGATCACGAAGGCGTACCGTTTTATCGCGGAGCGCGAAGGCGTGTTCGCGGAACCGGCCAGTGTTGCGCCGGTCGCCGGAGTGATCAACCTAGCGAAAAAGGGATTTTTCAAGGAAGGATCCCGCATTGTGATCACGCTGACGGGTGCGGGGTTGAAAGACCCCGATTTTGCGCTCAGCTTCGAAGATCCGGTCTATAAGGTCAAATCCACTCTCGATGCCGTAAAGGAGGTCATCCGATGAAATCTATCGTTGTGGTTCTCGCGGGCGCTGCGGATCATCCGACCGAGGAACTCGGAGGAAAAACTCCTTTGGAAGCGGCCAAGGTCCCCAATTTGAATTTTTTTGCGAAGAACGGAAAGGTAGGGACCGCGAAACTTGTTTCCGAACGTTTGCCGCTTTCCGCGGACGTGAGCCTATTCAATCTTTTAGGCTACGACGCGTCGAAACTTTATACCGGCCGCGGACCGCTTGAGGCTGCCGATAAGGAACTGACGCTCGACGACAAAGAAGTCGCGTTCTGCATGAATTTCATCACCGAGGCCGCGGGGATGCTGGCCGATCCGACTGCCGGAGCCCTTAGCACCAAAGAGGCGAAGGCGCTCGTCAATTTTTTGAACAAAAAGGTAGCAAGCGATTTTGTGCGGTTCTTCTCGGGTTCCGGGCACCGGCACCTTGCGGTGATCAAGGACGCGAACGGATTCGAGGCCTTGTCCGCGAAGACCCAGCCGCCCGAGAGCGTGATCGGCGAGAAGATCGAGGATGTGCTGCCGAAGGGTCCGGGCGAGGAATTGATGCGAAAATTGATGTATGACGCCAGGCTTCTCTTGCAGGACCATGAGATCAATCAGGTGCGCGTGGACCTCGGCGAGAATCCCGCGAACATGATCTGGCTTTGGGGACAGGGAAAGAAGCCGTTCCTCACACCTTTCCGCGAATGTTTTGACATCACCGGCGGCGCGATGGTCGCCGCGCGCGAATACGCGAGGGGCCTGGGCCGCATGGCGGGACTCACGGTCATGGAGGTCAAGGAAGGGGGCGAAGAGCCCGCGGCTTTTTATGACAAGATCTCCAAAGTGGCGATCGAGGCCCTGGAAGAAAAAGATTTTGTTTGTCTCCATCTCCACACTCCCGAGGAGGCGTCGCGGGCCGGAGATGTGAAGGGAAAGGTCTCGGCGATCGAGGGGATCGATTTCTTCGTTCTTTCGAAGGTCCGCAAATATCTGGAGCGCTCCAAAGATTCGCGCCTTCTGGTCACGCCGGGTCATGCGACCCTTTGGAAAATGAAGGAGATCGTTCGCGACAGCGTTCCCTTCGCCGTGACCGGCAAGAACATCATGCCTGACGAGATCGAGCGGTTCTCGGAGCTCGCGGCCAAAACTTCGGAAGTGAAATTCAATAAAACCACGGAACTGATGCCATTTTTCATGACTAAGGCCTCTTAGGAGCTGTTCCACGGGCCAAGGGCCACGGAATGCGTGGCGCGTGGAACGTGGCCCGCACAACGGTGGTTATTTTGGAAACATGTTTTTTAAAACCAATCAAATCGAAAAGGTCATTACCATGTCATTGATCGTACAGAAATACGGCGGTTCCTCGGTCGCGAACGCGGAAAAGATCTTACGGGTCGCTCAACGTGTGATCAAAACCGAGCAAGCGGGGAACAAGGTCGTCGTGGTCGTTTCCGCCATGGGCGATATGACCGACGACCTGATCGATCTCTCGAAACAGATCAACTCCGATCCGCAGGAGCGCGAGATGGACATGTTGCTTGCCACGGGCGAGCAGGTGTCGATCGCGCTTTTGGCCATGGCGATCCACAAGCTCGATCATGAAGCGGTCTCGTTCACGGGCCCGCAGGTCGGGATCATGACGGATGAGTTCCACAGCAAGGCGCGTATTCAGAACATCAGCCCGGATCGGATCAAGAAGGCCTTGAGCGAAGGGAAGATCGTGATCGTGGCCGGATTCCAGGGCCAGACGCCCTCGGGCGAGATCACGACGCTCGGTCGCGGCGGTTCCGATCTGACGGCCGTGGCGCTCGCGGTCGCCCTGAAGGCGAAACATTGCGAGATCTATACGGACGTGGACGGGATCTTCACCGCGGACCCGCGCGTGATCCCGGAAGCGCAAAAGATGGACCGGGTCACTTACGATGAGATCCTGGAGCTCGCGTCGCTCGGCGCGAAAGTGATGCATTCACGTTCGATCGAAGTCGGGAAAAAATTCAACATGCCGATCTGGGTCCGCAATTCCCAGAACGACCACAAAGGAACTCTTATCACGAAGGAGAATAAAGCCATGGAAGAAGTCGTCGTAAGCGGCGTCGCACTCGCCGAAGATGAAGCCAAGATCACCCTGTTCCGCGTCTCGGACCGTCCGGGCGTGGCGGCCAAGGTCTTCCAGACCCTGGCGGACGCGAATGTAAACGTGGATATGATCATCCAGAACAAAACACAGACGAATTCCACGGATATTTCTTTTACCGTCTTCAAGAACGAACTGGTGAAGGCCATGAAGGTCGTGAAAGCCGCCATGAAGAAGGTCGGCGCCACGAACGTCACTTGCGACGAGAATATCGCGAAGGTGAGCGTGGTCGGGATCGGCATGCGGTCCCATTCGGGCATCGCGTCCAAGATGTTCTCGACCTTGGCCAAGAACAAGATCAATATCGATATGATCTCCACTTCCGAGATCAAGATCTCGGTCGTGGTGGCCGGCGATAAAGGCAAGCTCGCCGCGAAGGTCATTCACCAGGCGTTCGGACTCGGCAAGAAATAATACGGTCCACGTTCTACGGTCCACGCGCCACGTTTTTGTGGCTCGCGGGTCGTGGCTCGCGGGTCGTGTCCCGCGGCCCTTTGAAAGTTTAAACTTATGAGTAAAACCAAAAAAATACTATTTTACGACACCACGCTCCGCGACGGTTCTCAAGCGGAAGGCATCAGTCTGTCTTCGCATGACAAGCTCCTGATCGCGAAACGGCTCGATCAGTTCGGCATTCACTACATCGAAGGCGGGTGGCCGGGCTCGAACCCCAAGGACATGGAATTCTTCGCGATGGTCAAGAAAGCCGGGATCAAGCGTTCCAGGATCGTGGCTTTTGGCTCCACGCGGCGCGCACACACCAAGGTCAAGGACGACCCGAACGTGAAGGCTTTGATCGGGGCCGGCACCCGGGTGGCGACGGTGTTCGGGAAATCCTGGGATTTTCACGTTTCGGAAGTATTCAAGACCACGCTCAAAGAAAATCTTCTGATGATCTACGAGACGGTCGCTTATCTCAAGGACCGGAGGCTCGAAGTGATCTATGATGCGGAACATTTCTTCGACGGGTTCAAAGCGAACCCGGACTACGCGCTCGAAACGCTCCGGCAGGCCGCGAAGGCGGGGGCCGATATTCTCACGCTTTGTGACACGAACGGCGGGAGTTTGCCGCACGAGATCCGTCACGCGATCCTTAAAGTGAAGCGCTCCGTGAGAACGCCGCTCGGCATCCATTGCCACAATGATTCCGAACTCGCGGTCGCGAATTCCATTCAGGCGGTGGGCGAAGGATGCGTCCTGGTGCAGGGAACGATCAACGGCTACGGGGAGCGCTGCGGGAACGCGAACCTCGTGAGCATCATCCCGGACCTGCAGTTCAAGATGAAGACCCCGTGTTTTCCGGCGAAGAAGATGAAAGAATTGACCCAGCTCTCGCACTACGTGGCCGAGGTTTGCAATATGCCGCTCGTGAACCACCAGCCGTTCACGGGCCGTTCCGCGTTCGCGCATAAAGGCGGCGTGCATATCAACGCCATGATGAAGAACGCCAAGACCTACGAGCACGTGGAGCCCAAGGCCCTCGGCAATTATCGCCGCTACCTCGTCTCCGAGCTTGGCGGGAAGACCAATATCATGATCAAGGCCCGGGAACTCGAGATGCATTTCAAAAAGGATTCGCCCGAGACGCAGAAGATCCTGACCGAGATCCAGCGCCTTGAACATGAGGGCTACCAATTCGAGGCCGCGGAGGCGAGCTTCGAGCTTTTGGTGCAGAAACTTCTCGGAAAATTCAAGCCGTTCTTCAAAGTCAAAGACATCTCGGTCCGGACCGAGAATATCGGCAAAGGGATCCCTCGTTCCATTGCGGACGTCACGATCACGGCCGGAGGGGAGGAGCATTTCGAATCCGCCGAAGGGGACGGCCCGGTGAACGCGCTTGATTCCGCGCTCCGCAAAGCGCTCGGCCGTTCGTTCCCGTCGATCTCCGAGATCCACCTGACGGATTATAAAGTGCGCGTCGTTAATTCCGAGGCCGGGACCGCCGCCAAGGTGCGCGTTTTCATCGAATTCCAGGACAAGGACAGGAGCTGGACCACGGTGGGCGTTCACGAGAACATCATCGAAGCCAGCTGGCAAGCCCTCGTGGAAGCCATCGAATATAAACTGCACAAAGGGTAAAACCGGGGCCACGTTCCACGGGCCAGGGGCCACGAAAATCGTAGCTCGTGGTGCGTGGGCCGTGGCTCTTTGAATTTATGGAACTAGACAAACAATATCATTCTAGGCAGGTCGAAACCAAGTGGTATTCCCTCTGGGAGTCGAAGGGTTATTTCCGCCCGCAAAGTGACCGGGCCACGTCCCACGCCCCACGCTCCACGGAAAAAGACGTGGCCCATGGCCCGTGTCCCGTGGGCCCTTACGTCATTGTCATTCCTCCTCCCAATGTCACGGGCATCCTGCACATGGGCCACGCGCTCAATAATTCCATCCAGGATGTCCTCGTCCGTTGGAACCGCATGAAAGGCCGGGATACGCTTTGGGTGCCGGGCGTAGACCACGCGGGGATCGCGACGCAGAATGTGGTGGAGAAGAAACTCGCCAAGGAAAAGAAAACCCGGTGGGACGTCGGCCGCGAGGCTTTCTTAAAAGAAGTCTGGAAATGGAAGAACGAACACGGGTCGACCATCACGCGCCAGCTCCGCCGCCTCGGGGCTTCCTGCGACTGGACCCGCGAACGGTTCACCATGGACGAAGGGCTTTCCAAGGCGGTACGCGAGGCGTTCGTCACGCTCTATGAACGGGGGCTGATCTATCGCGGCAACTATATCATCAACTGGTGCCCGCGCTGCCAGACCGCGCTTTCGGACGAAGAAGCCGCCCACAAGGACGTGCAGGGCGGGCTTTATCACATCAAATATCCGATCGCGGGGAAGAGCGGTCCCCATGAAAAGATGGGCGAAGACCATATCGTGGTCGCGACGACGCGTCCCGAAACGATGTTGGGTGATACGGCCGTCGCGGTCCATCCGGGCGATCCGCGTTACAAACGCTTGATCGGCAAGAAGGTCATCCTGCCGCTCATGGACCGCGAGATCCCGGTGATCGCGGATGAATTTGTGGACCCTGAATTCGGGACCGGCATCGTGAAAGTCACGCCGGCGCATGACCCCAACGACTTCGCGATGGGGTACCGCCATAATCTCGAGCAGATCAATGTCATGACGCCGGACGGCAAGATCAACGAACGCGGTGGTGTTTACAAGGGGATGGACCGGTTCGACGCGCGTAAGAAGATCATTCATGATCTCGAGGCGCGCGGTCTTTTCATTAAACGCGATTCGCATCTGCACGCGGTCGGACATTGCTACCGGTGCGATACCGTGGTCGAACCGTACCTTTCCAAACAATGGTTCGTCAAAATGCAGCCGCTGGCCGCGAAGGCCCTCAAGGCGCATGAGCAGGGAAAAACGGTTTTCTATCCGGACCGCTGGACCAAGGTTTATCTTAACTGGCTCGGCGGCATCCGTGACTGGTGTATCTCGCGGCAGATCTGGTGGGGGCATCAGATCCCGGCGTGGTATTGCGCGCGCTGCGCGCAGGGCCAAGCACCACGTGCCACGAACCACGAAAAATCCGATGGGCCGTGTCCCGTGGCTCGTGGCTCGGAAGGGATCATTGTCGCTCGCGAAAAGCCGTCAAAATGTCCCTCTTGCGGGAACACCGAACTTCAACAAGATCCTGATGTTTTAGACACCTGGTTTTCCAGCTGGCTGTGGCCGTTCTCGACCCTGGGCTGGCCGGCCAAGACCGAAGACCTGAAAAAATTCTACCCGACCTCGGACCTCGTGACCGCTCCGGAGATCATTTTCTTCTGGGTGGCGCGCATGATCATGGCGGGCCTTGAATTCATGGGCGAAGTCCCGTTCACCCAAATTAATATTCACGGCACGGTCCGCGTAGCCACCGGGCTCAAGATGTCGAAATCGCTCGGGAACTCCATCGACCCGCTTGAGGTGATCGAAGAGATGGGGGCCGACGCCCTGCGCTACAGTCTCGTGATGCTTTCGGCGCAGGATGTTTATCTTTCGCGCGAAAAATTCGAAGTCGGCCGTAATTTCGCGAACAAGGTCTGGAACGCCTGCCGGTTCGTGCTGATGCAACTCGGGGGCCTCGAAACCGCTTCGACGGACCCCGGACAGTTCAAAAAGGAAGCACTCTCGCTTCCCAGCCGCTGGATCCTGTCGCGTCTTGAGGAAAAAGCCGCTGCGATCGAAAAGCACCTTTCCCAGTTCGGCCTCGCCCAGGCGGCGATCGAGCTTTATCACTTCGTGTGGGATGATTTCTGCGACTGGTATATCGAGCTCGCAAAACCCATGACCCAATCCGCCGACGCCGCTTTAAAACTTCAGACGCAAAAAGTTCTTTTTTATGTGACAGAAAAGATCCTGAGGCTCCTGCATCCTTTCATGCCGTTCATCACCGAAGAGATCTGGCAGACGTTCAAACAAAAAGCGGCCGACGCCAATACCTGGCCCGAGACCCTCATGTTCGCCGGTTGGCCGCATGACGGGAAAAAGAAGTTCCACGACGCGGAAGCGCAGGAGGCGATCGGTCTTTTGCAGGACGCCGTGGGCGGTATCCGCGATCTCAGGGTCCGGTCCCGGATCGCGCCGACGGAGAAACTCAAGGCCGCCCTTGTTTGTAAAGAGCAGGGGACGCAGGAGATCTTTAAAGCCTTTGAACGCGAGGTGAAGACACTGGGCCGGCTCGCGGAGCTTCAATGTGTGCGTACCTTCCAGAAAAAAGGCACGATGGCGGCGAACTCCTTTGCGGCTTTTGATATTTTTATCTCGCTCGAGGGGATCCTGGACCCGGAAGAAGAGAAAAAACGGCTCCAGAAAAGGATCCAAGAAACCGAACAATGGATAGAGAACATCCGTAAAAAAGTTGAGAACCCTTCTTTTGCCGAAAAAGCGCCAAAAGAGATCCTTGAAAAAGAAAAAGAGAAACTCAATGATGCGAAAAGTCTTCTTGTATCCTACAAAACCCAGCTCGCCGGTCTTTAGCAAAAGGCACGGCATCCACGGCCATCCGCTCCATGTCTCCCAGCGGACCCTGAATTTCATCAAGGAAGCCCTGAGGGAGGATATCGGACACGGAGATATCACCTCAAATCTTCTGATCCCGGCCCAAACCAAGGGCGAAGCCCGTGTGATCGCCAAGGACCGCGGGATCTTTTGCGGCGAGCGGCTCGTAAGAGAGATCTTCAAGATCGTGGATCCGAAAGTGAAGCTCGAATTCTGGGTCCATAACGGAGGGAAGCTCCGGCCCGGGAAGATCGTTTTCAAAATGCGCGGGAATATCCGGTCGATCCTGAAGGTGGAGAGGACCCTGCTCAATTTTATCAGCCATCTTTCCGGGATCTCGACCAAAACGCGCCAGTTCGTGGAAAAAATAAAAGAATATCCGGTCCTTCTTCTCCACACGCGCAAGACCGCGCCGCTTTGGCGCGAACTGGAAAAGGTGGCCGTTGAGGTCGGCGGGGGTCGGAGACACCGCCCCGGCCTGGATGCGTATATTTTCGTGAAGGAAAACCACCGGCTTTACGGCGATCTTTCGAAACTGAAACGACACCTGCGTGATTTCGAGATCGAGGTCCGCGACCTCAAGGAGCTCCGCCAATCGATCGCGCTCAAGCCCAAGGTGATCCTTCTGGATAATTTTTCGCCCAAGGAAACCCGGAGGGCCGTGGGGATCATTCACAAGGAAGCCCCTGGCGTCATGATCGAAGCCTCGGGAGGTATCACGCTCGCGAACGTCCGTAAGTTTGCCGCAACGGGCGTCGATACCATTTCCGTCGGTGCCCTGACCCATTCCGTTAAAGCCGTTGATTTCTCCCTCTTGCTTGACTGGTATGAGCCTTTTCCGTCCCGTTTCGGCGATGCCGCCGAAAGGGGATCCCACTTGTGAGGGCGCACAAGTGCGGGCAGGTGAAAAACGGCCGGCAGTCTTAAAGGAATAGACGGATGAGCGGGTTCAGATTGGTTTCCTCCATGAAGCCGAAGGGCGATCAGCCGCAGGCGATCGAAAAGCTGGTAGAGGGTTTCCTGGCCGGGGAAAAGGAACAGGTCCTTCGGGGGGTGACGGGCTCGGGAAAGACGTTCACCATGGCGCACGTGATCGCCCGGCTCGGGCTCCCCACGCTTTTGATCTCCCACAACAAGACCCTCGCCGCGCAACTTTATTCGGAGCTCAAGGAATTCTTCCCCGAGAACGCCGTCGAATACTTCGTGTCCTATTACGATTATTACCAGCCGGAGGCGTACATCCCGCACACGGACACCTACATCGAAAAAGACGCCTCGATCAACGAAGACCTCGACCGGCTGCGTCTTTCCGCGACCAGCTCCATCCTTTCGCGCAAGGACTGTATCATCGTCTCAAGCGTTTCCTGCATCTACGGCCTCGGCGCGCCGGAGGACTGGCAGGGACTTCTCATCACGATCGCCAAAGGCGAGGCCGCGGACCGCGACAAATTCCTCTCAAGCCTGATCAGCCTTCAATATGAAAGGGAGGAGACCGAGCTCCGGCGGGGAACGTTCCGCGTACGCGGCGGCAGGATCGACCTCCTTCCGTCGTACGGACAGAATCCTTACCGCATCGATTTCGGTCCCAATATCGATCAATCGAAGCAAAGCGGAGATTGGGGCCGTCCAAACTACCACTCTGGAAAAGAAATGAAAAGTTTGGGCGGTCCCGAGGCGATCGAACGGATCGCGCTTCTCGACCCCGTGAAATTGACCGCACTCCGGGAGGTCGAAAAACTCGCGATCTATCCCGCGAAACATTTCGTGACCCCGGGCGAAAGGCTCGAGGCCGCGATCGTATCGATCGAGCAAGAAATGAAAGAACACGTCAAGAAACTCGCTTCCGAAGGCAAGGACCTTGAGGCCAAGCGCCTGGAGTCGCGTACGCAATATGACCTTGAGATGCTGAAGGAGGTCGGCTATTGCTCCGGCGTCGAGAATTACTCCCGTCATCTTTCCGGACGCGCTCCCGGCTCCACACCTTACACGCTCATGGATTATTTCCCGAAGGATTTTCTCGTCATCATCGACGAGTCGCACCAAAGCGTGCCGCAGATCCGCGGCATGTTCAACGGCGATGCTTCACGGAAAAAGGTCCTGGTCGACCACGGGTTCCGCCTGCCTTCCGCGCTGGATAACCGGCCGCTCCGATGGCCGGAATTCGAGGCCAAGTTGAAGCAGTGTCTTTATGTCTCCGCGACGCCGGGGCCTTACGAGATGGGCCGCGTGAAAGAAGTGACGGAGCAGGTCATCCGCCCGACGGGGTTGATGGACCCCCAGATCGAGGTCCGGAAGACCGAAGGACAGATCGACGATCTGATCGGCGAGGTGAAGGCGCGGGAGAAGAAAGGGGAACGGACGATCGTCACGACGCTGACCAAAAAGATGGCCGAAGATCTCAGCCGGTACCTGAAGGAGCTCGGGATCAAGGCGCATTACATTCACTCGGAGTTCGACGCGTTCGAGAGGGTGGAGATCCTCCGCGATTTCCGTCTCAAGAAATACGACTGCGTGATCGGCGTGAACCTTTTGCGCGAAGGTCTGGACCTCCCGGAAGTGTCGCTCGTGGTCGTGCTCGACGCGGACAAGGAAGGTTTCCTCCGGAGCGACGTTTCGCTCATCCAGACCGCGGGCCGGGCGGCACGTCACGTCAACGGCAGGGTCCTCATGTACGGGGACAAAGTCACGGATTCCATGAAGCGGGCGATCGATGAGACCGCGCGCCGCCGTAAGATCCAGGCGGACTACAATACGGCGCACAAGATCACCCCGGTCTCGATCCAGAAAGAGATCAAGGACGGGATCGAACAATGGAAAAAGGCCGAAGAGTTCGTCCATGACGTGGTCCATGAATCCGGAAAAGCATACGAGACCAAGAACTATCTCGCGTTCCTCAAGACCCGGATGGAAGCTTGCGCGCGGGCGCTGGAGTTCGACAAGGCCGCCCGTTATCGCGACGAGATCCGCCGGATCGAAGGGGAAGGCGCGCCCCAAAAGGGCACGCCCAAAAGATCCGTCCGGATCCCCCGCAAAAAACGCTAGCCCCCAATTCCCTGATTCCAAGTGAACAAAATGTGGAATTTCTTGCGGATCCTTCGGCACCGTTCGTTTTTCCCCGGCGTGGAAAAACTCACTCGCGCCTCCGCCCTTGTCTTTCATTCTTTTCCCAAATGGTCGACAAGGACGGCCCCAATTTCCACTCTGTGGAAATTGATAAGTATTGGGACCGGTCTTGCTCGTCAGCAGGAGAGTGCCTTGCCGGAGGCAGCTCTCGGAGCGCTTCGAGCTTGGTCTCGCTTTGAGCGAGGCGAAGCGCGAGAGCGCAGGCGGTCATCGTTCGCCGGAAACGAGGAACCGCCGGTGTCGAAGCAAGGCACTCTCCTGGCTGACACCATGCCCGCTCGACCTGCGGAGCGTGCTTCCGGATTCGCAAGAAATTCCGTCGGATCGCTTTTTAGGGGAGTGCTTTGAGGTAGGCGCGGATCTGGTTGCGGATGAGGTGGAATTTCTTTGCGGCGAGCCAATCCTTGCGGAAGACGCTCGAGCCTACCGCGGCGGCACTCGCGCCGTTCTTAAAATAATCCGGCAGGTTCTGAGGCGTGACCCCGCCGCACGCCAGGAGCTCGATCTTGGGGAACGGGCCTTTGATCTCTTTGAAATAATCCGGCCCGAAACAGCCGGCGGGGAATACCTTCACCATCGTCGCTCCGGCCCGCCACGCTTCATAAATATCCCGAGGGGCCAGCGCTCCCGGGAAAACGGGGATCTTGTGCCTGGCGCAGTATGCGATCACGGGAGGGACCACGACAGGGCTCACGATGAAGGTCGCGCCCGCGCGAAGTGCAGCCTGGAGATCTTTCAAAGTGAGAACGGTTCCGGCTCCGATCATCAGTTGCTTACCGTAGCGCCGGACCGCGTTCTTGATAAGTCCGGTCGCGCCTTCGGTGTTCATCGTGATCTCAACGGCCCGAAGACCGCCGGCGATGATCGATTCGAAGAGGGGCTCCAACTGCGAAGGGGTGATCCCGCGCAGGATCCCGAGGACGGGCCTTTCACGGAATTTGCGGAGATCCACGCTTATTCGACCTCGGAGCTCCCCGCGAAACTGTCATAAAATTCGCGGAAATTATCTTTCCGGTCGCTTTCGCGAAGCTCCAACGCGGATTTGGGATGCTCATCCAGGATCCCGGTGATGGCATAAGGGATCACGTAGCCCCATTCGACCTTTTTGCTCAAGGGGAGCATCTCTTTGGAGATCACGTCCAGGATGGGACGGATGTCGAATTTCGGATTTTTCAGGAAACCCAGGAGCAGCTCCGTCGGGCAATTCCCGGCCGCCCGCCCCATCCCGAAGATCGTGCTGTCCAGGTAGTTCGCGTTGTGGATGATCGCCTCGATCGTGTTGCCGAAGGCCAGCTGCTGGTTATTGTGCGCGTGAAGCCCGATCTCTTTGGTCTTGATGATGCCCTTGGCTTTCTTGATCAGATACTCCACGGTCTCCTGATACAGCGCGCCGTTCGAATCGACCAGATACACCACATTGCATTTGCATTCCTTCTCGAGCTGGGCCAGGCATTCGTTCAGCTCCACCTCCAGCACCTTGGAGATCGCCATGAGATTGACCGCGGTCTCGTAACCCTTGTCCGCGAAATGATTGGCGAGAAAGATCGCTTTATCGACGTCTTTGACATAACACGCCGTGCGGATCATGCTCACGGGGCTTTCCTTTTTGGGCTTGATGTCCTCAAGGTCCACACGGTCCACGTCCACCATGACGGAGAGCTTGGTCTTGGAGGGGATCCCTTCCGTGACCTTCCGGATATCGTCATCGGAGCAGAATTTCCAGGCGCCGTATTTGTCCCCCGGGAAAAGCCGTTTGGAGTTCTTGTAGCCGATCTCCATATAGTCGATCCCGGCCTCGGAAACCGCCTTGTAGATCGCCCGGACGAAGCGGTCGTCGAAGTCGTGGTTATTCATCAGGCCGCCGTCGCGGATCGTGCAATCTAATACCTTAATTTTTTCCCGATACATGGAAAGCTCCTTTGATGAGTGGCATAGAGGGGGACATTCTACCTGTAAAAACCCAAAAAACCAGCAGGAATACGTCCTTAGATAGCGGCCCTGGGCCTCACTGTCCCGGGACCCCGCCGTCGGCGCTCAAGGTCAGCACCGTACGGCGAAAGCTACCCATAATTTAAAGACAGCTAATTCAATGTCTCGATCCATTTGTTGTTGATAATAAATTTTGAGATCTCTTCTGCGGTGATCGCTTCCCCTGTCTCCGTGAGATGGACATGATCAACAAAAAGGTTCTTTGAAGGATTTTTTTTGCGGTATGCTTCGAAGGCGGCCAGGGTGTAGGCGACAGGTTTTTTATCATCGCGCCGTTGTCCTTCAAATTCGCTATAAATAGTATCTGTCGTTTCGTCACGATTAAGATGTTCGACTTGCAACACGTATTGAGTGCCTCGCTCTTCAGCGATCCTTTTGACCAGACTAAAATCAGAATCGAACGCCCCGGACGGCAACGGGCTGAGTAAAAAACGGCCACTTTTGTTTGTTACAAAGTCAAAAACCTTGTCCGCAAGCTGCTTTTTTCCTCTATCCAGAAGGGCGCAAATAACCCTGAGGAGACGCGATTCATACAAACAGCGCCACATCAAGAATCTCATGGAGTCTGTCGCCGCGTTCACAAAATAGGTGTCCGTGAGCGTGCTGCCGCCTCGCCAGATAAGGATGTCGGGGTGATAGGGCGCTATATAAAATTGGAAAAATCTCTTGACCTGCCGCGAAGTGGCTCCCGGAAGACCCGCGTTGAGCACCCGGATGTTCTTTCCGGGATATTTTTCAGTAAGCATCCTGCCCAAAAGAACGACCCAGCTATGATCATAATCGACCGCGACCCCGTAAGTCGCGGAGTCCCCGATGCAAATGATCCTGATCTCGTGATTTGTTTTTTCTTTAGGACAGTCGACCCTTCCTTCGGGCCCGCGAAAAAATCCGGTCTGTGGAATAAAATAACAAAGGGGATCAAATTGGTTCTCAGACTTTGCGCCAAAACAATCGAACCGTCCTACTTTTTGCATGATGTTCCCGTAAGGCTGCGGCAGGACCTTGGTCAGATAGTTGTTTAAGGAGACGTATAAAACGACGCGAACGCCGCCCTCCAACAAGAGGATCGTAAGGACGATCACGACGACGATCTTAACAAGTAATCCAAAAACGGTTTTGAGCTTTGCCTTCACTTTTTCTCCCTTCATAAAATTAAAAGTGGCCTATTCTAACTCGAGGCGATCCAAAAATGCATACAAAAGTGCTTACAGGGGGTATTTGAGGGGATACAAAAACAAAGAAGCCCCCTGCGGTACAACCGCCGGACACGGCCCACCTTAAGCCGTGCCGGCGTAGTACCAATTTACATAAACACAAAAGGCCTCTTCATTTGAAGAGGCCTTTTAGTGCGTAAATTGGTAGCGGGGGCGGGATTTGAACCCGCGACCTTTGGGTTATGAGCCCAACGAGCTACCGAGCTGCTCCACCCCGCGACGCAAACTAATGAATACCGATAGAATTTCCCTTCGACAGCGGGCGTATTGTATCAGATTCCCCCCGGGAATCCTAGCGCCACTTTTCCGTGTTCATCCCCATGGGCCGGAAGGAATTCATGGGGTTTATAAAATTTAAAGCGTGGGGCGGAGGCGGAGAAATTTCTTGAAACTTTTCCCGCGGGAGGAGAGACTCTACGCATTCAATAGCTTGGGGACGGGGTCATGGACAAAATACTTTCGGTGAGGTCCTTACGCAAGGCCTACGGCGGCAAGACGGCCGTGGACGGGATCTCCTTTGATGTGGCGCAGGGCGAGATCGTCGGACTTCTGGGGCCCAACGGGGCGGGAAAGACGACCGCCCTCAGCATGATCCTCAGCATCCTCGCGCCCGACGAGGGGACGGTCGAGATCGGAGGGTTCGACCTTGCCTCGTGCCGTTCGCGGGCGATCTCGCAGACGAATTTCGCGGCCGTTTACGCCCCGCTCCCGGGGAACCTGACCGTGTCCCAGAACCTGAAGATCTTCGGCCATTTGTACGGGGTGAGGGACCTTCCGGCGCGTATCGAGGAACTCCTGAGAGGGTTCGAACTCGGGGCTTTCCGGGACCGGAAATGCGGCGTTCTTTCTTCGGGCGAACAGACGTGCGTCAGCCTCGCCAAGGCGATGCTCAACCGGCCGCAACTGCTTTTGTTGGATGAGCCGACCGCATCGCTCGATCCGTCGATCGCGCGGGAGATCCGGGCCCGGATCCGCGAGTTCGCGACCCGGGAGGCCGGCGGCGTTCTCTGGGCCTCCCACAATATGTACGAGGTGGAGGAGGTCTGCGACCGCGTGCTTTTTCTTTCGCACGGCAGGATCCTCTTGGAAGGGGACCCGAAGACTTTGCCGGCCGAACACGGCAAAAAAACCCTCGAAGAACTTTTTATCACCGTGGCCCGCGAGCCGCTGACCCTGGTCGGTTGATTATGTCACTGCGCCGGATCTGGTCCATCGTGCTCCGCCAGTATTATCTGATCCGCGGGAGTTTTTCCCGCGTCGTGCCTCTTTTCGCGTGGGTCGTGGTGGACATCGTCCTTTGGGGATTTCTCACCCGCTACCTCAACACCGTGGCCGCACCCGGTTTTAATTTTGTCCCCGCGCTCCTCGGCGCGGTCCTCTTTTGGGATTTCTTCATGCGGATCATGCAGGGCGTGACCATGGCGTTCTTCGAGGATGTCTGGTCGCGTAATTTCCTGAATCTTTTTGCCGCGCCTCTTTTGATCCCGGAGTACGTGGCGGGCCTTGTCCTCTCGAGCATCGCGACGAGCGTGATCGGTCTGGCCGCCATGCTCCTGATCGCGGGCCTGTGTTTTAAACTGTCGATCCTTATCTACGGCCTCATGGTCCTGCCGTTCCTGCTCGTGCTCTTCCTCTTCGGGATCGCCCTCGGCATTTTCGGGAGCGCGCTTGTGCTCCGATTCGGTCCGGCCTCGGAATGGTTCATCTGGCCGATCCCGGCGCTCATTTCGCCTTTCGCGGGCGTGCTCTACCCCCTCGCGACTCTTCCGGGATGGATGCAAGGCGTCTCGCGGTTCCTGCCGCCCTCGTATGTTTTCGAAGGATTGAGGAAGATCGTCTCCGGCGGCGACGTCGCGTGGACGGGGCTCTTCGTGGCCCTGGGTCTCGCGGTGGGCTATATTTATCTGGCCTACCGGTACTTCACCCGGGTCTACCGGCATGCCCTTCGGACGGGCCTGATCGCCCGCTACAGCGCCGAAAGTCTGAGCTGAAAAAATCCCGGATTTCTAACCAATCCATTTCTTGGAAATACAGTCCGCGGGCTTGCGCCGTTCGATTACTACGTACTTGCCTCTATTAAATAATAAAGGTTGGCAAGTACAGCACTGGCTTCCAATTTAATTTTATAAGAAAGCCAGGCGTCAAGACGGTCGAACAGCTTATGAAATTCTTTACTCGCAGAGGGTGCCCGTTTCCGGCGCGCACGCTTGCGGCGTTGAAGCCTCTGACGCTTCTGCTCTTCCTTGTTAAATTGCTCGATCAATTCATCGTTCCGTTCTAACATTAATCAACCGTTCCTCTCTTTGTTATCCGGCGCAACCTGTGCATTTCTTGCATCGGTTCCTTATCGATACAACCACAGACTAGCGGAGTTTATTTAACAATTCATGGGTTGTGAATACTTTGACCCGATTCTGCATTTTCATTCCATGATCATTGGACCAGAGGGGAAGTCCCATGTCTAAGGCGAGGGCGAGATAGGGAGCGTCCTCGGGGTGGGGCGCGATCTTAAGCGCGGAAAGATAGACTTTTTGATAATCGGTTTGTGCATGCGATTCAATATTCTGTGTGAGAATGAACCATGTCTCCTCGATCTGCTTAGACGACAAACCGATGCGTTTGCGCAGGCTGGAATTCCCCAAAAGGTGTTTCCGCGTTTCATAGACCAGATATTCCGGGGCGTGTAACTTCAGGCGAGTGTCCAGAAGAAGTTCCCGCGTCACGGCCGCCTTCATGAAACCGGCGAGCAGGATGTTCGCGTCAACGACGAGTTCCATGCGGGCGTGCTCTACTTATGTTTTTTAGAGATTTTGCGGCTGATCTTGCGGGCCTCGTACAGGGTCTCCGGCTCGCTGATCTTGCTTGAGGACATCATCAGGTTCATCTTGTCCATGAGCAGGGTCTTTTGAAAAATGGCCTGTCTCGCGACCTCAGACCAGTTGATCTCCTTAAAACGGTCCATTTTCGCTTTCAGTTCTACCGGTATCGAGAGTGTCATGTTGGGCATAAGAGCCTCCTTTTTCTGATATAAGTATACTATGTGCATCCACATATTGCAAGTATTATACTCGCAAAGCCTCTGAGCGTGATTTGAACAAAATATTTGGAATGTTATTTAATGCTAGTTATTGCGATTCGCGCACACGACCAACCTAGGGGAGTGGCGCGATCGTACTTATTCATTGGAATAAGTGCTAGTCGGATGGAAAATCTCACTTCAATATATAAGTCCGGAGCAAAAAGTTCAAAGCATGTGAGTACTAGGAGTTTTTTTATTTGTTCCAAGGTGGGATGGGTCTAGACTAAGATATGAGGGCCACGGGGCTCAAGTACTATAGTGACAAAGACGGCAAAGAGGTCTATTCGGTACGAAGCCTCGGAGCTTCGACCGAAGGTACTGGCGCCAACAAAGCGCGAGTGCTATCTTAACAACTCAATTCTAGAGAATGGATACGCGGTCAGGGTACACGATTAACCTTGAAAAGTGACCCTGCCGTACTTGTGCATCGGTACAAGTGCCGTACGGATGGTGGAATAATTAAAAGCCAGGGTGTTCATTCGTAGGACGTCTGTTTTTATAAGAAAACCGAGGAACAAATGAGAAAGATTTTCATTGTCGTTGCAGGCGGAAATTTAGCAGCCGAACGGCATTTTGAAGATACCATCCAGCGTAAGCGCAGTCTCGAAGAAGTCCGAAAGTTCCTACCTGAGCAAGAGATAAAAAACCTCCAAGACATCTACCATAATTCTCCGTTTATTGTTTGGGGTGCTGTTCCTGGGCAATCTAACCAACGGAACTGGGAGAATATGGCAGCAGGTGATGTGGTATTGATCTATAACGGGGGAAGAATCCGCGCTGTTGGCGAGGTGGCAGCCAAAGTGCACAGCCGGGACCTCGCGCGGTATTTTTGGCAAGAAAAAGAGGGCGGAACGACCTGGGAGTTTATCTATTTTATCGTCAACGATGAACGCATCAATGTCCCTTTTAACAAGCTAAATGTTCTCTTTGGTTATAAGGAAAACTATTTTCCTCGTGGTTTCTCAATGGTCAACGAAGAAGCCGTCAAAAACTTTTTTAGCAGATACGGGGATATTTTAGGGGTGCTCAAGACCTTAGAAAAAGGGGAAGAACTGGTCAATATCGCTCCGCAGGCAAAAAGCATCAAAGAAAAAGAGGAGGAGTTTATAGCCCAAGCGCCAACCGAACACACGGAAATGCAGTGGCGATTAATTCGGTTAGGTCGTTTGGCTCGATGTGATGTTTGGGTTCCCCGTAATGACCAGGGCAGAGAATTTGAAGGACACACTTTCAGAGAGCTTGTCCTGCCGGAATTTCATGAAACACTTGATGTCCCTCCAAGCATTAAAAATATTGATGTCGTGTGGAAGTTTGGTCCTTATTCCATCAAATCTGCCTTCGAAGTAGAAAATTCTACCCAGATTTACTCCGGGATCTTGAGGCTATCAGATCTAAGAGCAGAAAATCCAAACTCAAACTATCCACTTTTTATTGTTGCCTCAGAGACGCGCCGGACCAAAGTTTTTAATGAGCTAAGACGTCCCACCTTTTCGGGCCCCTGTCTTCGGTTAAATGAAGTTATTCGCTTCTTGGGTTATGAGAAAATTCGGGAAATTGATGAATCTAATAAAAATAGTCTCGATTTTGATCCGAACGTCTTACTTAGCGTTGGCGAATCCGTAAATCCAGCCACAGTCTTAAATTAATCCGATGGAATCCCCAAACGACATCGATGCAAAAGTTCGTTTGAGAGTTTTTGAATGGCTCAAAGAGCAGACACTAATTTATGGGGAAGTGCTGCCGTGGAAATTACTTAACGAGGGCGTACCCTACCAGAATAAAAAGATCCGATTACTAGGGCCGCAAGGGATCTTTAAGCCGGAAATCCTACCCGAGCTTCCATTGACGATCAGAACAGCGCTTGAATCCCCATATGATGATAAACATGATCCGAGTGGTTATTTGCTATATCGATACATGGGGACCAATCCAAACCATTGGCAAAATGCGGCTTTGCGCGAAGCAATGATACGGAAAGTGCCTCTTGTGTATTTGTATTGTGTAGAAGAGGGTAAGTATTTTCCCGTTTGGCCAGTTACTGTGGAGGGTGACGATCCATCCAAGCTAACATTTAAAGTATTAGTTGATGAGGAGAAGGTTGCCCGTATAGCTCAAATGCGAGTAAATGGTTACCAAGTCAGCGAACCCGGAGAGGAAGATGCGAAGAGACGATATATGACGGCTCAAATGAAATATCGTCTTCATCAACAAAAATTTAGAGTGCAAGTATTACGAGCTTACCGGGAGCAGTGTGCGATGTGTCGGCTGAGGCATCCCGAACTTCTCGAAGCAATTCACATTATCCCGGATTCAGAACCCAAGGGTGATCCGGTCGTTCCGAATGGCATTTCTTTATGCAATCTCCATCACACAGCTTTTGATCGTTTTGTCCTGGGAATACGTCCTGATTATGTCATTAAAGTGCGAAAAGATGTTCTTGAGGAAGAGGACGGGCCGATTTTGTTGCATGGCCTACAGGCTTTGAATGATCAGCGGCTGATCCTGCCCCGTTCGCACAAAGATCATCCCGACCCAGATCGCCTTGAGATCCGCTACGGAAAATTTAAGAACTTTACACCTAACTAGAAACTAATTTTCATGCCTGACAGAGACGTTAAAACGATCCAGGATCTGATCTGGTACCAATACGCGAAGATCATTGCCAAGAGCGCGATGGGGGAGGACGCGAAGAAGAGCGCGTACGGGTTCGTGAAGCAAACCTTCCGCGATTTAAAAACTGACAAGAAGAAGTGGTCAGACATTCTGCGAGAGGACAAACAATTTGCTCAGTCCGAGAAAAAATGCGTTTATTGTGGGAGCGAAGAAACCCTCCAATGGGAGCACATCGTTCCCAAGACGATCAAGATTAACGAGCGGTGTCCAGATTGCTCGAGAGTACAGGAAATTCATAATCAAGTGTGGGCATGCCGGGAATGTAATGGTGCGAAAAAGCAAAAGGGGCTTTACGCGTTTTGGGCCGAGCAACATCCTGGGGATAAGAAATTCTACGATCATATTCCCCCGCTTCTTGAGAAGAAGTATCTTAAAACCATTTATTATTGCCACGAATGTAACGGAACGCTGGATGCCACGGGACCGGGAAGCGCTCAACCCACCGTTTTCGATTTGGATAAATGCATTATTTTCTAGTCGAACGGTGCCAGGTATTTCAGGGACACATCACCTAATTGAATCCGATGAAGATCAAAATTAAGATCGGGGAATTCGAGGCGCTGGTCCGGGACGCGGTGAAAAGTCTTCCCCGGGAGTTCAAGCGCAAGCTCGCGAACATCAATATCGTGATCCTGGAGGAGCCATCGGCCCGTCAAAAAAAGGAGACCGGGGCCGGAGAAGACCTGCTGGGGCTTTACGAAGGCGTGCCGCTCGGGGAGAGGACGCACCACGACGGGAGCGTTCTCCCGGACAAGATCACGGTCTTCCGGGGGCCTCTCATGCGGTCCTGCCGCAGCCGGCGGGAGATGCGGAAGGCGGTCCGGGATACCGTTCTTCATGAGTTCGCGCATTATTTCGGGATCTCGGATGAACACATGATCAAAGACGGGACCTACTGACAAAAACAGGGGACACGGGACTCGGGATTCGTGGAACGTGGAGCGTGGAGCGAAAGAAAATGAAGATTAAAATCAAGATCGGGAAAATCGAGGTTTTCGCGGCGCTGGGGGAGTTGACCTCGGCTCCTGTTAGTTCTTGCTAGGTCTCGCTTTCTTGTCAAAACGTAAAAGGCCGGCTACAGTTCTTTTATAGAAGAAGCGGTGATTTAAAGAGGTTACTTGCTCCGCTAAAGCCCGACCCCATGTGGGCGAGCACCGTCCTGCGGGACGGGAAATGTGCTAAAGCGCCGGGAGATCTATCTCCAGAAAAGCCGCGCTCAATCGCGCGGCTTTTTCGTTTTACAAACTGTGCGTTGTCCCGTTTCCGTTTTTTTCCCCGATCATTAAGCCCTTCCCATTAAGCCACACCTTTTAAAAGCTCCTTTCTTGACATTCCATAATAATCAATTATTATATGAATATAGTTAAATATTATTCGTGTAAACTATAGTTGACAAACGAGGCGCTATGGGATATCTTCATGTTAGTGATCATAGAGGTCGCGCATGATAGAAGTTCTTTTCTATCAGGCCGCGGATGGACGCCAGCCCTTTGACGAATGGATGGAAAGTTTAAAGGATGCCCGGGTGCGGACCCGCATTAAAACCCGTATTGACCGGCTGTTTTTTGGGAATTTTGGTGACACGAAGCTTGTGGGGACCGGTATTTGGGAACTGCGATTCCATTTTGGACCGGGGTACCGTGTGTATTTCGGATTGGACGGCGCCATGCTTGTGATTCTCTTGTGCGGCGGTGATAAATCGACCCAGGACAAAGATATTCAGAAGGCCTGTTTTTATTGGCAAGATTACCTAAGGAGAAAACAATGAAAGTGCCACCGGCAGTCAGCTATCGCGATTGGTTATTGAAGACCTTGAAGGATCCCGAGGAGGCGGCAGAGTACCTTAACGCGGCACTGGAGGCGGGAGATAAAAAGGCGTTCCTGATGGCATTAAAGAACGTGATCGACGCCCGCGGAGGGATGACCCGGTTCGCGAGAACGAGCAAGATCCACCGGGTGAGTCTTTATAAGATGCTTTCCGGGAACGGCAATCCGGGGTTCCTCAATATCCTTCTCTTACTTCATCACGCGGGGGTCGGATTTAAAGCGGTCGCTAGGAAATAAACCGGACCGGTACCGGTACCCCAAGCACTTGTGCCTGTGTACAAGTACGCCCTGGCTATCATTGGAAAATTAATCGGAGGCCAGGACAGCACTGGTTCTCAATCATCTCTTAAATGAAACCAGGCGATACCGCCGCTTTTTAAGGTAGGTCGCGTCCCAATCCTCCCATTAATTTTAAGGGTTGATTGGGACAGCACTAAACTTCATTTAAGCTTTATGGGTCGTTCAGTGCGTGCGGTATCGAGCCGGGTCCATTAAAGCATGGATGAAAATGAATGATCCCGGCCTCGATGATTTGTATCGCCCTTGAAGCGCAGTGGAAAGGGTGGGGACGTTTTAGTAACATCCAAGTTTCATGTGCTGTATAATGGCCCGCATGGAATCAAGAATCCTTCGAAAATGTTGCCATGCTATGTGGTTCCTCATGCTTGTATTATCGCCGGGGATATCTTTGGCTGCAGAAACACAAGGAGTCATTGCTGCAGCTGCAGAGCAGCCCACTCCCGTCAAAGTCATCAAAGAAAAAAAGGAGTTGGAGGTTCTCGCCAAAGTCCAACTTGAAAGCGGCAAGAGTCAAGAGTCCGTGTATATTGACGTGAGCGGATATGAAGAGATCACGCTTTTTGTCGAAGCTTTTCCGGAAAGTATTTTGACGAAACAGGCGATCACGCCCATGTATGAGCTGAAGGCCTATTTCTCGATGACGGCGATGACGACGGTCTATCATAAGTCCGGAGGTGAGGACGCGCGTTTGGTGGACCAGGGCGTTCAGGAGTTTGGCGCTTCACTTGCCGAAGACAATGGGGAAGGGCATCCGAATTTCGCGACACTTACCACGGGGCCGACCACGGGCCGAGCGCTTTACACACCCGTTTACGGGAAATATTTACGGGTGACGATCATCAACCGAACACCGGGCAAAACGATGAGTTATCGCGTGCTTGCCTATTTACGTTAATGGATCGGTGCCGGTACCCTAAGTGCCGGGTTCATTGAAGAATGGTTGGAAATGAATGACCCCGGCTCCTGTTAGTTCTTGCTAGGTCTCGCTTTCTTGTCAAAACGCGATAGGTCAGCTACAGTTCTTATATAGAAGAAGCGGTGATTTAAAGAGGTTACTTGCTCCGCTAAAGCTTGACCCCATGTGGGCGAGCACCGTCCTGCGGGACGGGAAATGTGCTAAAGCGCCGGGAGATCTATCTCCACAAAGCCGCGCCATTTAAGCGCGGCTTTTTCGTTATTCCGGGACACCGCCTCTCCGGACCTACTTCGATCCTAGCTCTCCCTGCCGCTACGCTTAGAGCGTAGCACGTACCCGATAGCTCATAGCCTAAAGCTAGCCTTACTATCAAGTCACCATGTCATCAAGTCCGAAAGGGGTAGTTTTTTTACAAAATGATTTAAAAGCAAAATAAAATTGACTTAAGCTTAATTTAGTCATAATATCCTGTTCATGAACATCCCTTGCAAAAACAACTATCTGGTTGTATACTTCCCATGAGCGCCGTCACTTGTTATTATCTTGAAACCGGTGCGGGACGGATCCCGGCTAAAGAATTCATCATGTCGTTGGAGCCCGCTTCGAGGCGGAAGTTTTTCGCGGTCCGGGGCCTGTTGGAGGCGTTCGGTTACGCCTTGAGAGAGCCCTACGTGAAATACCTCGGTCAAAAGATCTTTGAACTGAGGTGGACGGGCCGGGAAGGAGCGCTTCGGGCGCTTTATTTTTTTGTGGAAAGTGGCAACGTCATCTTTACAAACGGTTTCATTAAAAAGACCATGCAGACCCCGGAAAGGGAGATCGCCTTTGCGGTCAGGAGTCGGGAGGCGTATTTGCATGGACGGATGAGAGGGATTTTATGAGGCTCAGCAAAGTCGACGATCATTTGAAAGAGGAGCTGAAGGATCCTCATTTCCGCGAACTCTATGAGCTGGAGACGCAGAAGTTCCAAATCGTGAAGCGGATCATTGCGGCCCGGATCCGGCATGGATGGACCCAGACGGATCTTGCTGGAAAAGCCGGAGTAACGCAACAATATATTTCCAAGATCGAGAGCGGTGAATTCACAAGCATTGCCGCGCTTGAGAAAGTCCTCCGTTTTCTGGGTCTTACCGTGCAGATCCGTGTTGTTCCAGCCGTGAAAAAAGCATCTCCCCCCAGTTTTTCATAGGAAATCGTGAAGTCCGGACGGGCTGCCGCAGATCTCCGCTAACCTTCCTTGCCGCTACTCTTTGGAGGATGAGGCAATTCCATGAGAGTGACCGGCACAGTGAAAAACTCGCGACACTGTCGCGAGAATCGCCGTCAGCAAAGCCGTGTCTCCCATTAAGGTCGCGACCTATAAAACGAAGCTGATCGACCAAAAACTTTTGAAACAGAAGCTCCATTCTCTGCCCTCATGGTAAACTATGGGGAAGAACATAAAGGATTTTCCGGGTTAAACTTGAGCAATTATACCAAATATGGTATATTAGGGAGCATGAGCGGAAAGGAAAAAATCCAACGGGGAAGCGGGAATGTTTTTGCGGATATCGGGGCCGAGTATCCGGATCGCGTTCAGACCCGCGCGAAAGTGATGTCTCGTATCGCGGAGATCCTCCGGGAACGGGGCCTGACGCAAAAACGGGCGGCCAAACTTCTCGGGATCCCTCAATCCAAGGTGTCCTGCCTCATGAACGGAAAGCTCAGCGCATTCTCTCTGGACTACTTGTTCGAGATCTTGAACGCGCTTGATAAGGATGTGGAGATCGTGATCCATCCGAAACGCCGGGAAGAGAGAGTGGCGGCCACGCATGTTTGGCTTAAAACCGCTTTTGCGTAAGGAACCAATAAACACAAATCAGGGGACACATCACTTCATTAACAAAGAACGTGAAATGAGTCACGGAGAACGAAAGAGGATGAAGATCAGAATTAAGATCGGGAAGATCGAGATTTTTGCGACGCTGAAGGAGACGGCAACGGCCGGTAAGGTTCTGAAATGGAAAAAAGATTTTTGACGACGCGGGAATTCGAGGCATTGGTCCGGGACGCGGTGAAAAGTCTTCCCCGGGAGTTCAAGCGCAAGCTCGAGAACATCAATATCGTGATCCTGGAGGAGCCATCGGCCCGTCAAAAAAAGGAGACCGGGGCCGGAGAAGACCTGCTGGGACTTTACGAAGGCGTGCCGCTCGGGGAGAGGACACACCACGACGGGAGCGTTCTCCCGGACAAGATCACGGTCTTCCGGGGGCCTCTCACGCGGTCCTGCCGCAGCCGGCGGGAGATTCGGAAGGCGGTCCGGGATACCGTTCTTCATGAGTTCGCGCACTATTTCGGGATCTCGGATGAACACATGATCAAAGACGGGACCTACTGACAAAAACAGGGGACACGGGACTCGGGACTCGGGACTCGTTGAACGGTACCTTTCGAGTTTCATTCGGGGTATCCCATGGTTCAAACAGCCGACTCAAAAATAAAAGAAGTCGCGAAGCTTCTTAAAGCTTGTAAGAGCATTCTGTTCATCACCGGCGCGGGGATCTCCGCGGATTCCGGGCTTCCGACCTACCGGGGGATGGGCGGTCTTTATGAGAATGACGCGACGGAAGACGGCATTCCGATCGAGACGGCGCTAGCCGGTGAGACTCTCCGGAAAAAGCCCGAGATCACGTGGAAATACCTTTCTCAGATAGAAAAAAGATGCCGGGGAGCCAGGTATAACCGCGCTCACGAGATCATTGCGGAGATGGAGAGGCATTTCGAACGGGTCTGGGTGCTGACGCAGAATATCGACGGTTTTCACCATGCGGCGGGCTCCAAGAACGTGATCGATATCCACGGGGATATGCACGACCTCCGGTGTGAAAGATGCGGCTGGAAGACCCGGGTCGAGAATTATGACCGCCTGAGCATTCCTCCGCGCTGTCCGGAATGTCATTCCATCGCCCGGCCGGACGTTGTTTTCTTCGGGGAATGGCTGCAGCCGCATAAAGTGGCCCTGATGGAGCGGGAGGTGGGGCAGCCGTTCGATATCTATTTTTCCATCGGAACGACGAGCGTGTTTCCTTACATCCGGCACCCCATGGCACTTGCGTCCGATCTCAACAGACCGACCGTGGAGATCAACCCCGACAAGACCGAGATCTCCGGTTGGGTGGACACTAAAATTCCCCTTGGCGCTGCTGAGGCACTTGAAGCCATCTGGAAAGAGCTTTACATGGTTTCTTGATGAGAAAGGTCCCCGGTACCATTCGACGGCTAGAATATGATGCGATCATTGATTGAAAATATCCGCGTATTTTACCAGCATGATTGTTGCTGGCCCTATGCGGTCTCGTTTTTCTTAACCCTTGTTATTTATGGGTTTGATTTCTTTGCGGCCGGCACGCGCTGTCACTGGGCCAGTCCCGTTGCCTACGGGATCCTCCTCGCTTATTTTTTGTACAATCTCCATCTTTATTTGCGGGGCAAGATCAAAGCAACGAATGTTCCATTCGCCCTATTATTCTTATCGTTTAAATTAACCGTTTTGGGAGTAGTATTATTCTTGCTTTATGCGATAAGATAAAAAAGTGAAACAGATAACGGAAAAAGGAAAGAAGATGCAAATTAAAATTAAAATCGGGGAAGTTGAAATTTTTGCGACGCTGAAGGAGACGGCGACAGCCGGCAAGATCCTCGCGGCGCTTCCTATGACGTCGTCGGCGCAGACGTGGGGGAACGAGGTCTATTTTCAGGTCCCCGTGAGCGCGGCGCTTGAAGCGGACGCCCATCAGGTGGTGGTTCCCGGCACGGTTTGTTTTTGGACGCAGGGGAACTGTCTGGCATTGCCCTACGGGCGCACGCCCATCTCGAAAGGTACGGAATGCCGGCTTGCCGACCGGTGCAACATCCTCGGGGAGCTCGAAGGCGATTTCAAAGCGCTTCTCGGCGCCGTCCGTGACGGCGATCACGTGAGCGTAGAACGGATCTAAAATCAGGGACACGTGCCACGAGCCATGGGACACAATAATTCCGGGGACACGTGCCACGGGACACAATAATTCCGGGGACACGTACCACGGGACACAATAATTCCGGGGACACGTGCCACGAGCCACGAACCGTCGGGACACGGCCGGACTTGTCTTTTCCGTGTTTTTTCTCAACCGACTATGAGTCGTTTCAAACCGAAGAAAAAGGAGGGAAAAATGGCTGTTTATTTCATGTACGGGAAATATTCCAAAGAGGCGCTGGGAGGCATTTCCGCCGAGAGGACCCAAAAGGCGGCTGAGGTGATCGCAAAGGCCGGAGGCAAGCTGGTTTCCGCCTACGCGCTTCTGGGAAAATACGACCTCGTGGTCATTACCAATTTTCCCGGGACTGCGGAAGTGATGAAGGCTTCGATCGCGTTAAATAAATTGACCGGTATTGCCTTCACCAGTTTTCCCGCTATTCCCGTCGAGGAATTTGACAAGATCAAGGAATAAGCGTCGCAGACAGGGGCCATGCCGGTGAAGTGTCCGAAATGCCAAAAGGAATATGACGCGTCGCTTTTCAAGTCCGGCCGCGAGATCGTCTGTCCCTGCGGGGCCCCGCTCGGACTTGGCGGCGATGAGGTCCTCGCCCGGCTTGCCCGGATCTGCCTGCAGTATGACCTTGCGATCGAAGAGGAAAAATTATCCGAGATCAAGAAGATGCAGGACCGGATCGTGTTCCTGATCCTGAGCACCGACAGCGAGGCCGTGGATATCGAGATCGAAAAAGCGAAGTTCAGAGAACTGATCCGGAGTCTTTTCCCGGATAAGACGCATCTCTACGACCTTATCTACGAACCCCGCTTCAAGCGGCTTTGGGAACAGTTCCGAGATTAGGGGACACGGGGACACGGGACACGAAATTCCGGGGACACGGGACTCGGGACACGTAGAAACAGTGCGGGTATCGGAGACTGGTAGGAGCGATCAAAGATAACCGGCATCAATTCAAACCGAGAAAGGATCCGGTATGAAGGTCATTGCGTTCAACGGGAGTCCCCGCAAGGAGTGGAACACGGCCCTTTTGCTCAAGAGCGCGCTCGAAGGGGCGGCCTCGCGCGGGGCGGAGACGGAACTGGTGCATCTTTACGATCTGGATTATAAAGGCTGCACGAGTTGTTTCTCCTGCAAGCTGAAAGGCGGAAAAAGTTACGGCCGCTGCGCGATGGAGGACGGCCTGACGCCGTTCCTGCGGAAGATCGAGACCGCCGGCGGGATCCTCCTGGGGTCGCCGGTGTACCTGGGCTGCGCCACGGGCGCGATGCGCTCTTTGATCGAGCGGCTGGTTTTTCCTTTTTACACGTACACGGACCCGTCGGTGTCGCTTTTCCCCGGGAAGATGCGTGTGGGGATCCTCTATGCCCTCGGCACGACGGAGAAGATGGCGGTCCAGCTGGGCTGGGACCGGAGCTTGAACGAGACGGGCGCCATGATGGGAAGGGTCCTCGGGCCGGCGGAGACCTTGCAGGTGTATGATACGCTCCAGTTTGATGATTATTCCAAATATGTCGCGACCCGTTTCGATCCGGCCCAAAAGGCGGCCCGCCGGCGGGATGTTTTTCCGAAGGACCTCCGGAGGGCTTTTGAGATGGGCGCCCGGTTGGTTCCATAAGGAGGCTGAAATGAAAATAGATCGGTACCGGTACCGTAGGCACTTGTACCTGTGTACAAGTACGGCCCTGGTTTTAATTTTCTTTTGATCAACGGTAACCAAGACCGCCCCAATTTCTGCTTTGCAGAAATTGATAAGTATTGGGACGGCAGAGTCGGAGCATAATATCAGCTTCGTACTCTGACCGCACTTGCGCCGGTGAACAAGTACGATGCCGTACCGACTGTCGATAAGAGCAGTTAATTGAAAGTCGGTGCTGCACTGATTCTTTATAAAACTTAATAGGAGAATCAGGCGTCACTTCTTGGGTGTGACGTGTACGGCATCGGGACACGGGCCACGAGCCACGAAATTCCGGGGACACGGGACACGATAACTCCAGGGACAAGGGACACGGGGAACGAAAAGAAGATGAAGATCATCACGGAGCACATAACGGTGGAGACGAAGGGCGATCCGGATCTGATCGACCTGACGGAGCGGATCGTAGAGATCCTGAAGCGGTCGGCCTTGAGGCAGGGAAGTCTCACGGTTTTTGTGACCGGTTCCACGGCCGCGGTCACGACGTTCGAATATGAGCCGGGCCTGGTCAAGGACGTCCGGGCGCTCTATGAAAAGCTTGTCCCGCGCAAGACCGGGTACGCGCACGATGCTTCGTGGGGGGACGCCAACGGGTTCAGCCACCTGCGCGCGCTCCTTCAGGGGCCGTCGCTTGTCATCCCGTTCGAGAACGGTAAACTCACGCTCGGCACGTGGCAGCAGGTGGTCCTGACGGAATTCGACAACCGCCCCCGCCAACGCGATATCGTGGTGCAGATGGCGGGAACTTAAATGAATAGGAGATAAAATGAAAAAGATCCTTTTGCTTGTGTTTTTTGTTTCGGCATTCGCCTTACTTGCCGGCACCGTCTATGGAGAGGAGACCGGATCAACGGACGGGAGCACCCCGGATGACGGGAGCGTTCCATCCTCCGAAGGGACCGTCTCTTCCGATCCCGAGAATCTCCCCAGCGAGTTGCAGGAGCTCCAGCCCGCGGTCATGGACGATCCGGAGGTCATGAAAACCGTTGCCGGCCTGGCCTCCGATCCTAATGTTCAGGCCCTCGCCTATGACCCTGAGGTTGTGAAGGCGGTAAAATCTTTAGACTTCAAGACCCTCATGGCGAAGCAAAAAATTGCCGATGCCGTCGATCATCCAAAATCCGAATCCGACGATCAGAAAGAGCAGTAGAGGGGATGGGAGGCATGAGCAGCATGAAAGCCGGTAAGACGCTCGGACAAAGCGAGGACTCTTATCGCAGGCTGGTCCAGGACGCCAACAGCATCATCCTGCGCATGGATACCCAGGGCAGGATCACCTTCCTCAATAAGTTCGCGCAGGAGTTCTTCGGATTTGAGGAGAAGGAGATCTTGGGTAAAAGCGCCATCGGGACGATCGCGCCGGTGACGGACAGCGCGGGCAGGGACCAGAAGGCCATGGTTGATGATATCGTGCGCTATCCCGAGAAGTATGTGAATAACGAAAATGAGAACATGCTTCGCAGCGGGGAGCGGGTGTGGATCGCCTGGACCAATAAGGCCTTGTCCGACGCGAAGGGCGAGACCAAGGAGATCCTCTGCGTCGGGAATGATATCAGCAAGATCAAAGAGGCCGAGGAGCTTTTGAAACAGATGGACGAGCGGAAGTCGGCTTTTGTCGCCAATGTCTCCCATGAATTCAAAAATCCCTTGAGCAACATGCAGCTTTCGCTGGACTATGTCTTGGACGGTTCGGCCGGCGCGGTGAGCGAGGAACAGCGGGAGGTGCTTACGATCGCCCTCAAAAATACGGAAAGGCTTATCCGGCTGGTCACGGATCTTCTCGATCTTTCAAAGATCGAAGCGGGAAAGATGAAGTTGAAAAAAGAAAGTTTCGGGATCGCCGCCCTGGCCGAGGAGGTCCTTGCCGGCGATGCCAATGAGATCTCGAAAAAGAACCTTCTCCTCGAAAAAGATTTTTCAGAGAGCGCGGGCGAGGTCCTGGCGGACCGTGACAAGCTGACCGAGGTCCTCATCAATTTGCTCAGCAACGCCGTCAAATACACTCCTTCCGGCGGCAAGATCATCCTCCGCCTTTCCGGAACTGAAGAAGAGGTCCGTTTCGAGATCTCCGATTCGGGGCCGGGGATCGCCAAGGAGGATTTTGGCAAGTTGTTCGACAAATTCGAGCGTCTGACCGCCGAAAAACAGGAAGGGACCGGTCTTGGACTTCCCATCGTCAAGGACATTGTCGAGCTTCATCAGGGCAGGATCTGGGTCGAAAGCGAGCCGGGAAAGGGCAGCAAATTTATTTTTACGCTGCCCAGGAAATAGTACGGGGACACGTGCCACGAACCACGGGACACGAGCTTCGTGGTGCGTGGTGCTTGGCTCGTGGCTCGAGTAAGCGTCAGAAATAATCGTTTCATTCCCTGATCCTCATTCTCTTCCGGTCGGTACGCCATGATTTTCATCAATCAAAAAATAAACGGTCCCAATACCTATCAATCGAAGCATAGCTGAGATTGGGGCCGTCCAGCCCCAACCCTCCGATTCATTTAAGGGTTGGTTGGGACTGTACTGATTTCCAATCTAAAAATTAAATGAAAATCAGTGCCGACTACCGTTTTGAAAAAGAAATGAAAAGTTTGGACGGTAATCATGACAGTACTAGTTTCATTATTATTTTTTAAATAAATGATAAACCAG
Organism: Candidatus Omnitrophota bacterium; assembly: GCA_043808175.1. GTDB lineage: Bacteria > Omnitrophota > Omnitrophia > Omnitrophales > Aquincolibacteriaceae > Aquincolibacterium. Next base: position 26,304 of record JAZDFE010000002.1, on the reverse strand, counting down.
TACGCCGTCCCATACGCCATTGGAGCGGCAACTTTTTTGCTGACAAAGCCGCACGCAAGGGATATGTTACTGCACGTCGTTTCACTAACACAAAAGGAGCGGAATATGGCAAAGATAACAGATCTGGGGTGGAGTAGAGCTTCAGCACCCAAGCTTTCAAAGGAAGAGCTGAATGCGCGCATTCAAAAGAAAGCCAGGGAACTTTGGGAGCAAAAAGGGTGCGTTCCGAACAATGACCTTGAGATCTGGCTCGAGGCCGAAAGATTAGTGAAGAGCGGGAAGGCGTAAAAAAATAGGCGTCCTACGGACAGCCTAGCAAAAAAGACGAGCTCAGAACGATATCAAGCATCTCGGCACTTGTACCTGTGTGCAAGTACGCCCTGGCTATTATTGAAAAATTAATCGGAGGCCAGGACAGCACTGGTTCTCAATCATCTCTTAAATGAAACCAGGCGATGCCGTACCGACTGTCGATAAGAGCAGTTAATTGAAAGTCGGTGCTGCACTGATTCTTTATAAAACTTAATAGGAGAATCAGGCGTCATTTCTTGGGTGTGACGTGTACGGCATCGGGACACGGGCCACGAGCCACGAACCGCCGGGACTCGGGACGGCAGTGCAGGTGGGCCGTTCCGAAAAGCTTTGAACTGGGTGCCGGTGTTTTTCATTTCCCGCGGATGATCCTCACACTATAATCCCGGCATGAGCCTTGTTGAACCGGGATCTTACCTATGAAGACTGCGATCGAACTCATCCATGGCGATATTACCCGTCTCAGCTGCGATGCGATCGTGAACGCGGCCAACCGGACCCTGCTCGGCGGCGGGGGAGTCGATGGCGCGATCCACCGGGCCGCCGGTCCGGCGCTTCTCGAAGCATGCAAAGGCCTGGGTAGCTGCGAGACGGGGCAGGCCAAGATCACGAAGGGGTACGAGCTTCCGGCGCGTTTTGTCATTCATACCGTAGGCCCTGTGTGGCACGGAGGAAAGTCTCAAGAGGAAGCACTTTTGGCCTCCTGTTACAGGAACTCCTTAAAATGCGCTCAAACCCATCACTTGAAAACGATCGCGTTCCCCTCCATTTCGACCGGGGCCTACAGGTTTCCCATCCGGAAGGCCGCCGCGATTGCCGTGGGAACGGTCCGGAGGTTCCTGGAGGAAGATCCGGAGTCCCTTGAAAAAGTGATCTTCGTTCTATTTTCAGAACAGGACCTTGAGATCTACCGAGAAATTCCGGGGACACGTACCACGATCCACGGATAAAATGGTAGCCGGTGCCATTCGATCAAAATACGGGAGGTGGAAGATGTCAAAAACTTTTAAACTCATCATGGCGGGGCTGGTGGCGGGGACCTTCCTGCTTGAAGCGCCTCCGGCGCATGCCATCTTCGGTATCAGGGCCGCGAGAACAGCGATCGCGGCCCGGCGAGCAGAAAAAGCGCTTTCTTCATCCGAGGCCGGGACAACAACCCCCGGGGAAGAAAACCAAAGTCCGGAAGACCTCCGGCGCCCGGAGCAAGAATCGAAGAATACATAAAAACAGGGCAGGCGGGGAAAGGTTGGGGAGGTGATTCAATGGAAAAACGCAAGCTTGGGAAAACAAGTTTGGAAGTGGCGGTCCTGGGGTTCGGGGGCGCCGAGGTCGGCCTTGAGAATACCTCACTTCCGGAGGTGGAGCGTTTGCTCGGCAGCGCGCTGGATGCCGGGCTCAATGTGATCGATACCGCCGAATGTTACGGGACTAGCGAGGAAAGTATCGGCCGCGCGGTCGCGCATCGCCGTGAGGATTTTTTTCTCTTCACCAAATGCGGGCACTCGCGCGGGTTCGAAAATCCCGCCGACTGGGCAGATCCCGTCCGTCTTCAAAATAGCCTGGAGCAAAGTCTTAAACGCTTGCGCACCGGTCATCTCGATCTTTTTCAGTTGCACAGTTGTTCGCGGAAGGTCCTGGAAAAGGGCGTCGTGATCGATTTTATAAAAAAGGCCAAGCGATCCGGAAAGACCCGGTTCATCGGGTACAGCGGCGAGAACGATGCCGCGCTTTATGCGGTGCGGACCGGGGTTTTTGACACGCTGCAAATGTCGATCAATCTTGCGGACCAACATTCTATCGACTCCATTTTGCCCGTCGCGGTGAAACAAGGCATGGGCGTGATCGCGAAACGGCCGATCGCCAATGTTGCCTGGCGGCATAAGAGACGACCCATCGAGTACCACGCGCCTTATTGGGAACGTTTTAAAAAACTGGATTATGATTTTCTGAAAGCTCCGGAGGACGAGGCCGTGGCGACAGCCCTGCGATTTGTGCTGAGTGTGCCGGGTGTTTCTGTTGCGATCGTCGGGACCCAGCATCCGGGCCGTTGGCAGGAGAACGCGTGTATCGTCAGCAAGGGCCCCCTTGATCCCGGTCGTTATGAAGCCATTCGCCGCCGCTGGAAAGAGATCGCGCCGCCGGACTGGCTGGGCCAAGTTTAATCATAGAACAATATCCGTTGAGAAAAGGAGCGATGATGAAAAAAATCCATGCGGGAAAAATGAAAGTGGTTTGGATCTTGGCGGCGTGTTTGGGGCTTGTGTCCTCGCTGGTATTCGCGGAATTGCCCGCTCTTGTGCAGGAACGCAACGGGGTCGCCACGATGCAAGGGGAGCCCGTCACGCTGCTGGGGCCGGAGATCGCCGTCGGGGATAAGGCGCCGGATTTTGTGGTACAGGCGCCCAACATGAGCGATGTTCGGCTGAGTGATCTGAAAGGCAAGGTCACGCTCATCGCCTCGGTACCGTCGCTGGATACGATGGTCTGCAGGATGGAGATCCACCGGTTCAACGAGGAGGCCGTGTCCACCTTCCCCGGGGTCACCGTTCTTTTTATCAGTATGGACCTGCCGTTCGCGCAAAAGCGTTTTTGCAAGACCGACGGGATCCTGGGCGTACGGACACTCTCGGACCATCGTACCGCGGACTTCGGGGAAAAATACGGCGTGCTGATCAAGGGGATGCGCCTGCTTTCCCGCGCCATTTTCATCGTGGGTCCCCGGGGGAACGTGCGCTATGTGGAATATGTCAAAGAGAACATCAATGAGCCGGATTACGACAAGGCCCTGAAAGTCCTGAAAGAGCTCGCGCAAAAGTAAGCGTACCGATTGATCGTTTAATAAAAGCAACAATAAAGAAACTAGTACAGCCCAAGTCTTGATCTTCTTTTCATAAAGGGTGACTTGGACTGCCCTGGTTACCCCTTATTTTTCGATTAATGAAAATCATGGCGCCCTACGGATAAAGGATCGATCACAACCGAGTTCGCCCGCACAGTTCTCTGGACAAACTAACCCCGGAGGAATATGCTTGGGCGGACACAACCCAAATCCCCGAGAAAACTAACTTGCCGGTGGTTCAATGAACGGGGGAGGTCGCGTGCGCCAACGAATAAAATGTGCTAATGAATAAGAAAAGATCCTCGCAAATAACAACCTCGGCTTGGCAAAAAACAGTCCTCGTGCTATTGGGTTTGGTCTTATCTCTTTTACTTCTTGAGGCGGGAATGCGCCTGGGCGGGTTTGTTCTGGCATCGGTACAACAGTACGGGAATTTACGATCCATAAAACAAAAAGGTGCCCATCGCATTCTCTGTTTAGGGGAGTCTACCACTCAGGGGAAATACCCTTACCTTCTCGAGCAAGTCTTGAACGAGCGTAATATCGGGATACGGTTCAGCGTCATAGATCAAGGCAAGATCGGTACGAATACCACCGCTATCTTGAGGCGCGTAGAATCTTATTTGGACGAGTATCATCCCGATATGGTAGTTGCGATGATGGGGGTCAATGATGGGGGCGACTATGTTCCGATCGAAACACCCACGACTTCAAGAGGGACGCTTTTCATCCGGTCTCTCAGGATCTATAAACTGGCAAGGTTTCTATGGTTGCGCCTGACCCAAGCGGCCCCTAAAGAAGAAAAAAAACAAGTGGTATTAGAAAGCACGGATGACGAGGAAAAGCAATTTCAAGCGGCCGAAAAATCCCTTAAGAAAGCCATCGAACTTGAACCTAAAAACGATAATGTCTACGTGAGCTTAGGGTTTCTTTATCAAGAGCATGGTAAATTTCTCAAAGAAGCCGAAGAGTTATTCAAAAAAGCCATCCAGCTCAATCCTAAGAACGATAATGCCTACTTTCAGTTAGGATGGCTTTATCGGGAGCAAAACAAATTCCCCCAATCCGAAGACATGTACAAGAAAGCCATCGAGATCAATCCTAGAAACCATGCCGCGCTTGAAGGATTGGAAGGGTTTTACCGGTTCCAGGGAAAATTCTCCGAAGCCGAAAAACTGCTCAAGAGACTCACCGAGCTTGATCCTGAAAGCAATAATGCCTATATCGAACTGGGGCGGTTTTATCGAAGCCATGACAAATTACCCCAGGCTATCGATGCCTTCAAGAAAGCCGTCGAGCTTGATCCTGTGAACGATCGTATCTATGACACCCTGTCATTGCTCTACGAAGAAAGCGGCAAACCGGAACTGGCAAAAAAATATGCTAAAAAGATGAATGCGGCCAGGTTGGAATATGTCGGTTCTATGACCGTTGACAACTACCGCAAACTCAAAGAATTCCTGGATGCAAAAGGCGTAAGATTGGTTTGCGTGCAATATCCTGTCCGTCATGTGGAGCCGTTAAAAAGAATGTTCGAGATAAAGGATGGCCTTATTTTTGTGGATAACGAGAAGGTATTCAAGGGGGCGCTGAAGAAAGGAGGTTATCAAGAGTATTTTGTGGATATATTCGGCGGAGAATTCGGCCATTGCACTCAAAAAGGCAACCAGCTTTTAGCTCAAAATATCGCAGACGCGATCCTTAGGGAAGTATTTAATAAGTAGTAAGATCCACTTGGAACGGATCCTCCGCGTAACGCCCCCATCATGGGTCCGAAGATCACCCGCCACTCTCTCGAACGTGCCGGCACCGTTCCGTGGAGCAGGTCAGAATGAGCCGGGAGAAAATGCTTGCGGAAGCAAAGAAAGAATTTAATACTATCTCCAAAAAATCGTCCCCGGATCGGGGAAGAGCCACCCGGTGATTTCCCTTTGGCAACAAACCACTTATGCGAGGGATCAAAAATGAAAAAACATTCCTTTTCCGGATTAGTAAGCCTGATATTTTTTGCCCAAGCAGCATTTTTTATTTGCGGTAATCCGAGCGGTTACGCTGCAAACGCGGGCGAGTCTATTAGGGCCGGCAATGAAGCGGTGAGAAAGGGCGACATGAATAAAGCGATCGAGTCTTTCAATAAGGCCATCTCTTTGGATGCCAAGGATTCCAATGCTTACGTCGGTTTGGGGAATCTCTATTTTCAGAAAGGCGATGACGATAAAGCGATCGAGTCTTTCAATAAGGCCATTTCCCTGAACGCCGAGAGTTCCGGCGCTTACGTCGGTTTGGGTCATGTCTATTCCCGGAAAGGCGATGACGATAAAGCGGTCGAATCATTCAATAAGGCCATCTTCTTGGACGCCAAATGCTCCGGGGCCTACGTCGGGTTGGCTTTCATCTATTCCCGGAAGGACAACGCCGAAAAAGCGATCGAGTTTTATAACAAGGCCATCTCCTTGGGTGCCAAGGAGTCCGGCGCTTATGTCGGTTTGGGTCATCTCTATTTCCAGAAAGGCAATATCGACGGAGCGATTCAGTCTTTCAATAAGGCCATCTCCTTGAACGCCAAGGAGCCCAGTGCTTACGTCGGTTTAGGTCAGCTCTATTTCCAGCAAGGCAATACCGGAAAAGCGATCGAATCTTTCAATAAAGCCATTTCCGTGGACGCCAGGGAGCCTAATGCTTACGTCGGTTTGGGCCACCTCTATTTCCAGCAAAACAATATCGATAAAGCGATCGAGTTTTATAACAAGGCCGTCTCGTTGGGCACCAAGGATCCCAATGCTAGCGTCGGTTTAGGGCATATCTATTTTCAGAAGGGCAAGGTCGAAAAAGCGATCGAGTCTTTCACGAAAGCCGTCTCCGTGGACGCCAAGTGTGCCGGTGCTTACGTCGGTTTGGGTAATATCGATGTGCAGAAGGGCAATACCGAAAAAGCGATCGAGTTTTATAACAAGGCGATCTCCTTGAACGCCAAGGAATCTAATGCTTACGTCGGTTTGGGTAACAGCTATTTTCAGCAAGGCAAAGTCAAAAAAGCGATCGAGTCTTTCAATAAGGCCATCTCCTTGGATGCCCGGAATTCCATGGCCTATTACGGTCTTGGGATGTCGCATCTATCTTTTCATGAGACGGATTCTGCGTTGCAACAATACACGATATTAAATAATTTAAACAAAGATCTGGCCCAAAAGCTTTATAAAGCGATCCAATCCGCTAATTCAACCATCAATCCATAAAGAGAAGTAGGCATACTGGTTTGTCATTCATTAAAAGAAACCATGAAGAAACTAGTACAGTCATGATTCCCTATCCGTTTTTTGATTAATGAAAATCATGGCGTCCTACGAATGGACAGCCTGGAAACACAGTAACACAAAAGGCCACCAGGGGATAACCCCGGTGGTTTTCGTGTTTTTAGAGACCTCGGAATGGGGAATGATAATATTTTCTATAGAAGGGGTGACCGGGGATGTGCCCTTTTTGTTTGCCGCTGCTCGGCGATCCTACCCTTTCGGAATAGGCTCCCCATGCGCGTAACAGAGTTCAAGAATGGGGCGTCTTATGATACTATTGAGACGGGAGATCCCATGAGAGCGAAGAAAATACTGGTGACCGGCGGAGCGGGTTATATCGGATCGCATACTGTGGTCGAGTTGGTTCGCGCGGGCTACGAGCCCGTGATCCTGGATAATTTCTCGAATTCCGAAAGGTTCATCGTCGCAAGGGTCCGGAAGATCACGGGGCGGAACGTGCCTTTGCATACCGGCGACTGCGCGGCCCCCGGGGACGTGGCCCGGGTTTTCAAAAAGGAAGGGCATTTTCACGGCATCATCCATTTCGCGGCGCTTAAGGCGGTGGAGGAGTCGGTGTCCCAGCCTCTCCGGTATTATCGCAATAACCTTGGCGGTATGCTGACGATGCTCACAGCGACCGAGCAATACCGGGTGCCGAATTTCGTTTTTTCCTCCTCCTGTACGGTTTACGGCGATCCCGACAAACTTCCCGTCCGCGAGAACGCTCCGGTCAAAAAAACGGCATCCCCTTACGGAGAAACAAAAAAGATCGCAGAACGGATGCTCGAGACGTTCATCCAGAGCGGCGCGCCCCTGAAGGCGGTCTCTTTGCGCTATTTCAATCCCATCGGCGCACATCCCTCGGGGCTTATCGGCGAGCTTCCGCTCGGGATCCCGAAGAACCTCGTGCCGTTCCTCACACAGACGGCGGCGGGTCTCCGCAAGATCCTTCAAGTGTACGGGAACGATTATCCGACACCCGACGGAACATGCATCCGGGATTACATCCATGTGATGGACCTCGCCGGGGCCCATGTCCGGGCGTTGATGTATCTGGAGAAAAAGCGCGAGCGGACGTTCTACGATGTTTTTAATATCGGCACAGGCCGCGGACACAGCGTTCTTGAGATCCTCCGGACATTCGAAAAAGTGACAGGCGTGAAGGTGCCTCACAAGATCGCCCCGCGCCGTTCCGGCGATATCAAGAAGATCTACGCTGCGGTCGGCAAAGCGAAAAAAGAACTGCGCTGGAGCGCGAAGCTGTCGTTGGAAGACGCCCTCTCGAGCAGCTGGGTGTGGCAAAAAGGGCTGAGGTCAGAATGAGAGCCCTTTTTCCTCCCGGAAACGCGGAAATTTTTATGGCCGGATACCTTTTCATGCGTTCCACTATCCAGTACAATAGCCATGGCCAGGGAGTCCGGAAGGATCGTTAAGCCATTCAACGTTTTGTTACCTATTTAAGAAAAGGGGGGAGCCCATGCATGAGGAATCGGGGTGCGGATGCGAAAAATTCATGAAAGAAGCTCTTGAGTTTTTCAAAAACAAGGCCTGGGGAAAGGCCAAGTCATGTTATGAAAGGGCGTTAGCCATTCACGGCGACAATGAAAAGGCCTGGGTGGATCTGGGTCGCTGTCACGACAGACTTGGAAATCCGGGCAAAGCCTTTGAATGTTACGAAGAAGCATTGCATTGCAATTTTTTGCATAAGCGCGCGCTGGTCGATCAAGGCTCTTTGTTGTCGAAAAACGAAAAGTTCAAAGATGCGCTCAAATGTTTTGATGCGGCGCTCCAAATGGACCCGAGCATGCGGACCGCACTGGATAATCGACAGAAAGTTTTGCAGGAAATGATCCGGGAAGGGCTTTTGAAAGCGGTGCCCCTCCAAGATGCGAAGTTGATCAGCCGGGAAGGTAAATATTGTCTGCAGGTCGGTGAAGGTCTCATCAAGAGTTTTCAAGGCCATGTGATCGAGTCGGAAACAAAAGCGTTGTTTGAGAGAATCATAGCTGATTTCAAAGGGCAAGGAGATCTGCTCGTTGAAAATGGGGTGATCATCCAGCCCCGCATTTTTAGCGCGTATCTTTTAGCTTCCTCAGAAAGGGATCTCGCGGATAAAGGGGATGACCTTTCTCAAGATCTTCTGGGTTGGTTGCGTGCAGATCCTATTTTTGAGCCTGCGGCCGGGTACCCTGTTTCCTCACTCTATCAAGAGATGCAACAGCAAAAAGTGAAGTTCTTTTTACAGGAACGCGGGCTTTCTCTTAATGCATGGGACCTTTATACGGGCGAAGACTGGAGGAAAATTATCAACCTGTTTCAGGAGATCGTTTCCGGTTTCACAGGCCCCCAGAAATCAGCGCTTGTTAACTTGGGCAGTCTCAACGGGGGTCAGTTTGTGATGACTGTTCTGTATCTGCTGGGTAGGTGTAACGAGGGGGAATGGGCAAGGGCGATCTTTTCGAGAACCAATGATGTGTCTAAAATGATAGGCGAGGAACCTGTCGGCCCTGAAAATTTGACGGAGGAAGCCCGTGACATGCTCATCGAAGCGATCATTCGTGAGCATGAAAAGAAGTGTCTTGTTGTTAAGCATTACTTGGAATCGTTCCCGAAAAAAAAATAGCACCCACCGGAGGAAAACACGAAGTGGCTGTAAAAAGGTCCCGCTTATGCGGAGGGCAGGTTGAGCGGGGTAACAAGAGAGGGTTTTTTCAGTGAAGCGGTGTTTTAGCGTGTCCGGCGCTCCGTTCGAGGTCCGGATGTTTTGCGCCAGGAAAGTTTAAAATGACAAGTTCTTTTGAGGAACAAATCCACAAATTGGTGAAGAGCGGACGTCTTCCGAATGCGATCGCAGATGCTTTGATCGGATATTATTCCAAGCAACGCGACTCGCTGAAGGGTGAGGCCTCGGGAGCTCCTCCGAAGATCAATCTGGTAGAGCTTATGGACCTCATGGATGTCCTGGAAAAAAAGAAGGGATCGTCCAACGACCCCGGTCCGTCCCAAGTGCCTCCCCCCTCCAAAGTGTATTCGCTCGGCTCGCCCGCGCAATTTCTTCACGAAAATAAAAATGAATATCTGACATCCGACGGGGCGGATAAGGCGGGGGTTGAGAGAAAGCTCTTGGAGGCCCGCATTGAAGAGCTGAAAAAGAGATGTGAGGAGTTCGAAGCGGAGCTGGCGGCGGAAAAAAAGGCTCATGCAGAAACCCTGAAGATAAAAGTTGCTGATGGAGAAAATAAGAAAAAACCTTTGGAAAAAGAGAATGCCCTGCTTATCGAAGTGATCAAACAAGTACGCGGCGACGAGGAAAAAGCAAGGAAAAGGGCGGCCGAGCTTGAGGCGGAGATCAAGACCGCTCATGCGCAAATACAAAACTTCGAAAAGAAAGCCAAGGCGTTGGCGGCCTTGGAGGAAGTCCGTGCCCGTCTTGAGAAGGATCTCAGTAAGAAGGAGGAAGAGTCCGAGACTTTGAAGGCCCGGATCCGTGAGTTTGAGGAAGCCTCTGAGAAGAGCCGTGCCGCCCTTTCTGCTTTAGAAGATGACAAAAAACAATCAGAGAATGAAAAGGATCAGTTATCGAAGGAACTTGCGACGAAGGTGACTGAGGCAGCGCGGTTGTGGGAGGAGTTGCAGGCGTTGGAGGCAAGACACGCTGAGACGGAAGCTGAGGTCAAGGCCGGGGAAGCGTACGCCGCAGAGTTGACCGAGAAACACCGTATGGCCGTGGAAACGCATGAGAGAGAACGTCTTGAGTTAGAGGAAGAGAAGAGCGGACTTGAGAGTGAGAGGAAATCCCTGAAGGCGGAGCTTTCCGCGAAGGGTAAGGAAGCCCTTCAGTTGAGAGAGGACCTCCGCGAATCGGGCGAGACCTTGGAGGAGTTGAGGGGGAAGATCGAGGGCTTAGAGAAGGATCTGGAGGGAGCGCACGAGGGTTCTGATGTTTTGCGGTCCGAGAAGGAACGTTTGGAACAGGAGAAGGAACGATTGGAACGTGAGCAGGCAGTGTTGTTAAAGTCGGGTGAGGAGAAAGCGAAGGCATTAGAAGTTTTGGAGGCAGTGCGGAAAGATCTGGAGAAGGATCTCAGTAAGAAGGAGAAAGAGTCCGAGATTTTGAAGGTCCGGATCCGTGAGTTTGAGGAAGCCTCGGAGAAGAGCCGTGCCGCCCTTTCTGCTTTAGAGGATGACAAAAAACAATCAGAGGATGAAAAGGATCAGTTATCGAAGGAACTTGCGACGAAGGTGGCTGAGGCAGCGCGGTTGTGGGAGGAGTTGCAGGCGTTAGAAATAAAACGCGCTGAGACGGAGGCGGAGGTCAAGGCCGGGGAAGCGAGCGCCGCCGCACTGATTGAGAAACACCGTATGATCGTGGAAGCGCATGAGAGAGCGCGTCTTGAGTTGGAGGAAGAGAAGAGCCAGCTTGAGGATGAGCGAAAATTCCTGAGGACAGAGCTTTCCGCGAGGGGTAAGGAAGCCCTTCAGTTGAGAGAGGACCTCCGCGAATCGGGCGAGACCTTGGAGGAGTTGAGGGGGAAGATCGAGGGCTTGGAGAAGGATCTGGAGGGAGCGCACGAGGGTTCTGATGTTTTGCGGTCCGAGAAGGATCGTTTGGAGCAAGAGAAGGAAGCTTTAATAAAGGCCGGGAACGAGAAAGCGCAGGCATTAGAAGTTTTGGAGGCAGTGCGGACCCGTCTTGAGAAGGATCTTGGAAAGAAAGAGGACGAGTCCGAGACTTTGAAGGCCCGGATCCGTGAGTTTGAGGAAGCCTCGGAGGAGAGCCGTGCCGCCCTTTCTGCTTTAGAGGACGAAAAAAAGCAATTAGAGAATGAGAGACACAGTCTTGAGAAAGATCTTGCGTGCCTTGAAGAAGAAAAGCTGTCCTTGGGGAAAAACCTGGAAGACCGGTTCTCGGAGCTCGCGGTTTTAGAACGAGAAAGAGAACGTCTTGCAGAAGAAATTGAAACGAAGCGAGAGGAAACTGAAAAGGCTTTAGCCAAGATCAGAGATCTTGACGAGGCTTTGGCTCAAGCCGAGGTTCAAACGAGAGACGTCCGGAAACGATGCGCCGACGTCGAAAGCGAAAAAGAAAAGATGAAGGAAGAACGAGATGAAAAAATCCGCATCCTGGAGGCGTTGACGAAGGCGATCCGAGAAAAAGAAGAGCTTTTGAACGAAAAAGAGATCACCCAAAAGACCCTGGAAGAAAAACTCGAGGAAGAGAGAAGGTCCCATGTGAAAGCCCAGGCCCATTCCCGGCGCTTAGAAGCAACCTTGCTCACTCTCGAGAAAAAAATAGAAGAACTTATTTCCCCACAGGGTTCCAATCCCCGATAGTCCAAGAAGCTGCTTCCCCGGGAAAAGAGAAGATCCGGTTTTACTTTGCTGCCAGGGAATTTCTTATCCAGACCCGCTATTCCAAGTGGCTTTTTTATTTGAGGGAAGCTAGAATGCGAACATGTTCAAAAGCTTCGCGGCCCGTCTTTCGATCGTTTTTTTTCTTTCGAGCGCGCTCGTGCTCACGGGTATTTTTACTTTTTTCTACTTTAAAGTAACAAAGCTTCGCGACGACGCCTTCAAACAATACCTCGAGAACCTTACCAAAGTCAGCGCCAACCTGATCACAGGCGAAGATATCCGGTCGATCTCTCTTGAGAAGGGTTGTGAAAAATTTCCTGAAACCCGGATCTTGATCGAGAAACTCCGGAGCGTTCGCGCGGTCGATAAGGACATTTTTGATACTTACATCATGGTCGCGGACCCGGACCCGAATTATGTCCGCTTTGTGACGAACGCCGACCGCGAACGCACACCTGTGGGCTGCGGGGAGCGCTATGATCTTCGTCATGCCCCTGAGATCCGGGTAGGATTCCAAAAGCCCTACGCGGACCTGAAAGCTCAGACGGACCCATGGGGTACCTGGGTCTCAGCTTTTGCCCCCGTGAAGACACGATCGGGAGAAACTGTCGGGGTCATCGGGATCGACATCGCCCAACAAACGGTCCTTCAGATCCGGAAGGAATTTTCCAATCTTTTCCTTATCTCGATCGGAACCTGCCTTGGTTTTTCGTTCATCGTCGGTCTTTTGAGTTCGATCTGGCTTACAAGACCGATACGGCGGGTGGTGAAGGGAATGGAAACGGTGGGGGGCGGCGATCTCGAACACAAACTGGAACATTTTACCGAGACCGAATTCAATCGCATGTCCGGGATCTTCAACGAGATGACCGTATCCCTCAAGCGCATGATGCTCGAATTGGCGGAGACAGTGCGTGAGAACGAACGTGTGAGACGCGAATTGGAGATCGCGACAGAGATCCAGCGGTCGATCTTTCCCGAACATCCTCCCGAAGTCGAGGGGCTGGAGATCGAGGCCAAGAGTGTCCCCGCTAAAGAAGTGGGAGGGGATTATTATGATTTTCTTTCCGTTCCTTCCCGCGACCAGATAGGTTTTATCATCGCCGACGCTTCCGGGAAGGGACTTCCCGGAACTCTTTACATGACGCGTTCCCGCAGCGTATTCCGAGTGATCTCTTCAGAGGTGGCGCATCCGGGAGAGACCTTAAGCCGGGCGAACAGTTTTATTGCGGCGGATGCCTCTTCGGGGAAGGGGATGTTCATCACGGTCCTCTACTTGCTGTATGACGTAAAAAAGAAACAGATGACTTGTGCCAACGCAGGCCATTATCCGCCCTTGTGGTTCAAAGCCAAAGAGAGGGTCTTTGTCGAGACAAAAACGAATGGGGTTCCCGTGGGCATTCTTCCGGAACAAACTTATCCGGAAGAAACGATCCGGCTTGCCTCTCAAGACCTTCTTGTGATGTATACGGACGGAGTGATCGAGGCCAGGGCAGCCCACGGCGAAATGTTCAGCATCGAGAGACTCAAGCGATTGGTCGAACAAAACAGTTCTCTTGGAGCGCATGATCTTTTTTTAAAGATCCAGGCCGAGATCAAGGACTTCATTGGCCAGGCTCCGCCCTTTGACGACCTGACGCTCATTGTGGTCCGGGTTAAATAGGTATCTGCAGGCCCGTCGTTGATGGAAGGCTGCTTTTCCCCTTGTAATTGAAGGACTTATGAATAGTATGTTCGTAAGATATTTTTCATTTGGCAACCTGAGACCAGGACTTTTAAATTGCCGATGCTTAAAACGAATAAACTCCACGCTTCTTTTCCGCTCTTCGCGCTCCTCTCTTTGTTTCTGATCTTTTTTGCAGGCTGCCGGACCCTGGAAGTTCCCAAAGAATCTTCAAGTATGTGGACGCCCCCTCAGTGGTATGCCCAATCCAAGAAGCCGGAAACGGTTCTCGCGGGCGTAGAGGGAAGAAAACCGAGCGTCGAAAAACCCATGAAGCTTATCGAATTGGTCGGGCTCGCCTTGCAGAACAATCCCTCGACCAAACAGGCATGGTACCAGGCCCTTTCGGCCAAAGCTCGAGTCGGGGAAGCGCAGAGCGCCTGGTACCCCACGGCGACCGTGGAGCAGGATTTTGACACCCAGCATACGGTTTCCAACCGCCCCCTTCAAAGTCTGAATCAAGGAGACATCGGCGCTAACATGAAATTGACCTATCTGCTGGTTGATTTTGGAGGCCGGAGCGCCAAAGTGGAACAGGCCTTTCAAACGTTGCTTGCGACTAACTTCCAATTCAACCAGACTTTCCAGAATCTCCTGCTCAATGTGACGTCCGCTTACTTTAATTTTTTCAGCACGACCGCATTGCTTGAGGCCGCCCACATGGACGTCAAAGACGCCAAGGCGGCGCTCGATGCGACCAATGAGAGATTTTCAGCCGGGATCCAGGCGAAGGTGGATGTGCTTCAGGCCACCGCAAGTTATCAGAAAACTTTGTTTGGATTGGAATCCGCCAAGGGGAATCTCAAGACGGCCGAAGGAGATCTCGCGAAAGTCCTCGGTTTTCCCGCGGGGACGCCGCTCAATATCATGCTTCCGCAAAAAGACGTGGAATTCAAGGTGGGGACAAGAGAAGTGGGCCAATTGATCGAAGAAGGTCTGGCGAAACGCCCCGATCTTGCGGCGGAACGCGCCAGTCTTGCCGCGAAGATCGCCGCGATCACAGCCGCCCGGTCGGATCTATGGCCGACCCTGAATGCTCAAGGATCAGGATCGAACGATTGGTACAAATATTTTGGCCGGCATGGTCTGAATTATGACACTCAGCATAATTACGGCTATACGGCCGGCGTGAGCGTCAATTGGCCCCTTTTCGAGGGGTTTGACACGGTTTCCAAGATCAAAGCCGCCAAAGCCGATGCCGACGCCGAATTTGAGAATTTGCGGCAGAAGGAGCTGAGCGTCACGGCGGATGTTTGGGATGCCTATTACAACTTCGTTACGGCGACCCAGAAGCTCGAGGCCAGCAAGGCTTATCTGGATGCCTCGCAAGGTTCATATGATCTTTCCATGGATGGTTACAAGACCGGACTGAAAAGCATCCTGGACGTTCTAAACGCCGAATCGGACCTTTCGGACGCCCGGAGCCAGGTGATCAATTCGCGGAAAGAGCTTTATACCAGCTTTGCCCAGGTAGCCTACGCAACCGGCACGATCAACGAGAGAACGGATGCTGCCCGGGCCGAGAAGGGCACGATCGAGCTTTAAATCAGCGCCAGAAGATAGGAGAAACAAAAAAATGCGATCATTTCCTTCGAAGTTTCCTGTTCTAATGAGTTGGGTTTTCGCGGTATTCTTCTTGATCCTGGGGAATGGATGCTCCGGGAAAAAGGAAATCCCCCCCATGCCGCCCCGGCCGGTTCAAACTTCCGTCGCTCTCCAAAAGGATGTCCCTTCCTATATCGAGGCTTTTGGGAATTTAGCGGCGCTTGTCAACGTGGACATCAAGTCCCAAGTCACGGGCAAGGTCCTTCAGGCACACTTTAAGCAAGGGCAAAGGGTCGCGGCAGGGGATCTTCTTTTCACCATAGATCCTTCGGAATATAAAGCCGCGGTTGACAAAGCCCAGGCGGTCGTGCAGGCGGACAACGTCGACATGAAAATGAAAAAGGATACGCTGGAGCGGAACCGCGGGCTTGCCAGTAAAGAGCTTGTGTCCCAGCAGGATTTCGAGAAATATGAAACGGATGTTGAGGCGGCGGAAGCGAAGACCACTCTCGATAAGGCCGAACTAGTGTTGGCCGAGATCAATCTGGATTATTGCTCCATCAAGTCTCCTGTGAATGGAGTGACCGGGAAAGTTCTTGTGGACCCTGGGAACATCGTGCTGGCCAATAACGGTCCGACGCTTGCCAATGTCAAGGCGATCGATACGCTCTATGTGGATTTCACGGTGACGGACCGGCAACTTCAAGCGATCCGCAGCGCGATGGCCGCGGGTGTTTTGAAAGCGGAAGTCCGGGTCCCGGACGACGGGAAGTCCTATGCCGGAGAATTAAAACTGATCGAGAATGCGATCGACAACACAACAGGGACCATTTCTCTCAGGGCGATTGTTCCCAACGAAGATAATGCTTTGTGGGCGGGTCAATTCGTTTATGTGAAACTAATCCTCGGGATCCAGAAGGGTGCCGTGCTGATCCCGTACGCGGCTGCGCAGTTGGGACAAAAGGGAACTTTTGCCTTTGTCGTAACGCCGGAGGGTAAAGCGGATCTCAGGATCCTCAGGACCGGCAGCCGGCAGGGAGACGACATTGTGGTTGAAAATGGCGTCAAGGCGGGCGAGAAGGTAGTCACCAGCGGGCAAATGGGATTGAGTTCCGGCGTGCCCGTCAAAGATGTACAGCCCGATCTTCAAGGGCAACATGCGGTGGGCAATGCGCATCAATAGTATGTATTCCACGTTCCACGTGCCACGGGCCACGTGGTGCATGGATCGTGGAGCGTGGTTCGAAAAGGATAAACGATGAGTTTTACGGAAAGCTTCATAAAAAAACCGATCATGACGACGCTGCTCATGGTGCTCGTCCTGCTTTTTGGTGTTGCCGCATTTTTCAGTCTTCCCATCAGCGATCTTCCCGTGGTGGATTCTCCCGTGATCACGGTGACGGTGGCTTATCCCGGCGCGAGTCCGGACACCATGGCCTCGACGGTGGCATCGCCCCTTGAAAGCCAGTTCATGCAGATCCCGGGGCTCAAATCGATCATTTCCACCAACACGGACAGTCAAACTCAGATCATGCTCACGTTTGATCTGGACCGGAGTATTGACCTCGCGGCGCCGGACGTACAGGCCGCTATTTCGCGCGCGCAGGCGAATCTGCCGACAGATCTTCCGGCGCCGCCCACTTATACAAAAACGAACCCCTCCGACACACCGATCATGTATCTGATGGTGACTTCTGACAGTCTGACCCCCGGCCAGCTTTATGATTATGCGAACCGGACGATCGGCCAGCGGATCTCCATGATCGAAGGCGTTTCGCAGGTTCAGGTCTACGGATCACAATCCGCGATCCGTGTCCAGGTGGATCCCGCCAAGCTGGCCGCCTATGGGATCGGGTTGAATGATATTGCCGCGGCTGTTCAAACGGGAACAGTGACGGTCCCCGGAGGGAGTTTGAACGGAAACGCGCGGACTTTTTCGATCCAGCCTCAAGGGCAGATGATCGACGCCAAGGAGTATGAGTCACTGATCGTGGCCTACCGGAACGGCGCTCCTATCCGGCTGCGGGATATCGCGACTTGCGTGAACAGCACCGAAAGTGACGTTGTGAATGTGATGGCGACGACGCGGCCGGGCGAGAAGCTGCATGCCGGCGTGGCCGTGCTTCCTGTTTTCCGTCAGGTGGGATCGAATACGGTGGGTCTTGCCGAGCGGATCAAACAAACGGTTGAAGAGCTGAAGCGTGAGATCCCGGGTTCGGTCCAGTTGTCCGTTTACTACGACAAATCCGAATCGATCATCGCGTCCATCGACGATGTGAAGAACACAATCCTGATCGCGCTCGTGCTGGTCATTCTTGTCATTTTTCTTTTCCTCGGGCGTTTATCAGACACGGTTATTCCCGCGATGACGTTGCCGGTTTCCATCATTGCCTCGTTCCTTGTCATGAAGGCCCTCCATTTCAGTTTGGACAACCTGTCGCTTATGGGAATCATTCTTGCGGTCGGGTTCGTCGTGGATGACGGGATCGTGGTGCTTGAAAACACGGTGCGTCTGATCGAACAAGGCATGAAACCGTTTCCGGCCGCGATCAAGAGCGCTCAAGAAATCAGTTTTACGATCCTTTCCATGACGCTTTCCTTAGCGGTCATTTTTATTCCACTGGTATTCATGGGGGGTGTTGTCGGAAGGATCTTCAGGGAATTTGCGATCACGGTGGTCGTGACGATCCTTTGTTCCGGTGTGGTGTCGCTTACGCTCACGCCGATGATGTGCGCGCGCATGTTGAAGGCCAAGGAGGAGGGAAAAGAAAAAGAGAACTGGGTCCAGAGGATCATGAATCCGTTCATGGACAAAGTGATCGGAGGATACAGCATTCTTCTCAAAAAGATCCTGCTGCGGCCATTCATTACGATCGTTCTGTGGGTGGCTTGTCTGGGCGGGACCGTATACTTTTTCAATGTGCTGCCTCAAACATTTCTTCCGGACGGCGACAGCGGCGCGATCATGGGGGGTACATTGATGCCTCTCGGGACCTCGACAAAACAGGCTCGCCAGTACCAAGCCCAAGTGAACCATGTGCTTGAAGCGGACCCCAATATTGAACGGACGCTGACCGCTTCCGGACTTCAGACCGGCTCCGACCAGAGCACCGGGTTCATCCATATTGTGCTCAAGCCTTCCGGGAAGCGCCTCCCGATGGCCAAGGCCCTGGCGGAGATCCGCGGCAAGCTGGCAAAGATCGCCGGAGGATTCGCGTTCCTTAAAGCAACGCCCTCCCTTCAGATCAGCACCGGCGGCGAAAGCACCGCTTCGGGGAGCAAATATTCCTACACGATCCGCGGCGCAGACCAGGGGAAAGTTTATGAGAGCGCGATGCAGCTTGAAAAAGAGCTTCGGGCACATCCCGGATTTGTGGACGTTCAGAACAGCGTCAAACTGACCTTGCCGACCTTGAAGGCCACGATCTTAAGGGACCGGGCGTCGACCTTAGGGATCACGGCGCAGGATATCGAATACGCCTTGTCGCTGGCTTATGCCCAAGGCAAAGTGACGCTTTATAAAACCCAGATCGATCAATACCAGGTGATCGTAGAACTCGAAAAGGAGTACCAGAAAGTTCCGGAAGATCTTTCCCGCGTCTATGTCCGGGCAAGCGCCACGGGAAAGATGGTGCCCCTAAGCTCTGTCTTAGAATGGACCGAAGTGGTGACCCCGCAAAATGTGCCGCATGACTCGCAGCTGAATTCCGGGACGATCTCGTTCAACCTCAAGGAGGGGGTCCCTCTCGGAGATGCGACGAAATTTATCGAACAAACGGCTGAGAAACTTCTTCCGGCCGAGGTTACCGGGAAACTGCAGGGCGAAGCGGAGGAATTTTCGGACGCTATCGCGAGTCTTACCCTCCTGATCCTAATCGCGATTCTTATTAAATATGTGATCCTCGGTATTCTCTATGAAAGTTATGTGCATCCATTCACGATCATCACAACGCTTCCGGTCGGGACGCTCGGCGGCCTTGCCACGCTTTGGATCTTCCACTCCGAGATGTCCCTTTATGCTTATGTCGGGATCTTTATGCTGCTTGGCATTGTGGCCAAGAACGGTATCATGATGGTGGACTTTGCCAATCAGGGCCTTGCCGAAGGGAAGAACAACTTTGACGCGATCCACGACGCGAGCGTTGTGCGCTTCCGGCCGATCCTCATGACGGGACTCGCGGCGATCATGGGCGCTTTGCCGATCGCGCTCGGATATGGCGCGGACGGTTCTTCCAGGGTCCCCCTCGGGCTGGTCGTGGTCGGCGGGCTCGTCTTTTCTCAGGTGGTAACGCTCTTTGTAACGCCAGGGCTTTTTCTCTATATGCAAGCTTTCCAGGAAAAGGTGCTCGATAAATTCGAGCTTACTCGCGCCGGCTCGTCCCGGAAAGAAAACTAAAGCAAAGAAACAGTGTCTTTTTATCAGACAATCGACGATAGATGAATGCTCCGGATCTTTGCATGATCCCCGAGGTTCCTTTCACCACAGAAAAACTCCTTACGGTGCTTGAGGCTATATTGTCCCGGGATGATCACGCGGTGATCGTGGCAGCGGAAGGCGCGGGTCACGAGTGTGAAAGATGCTTCAGGGAATGTCGTGTACGGCGATATCGGGATTTTCCTGAGAGACCAGATCAAGACCTATTTCAAGAAGCGCGGCAAAGACATCACACTGAAGTATATCGATCCGAGTTATGAGATCTGGAGCGTTCCCGCGAACGCGCAGGATTCGGCGATCTGCCTTATGCTGGGTCAGAACGCCGTTCATGCGGCCATGTCGGGACGCACGGCGATGGTGGTCGGTTTCTGGAACCACGAATTTACGCACGTTCCCATCGCTCTTGTTACGAGCGGTCGAAAGAAAATAGATCCCAGCCAGTGGTTCTGGAAAGGCGTCGTCGCTGCAACAGGACAGCCTTCCGAATTGTTCTAGGGCGGATCATCGCCACTCAGTCATAAGCCGATCTTTTCCTGCATATAAAACGAGAAGTTACCGTGTTGGACCTGCCCGGCTTTCATTTTAAACAGCGTCACAATGCCTCAAAGGTCATTGTCCAGACGGGGGTCTTGTTACGCTTCCTGCCTTTCACTTTGGGATATACCTCGACGCTTAAGTCGGGATTTTTATGCCACTCGACATTGCAGCCAAGAGCGGTATCATAATGGTGGGCTTTGCCGATCGCACTGAGATGAGTTGCGGACGGTTCCGTGCTGTTTTTTCGAGGGGTAAAAGGGGTTTGAACGGAAAATTTTTCGACCAAACCACAGAGGGGTCGCCATGAAGATATGGGTCAAAAATGTCCGTTGAGATTGTGCCTCAATATAGGGAGGGAGAATCGGCCGGCAAGGGGTTCAATATCCTGGTGGCGGAAGACGAGCCGAACGCTCAGAAATTTCTTTCGATCATACTCAAAAGTTTTAAACTCAGCGTAGAGATCGCTTTGGATGGACGCGAAGTCATTGAGAAGGTCAAGAAAGATCCTTATGATCTGATCTTGATGGACCTCCAAATGCCCGTTATGGGAGGAGTCGAGGCAACGAAGGTCATCCGGGAGCAACTTCATGAGACCCTACCCATTCTTGCCCTGACCGCGACCGAAAATGACAAAGAAAAGTGCCTCGCGGCAGGGATGAATGATTACCTCACAAAACCCATTGAAGTCTCTGAGCTCAAGGACAAGATTTTTTATTGGCTCAAGGGAGTTTCCCAAGGTGGGCCGGTAAATCGGAAAAAAAAGAGGGCCATGAAATGGGATAAGCAGAGGGGCAATCAAAGAACTGGGTATCCCCGAGGGGTTTTACCGCGAACTCGTAGTTGGGTTCATGAAGCAGTTTACCTCAGCGATCCAAGACCTTAAGAAGGCTTTTCAGGAAAGGAATTTTGAGGAAGTTGCCAAGACGGCTCATTTTATCAAGGGGACCGCAGGGAATCTGCGGATCGAAGAGATCTATATCACAGCTAAGGAGTTGGAGGCCGTTGCGAAAGGCGATCAAGATGTCGGCACGATCGAGAAACAAATGGGAAGCCTGAAGCACGCGATGGAAGAACTGAAAAAAATATATAGGAGCGACTCTTTATGGACATGAAAACAGTGCTTGTGATCGATGATGCCAAAGAAGTAAGAAGACTGCTCCGGTTTTATTTGGAGAAAAAATACAAGGTCCTGGAAGCGGCGGACGGGGAAAAGGGGCTCGCCATGATCTTTGAAAAGCATCCCGATCTCGTGATCCTGGACATCAATATGCCCAAGATGACCGGACTCGAGCTCTACAGAAAGGTCACTTCCGAGAAAGGGGGGCCATTCATACCCTTCATCATCTTAACGGTGCGGGAAGAGCTGGGGAAATTTTTCAAGGACTTGAACGTTGACGGATTCATTACCAAACCCTTTGACGTCGAAGACGTCTTGAGGGAGGTCGATGCCGTGATGGAAAAAAGATATAACATCCCACGAAAGGAACAGCCAAAGCCCGATCAAGGCATTAAAAAGATTTTAGTGATAGATGATGACGCGATATCTCTGGACAAGATAGCGACATCCTTTATCAATGCCGGCTATGCAGTGCAGTCGGCTCAAACCGTGTTGGCTGCTTTCGAAAAGATCATGATGGATCCCCCCGTTTTTATTGCGATTAAGCTGGGGCTTCCGGATATTTCAGGAGATCTGGTTTGCATAAAGCTCAGGCAGATGCCCAAGATATTGGACATTCCTCTGCTTTTGTACATGCCGGCCCATTTCTCTTTTGACCATAAAGCTGTTCAAAAGATATGCAAGGTGATCGATGTGGAGCTTGTCGAGACGAGCGATCCCGAATTCCTCTTAGAGGCAATGAAAAAAATGTTCGCGATCCGGGTGAAGGAGCTACCTCCCAAAAAGAACGGATCTTCCGGGGGCGCGTGAGATGGTCCGCGCCCAGTTGCTTTTTATCCCGATCCTGCCGGAAACCGTTGATGTCCGAGGATAGGGCCCATGAGATCAAGCGGGCGCGTGGCGCCCTGCTTTGTCCCGAGGCCATAAAAGCATTCCTCAAAGTGACCGGTTGCACAGCCTAGAGCCATGAACCCCTTCCGATGAAAAAAAGAATCTTGATCTTCGTTCTGTGTTTGCTGTTCACTTTTCCGGCTCTCGTGAAATGTGAACTCTTGACGCCTCACGCGCCAAGTACCTCCCGGGGTCTCTTTGTCTCGCTGATCCAGGATCCGCCGACGCTTTCAAACCGTGAAGCCATCATGAAGCTTATCGATTTCGCGAAAAAAGCCCGCATCAAGATCCTTTTCGTGCAGATCTATCGCGCGAACCAAGCGTGGTTCCCTTCCAAGGTCGGGGATCCTGCGCTGTATGAAGCCGCTTTGAAGACGATTGGGGAAGATCCCTTCACGCTTCTGATCCAAGAGGCGCATAGCGCGGGGATCGAGGTGCACGCCTGGCTCAATATGCTGAGCCTCAGCGCGAATGAGGGCGCTCCGCTCCTCAAAAAGTACGGGCCTGATATCCTGACAAGAAATCTTGAAGAAAAAAAGACGCTCACCGACTATAAGATCGACAGCCAGTATTTTCTTGAGCCGGGGGATACGCGGGTCCGGAAAGAACTCATCGCTCTGGTGGAAGAGATCGCCCGGACCTATCCTCATTTGGACGGCATTCTATTTGATTATATCCGCTATCCGGACAGCCATCCGCGGTATGGTTATACCCCGATCAACATGGATCGCTTCAAGAGATCGACCGGCCTCAAGAAGATCAAAGAGGGGAGCCGGGCGTGGAATGACTGGAAACGTGCTCAGGTGACGGAACTTTTGAAGCTTCTCGTTCAAAAAGCGCGGGCCATTCGTTCTGACATTCATGTTTCCGCGACGGGGTGCATGTCCTACACCCGCGCGCTTCATGAGGCGTTCCAGGATTGGCCGTCCTGGGCCAATAGCAGTCTTGTGAATTTCGTGACGATCATGAATTATTCCCCGGATCCGGCCGAATATGAACAGTGGATCGGGGTCGCCAAGGACAAGGTTCCGGACCGGATGCGATTGTATATGGGCGTCGGGGCCTATAAGCTTGTGCGTTCTCCAGAAGTCTTTGAAAAAGAATTCCGGTCCTGTGAAGAGTCGGGGATCGGGCTCTGTGCCGTTTTTCACTATGGCAGCCTCCTCGAAAACCCGATCCTTGAAAAGCCGTTGCTTGATCAAAAAGGGGACCTTGAGAATGAAAAGGTCTAAAGGAGTCACGGTGCTGTCCCTCTATTTCATTGCGATGAATCTCATCACCCTGGATTATATCGCCGGCTTTCACTGGGCGGTCAAAGCGCCTATCCTCCTGACTCTCTCCTGTTTTTTTATGAACACGGTGCTTATGATGCTTGGGGAGCCTCTGAGCACCATCATGGCCGTTATGCTTGTCTTGTTGGGAATATTTTTATTTTTGTTGCGAGAAACGGCCCGTAAAATATTCATTTACATTCAAGGACTTTCCATCCTCGGGGGGTTCTGCATCGCGCCGGTGGAGATCGCCCGTTGGAGCGGGGGCGGAAGCATCGTGAAACATGTGCCCGCGATCCTGTTTTATTCGATCGTTTTTAATATACTGCCTGTTATCTTTATCATTTTTTTTACGCGCGCCAAAGTCAAAGAACAATTCAAATAACGAACGAGAAAAAACAGGAGGGGTCGCGGGGGTGAATATTAAAACGGGAGCTTTCTCTAAAGGGTGGATCGGAACGGTCATCATTTCGATCTTCCTATGCGGCTTTCTCGGATGCGGAATTCAAGATGGACCGTATCGGGAATATTATGCAAACGGGCAATTAAAAGACGAGGAATTTTACCGGGGCGGAAAGCGTGAAGGGCTGTCCAAGTGGTATTATGAAAGCGGGAAATTAAAAGGCGAAGCCACTTTCAAGAACGGGGAGTATGAGGGGTTGTTGAGGGATTATTATGAGAACGGCCAGTTGAAATTCGAAGCCATTTACAAAAATGGAAAACCAGACGAGCCTTTCAAGTCCTATGATGAAAACGGGCAATTAAAAAGTGAGGGGGTCTTTGGGAACGGGGAGGTTGAGAGAACGCCCAAGGTGTATGCCAAAAACAGAACTTTAAAACAGTAGAAAAAATAACCGTTCCTTGTATTACGGTTAAAAAAGGAGAACGATCATGGACCGGATCGAAATGGCGAAAAAATTTTATACGCAGGCGCAAAGGATGACGATCGGGATGGCGGCTTCCGTCGTGGCGTATGGAGCGATCGGGTATTATTTGGTCCAAATGGGAAAGGCAGGCCCCTCGATCCTGAATGCCCCAATCTATCCGCTTGTTAAGTACGGAGCTCTGGCCGTATCGGTCCTCGGGATTTTCACAATGGGGCAGTTAAGTCATCGGATGTTCGGCGCCTTTTCGGTCCAAGTTCCGAATGCGAAGCGCCCACCGCAAAAGCTTTTTGTGAGGACGGTTTTGATGAGCGCGGGGGCTGAACTGCCGTTACTGTTAGGCATGATCCTGGTCTTTCTCGGGCATCAGCCCTACGACTTCATCCCGTTCGCGGTCGTTTCTCTTGTGGGATTTGCTTTCGCGTTCCCTAAGAAAGAACAATGGGTGAGTTGGCTCGGGACGGATTTCTGAATGTCCGAAAAAACTCTAAACCTTAAATCCTAAACTCCGAACAAATCCAAAACGTAAAAACCTCAAACTTAAAATCCCAGTTTTAAATTTCAAGTTTTGTCTTTCAAGAGATCAGGTGGAGATAAGACCTTCGAAGAGTTCTTCGGGGGTGAAACGGCGGATATCAAGAACGGCTTGAAAGACCGGCATATATTCCTGCAGCTGGAGGCCGGTTTCCGTGACCTGGGCGAGATCGACCTGGCGTTCTTTCTGGTAGCTTTCCAGAAAAATATTGCGCACTTCTTGACGCACCGCGCCGGAAAGCCGCACGGCGATGAAACACAGGAAAAATCCGATGTCCCACACCCTTTTATCCTGACTGCCGCAGAACTCCAGGTCCGTGAAATAGACCTTCTGCTCCACCGCAACCCAGATGCAGTTGACGGGCTGAGTGTCGATCAATGAAAAACCCGCCCGGTGGATCTTTGCCAGGCCGATCGCACATTGCCGGATCACGGCTTCATCCCCCGGACCTAGTGCCTGGCGTTCACTGATCCGCTCCAGGACCGAATCGACAGTCTCTCCCTCGATGTGTTCGGTGACCATGACTTTTTCAACCGCATCGTAGGCGACGAGGCGCGGGACCGGGACGCCGATCTTGTCGAGCTGGACGCGGCTGACCACGTCCACGGTAAAACGTTCGTGGGTCTTGCCGCCGTAAACGGAGGGGAACGGGCTGACAAAACTGAGATGTTTGGCCCAAAAACTTCCGGCATCGAGGAAGATCTTGACGAAATAGCGGATCTCTTCTCCCGTGGTTTTTCGACAGCGCCAGGTCTGATTAAAATTGCTAACCCCTCCCGAGACGGACTCCACAGTAAGAGTTTTCGGATCGATGCCGTCAAAGGCGAGCGCGTGCCGTCTGAGAAAGGTTTGGCAGTTCGCGAGCT
Source organism: Candidatus Omnitrophota bacterium (assembly GCA_043808175.1). Lineage (GTDB taxonomy): Bacteria > Omnitrophota > Omnitrophia > Omnitrophales > Aquincolibacteriaceae > Aquincolibacterium. The sequence goes on along the minus strand of JAZDFE010000002.1, from coordinate 701 downwards.
TGCGCCAGTAGCCGATTTTGAAAAAACTGATAAAAAGAGAACTGGCCATCCAGGGGAACAGGATCACGGTGCCGGCGAGGATCTTGAATGCGACACGAGGACGGATCTTTTGCATGTGCCCGGCGAATTTCAACCGGAATGCGGCGAATCTTTGGCGCAGTTTTTCCCGACGTGTCATCATGACGGCCATTCCTTTCGCATGTTCTTAGGGGGCAGTCATGGAGCGCCCGCCCGTCCCCTCATCATGGGATCTTTTAAGATGCGAACGTATGAGGAAGCAGAGGGCATTATATCTCCATCCATTGTCTTTACAACGGAGAACCTCCGCCGGTGCCAAAATAAAATTTGACAAACTATTCGACATAGGGCAGAATTCCCCTGTAGTAAGCAAGAGGTAGAACATGATGTGTACCGCAAGGTCGTATGTTTACCTTGCGGTTTTTTGTTTTTACCCTGTTTCGAACTCCTCGGAAGGGGACAACAAAGCGGGCTAGTTCCAACTGCACCAGGTTGATGTTTTTACCATAGTGAAGGTTGAACTTGTCGTGCGTTACTATAATTCAAGTGAAAGGAGCAATATCAACCATGGTACAAGGTAAAGTGAAGTGGTTTAACAACTCAAAGGGCTATGGATTCATCTCCCGTGAGGGTGGCGCTGATGTCTTCGTGCATCACACCGCCATTCAGGGCGAGGGATACAA
>JAZDFE010000001.1:0-27015 GCA_043808175.1 Candidatus Omnitrophota bacterium | reverse complement strand
GCAACGGCAGGGTCATAAAAATCGCGTACTGGCCTTTGATCAACATCGCCCACCCGCTCGCGACCCCAAAAAGTAAACTGAACTTCATGTTCCGAAATTGTTCGGATTTTAAAAGAAAAAGGGCGCCTAGAGCCACCATGGTGGTAAGCGGAAAATCCAGCTGATATTGGCGGGAGCTCTGAAAAATAATGGGATAAAAGAAAAGAGAGGCAGCGGCCACGAGGCCTGCGGGACGCGAGTCGATGTGCTTGCCTATGCAATAGGTGGAAAGAAGCAATATGAAAAGATAAGGCAATAAATTCAACTTGGCGGCAAAAAGCGTCGTGCCCGCGACCGAGTAAAAAAAACAAGTGCTAAAATGAAATCCCAGAGGCCAAAAAGTGTTGGCGATAGGCCCAGGCCCACTACACTCTCTAACGACAGCCGTTATTTTTTCTAGGATGGGAAGGGCGCTGTTAGCGATGGACGAGAATCGCTGAAACAATTCTATGGAATGTTTAAGATAGTCTTGCGAACCATCGCCAAGAATATGGTTGTCGTTCAAAAACCAAACGAGGTTCGTGGCGAGTGCGAAAAGAAGGAGAAAAGCAAACGCCCGATCAAAAAGATCCGATCGTTTTAAAATCGGGCGAGACTCAAGACTCATAAGATCTTTCCGATGGAATAGGCTCTTTTATTCTTATCTTTGAAATAGATGCGCATCTGTGGGACGCCTACTTTTCGCTAAGTGGCGGATCCGTACAACGTATTCACATGATGCGTGATCCGATCCGTGGTTTTACGGATCTTTTCCACCTCGTTCAATATCCCTTGTTGAAAATCCATACTGATCTTACGGACATATTGACCCGTGGTCATCCGCCCCAGGGCAACGTTCGAGACCCAGCCCCAACAAAAAAGGATGGCCACCGCAAGAAACACAAATCTTACAAATTTATTCAAAAAACCTTCTCCCCAAAATAACATCATGACTTACCTCGCTTGTTCTGGATTTTCGCAAAATGCCTGGCGATCGCGGATTGCGGCATGGGTCAAAAAAGCTGCTTCGAATCCGCCGGGGGCTTCACGTTGAAATGCCGGTAGGTAAGTTCGGTGGCCACGCGGCCGGAGGAAGTGCGCTTCAGGAACCCGCGCTGAATGAGGTAAGGTTCATAGATCTCTTCGAGGGTCTCGGCGTCCTCCCCGACGCCGACGGCGAGGCTGCTCACGCCCACCGGACCACCCTTACATTCTTTGAGAATATATTGCAAGATCCGTTTATCCATCGGATCAAGCCCTTCTTGATCGACCCCGAGCATCTTGAGCCCCTGATCCGCCACCTCGGAGGTGATCTTTCCTTTGGCCTTGACCTGAGCGTAATCACGCACGCGGCGGAGAAGACGGTTGGCGACACGGGGGGTGCCGCGCGCCCGGCCCGCGATCTCAAACGCGCCTTTTTCGTCGATCGCGATTTCCAGTATTTTTGCCGAGCGCTTCACGATCGTGGCCAGGTCCTCATTTTCGTAATAGTTCAGCCGCTCGATGATCCCAAAACGCGAACGCAACGGCGCGGTCAGAAGACCGCTCCGCGTGGTGGCACCGATCAGCGTAAAGCGCGGCAGCTGCATCTTGACCGAGCGCGCGTGCGGCCCTTTATCGATCATGATTTCGATCGCATAGTCCTCCATCGCGGAATAAAGGTATTCCTCCACCACGTGCGGAATGCGGTGGATCTCATCGATAAAAAGCACGTCCCCCTTTTCGAGGTTCGTGAGGATCCCGGCCAAATCCCCCGCCCGCTCGAGCACGGGACCCGACACCTGGTGGATCTTCGCATCCATTTTTCTGGCGATAATATTGGCGAGTGTTGTTTTCCCGAGGCCGGGAGGCCCGAAAAGCAGGATATGGTCGAGCGATTCCTTGCGCCCGAGCGCAGCTTCGATGAAGACCTTGAGATTTTCCTTCACCTGCGTCTGGCCGATGAATTCATCGAGCGTGGCCGGACGGAGCGTCACCTCGATCTCGATCTCTTCGGGCTTGAATTCCTGGTCTAAGATTTTGTCGTCCGTCATATTTTCCTTAGCGCAACGCACAACGCGCAACGGTCAACGTAAAAGCCATTTCGTTGTGCGTTGAGCGTTGCCTGTTGCGCGGATTACACGTGTTTTAAGGCCGCGCGGATGATCTCTTCCACGGACGGTTTCTTCCCTTGCATCGCCTTCAGTGTTTTCTGGATGGCTTCCTTGGCTTTTTGTTTGGTATAACCAAGCGACACGAGGGCCGAAACCGAGTCCTCGACCATCTGGTCGGAAACGCTCGCGTCATGAACAAGCTCTTTACCGGACGAGACCTCCGGACGACCGATCTTGTCCTTGAGCTCGATGATCACGCGCTCGGCTGTTTTCTGTCCGATCCCGGAAATAGCGGTCAGGACAGGGATGTTCTTCTCCTGGATCGCGCGCTTCAGTTCCGGAAGCGTGACGCCGGAAAGAAGCGTGATCGCGAGCTTCGGCCCGATCCCCGAGATCGAGATCAGAAGTCTGAACGCCTCGCGCTCTTCTTCCGTCGCAAAGCCGTAAAGTAGCTGGGCGTCTTCACGCACCACAAAATGCGTGAAAAGCTTGACGGTCTCGCCTAGATTCGGAAGGCTCGAAAACGTGGAAAGCGACACGCGGACCTCGTAGCCGATGCCGTTCACGTCCAGGATCGCCGCCGTGGGTGTCTTCTCCGCGATCTTTCCGTTCAAGTAGTGGTACATAAAACCTTCCGTTTAGAGGAATGCAAATGGCACATCGCGATGGCCAGGGCGTCCGAGGCGTCCAGGGCCGGCGCTTCCTTCAAATTCAAAAGCCGTTTGACCATGAACTGCACCTGTTGCTTGGCCGCACGACCGTTGCCGGTGACGGACTTTTTCACCGCGGTCGGAGCGTATTCTACCACTTCGATGCCCTGTTTAGAAGCCGCGAGCATGGCGCAGGCGCGCGCCTCGCCGATCCGTTCCACGGCGCGGATGTCCTTGGCGAAAAAAAGCGTCTCGAGCGCCATGACATCCGGCTGGTAGCTCTGGATATTTTTCCGAAGGGACTCGAACATATGAAGGAGGCGTTTGGCGATCGGGTCTTTGGAAGCGGCCCGGATGGTGCCGCAGATCACAATCTTGTAGCTTCGGCCGTCGGATTCCAGGATCCCGAAACCCATCCGGTGGGTGCCGGGATCGATCCCGAGGACTCGCATCAGTGGCCTCCCGAAAATAAAAAGGACAGGCACGTCACTGCCTGTCCTTTTTGCGAAGATTTCCCGGAAGAGATCAACCGGCCAGCTCCTTGATCACTTCTTCGGGGATATCCGCGTTCGAATAAACGTTCTGGACGTCGTCGTGCTCTTCCAGCGCCTGGATCAGGTGCACCACCTTGCGGCCGATGTCCGCCGAGACGCTCACGAGATTTTTGGGGATCATGGTGAGAGTCGCGCTTTCGACCTTGATCTTCGCTTTTTCCATCGCCTCGCGAACCGCCCAAAGATCATGCGGCACGGTCGTGATCTCAAAGACCTGATCGGTCGAGGTCATGTCCTCGGCCCCGGCCCCCAGCGCGATCTCCATCAGCTGGTCCTCGGTCGTCGCGTTTTTGGAAATGACGATAAAACCTTTTTTCTCGAACATCCACGCCACCGTGCCGGCGCTCCCCATATTGCCGCCGTTCTTGTTGAAGACGCTCCGGATCTCGGAGGCGGTCCGGTTCTTGTTGTCCGTGAGACATGCCACAAGAATTGCTGCGCCTTCGGGACCGAAACCTTCGTAGGCGATCTCCTCGTAGGTCACGCCCTCCAACTCGCCCGTGCCTTTTTTGATCGCGCGCTCAATATTGTCGGCCGGCATGTTGGAATCTTTGGCGGACTGAATGGCAGTGCGAAGCCGCGGATTGGTGTTCAGGTCCCCGCCGCCCGTTTTGGCCGCAACCGTGATCTCGCGAATGAACTTCGTAAAAACCTGGCCGCGTTTGGCGTCGACGATCGCTTTTTTATGCTTGATACTCGCCCACTTGGAATGTCCTGACATAGGTTCCTTCTCCTGTTACTTTTTTACGCCGGCGATTTCGATAATCTTTTGATGGATTCCGTCACGCGCACCACGTCCCGCATCGCCTTGACGTCGTGAACCCTGATGATCTGGATCCCGTTCATCACAGCTGACGCAACACAAGCGGCGGTCCCGAACTCCCGTTCGGTAGTTTCCCGCCCGGTCACCTGTCCGATAAAAGATTTCCGGGACGGCCCAAGCATAACGGGAAGCTCCAGTCCGTGGAACGCGCCGAGATCTTTCATGATCTCGAGATTCTGCTCCGTGGTCTTCGCGAAACCAAGCCCCGGATCGACCACGATCTGTTCACGATCGATCCCGGCTTCCGTGGCGATCCGGATACTTTCGCGAAGCTCCGTCATCACGTCCGTGACAATGTTCCCGTAATGGGTCAACATCCCCATCGTTTCCGGCGTCCCCCGACTGTGCATTAGCACCAGTCCCGCGCCGAACTTCCTCACGATCTTCGTCATGTCAGGGCCGGAACGCCTTAGCCCGCTCACATCGTTGATGATATCGGCTCCGGCCTCAAGGGATCTCTTGGCGACTTCCGGACTGACCGTATCGATCGAGATGGGGACCAGAACTTCCTTGCGAATACGTTTGAGGACCGGCAACAACCGCTCCAGCTCTTCCCGGTTCGTGACCGGCAGGGCCCCCGGCCGCGTGGATTCGGCGCCCAGATCCAGGATGTCCGCGCCTTCTCCGACAAGCTTCAGGGCCTGTGCAGACGCGGTCTCAGGATCCAGATAACGACCGCCGTCAGAAAAAGAATCCGGCGTGATATTCAGGATCCCCATGAGGAGGGTTCGGCTGAAAGAAACGGTGTTTGCCCGGATCTTCCAGATCAAGTGATGGGTTTCCCTGTTTCCGGCGCCCCGTTCCCGTTCTCGGGCAGTGATGCCCCCTGAAGCCCGGTGATCTTTTTAATTTCCGCAGCATCGATCACTTCTTTTTCAAGCAGCACATCCGTCAAGAGCGAAAGCTTGTCCTGATTCTGTTTGAGAAGACCGGTCGCCCTTTCGTAACAGCCGTCCACGATCCTGCGAACCTCGCTGTCGATCAGGACCGCGGTCTGTTCGGAATAATCCTTTTCGCGCATCAGATCGCGTCCCAGAAAGATCTGCCGGTCTTTTTTACCGAACGTCAGGTGCCCGAGTTTGGTGCTCATGCCGAGTTCGCAAACCATGGTCTGTGCGTAATGCGTCGCTTTCTCAAGATCATCCGAAGCTCCAGACGAGATCTCCTTAAAATAGATCTCTTCCGCCACCCGCCCGCCGAGAAGCACCGTGATACGGTCCAGGATCTCGGTTTGGGTGATCAGATTGCGGTCTTCATCCGGGACCTGAAGGGTGTAGCCCCCGATGCCGTAGCCGCGGGGAATGATGGAAACCTTATGCACGGGGTCGGCTCCCGGAAGCAGCAGGGCGATCAACGTATGCCCGGATTCATGGACCGCTTTGATCTTCTTTTCGCGCTTGGAAATGACGCGGCTCTTGCGCTCCGGTCCGACCATCACGCGCTCGATCGATTGTTCCAGCTCGATCTGTCCGACAGCCTCCAGCTTCCGCCGTGCGCCCAAAAGAGCGCCTTCGTTCACAAGATTCGCGAGATCCGCGCCTGAAAAACCTGGGGTCTGGCGCGCGATCTTCGCGAGATCCACGTTCGACCCGAGCTTCACGCCCTTGACATGCACTTTCAGGATCTCCTCACGTCCTTTAATGTCCGGCCGCTCGATTACGACCTGGCGGTCAAAACGTCCCGGCCTCAGAAGCGCGGGATCCAACACATCCGGACGGTTCGTCGAAGCGATCAGGATCACGCCGATATGCGTATCAAACCCGTCCATTTCCACCAAAAGCGCGTTTAGGGTCTGTTCGCGTTCATCGTGCCCGCCGCCGATCCCGGCGAAACGCTGGCGACCCACGGCATCGATCTCATCGATAAAAATGATCGCGCCCTTGCCGCCTGCCTTGGCCGCCCGCTTGGCCTGTTCAAAAAGATCCCGCACGCGCGCGGCGCCGACGCCGACGAACATCTCCACAAAATCCGATCCACTGATGGAATAAAAAGGGACCTCGGCCTCGCCCGCCACCGCTTTCGCCAGAAGCGTCTTCCCCGTTCCCGGAGGTCCCATCAAAAGAACCCCTTTGGGGATCTTGCCGCCGAGTTTTTGAAAGCGCGGAGGGTCTTTCAAGAATTCGATGATCTCCTGCAATTCTTCCTTGGCCTCATCCACGCCCGCAACATCCTTGAACGTGATCGGACTTTTCTCCTTGTCCACGAGTTTGGCGCGTGATTTCCCGAAGGAGAAGACCTTACCGCCTCCCTGCTGGACGCCGCGGTATACGAAAAACCAGAAAAATCCGATCAGGAGCAGGGTCGGGAAGATCCCCGCGAAAAAATTACGCCAAAAAGTTTGCGGCGGGCTGACCGAGAAATTCGCGACATTCCTCCGGATGAGCGGGATGAGTTCAGGATCATTGTAGGGGATATGGACCTGGAAAAAAGCAAGCGTGGTCAGCTTCCCTTGCACCACGTTGTCCACAAGTTCGCAGGAAAGGATCTCGCCGGTCTCGGGATTGCGCGTCAGCATCCGGTAGAACTCGGAATAGCTGAGCTCTTTGAGCTCGAGGTTTGGGAATACAAAGACTTGCAGGATAAGAAAGATCGCAAGAGGAATAAGGAAAAGCGCTATCAGCCGCTTGCGGTCCGGCTCTCCCTGCGGAGGAGGCAATTTGCGCCCGTTCTTGGGGCGCAGCGCGTTCTTTTTTAGCTTGCCATTGACTGGAGTCGCCATGGAATTTACGAATCTCTGTTGTTTTTTAAAGGAAAAAGGAGCCGTAGTCTAGCATGCAGAATTGAAGATATCAAATCGGATTACAACCTGCCTCTGCGCATTACCGTTTCTTGTAGATTGTTATATTTTTAGAGGTAAGGGCGAAATCGATGTCCTTGGGAAGTGAACAACAGTACCGGGACCTCCCGAGTCCTTGGCGGATCCGCTCCCAAGCCTCGAACGAGAGCCCGCTTTGCTTGTCCAGCTTCTTGAGAGCCTTCTCCACGATGCGGAATTGAAGTGCCTGAGGAAATTTGAGAAAGACTGAACGACGGAGCTCGATTTTTTTACCGCGAATCTTCTTCAATGTTTTCTTCCAGCCTTTTTCTTCGAGCTCTGCGACAAGAGCGCTTTCCCCGGCCACGATCGCTGGGAGACGTGACAAAGCCTCGACGACCCGCGGGTTGAAATCGCGCCGAAGCCCCGGGATGAGCTCCAGGCGGATGCGGTTACGAACAAATTGCGATGAATCGTTGGACCTGTCCAAGCGGAATGGAATGCGCTCTTGTGAAAGATGCTCCAGCAGTTCTTTCTTGGTGAAAGCAAGAAGCGGCCGGACCCAGGTCACGCGCCCCTTCTTGAACTTTTCGCGGATCCCCTGAAGACCCCGTAGACCGGTTCCTTGAAGGACCCGCATAAGCACGGTCTCGGCCTGATCGTCCCGCGTATGGGCCGAAGCCACGATCTGGAATTTTTTTGTTTGCGCGATCCGGAATAAAAAATCATAGCGCATTTGGCGCGCTGCTTCTTCAATCGAGGTCTTCGTTCTTTTGGCTTCGCGCTTGACGCTCCCCGACCCGTAAAAAAAAGGTACCTTACATTTCCGGGCTAGGTCTTTGACGAACCGCTCGTCTTTTTGAGCGTCCATGGGCCGGAGCTGATGGTTAAAATGGGCAAGACCTAACTTCCAAAGGTGTTCCGCCGAAAGCGATCGCAGGAGATGGAAGAGCGCGACCGAATCCGGCCCTCCCGAACAGGCAATAAGGATCTTTTGCCGCGTTTTGAAAAATCGTCTCTCCCGGAGATGTTCCTTGAGACGCGAAAGAAGACCTTGCGATCGTTGGGTCATGAGATCCCTTGAGGCGTGACTATTTTTTTATTTTATTTAGATGAAAGTTATGCCGGGGGCCAGGATTGAACTGGCGACCTAGGGCTTATGAGTCCCTCGCTCTAGCCAACTGAGCTACCCCGGCATGATAATTTCGCAAAAGAAGAAAATGATAAAAATCCGTCCCAATAAGGACGCCTTGAACCGTAGAGGGCCCCGGGCTTTCCTGAACCCCATCGAGCGCGAGGGCGGGTATATTAGCATAGCTTCGCGCGAACGCACAAGCACGGTTGCGGCATTCAACCTCCCATAAAAAATCATAGGAAATTGTGTGCGGCCTCCCGACAGATCGCCAAATCATTCTTTACATGACCCACTTCGGGGCGTAGACTTGACACATGAAACAGAAGGTTCCTCCGAAAAAGCCCGTCCCGTGCCCCCCGGTTGAAAAAGCCCAAGCGGATGCCATTATTTTCGACATCGACAATGTCCTCGTGGACACCCGTCAGTCCTATCTGGAGGCCATCCGGAACACCGTAGAGCTCTATTTGACGCACGGTCCCGTCCCTTTTTTTAGCCGTTCTTCGGGAGGAAAGTTCCCGAGTCTGATCACCCCGGAGGACGTGGACCAATTCAAGCTCCTGGGCGGACTCAATGACGACTGGGACTGCTGCTACGGCCTGCTTGTCTACCTCCTGTCGCTTCCCGTCAAGAACAGGACCCTGGAGGCACTCAAGAAATCGGTTGCGATCGAAAAATTCGCCAAAAGCGTCAAACAAAGGCCCCTCAGGGTCTCCGGCATTACCGCGCTTTTCGGCCGCCCCACGACCGTGACCATCGAAAAAGTGGCCCGTATCTTCCAGGAGGTCTACCTCGGCAAGGATATTTTTCCGCGTGTAACGATGAACAAAATGCGCTATTGGAAAAAACGCGGCCTCATCCATCGCGAAAAACTTGTTTTCAAGCGTCCGATCCTGGAGAATCTTAAAAAGCACGGACTGAAGCTCGGGATTGCGACCGGACGGTCCCTCTACGAAGCTTCCCACGCGCTCAAGCATTTCGGCATCAGCGACCTCTTTGACGCCATGACCACCATGGATGACGTCAAAAAAGAGGAGCGGGAGAAAAAAGAATCCCTCCGCAAACCCCATCCTTTTTCCATTCTCAAGACCGCGCAGGCCCTCGGCGCGAAAAAGAAATTCCTCTACGTAGGCGATCTTCCGGACGATGTGCTCGCCGCGAACCGCGCGAAATCCTCCCTCATGATCCGCTCTGTCGCTTTTTCGATGCTCGCCGCCAATCCCTTCCAGGCCGCCAAAGAGCTCGAGTCCGTCAAACCCGATTTTTTCATCAAGACCCCCGCCGATCTTTGCCGTCTTCTGAAGATCTGACCTCTTTTTTCTGACTCTTCGATTGCATTTCGAAGACTCCAAAGTTAAAATCGTTCAAACGTTTGAAAAATATTTTCTTTTCCTAAAAAAAACCGCTGCTGGAGGGGCTGTGAGATCTTTCGCGATAGGGTTCCTTTTCCTGTGGACCTTTTTTCTGTCTACCTCCCTCAGGGCCCAATCCCAGGACACTCCGATGACCGCGGACGAACTGGCCTGTCTCCAGAAAATGATTTTCTTTAATGAATGTTCGGGTCGCGCGGAACGGATGCTCACCTGGAACGCCGATGAAGATTTCCCTTCGTTCGGACTCGGGCATTTCATCTGGTATCCCAAGGGAAAGAAAGGCCCTTACCAGGCCTTGTTTCCGGAGTTTCTTTTTTTCTTAGAGGCTCAAAAAACGGAGATCCCCGCGTGGATCAAGGCCTTGCCGGCACGGGAGGCACCGTGGCAAAACCGCGAAGAGTTCTTGAGCGACCTTTCGAGCGACCGCATGACCATCCTGAAAAATTTTCTGGACCAGACCCAGGGATTTCAAACCCAATTCATGATCCACCGGGTCAAAGGAATCCTTCCCCGGATGCTCGCGGCAATCCCGAAGGGAGAACGCGCTGAGATCGAGTTGAAATTCAAGGAGATCGCCGGTGCTCCCAATGGAATGTTCGCCTTGATCGATTATGTAAATTTTAAGGGCGAAGGCATCTTCGTCACCGAAAGATCCCAAGGGCAGGGATGGGGACTGCTTCAAGTCCTGGAAGAAATGCAAACTCCTAAAAAGAAAGAGGACGCGCTGGAAGAATTCGCCAGGGCGGCCCAAAAGATCCTTGAGAACAGGGTCAAGAACGCCCCGCCGGACAAAAATTACTCCAAACGTCTGGGCGGCTGGAAGACCCGCGTCAAAAATTATCTGAAAATAAAATGCTAGCGTTGTACCCTTTTAATTCTTACGGCTGCGCGGGGCGAGCGAAACGTCTCGAGAAAGGTCCTTCTTGAAAGGGCGCTAGGAAAGAATGGCTTTTCGGAGGAGGACCATCCCGACCCCGATCAAAAGGATATTCGGAAGCCAAAGACTGATCATGGGCGGCAAAACGCCGCGTGACGCGATGGCCTGGGCTATGGCGAAAAGAATATAATAAACGCTGGTTGCGGCCATGGAGATCCCGAAGCTGATCACCACTTCTCCGCGTTTGACGATCGTTGCGATCGGAATGCCGATAAAAACGAACACCAGAGATCCGAATGCGAACGCGATCCTCTGATGGAAGACCGTCCAGAGAGCACGCTGTTCTTTTTTCTCGGGCTTCTCGGAAACATCCACGAGGATCTCGGCCAGGGTCATGTCTTTTTTCTTCTTGCCCATGTTGCGGATATCTTTTTCATCCATCGTCGGGAACTTGTAGGTCTTGAACTGAACGGATTGGATCCCCTTATCCTGCGATTCTGAGACACTCCCGTCGAAAAGCTGGACCTCCAGCTGTCCGGTGTCAGGGTCCATCACAATCTTGCCTCTTTCCGCAACGATCGTCCTCACGGGATTTTCCGAATCCACGCCCTCATGGGCCACGATATTCTTCATCTCACTTCCTTCAACGCTTTTCGCGAGAAAAAGAATGCTGGGGCTGATCCTCACAAAGCGGCCCGGTTCGATCAGCGCCATCGGATGCTGCATGATCATTCTCTTGGTCGCAAGACGCAGTTCATAACGGGCGGGCGGGCCGACTTGATCATTGAAAATAAACATAAGAATGCTCAAGGCAAAACCCAGGATGAGCGGCGGCATCATGAATCGCAGCGGGTGAACCCCGCAGGCTTTCATGGCGCGAAATTCGTTGTGCTGGGAAAAACTCCCGAACACGATCAGGACGCCCGTCAGAAGGCTCATCGGCGCGGTGTAGCTGATGATGGAGGGGACGATGAGGAGCATGACGTAAAGCGTCTGCGTGAACGGGACCCCGCGGCCGATGATCATATCCGCCGCCTTCACAAGGTATCCCGCCATAAAAATAAAGCTTAGGACCGAGAAACAAAGAAGGCACGGCAAAAGCAATTCCTTAAGGACATAACGCTGGATAATTTTCATTTTGAGCAGTTTCTCTGGGGTTACGTGCACATGAATGGGCGTATCCTAGCCCCAATTCTCATCCATTTCAAACTTTTTGAAATTGGGACAAGGATAGAAGTCATCCTATGCTTTGTCAAGCCGCGGGGCACAAAACGCACAAAAGCATAGCGAAAAACTTACGCAATGCATCGTACAAGTTAATCTTTGGCATATTTCCCAAGCTCGGAAGAACGAACGCTGTCCATGAACTCTTCCGGCGTAACAAAACCATTCATGCGGAGGCTTGGGACCTCTAGGCCTTTCTCGTTCAGAAAAATGATCGTCGGAACGCCGAATATATCGAACCGGCGCAACACCTCGCGGGTCTCATCGTCATCCACGGAAGTGGTATCGACTTTGATCCTGCGAAAGGATTGCAGCGTCGCGAAAACCTTTGGATCCGAATAAGTGAACTGATCGAGCTCGTGGCACGGAATGCACCAGTCCGCATAAAAATCGAGAATTACCGGCTGTCCCAAAACTCCGGCCTCTTCAAGAATGCCGGCATGATATTTTTCCCACGCGATCCCGCTTTTGGGTGTGAAAAAAAAGAAAAGGCCGATCGCTACGGCGAGGGTCCCCAGGATCCATTGAAATGTGAGAAATTTTTTTGAAAGATGGGCGGAGCGTTCGACCCACCCGAGATAAAGGCCGCTTGCCACGAACGCCCCCGGCACGATCCATTTCAGGAACGGCCATTTGAAGGCGATCGCAACATAAAATATCCCGAACGTCAAAAGCACCACGCCCATCAGCCGCTCAAACCAGACAAGCCACGCTCCCGACTTCGGCAGTTTTGAGAGAAGTCCGGAATAGGTCCCGAACACGAGATACGGAAGCCCGAGCCCGAGCGCCATCACAAAAAAGAGAGAGAAACCGAAGACCCAATTCTGCTGCGCGCTCACAAAGGTCAAAAGCGCCAGAACTGCGGGCCCCATGCACGGCGCCGCAACGACCCCCACCAAAAGCCCCGAAACAAAAAAGCTGAGGAGAGCACCTCGGACCGATCCTTGATAAGACGGCATCAGCCACGGGGGAAGCCGGAATTGATAAAGCCCGAACATGCTGAGGGCGAGACCTATCACCAGGATCCCGGTCGCGAGTTGCACCCAAAAATTCCGAAGCCATTCACCAAAAAAACTCCCGGTCATAGCCGCCACAAGTCCGAGGACACTATAGGTGGTCACTATACCGAGAACATACGCCAGGGCCTTCACGAACGCGCGGCCGCGAGGTTCCTGCTCCGACTTCCTGAAAAGCGAGATCGTGATGGATAGCATGGGATAGACACACGGCGTCAAGTTCAAGCCTAGCCCGAGAAAAAATACGCTTATGAAAATGAAGGGGGAATTTGTAAGGGGGGGCATTTTTTAAAAGAGACTTGCTGGAAAATCGGTTGGGGAGGCGTTTTTCTTCCGCAGGAATTCCGCGGTCGTTAGTTTCCAATTCACCGGGATCTCATGGGTTTTGAAATCCCAGGTCGACGTGAAATAGATCTTCCCTTCGCGGCAGCCATACTCGTAGACATTCTTCGTCAGGCGCACGTCATCCATGCAATATTTCTTAAGCTCTTCCATCCGGCCTTCCTTAAAGAGTGCCAAGGCTTCCGCCCCATCGCCGGACTTCCCTTCCTTGACCGTCGCGCGCGCCACGCTATCAAGACTCGCCCGGTGTCCACGCGCCTTTTCGATATCGTCCAGCAGATCAAGCACCGGGAATTGGTCGACCGTTTTGAAAAGATACGGCTGAAGCACCGGCATGTCAAAGCGCCGGATATTGAATCCGACGAGAAGATCCGCAGCCTGAAGCCTCTGCTCGAATTTCATGATATCTTTTTCTTCATAGGATGTATAGGCGTCCGTCAGAAAATCGTACACACAGACGACCGAGATCTTGAGCTTCGAGAGGCTCATCGCCTTCGACTTTCCGATCTCCTTGAATGATTTTTGGGTCTCAACGTCCAGTACGAGAATATTTTTGCGCTCTTCCATGGATCCTTCCGGGTCATGTATCTCTTGATCGCTTTATTGTAATCGGAGATCGCTTTATCAAAAATATTTTTTGATAAACAAACTTTATCTCTCCGGTCATGATCTGTGCCGGATCACTCCTTCAAGATCGAAACGGCGCTAGATCAGCTCTCTGAGATCGCGGATCACGGTCACGAAATCCTGCTGGTCCTTGGTCAGAGTCCCGTGCCGGTGCGAACGGTCAAGCCAAATGGCCCTGATGCCGGCCAGATGCGCGCCGCGAACATCGTCTTCCAGGCTGTCGCCGACATGGACCGCCTCGCCCGCCGGGACATTCGCTCTCTTCAAAGCTTCCCGGAAGATCTTCGGATCGGGTTTGGCCGCGCCGAAGACGGCCGAAATGATCTTGAAATCGAAATACCGGTTGATCCCGAGACCCGCGCATAATTTAAAAAGGCGGCTGTCCCAGTTCGAGACCATCCCAAGAATGTATTTTTGTTCTTGAAGGGACCGGAGCACTTCCTCGACTTCCGGATAAAGTTTCCAAACCCGGGGTTCTGCAAAAAGATCATGGAGCTCGTCAAAAAAAGGATCGAACGCTTTGAGTCCTTTGAAATCCTTGAAGACCGCCGTCACGATCTTGCGCCAGAATTCTTTTTCGATCTTCTCATCCGAATGGCTCCTGAGATCTCCGATCCTATCATGCTCGCTCCAGACCCGGCGGAACGCGGCTTCAATTTCCTCGGCCCCGACATTGCAGCCATGCCGCGCGGCAACGGTACTGTAGTAATGTCCCACGGATGGAAACGGACGGAAAAGAGTCCCCCCTGCGTCAAAAAAGATCGCTCGGGTCCCCGCGAGGACTTTACTGATTCTGGTCACTGGTATCATCTCCGCCGCCGAATTTCTGCATGAGCATTTGACCAAGAGCGGGAAGGGCCTGCGCCACGCCCCCCTGATTCTGAGCGTTAGGATCCAGCCCCATTGTAGCCGCGGTTTGCGGATCCTGGGAGAAAGCGCTTCCCATCGACGGCATCCCGCCGAAGGGAGAGCCGCCTCCTTCCTTCGGGGCCTTGCGCAGGGCGTCCACATGGCGAATGGCTTCCTGGATATCCGGATTTCCGTAGTCAAACTCGCGAGCCTTGAGGTAAGCTTCTTTGGCCTCGTCAAGAAATCCCTTTTCTTCATAGACCGCCCCGATCTGGAGCCAGGAAGCACACAGGAGATAAACGTCTTTGGCCGGATCGCAAAGCCGGATCGCTTTTCGGAGCTCTTCGCGTGCGCGTTCCATCTGACCGAGCCGTTTATAGACAACCCCGAGATTGTAATGCGCGATTTTGTCCTCAGGACGGATCATCAGGACTTTTTCAAGCGCGTCCCGGCTTTTCACGAGCCACTCGAGATACTGCGGCCCCTTTTGCGTGCGTGTCCGGTCAAAAAGCGTGGCGTAGACCGCCGAAAGCCGGTAGTAAAGATCCGCATTACCGGGTTCCAGGCCAAGTTTCGCCTTGAACTCCCGTTCCATATCGATAAGCTCCACGTCGGTTTTCACGGAAAGATCTTCGCGCGTCGAATCTCGTACCGTCATGGGATCGTCGGACTCCTCGTTTTCGGAGGCCCGCACGGAAGGCAGTGCGAAATGGCAAACCAGGAGAATGAGGAAAAATAACAGGATGCGTTTAGAGGCCACGGAATCTCTCAAGCCCCGCAGGAGGACCGGAAAGTTTGACGCGGGCGATGCGACGGACGAGAAGGCGGTGCTTTTCCCCCTCCACGTAATCAATCGTCACGACCTGCCCGGCGTGAAGCTCCCGGAGCGTTTCAAAACCGCTCAGACCCGTTTGATTATCCACGTGAAAGGTAAGATGCTGGATCTCTTCCGTTGCGGGATGACGAAAATCCACGTCAATGCTGGAGCCGTCTTCTGCGACCTTCACCACATGAGCGGAAAGTGTTTTCATCACGGGCTCTGCGGCATTGAGGCAGAAAGAGAACGTCAAGAACGTAAGAGGGAAAAAAAAGAGGCGCTTAGGCACGGGCCTTGATAAATCCCAGGACTTTCGCATAATCCGGATGCTCGGTGATCTCTTTGACGTATTCGGCATATTGCACCTTGTCATCCGGGCCGATCACAAAAACGGAACGGGAAAGAAGCTGCAATTCCTTGATGAGGACGCCGTAAGCCTGCCCGAACGCGTGTTCCCGGTAATCGGAAAGCATTTGAATTTTGTCGGCACCCGAAAGACCGCACCATCTCCCTTGAGCGAACGGGAGATCCATACTGACCGTGATGACCGCCACATTCGCCGGAAGCTTGGAAACCTCCTGATTGAATCGCTTCGTTTGAAGATCACAGATCGGCGTATCGATCGAAGGCACCACGCTGAGGAGCCGGGTCTTCCCCTTGGAATCAGCCAGGGTCACGGGCTTGAGCCCCGTATCGATGAGCTTGAAATCGGGGGCCTTGTCTCCCACCTTAAGCTCCGGTCCGATCAAGGTAAGCGGCCCGCCTTTGAAAGTCACCGCGTTTGTTCGCTCTTGTGCCATGGGATTTTCCTCCGTTGCAGGTTTCTGTCTATGATGTTTTCTTGCGCGACTTCGTGTAATGGACCGTCACCACCGTCCGGACCCCTCCGCGGACATAAAAGTCGGCTTCTACGGTCATCCTCCGGGGCTTCGCGGCTTTCACAAGGTCATCCAGGATCTTATTGGTGACGGTTTCATGGAAGGTCCCTTCGTTGCGATAGCTCCAAATATAAAGCTTCAAGCTTTTGAGCTCGACACAGAACTCGTTCGGAACGTAGGTGATCCGGATCGTCGCAAAATCCGGCTGCCCGGTCTTCGGGCAAAGGCAGGTGAATTCCGGACATTCCAGGTCGATCTCGTAATCGCGGCCCGGATTAGGATTCTTGAATATCTCGAGTTTCCTCGAAGGTTGTAAGGGCATAGGGGGCGAATTATATCACCGTTTTGGAGACCACTCCACGGCTTTCCCGAGCCCAGAGAGTCTGCTATGAATACCCTTGCATCTTCCCCCGCTTTGCAATTAACATGTCCCCCGTATTCGGTCCCAATACCTATCAATTTCAACAGAGTTGAAATTGGGGCCGTCCAAGTCGCCTTATGTGAAACAGAATCAAAGACTTGGACGGTATTATGAAGACTTCAACACCTAGCCGGAGGCATTATGGACATCAGAACAAAAGCCGTGCTCACGGGCACCGCCAAGGACACCCAATATAATTCCGTTATCACGCCGATCTATCCGACTTCCACGTTCCGCTTTGAAGCATTCGGAAAACACAAAGGCTACGATTACACGCGAAGCGGAAACCCGACGCGTGCGGCTTTAGAAGAAAATATCGCGGCGCTGGAGGACGGTCTCGGAGCTTCGGCCACAGCGACCGGTATGGCCGCCATCACAGCTGTCCTCTTTCTCCTGGAGCCGGGAGATCATGTGGTCACGGGCCATGATATTTACGGCGGCACCTACCGGCTCTTCAAAGACGTTTTTGCCAAGCGCGGGATATCCTTCTCTTTCATCAACATGATGGACTTTGCCACGATCAAAAAAGCCCTAAGACCCAGCACCCGGATGATCTGGATCGAAACTCCGTCCAATCCCTTGCTCCACATCGTCGATCTTGAAACCGTGATCAAGCTGGCCAAAAAGAAAAAGCTCCTGACCGTCGTGGACAACACATTCCTCTCCCCGTACTTTCAGCAACCGTTTGAGTTCGGTGCGGATATTGTGGTCCATTCCACCACCAAATATCTGAACGGGCATAGCGACGTGGTCGGCGGCGCGATCGTTTTTAAGCCTAAAGCGCTCGGAGAAAAGATCCGCTATTTCGTGAATGCCTTGGGCGTGAGCCAATCCCCGTTCGATGCCTGGCTTGTGCTTCGCGGGATCAAAACCCTGCCCTACAGAATGGAAGCCCATCAGAAGAACGCCTTGAAGATCGCCTCCTTCCTCGAGGGTCATCCCCGCGTCAAGCAGGTCTATTGCGCGGGGCTGGAAAGCCATCCTCAACAAGCGTTGATCAAAAAACAGATGCGGGGATCCGGCGGCATGCTTGCCTTCGAACTCGATACGGCTAAAGTCCCGCTCAAAGGTTTCTTCGAGAAGTTGAAACTCTTTCAGCTTGCGGAGTCACTGGGCGGTGTGGAATCGCTGATCGAGCATCCGTGGAGCATGAGCCATGCCTCGATGGGACCGGAAGGTCTTAAAGCTTCGGGGATCACGAAAGAGACTATTCGTATTTCGGCCGGCATTGAAAGCGCGGAAGATCTCATTAAAGATCTCGAAGGGGCTTTATAAAAATAGTTGCGGTTAAAAATAAAAAAGGACGGGCGCCGTTTTCTTCAAAGGGCACCTGTCTTTTTTATTTCGTGATGACAAAAATGGCGTTCTGAGCGAAGAGGTTCGGAAGTACGCGTACTTGGCCTTGGGCATCGAGAAAATGCGCGGCCAGGATCTTGTAATCCTTGGTCCGGCAAAAGGACTTGAAATCTTTGATGGAGAGAAAACGCAGGTTCGGTGTACTGTACCATTCGTACGGGAGCGAAGAGACGATGGGAGCCCGGCCCCCGAAAAACATTCGTATACGCGCCTCTAGATGTGCGAAATTAGGAAAACCGATAATGGCCCTCCGGCCGATCCTCAGCGCTTCCGCGATCACGGTCTCGACCTTCTTCACTTCCTGCAAGCTCTGGTTCAGGATCACGTAATCGAACGATTGATCGGGATAGTACGGAAGTCCGCTATCGATATCGCTGTGAAAAACGCTCAGGCCCTTTTCGACACAGGCATGAATGGCCTCGTTATTGACCTCGACCCCCTGAGCCTTCGCGCCCTGCCGCTCCGCGAGCAGTTGAAGCAGGTCTCCGTTCCCGCAGCCGAGATCCAGCACCTTGGAGCCGGACTCCACGATCCCGCAGATCACTTGATGGTCCAAACGCTTGATGGTTGATTTCATAGGGTTGAAATAGTATTCCTCTGCTGAATTTTTTTCAAGAGAAACAACCTTGCTGGAGAAACGCCCTTACTTCCTTTTGGCGAGAAAATGCTTGATAAGATGCTCCTGCTTTCCGGCTTCGCTTTCGATCAAGAAGGTGTCGTGGCCATAGGTCGAACCCGTTTCGCAATAGGTCGCGTCCACACGCCGCATCTGGAGCTGTTTGACCATCTCCTGCGATTGGATGGATGGATACAACCAGTCCGACTTGAAAGCGATGACGAGAAAACGGGTGCCCGGGAGCCCGTCCCCGGGGATCCATTTGCTGTCTGAGAGATCAAAAAAATCCATCGCCTTGGTGATATAAAGATACGTGTTCGCGTCAAAGCGCTTCACAAAACTCATGCCGCGGTACTGGAGATAACCCTCCACCTCAAAATCCGCGGAGAACTTGAACCCGTGGGTGTCGTCCTTGAGGCGCCTGGAGAATTTCTTCTCCATGGAATCGTTGCTCATGAAGGTGATGTGTCCGATCATGCGCGCGACCGCAAGGCCCTTCTCAGGGACGGGTCCGCCGTAGTAATTGCCACCCTTCCAGGCAGGGTCCGCCATGATGGCCTGACGGCCGACCTCGTTAAAGGCGATCTGCTGCGGAGAGTGCTTCAAGGTCGCCGCGATCGGGATCACACATTCGACGGTATCCGGATAACACGCGACCCATTGGAGGGCGAGCATGCCTCCCATCGATCCGCCGATCACGCCGTGAAGTTTTTTGATCCCAAGATGATCGATCAGGACTTTTTGAGTGCGGACCATGTCCGCGATGGTGATGAGCGGGAAATCGATCCCGTAAGGTTTCCCGGTCTTAGGGTTGATGGAAGACGGTCCGGTACTTCCCTTGCATCCCCCGATCACGTTGATGCAGATCACAAAATACTTGTCCGTATCAAGCGCCTTGCCCGGCCCGACCATGAAATCCCACCATGCCGGATCCTGGTCCCCCGTCGCAGGCCCCGCGACATGCGCATTCCCGGAAAAAGCATGCATGACGAGGATCGCATTCGATTTGTCCGCATTCAGCTGCCCGTAAGTTTCGTAGGCAAGTGTGATGGGACCAAGCGTGCGTCCGCATTCGAGTTTGAACTCGTGGGGCGGCTCGGCAAACGTGAAATGTTTTGTTTCAGTAACTCCACTACTTTTGGATGTCATCCGGCAAACTCCTGAAAAAGCCACGTGGAGAGATATCTTTCCCCAGTATCACAGATGACCGTCACAATCGTTTTGCCTTTTGATTCCGGACGTTTGGCCACCTCAACAGCAGCCCAAACATTCGCACCGGACGAGATCCCTCCCAGGATCCCTTCCTGCCGGGCCAATTGCCGCGCGGAGGCACCCGCGTCTTCGTGACGGACTTGAATGATCTCGTCGTAAATCTTTGTATTCAAGACCCCGGGAACAAATCCCGCTCCGATCCCCTGGATCTTGTGAGGACCCGGCTTCCCGCCCGAAAGCACGGGGGAATCTACCGGCTCCACGGCAATGATTCTAGCAGAAGGCTTCCTCTGTTTCAAAACTTCACCGACACCGGTGATCGTGCCCCCGGTCCCGATCCCCGCAACAAAAATATCCACGGTACCGTCCGTATCCTTCCAGATCTCTTCGGCAGTGGTCTTCCGGTGGATTTCCGCGTTCGCGGGATTGTTGAACTGCTGGGGAATAAAACTCCCGGGGATCGTCTTAGCAATCTCCTCTGCTTTCTCGACAGCGCCCCGCATACCTTTTGGTCCTTCGGTCAAAACCAATTCGGCACCCAGGATCCTCAAAAGTTGCCGGCGTTCCAAGCTCATAGTCTCAGGCATGGTCAGGATCAACTGATAACCGCGTGCCGCAGCCACAAAAGCCAGCGCAATGCCCGTATTGCCGCTTGTAGGCTCCACGATGATACTGCCCGGCTTGAGTTTTCCGGCCTGCTCGGCCGCATGGATCATCGCGACCCCGATCCTGTCCTTAACGCTGGACAGAGGATTGGAGGATTCGAGCTTTACCGCGATACGCGCGCCCGAATCCTTGCCGATCCGATTTAGCCAGACCAAAGGAGTTCTTCCAACGGTTTGTGTTATGTCCTGATAAACATTCATAAGGACCTCCCTTTTATAATTTTGACCCCTTAATTGCAAGCACTTCTTTTGAAAAATTTCGCTTAGAACGCATAGTGAAGGCTCGCCGTAAAGCCATCCCCAAGCCCAACCGCCTTCGTGCTCTTGGCGTTACCGGCATACACCCAAGCTCCGACAAGGGTCAGCTTATCATTGATGAACCATGCCGCATGAACATCCTGATAATCCGCGTCATGCCAACCATGAAATTGGGCGCCTTGCTTGTATTCATAACCGACCGCCAAATTCTTGAAAACGATCAGATCCGCGTTAGCGAACAAAGTGAACCGGTAATTGTGATCATAACCAAAAACACCTGTGGTACGGCTGTTCGTCGCTAACAAACCGCCCGACAAAAGCACCGGCAGCGGTGTTTCCTTGATCAGCTTTGTCGCGACCAAGTAGGTATCAAAGCCTACATGCTTCGTATCGCTCAGCACATTATTCGTGTTCTTCAGAATGCCGCCGATCGAGATCGCGGGGATGAACTTATGATCCCCGGCGTTCTCCGGAACCAAAAGCAACTTGCTGCCGATGTTATTCTTGTAGATCGTCTTACTCCCATGCGGCGCCACAGCTTCCCAACCGTACGAAACTTCCACCCGGTCATAGAGCGAGAAAGCGGATCCGAGAGCGGTCCAGTCCACATGCGATTGCGGTAGTCGTACATACCAGGCGCCGGCCTGCGGTTTGCTGACGTTTTCCAGCAACCCATAATCGTTAAAAGCCTTTTTTTCCGTTTCAGGCTTTGCTTCTTCCGGCGTTACCGGCGTTTCCTTCTTCCACTTACTTCCCGCATTGGCGAGATATGCCAACGGATTGAATGCAATACCCCCGACACCTTCCAGGTTGTTCAAGGGAACTCCCGCGTACGAGATCCCGGTAAACTGCCAGCTAAAAACAAGGGCGACGAGCCCCGACACAATGAACTTCTTCATTTTATTTTTCTCCTTGTCCGATCTTGTGTGCCCTATCATCCAGTGGTCTGGTCGGAAAGGCGAAATTTTTAAAATTGTTACTTCATTGTGTCAGCCGGTGGTCCGGTAGACTTAAAAGTCTAGGGTCTTGTTAAATGCCACCCCCTTGTTCCACGCTATGAAATGTTTCATACCTGACTTTTTCCGTCTTTTCGATCTGGATGATCTTGGAATCGTGGACCTTGATGACAATGTCTCCGTATTTCATGGAAGCGAGAACCCCTACGATCTCCTTTACGATCGAATCGTTGACGATACTGCCTCTTTTATGCTTCGGGCTATCACTTGTCATCCCATCCTACTTTGCCGCTTTGTTGAGGGCTTGGTCGATGTCGGCAAGGATATCGTCGATATGCTCCAGACCGATCGAAAGACGGATGAAATCCTGCGTCACGCCCGTCGCGAGCTGTTCCGCCGCAGAAAGCTGCTGATGCGTGGTCGTCGCCGGATGAATCGCGAGGGTCTTCGCATCTCCCACATTCGCGAGATGCGAAATGAGCTCGAGCGAATTAATGAACTTCTTCCCGGCTTCAAGGCCGCCCTTGATCCCGAACCCCAGGATCGCGCCCGTGCCCTTCGGCAGATACTTTTTGACGCGATCTTTTTCAGGACTCGAAGGAAGCCCGGGATAATTCACCCACGCCACCTTCGGATGCTTCGCAAGATGCTTCGCCACAGCCAAAGCATTCTCGGCATGCCGCGGCAATCTGAGGTGAAGTGTTTCGAGACCCTGCAGGAACAGGAACGAGTTGAAAGGAGAAAGCGCACTCCCGAGGTCTCTCAAAAGCGTTACGCGCGCCTTGATGATATAGGCGATATTGCCGAGCGGTTTCAGGGCCTCCACAAAATTGATGCCGTGATAACTCGGATCCGGCGCTGCGATGAGCGGGAACTTCCCGTTCGTCCAATCGAATTTCCCGGAGTCCACGATTACTCCGCCGAGCGAGGTTCCGTGCCCGCCGATGAACTTCGTCGCGGAATACACGATGATATCCACGCCGTGGTCAAAAGGACGCAAGAGATAGGGCGACACCGTATTATCCAGCACGAACGGAATGCCATTCTTATGCGCGACCTTGGAGATTCCTTCCAGATCCGCGACATCCAGCTTAGGATTTCCGATGGACTCGGCATAAACCGCTTTGGTCTTCGGTGTGATCGCCTTCTGGATCGCCTCCAGATCATTTGATTTCACGAACTTGACCTGGATTCCCATACGCGGAAAGGTGTAATGAAAAAGATTGTACGTCCCACCATAAAGATTATCCGCGGAAACGATCTCATCCCCTGCTTGGGCGATGTTGAGGAGCGCGATCGTGATCGCAGACTGTCCGCTTGAGACCGCGAGCGCTCCGACGCCGCCCTCGAGAAGCGCGATACGTTTTTCAAAGACGTCTGTCGTGGGATTCATGAGGCGCGTATAAATATTCCCGAACTCTTTAAGCCCGAAAAGATTGGCCGCGTGCTCCGTGTTCTTGAACTGGTAGGAGGTCGTCTGATAAATAGGAACGGCCCGGGAACCCGTCGTGGGATCGGCCTCCTGCCCCCCGTGAAGCGCCAACGTTTCAACTTTTAGTTTGCTATCGATCTTGCTCATTTTGGTTTCTCCTTTTTTGGAATTTAAATAAAATACATGGCTTCCTGGTTCGTGTTTCGCATTCGGTCATAAACATCCTGGAATGATGTCACGTTCAGAATGCTTGATGTGATCCGGTAGACCTCCCGCATCACCGCTTGGATCCCGCAGACGTTTCCTTTTTTACATTCGTCGCACCGGCGATTCGCCCTTACGTCCAGACAAGGCAACGCGCTAAAAGGATTCTCGAAGATCCCGATCACTTCCCCGAAGCTGATCTGATTCGGCGAGCGAGCCAAAAGATACCCGCCGCCCTTTCCTTTCTTACTCTGCAGGAACCCCTTATGCTTGAGCTCCAAAAGGATCGACTCAAGGAATTTTTTCGGGATGGACTCCTTTTCGGCGATCTTGGCGATCAAAACAGGCTCTTTCGAGGCGTATTTACCTGTAAGCATCAGGACGGCTTTGAGAGCATATTTTGTCTTGTTGGATATCATAGTCTAGTAACCCTATAGAGTAATAGCAGTAATATAGCTCATCCTTCCTTGTCTGTCAAATTTATTTTAAAAATTTTTCCTGGAAAAAAGTGACGCCTCTGCTCCTAAGGACACGCCCTTAAATACCTCTTAACCCTATCAATAGTAGATTCCAAAAAAAGTTCAAGGTCTCCTTCCTTTCAAAGACCGCGGACACACGTTAGGATTAAGCACAAGAAAACAGTTAAAGGAGGTATCGCGATGAATGTCGTCTCAAAACAAATATGGGAGTATCTGGTGCGGGATTTCCTGGAGATCAAATGCACCCTCAAAGAACCCGAGCAGGAATTCCTTCTGGATTTTCTGAAAGGCAAGGGTGTCAGGGCCGAAGCCATCCGGACCCATCCGGCCTTTTCAGTGGACGATCATTTGGTGGTCATCATGGAGGATGCGGGTTCGAAAAAGCATCTCTTCTATCACCCCCCAAAAAAGATGATCGAGGAGTAATTCGCGCCTGCCAGCAGGCGCGACGACTAAACGGCTCGGGCCACGGGACACGCCAGACGCAATACATGGACCACGGCGCGTGGATCGTGGAACATATTTCTTAAAGATCAACGGCTTTGCGAAGTTCGCGGGCCTCGTAAGAAGTAAGAAAACGGCCCTGGCCCGGCGCGAGATGCCCGAGCTTCAGGGGCCCGAAGGAAAAACGGTTGAGCATCACAACATCATAATCAAATCGTTGCAGCACCCGTCGGATCTGGCGTTTCTTTCCCTCGCGAAGTTCCACCATGACGATCCTCGGCGAAATGGGCCGGATGTCTTCCAGCTTGAGAAAACCGTCGTAGGAGTGAAAACCCTCCAACACCTTGTTGCGGTCCCTCGCATCCCAGGCGCGGTGCAGTTTCACCTGATACCACTTTTCGACGTGGAAACGCGGGTGGATCAAACGGTTCGCAAGCTCGCCGTCGTTGGTCATCAGGAGAAGACCCGAGGAATCCTTATCCAGCCGCCCCACCGGGAATACGCGAACACGGTTCGTGGCGGATTGGCGCGTTGCTTTCACAAGATGCCTCGGCAAGAGATCAAAAACCGTTTTCTTGGCATGCCTGTCCTCGGCCGTCACCACATACCCTTCGGGCTTGTTCACAATATAATAAATATGAGGCGCGGGCTGGAGGACCTTGTGACGGTACATGATCGTATCCTTTTGGAAATCCACCTGCCGGCCCAGGTCTTGCACCACCTCGCCGTTCACGGAAATAGCGCCATCAGTGACAAAAACCTCGCATTTCCTCCGGGACCCGAGCCCTGCGCTGGCCAGGGCGTGTGCGATCCTCATCGTTTTTTAAGCTCCGTATAGTAAAGGGACCGGCCCTTGGCCGCCCATTTGAGTTCGTAGTTTGTCTTATTCATTCCGTCCAGGATCCTTTCATTCACCGCTTCGCGGACATTCTCCCAGAGTTGCGCCGTAGCCGCTATGGTTTTTTGCATGGCGGCAAAATAGTCTTTATCATCGGTCGCGATCTCGACCAACCCTCCCGGCACAAGCCGCGCATGAAGAAGCTCTAGAAGTTGCGACGTGAAGACGCGGCGGGCCTGATGCCGGCGTTTCGGCCAAGGATCCGGAAAATAGAGATGAAAAATACTTACGCTTAAGGGAGCGACCGCTTCGGTCAAAAAAGCCCGCGCCTCGGCCCGGAGGAACCGGATGTTGGGAAGCGCCCGTTTCTGAGCGCGCGTCTTCCCGATGTTCATGAATTTGCTCACGCGATCGATCCCGAAAAAGTTGGTCCCCGGATTTTCGATCGCGCGGGCGACAAGGAATTTCCCCTTCCCGCATCCGATCTCCATCTCGACCGGATGGGAGTTCCCAAAACATTCACTGAAAACGACGGAGTCGTACTTCTCTTCTACCCTTGTCTTCGATTTTTTTCCTATATGGTTGACAAGGGTTGCCCCATTTTCAGATTCTCTGAAATTGATAGGATTTGGGACTAGGAACGCGCGAGCCATACCAGGGTCTCCAGATGTCGCGTCCGGGGGAAAAAATCGAACGGCATGATCTTCCTGACTTGCCAGCCCACCCGCGACAGGTGTCTCAGATCACGCACCAACGATTCCGGCGAACAGGACAAATAAAATAATGACTCGAGGCTTTTCGCCTCGCCCAGCGTTTCGATCGCGGAGTTTGCAAGACCTCCGCGCGGTGGATCGATCAAGGTCACACAGGGTCTGCCGCGCCATTCCTTCAAGACCTCCGGAAGATGCGCCTCGACCTTTCCCTCGAGTATTTTGACATGCGCCAATCGGTGATGGTTGACGTTGAACCGGGCCAGGGTCACGGAGTCGCGGCATTCTTCGATCATCACCACGTCTTTGGCGCGATCCGCCAACGTGATACCGAAAAGTCCGACGCCGGAATAAAGATCAAGGAAAACCGTATCCTTTTGCCACTCGATAAGACCTTCGATCCTCGAAAGGATCTTTTCCAGAATCGAAAGATTCGCCTGAAAGAATGTGTCGAGCGCGTAAAAGATCTTGCGGCCCTTCACAGTTGTCCAAAAATAATCCTTTTCTTTCATCCTAAGTGAGCGCCGGCCGATCCCGCCCCAGAACACCCTGCCTTCCTCCCCGACACGAACCACCAGATTCGCGACCCGATAATCCTCCGGCAATTTCCGGACCGCCTCTGCTTTTAAGACGGGCAGGAAATCATTGATCTCCTTGCGGGCAATGGGGCAGACCGCGACTTCCTGGAGCCTCTGCGTCCCGGGCAGCATAAAACCCATCTGCCTCTCTCCGCTATTCCGTTTACGCAGTGTCAGATCAAGGCGGTTCCGATAATAATAGGATTCCGGCGACGGCACGATCGATTCAAAGACCTTTTCCGGAAGATCGAGCTCCTCCGTAAGAAGCTCTTTAAGGATTGCCTCTTTTCGGGAAAGTTCTTCTTCATACGGAATGTCCTGGTACTGACATCCTCCGCAGGTCCCGAAAAGCGGACACAAAGGTTTTACTTGGATGGATACTGCCGTTGGGATCGACATGATGAGATAGTTTACGGAGAAGCCCCCACCCCGTCGAGCGCTGTTTTTAACCAATTAAGAACTCCGGCGGGAAGTGTGTTTCGCCAACGTTCGCCATGCCCCACCGAGGCATGGCTTCACTCGCGAGCGTCGGCCTCGATGTGAAACCATGGCTCTCGGCCTCCTTAGCGTGGCTCACCACACTTCCCGCCTCCGTTTCTTAAGAGAAGGCGAAGGGTTGAGACGAGGCACGCTAGTCCCAATACCTATCAATTTCAGAGGATCTGAAATTGGGGCAATCCTTGTCACCATTTGAGAAAAGAATGCAAGACAAGGATAGAAGGACGAGCGGGCAGGGACTTTGCGGAGCAAAGGAGCGAGGACTGGAGGGCGAACGAGGGAATCCACGCCGGGGATTCCTGAGTGGTGACGAGACTCAA